>NZ_JACOIJ010000016.1 GCF_014692495.1 Sphingobacterium litopenaei | reverse complement strand
TGAGGCCATACTTTACATAATCCTGAATCCATCGACTCAGAGTACTTTTAGATACACTATTTTCCGTGCTAATACTTAATATTGATTGTGACGATTTAAAGTATAAATCAATACAAGTCTTCTTAAATGTTAAATTGTATTTTACTTTTCTTTCCATAAAAAATGCCCCCAGAAAGTGTCTAACTTTTTGGGGGCAGTGCACGATCGAATAAGCCCTTTTTTTATATGTTAACAAATTTAAATCCTAAAAAATCTTGCAGGATAAAAAATTCCATCTATATTTGTTTTGTTTTTAATCAGTCTAAATAAAGATAAATTAAAAATGAGCGTCATGCATCGGACGGCAATCCGTGCATGACGCAAAATCTAATATCAGCGGCAACTGATATTAGTTGATCTAAAAAGATCACCTCCCGATACAGTGATATGGAAGGGTAGTGCAATTTAGGAAAAAATTGCATTATCAGTTTAATCTGATTGATTATTCCCTCCCTTCCATAATCTGTTGATGGTATTGTTTTAAAATATCTAATCAACATATTATGAAAAAGTATACGTACTTGATTTTTTTCTTTAGCCTTTCGAGGGCTATGAATGGCATTCATCACGATCCGATGTTGGATGTATACCCTTTTTTACTTGTTGATTATAGTTTTTAAGTGATCGATATTTCGATTACGCGTAGAATGCATTACTAAAATTTAAATTATATCAACAATGAAAAGTCTATTTACTTTATTACTTACGTTACTTTCTGTTCAGTTCGCTTCGGCACATGCACTGTGGATTGAAACGAACTCTACAGGCGTTAAGAATGTCAAACAAGAGGTTAAGATCTTTTATGGCGAATATGCGTCTCAAGAAATTGAACCGATTGACAAATGGTATTCCGATGTTAAAGATTTTAAACTAATCCTTACTACACCATCCCACAAGCAGATTGAAGTACAAAAAATGCTTACAGGAGATCATTTTACCGCTGAATTTACGCCGATAGAGAACGGAATTTATGTTTTATCTATCTACCATGCAGGTAAAGATTTAAGCAAAACAAATCTGTATGCCTTCTCTTCATTGGCTTTTATACAAGTGTCTGGAAATACTTTGCCAACTATTATTAATAATTTCTATGTAAAAGTAAATCCCAAGACATATGATGTGGGAAATACCGTAGAAGCGATTGTTATCAAAGCTGGAAAACCTCTAGCGGATGCCGAAGTATTGGTGATGAGTCAAGAAGGCTGGTCTAAATCTTTTAAAACAGACCCACAAGGAAAAATAAGTTTCACAACGTTGTGGAAAGGCAACTACGTCATTGAAGCATCTTTTGGGGAAAATAAAGAAGGAGAATGGAACGGGAAACCATTTACATACGCCTGGGAAGGCACAACAACATTTTTAATTGTCAACTAATTACATTCTAAGATATATTTATGAAAACCCTTAAAATAAGCATAACTGTATTTTGTTTATTCCTAATTTCTCTAGCAAAAGGCCAACAGCAAGAATACATTCTTCAAGGTATCGTTAAAACAGCTGAGGGAGAAAAAGTATCCAACGCGACCATAATTGTTGGTGACACTAAATCTGTTTCGGATCGAGATGGAAATTACCTGATTAAGCTTAAATCTAGTGATAACAATTTGGAGATTAGAGCAATTGGTTTTAAAACTTTTAATCAAAAAATTACTTTAACGAGCCCCCAAACTCATAAAGATTTAACTTTAGAATACCAAAATAATAGTATTGATGAAGTGGCTGTATTTGGTCGATATTATCAAAACTATAAGTTAGACAGCATTTCTGGCTCATTGCGATTGACAACTCCAATATTGGAATTGCCGCAAAATATTCAGGTGATATCATCGGATTTGATGGCTGATCAACAAGTTTTTGATATTGTTGATGGTGTAACTCGAAATATCAGTGGTGCTACACGTCAAGGGCATTGGGACAATCAATATGCGAATTTGCGTATGCGTGGTTCTAAAATTCCTGCTTTTAGAAATGGAATGAACATAGAGGCCTCTTGGGGACCAACAGCTGAAGACGCTTCTGTCATTGAACGTATAGAGTTTGTCAAAGGTCCAGCAGGTTTTATGCTGGCAAACGGTGAGCCTGGAGGATTTTATAATGTAGTCACTAAGAAACCTTCTGGTCATGATAAAGGTTCTGTAACCTTCAATATGGGAAGTTTTAACACGTACCGTGGGGCGGTAGATTTGGACGGTAAATTGTCATCCAATGGAAAAGTTCTGTATAGATTTAATGCTGCTGCACAGCAGAAAGATTTTCATACCAAATATAATTACAGCAAAAGAGTTTCTATAGCACCTGTAATCACATATGCTATCGATTCTGCTACAAATCTGACATTTGAATATACTTATCAAGGATCAACTTATCTTTCCAATGGTAATTATGTTTTTTCACCAAAAGGATATGCTGATCCCGATATTTCCAATGATTTCTTCTATGGGGATCCATCTTTTGAGCCAAGTCATATCAAAGATCATAGTGCTTATGTGTATCTGGATCACAAACTATCCGATAGATGGAAATTACATGGACAATTAGCTTATTTCAATTTTGAAATGATTGCAAATAGTACTTGGCTTAATTATATGAAAGCAAATGGCGATATGCCAAGATATTATAGTATTGCCGATGAAGCTGGAGAGAATAGATTTGGCCAGTTCTCCCTTACAGGAGAAGAATTTACAGGTAATGTAAGACATAGACTTTTAATAGGTGGAGATTTTGGCAATAAGAAGTTTTGGGGAGATTTCCGAACCTTATTAGATTCTATTCCAACACCGTTTCTGAATGTTTATGATCCAAAATATGGTATTGCAGGAGCTGTATTTCCTACAATTGATCGTTCTAAGAGTTTGAGAACAAGAGCAGGAGGTTCTAATTACGTAAGTTCTGTTCAGTATATGTCGTTTTATTCCCATGACGAGCTAGGTTTTTGGGATGACAAGTTTCGCTTATCTCTAGGTTTAAGATTTACGCAGGCTTCGACTACAGGTCGAACGCAAGGGGCGGATATTTCGGACAAAGTTTGGAGTCCAAGAGTCGGAATCAGCTATTCTATATTAAAATCATTTACCGCTTACTCTTTATTTGACCAATCATTTGTGCCTGTTTCTGGAACAGATTGGGAAGGCAATGCTTTTAAACCTATCCGAGGAAATAACTTAGAAGTAGGACTGAAAAAAGAATGGGCAAATGGAAAATGGGTTTCTTCAATTAGTGCTTATAATATTACAAGAGAAAACTCATTAGTAACTGACCCTGATCCAAACCATGTTGTCAACGGTCAAACTTTTCAAGCGCAATTAGGAGAAACAACATCCAAAGGTATTGAAGTCGATATTACGGGAGAGATTGCTAAAGGTTTGAACATTAATGCAAATTATGCTTTGACAGATTCTAAAATTTCAAAGGCATCGGATGCCTCTACTATTGGTAATATTACTCCGAATACAGCCAAGCATACCGCAAATACATGGGTGACATATAGACTTAGTGAAGGATTCTTTAAAGGTGCTGGAGTAATTGCTAGTGTTCAAACCATGTTTGACCGAGCGGTGGGAAGCACAAAAGAAGCTAATTTCAAGAATTATGTGCGTACGGATGGTGGGATTAGTTATCAACGCGGAAAATATAATCTTTCATTGGTTGTCAATAATTTATTAGACAATAGAAAACTACTTACTGCGGGGTCATTTAGTGCGGCGAGTGCAGCTATCAAAGCAAAAGGAGGAGTTGATTACTATTCCTACATCGTCGAAGCAAGAAGAAATATGCGAATTGGTATTATTTACAAGTTTTAATAAGATGTACAGCATATTATTTTCTATACAAATTTTGGCATGTTTTACTTTCTATGCATCTAGCAAGAAAGTGAAGCATGTCTCGAAGAACACTTGCTTAGAAAAAGTTAAAAATCACTCAAAAACAGCTAGGATTATAAGTTGTTTACTTTTGCTAATTACAGGTGTATTATTATTGAGTGATTTAGGATTAGGGTCATCTTTCTTCGCATTTTTCGCATTTCTCATGATAGCCTTTAGTTTACTGATACTCTTGTATCCCTTTGGTATTGTACAGTGGAAATATATACTCGTGGTTTTTGTGATTAGTTTAAGTGTAGAGTTATTTTTTAATTGATTATGCCCGCAAATAAGAAATATTTAAGTTCTCCTTTTCAACGTTTTCTGAAAATTACAGCTGGATTTATTGGAGGATATGTTGTTATGCTGTCTTTTCATGTATTCTTGACAACTTTTTTTAAAAAGGAATATATTATCATTACTGCAGCATTCTCCGGTTATATCTTGTGGGCGATATTATTGCTTTTGGCATTCCTTTGCAAAAGTGGATGGAAGATATGGGGGATCTATTTGCTATTAGCCCTTTTATTCGCTATTCCCTATTTACTAAATCGTTAAAAACCGATCTCCTATGAATATCAGAAATTATAATATATACTTTAACACACATACGATTAGCGGAATAATAATTTGTGTGTTGTTGTATGTAATCTTTTTTGCGGGTTCTTTTTCCTTCTTTAGGGATGAGATTTCGGCTTGGCAAAAGGGCACATCTTACACGGCTTACAAAATCGATGGTAAAAGTTATGATAAATTGCTTGATTCATTATCTCGTGAAATAAATCTTCAAGGAAGAGATATCGCCTTCTATTTATATCAAGGAGGAGCTCGTTCTTATGTGAATGTGAGTGCATCGGTGGATTCTGTGGTGAATAAGCAAAGCTTAGCAAAATCAAAGTCTGCAGAAAATAAAAAGGCAAAAGGTAGAAGAGGAGGAGGCGATACCAAATATTTCAACTATGACTTTGTGACTAAAGAGACTGGTGAGTACTCAAAAAGTTATGATTTAGCAGAATTTTTGTATCGTTTACACTTCTTAGCACAATTGAACGAAGTGCCTATTAGGGTAGGAATAGCTCCATTTGGATATCTTATTTCAGGAATTACAGCTTTCATCTTCTTGTTTGCTTTGATTACAGGGCTGCTATTGCATTGGGATAAGATTGTTTCTAATTTTTTTATTTTCCGACCTTTCAGCAAATGGAAAACTGTATGGACGGATATGCACACGGCATTAGGCGTGATTGGCTTTCCATTTCAATTTCTGTATGCGGTCACTGGAATTTTTCTAATTATCAATGCTGTATTGGCTCTTCCTTTTGGTAAGTTGTTGTACAATGGCGATACAGACAAAATGTACGAAGATCTCGGCTATTCACGAATACTTAAATATGAGTATACGTATTCACCTTTGCAGCATATACAACCTATAAGTGAATATATCGCTATGGCGAATCAAAAATGGCCTGATGCACATATTCATCGTTTGTTTATCAAAAATTATGGCGATGAAAATATGCATATACTAATGGAATTAGACCCTCGCTTTACGAAAAATTTTTCTGGATCGGGTATATTGAATGTGCGCGCAGCGGATGGGGTGGTTGTGCTCTCCAAATCGCCTGATAGTGACCAAACTTATATTGATACAATTAAAAGTCTAATCTATAGGCTGCATTATGGTGATTATGGAGGTTATCCACTTAAAATAGTTTATTTTCTCCTGGGAATAATGGGCTGTTTAGTGATTGCATCTGGTATTTTGATTTGGTTGGTGGCGCGTGACAAGAATAATGTGCTCCCGCGGAAGCGGAAATTTAATAGTTGGATGGCAAATTTCTTTATGGCAATTTGCTTGTCGATGTTTCCCGTGACAGCCTTTACATTCATCGTGGTCAAATGGTCTGGTCAAGCGGATCAAACATTTATATATCATGTTTTTTTCTGGAGTTGGCTTGGGTTAAGCTGGTTCTATACCTTACGTAAAAGTATTAAACGCACTAATCTTGAAACTCTGTTAATTGGTAGTATTTTGTCCCTTACTTTACCTGTTGTGAATGGCTTTGTTAGTAACAATTGGATTTGGAATACGGTCAATAGTCAATATATCGATATCATGATGGTTGATGCTCTCTGGATTTTGATTGGTGTAGTAGGTCTAATAGCTTATACGCGTAGTCGCGTGTTCTTTAGTCAAAAACCGATGTAAATAATTTTTTCTCTCATCTTTTAATTAAAATATTATGTGTCAATCTGTAAATCTTACAACCAAAGGAAACACCGCGATAAGTTACTGTAGTAAGTGCAAATTTCATTATGTGTGGCAGAAATCTTATGTGTTGACTTTTTCAGCAGTACAGTTTCAATTTTTCTTAGAAGAAATTAGAGCAAAAGTTGGAAATGAGGAGTTTTTGTCTTTTCCAGATGATGAAGAACGTATGTTTTTACCTACTCCTGCTCTTGAAATTCTCTTCACGTTTACAAAGGAAGAATGGTATAATTTCACGTCCGCACTAGAAGAAGCAAATTACATGCGTGAGGTATATCAGCTCCTTCATTAAAATATAAAGTCCTAGTCTTCAAGCTGCATTCTCTCTCAAAATTGGGAAGGCTAGGCACAAATTCAAAACTCCTTTTATTATTGTGATAGAGGGAGTTTTTTGGTGTTAAAACCAAGATATGACGGCCTCTATTTTTTCTTCAATTTCTGAATTATTGCGAGTAAAGCTTTGCGGTTTTTGACATCGTGGTAAAATTTGGGTAAACGCTCCAATAATGTAAAACCAGTTCTGTCTTTATGTTCTCTAAGATCCGCTGCAATATATTGTCCCAAATAATTTAAATGATCCGCGTTGAAGGCTATGAACACATCATTTTTAAAAGGATGTTGCAACCAAAGCTGTGCGCCAAAATAACTGTGCGCGGCTATATTCCAATTTCCATTTATTCCAAATACAGTAACCTCTGTTGGAATTTGCTTATTGAATCCACAAATTTCACAAAATAATATTGCCTTTTTCAACTCATAATCAACTTTAGCAATAGCTTTTTTACCACAAGTAGGGCATACGACCAAAACTTCTGTTTGAAAATCCGAAAGTCTTTTGTTTTGATCGTGAAAACGTGTCGACATATCTCACTATTTTATGCTAAATGTAGCTAACAAACCTTTATGATCCGTAGGCCAAACTCCTTTTGGCAACAAAAATTTATCTTCGCTATCTTTCTCTTGTTTCTGCGCGTATCGTACAGTGGATTCTGGACCTACTATTTTGATGTCTTCAAGTTTTAATTTTTTATTAGTTGATTTGAAGTAAATATAGTCGATACGGTCGCGGTCGTCGGCTTCTGGTGCCCATGCCAACTTACTAGTGGGTACATCTGGATTAAAGCTAGGATAGGTAAATCCAGGATGCGAGAGAGGATTCGGATATTGGATACGGAATGCGTCTTTATACCCTGCGGCATACAACATCACCGAACAATCCCATGGCACTACAGCGCCACGACGATCGTATAAATTCTTATTCGCTTCGATCCAATCCAAATGTGAAGGTTCATTAAAATCTCCTCCAATAATGATGCTGTGTTTTGTTGATTCTTTGGCTGCATCAGCGATTAAATCAGCTATAGCTTCATCGCGTTTGCTTTTTCGATTAGCTGTTAAAATTTCTTGTGCACCGGTGATGGGATTATCCATCTTTTTCCAAGTTACCCCATCGTAGCCACGTGGAAGGTAACACGCATAGTTTGTATAATCCAAATGCACCGAGTAAAAAATGGCAGGGTGATTGTGAATATTGATTTTGGTTTTTAGAACCTGACCTTGTCGATTTTCTTTGTCGTAAAGGGTGTTTTGTTCAAGGATGGGATACTTAGAAATCGTGGCTACGTCAACCGTTGGTTCGTTCGATATGCCATTGTAAGTATGACCCTTTTCTTTTAAATCTTTTAGAAGCGTGCTGACAAAATCCACACCGCCCTTGTTGTTTACTTCACTTAGCAACACAACATCTGCGTCCTTGTCAATTATTTCGTTCACAATTGCATCATAGCCTTTTGGTACGGAGGTACCTTCGTGCCATATATTAAGCTGAAAAACCTTAAAAGATTTTTGCTGTGCAAAGCAGGTGAAATGTACAGCCCATAGAGTGAAAGTTAAAAGCAAGATTCTTGAAAACATATGACCCAAATAAGTTTTAATCCTTAATCGTAGATTAAAAATAGGAAACTTATTTAGGAATTAAGCGCAGAAATAAACTAAATTCCTGCAGAGTCGAACTGCAAATCGTACAGCTTTTTATAGTGGCCATCCATTGCCAACAATTCTTGGTGAGAACCGATTTCTTTAATTTCTCCTTTTTCCAGCACAATGATTTTATCAGCCTTTTGAATAGTAGAAAGTCTATGTGCAATAACAATAGCCGTTCTCCCTTCCATCAAATTGTCTATAGCAGATTGAATCATTAATTCAGTTTCTGTATCTATTGACGAAGTCGCCTCATCTAAAATCAAAATACGTGGATCGTGCACTAGTGCGCGTATAAAAGAAACCAATTGTGCTTGCCCAGCAGAAAGCGTTGCTCCGCGTTCTTGTACTTTGTAATCTAATCCTCCTGGCAAACGCATAATAAAATCATAAGCGCCTACACGTTTTGCTGCGTCTATAATTTCTTCATCGGTAATGTTTGGGTTTTGAAGCGTGATATTATTTTTAACTGTATCAGAGAACAAGAATACATCTTGCAAAACGGTAGAAATATTCTTGCGCAAGAATGTCAACTCATAATCGCGAATATCTACACCGTCCAATAATATTTGGCCTTTTTGGATTTCGTAAAAACGACTTAGAATATTAATGGTAGAAGATTTTCCTGCTCCTGTAGCTCCAACCAAAGCTAATGTTTCGCCGGGTTGTACTTTGAAGCTAACATCTTTCAATACCCATTTTTCCTCATTATAGGCGAACCAAACATTTTTGAATTCGATCTCGCCACGAATAAGCTCAGGTTTATATGTTCCTGTATTCGGTGTAAATTCATCGGTATCCAACACATCAAAAATACGTTCGGCTGACACCATACCCATTTGCAAAGTATTGAATTTGTCAATAAGCTCACGAATAGGTCGGAAAATCATATTGATATACATCAAAAAAGCCACTACCACCCCTGGGGAAATCACATCGGCTAAGACTTGTTTTGAACCATACCACACCAACAGACCAGTCGCGATGGCAATGATAATCTCCAATACAGGAAAGAAGATAGAAAAATACCAATTGGCACGAACATGGGCATTACGATGCTCTTTGTTGATCGCGTCAAATTTTTGCATTTCCTGTTCTTCACGTGCAAAATATTGAATTATGGCCATTCCCGAAATATGTTCCTGCAGAAAGGTATTCAGGTTAGATACCCAAAGGCGAACATCCTGAAAAGCTGATTTCATGGCTTCCTTAAAGATATACGTTGCCCATAACATTAAAGGCATTGGAACAAGAATAATCAATGTTAGTCGCCAATCGGTGTAAAACATGACACCTAAAATCACGACAAGTTGCAGGAGATCTCCGATAATCTGAATTAAACCCTCGGAGAAAATATTGGCTATAGTCTCTAAATCGGATATCGTTCGGGTGATTAAGCGTCCAATAGGAGTGTTGTCAAAATACTTTAGGCGTAAATTGGTAATATGCTCAAAAACTTGAATACGAATGTCACGGATTACAGATTGCCCTAATGTATTGGTCATCAGCGTGTGGAAGTAACGAACGACAGTCTGCGCAATCAGCAAGACCATCATGACGATCAGCATCGTGTTAAGTCCTTCATATTGACCATTCAAGATATAATTATCAAGAGTATATTCAATCAGCATGGGTAATGCTGGCGCGACTGCAGCCAGTAAGATGGTCAGCACCACAGAAATCCAAAAAATGGTTCTGTAAGGGCGCATATACTTGGCTAGACGACCCAATAATTTGCTGTCGTAGGCTTTACCTGATATTTTATCTTGTTTCAAAATTTACTTTTCTTGAATGTATGGATAAATTACTCGTGTTAAATATAGTCCATGAGCAGGAACTGATACCCCTGCTTTCGAACGATTTTTGCTTTCCAATACTTCCTGAATATACGAAATCGGTTTACCTTTTACGCCAATTTCCAATAAGGTACCCACTATTGCTCGAACCATATTGCGTAAGAACCGATCTGCCGTAATGTGAAAAACAAAGTGATCTCCATTTTGTTCCCAACGCGCTTCCTTGATGGTGCAAATGTTTGTAAACACTTGTGTATTGGATTTGCTAAAACATTCAAAATCTTTTGTTCCTAATAAAAATCTTGCCGCTTCATTCATTTTCTCTATATCTGGAATATCACGTAGCAACCAAGATTTATTGATCAAAAAAGGATTCTTCTTGCTATGAATGTGGTATTCATACGAGCGTTCGCTCGCATCAAAACGTGCATGGGAATCTTCGGCAACTTCAATAATGCGCTTAACGGAGATGTCAAAAGGCAATAATGCATTAATAGCTTGCAGTGCTCGGTAAGGATTATCCACTAAAATTGGATTCGCACTATCAAAATGCACATACAATTGTTTGGCATGTACACCGGTATCAGTACGTCCAGCTCCAATTGTTTCTATTTCTTCGCGCAAAAAAGTGTGTAATGCGTGGTTTAATATTTCTTGTACAGAAATAGCGTTGGGCTGAATTTGCCATCCATGGTAGGCTGTTCCGTCATAGGCAATCTCTAAAAAAAATCTTTTTATGTTATTCACACAACAAAGGTAAAAAAAATAGTACCACTGATGTGATAGAACAAAGTCATATTTCTGTGGTTTATACTATATTTGTAGTATTGTCATAAGATTTAAAAACAGATATGATTCAACGCATTCAAACGATTTGGTTGTTGTTAGCAACAGTAGTGATTTTAGGATTATTTATGTTCCCTTACCTAAACTATACGGATTTAGTGGGATTAGGGAAAAAGTTATTTGTGACTGGCGAATATTCTGCCGTAAATAATGAATCGGTAAAACAAAGTAGTTTTATTTTACAAACAATTGCGAGCATAGTAGTTGCTTTAGTGCCATTGATTACTATTTTTCAATTCAAAAATAGAAAGCTTCAGATTAAATTAATCTATGTATCTATTGCTTTAATTGCACTTTTAGGGGTTTGGATGTACTTCTCGTCCGTTGCTACTTTGGATTTAATATCTCAAAGTTTCGGTGCGAATAATATAGGTGTAGGATTTTTCTTGTTGCCCGTTTCGATCATCTTTTTAGCTATGGCTATTGGTGGTATTCGCAAGGATGAAAAATTAATCAAGTCTGCAGATAGATTACGTTAATTTCAGATGAAAAGAGTCTTTTTATCATTTTTATTTGTGGTGCTGGCTTGTGATGTTGTCTTTTCTCAGGAGAAGCCAGAAAGAAATTCTGTAGATATCAACGAAATAGAGGTTTGGACAAAGAATGTACAGCTTTCGACTAAAGGTGATACAGCAACAGTGGAGCTGTATCTTCAATCTTACTTGAAGAACCCTCGTGAATTCAAACTAAATACTTTTTCTACTGGTTTGGTAAATGGAAGTGAGAAGCCTCTTTGGTATCATTCCATGCAAATGGGAAAAGTGCGAGTACATATTGATGATCGTCAGAACTACTTGCATTATCTGCTTACTCGAAATGAACCTGTTGTGCTAACCATAAAAACAGGAGGCTGGAAGAAGCAATGGGGAAAACCGAAGCAATTAAAATTGGCGATTGAAGATTTCGAAGAACAAGGAAAAATTTTAGAATATACAATCGATTTATAACAAAAATGCCTCGAGATTATCGAGGCATTTTTGTTTTATCTTGAATAACGGAATTGCTGTTTGTCCATCAATGCCATTTGATCTTTCATCATTTTGATTTGATCCGCTAGCAATTTGTTTTTGTCCGCACGTTTAGCTTCTTGTAAGTATTTCTCAGCTTCACGTTTATTTCGTTTTGCCATCATTACACCTGCTAAGCTCAATTTGGCTAAAGCTACATTATGATCCATATGAAGTCCTAACGAAAGTGCTTTCTTAAAGAATTTCTCCGATTGCAAAGGTGCCCGTTGAGATTCCAAAAGACCTAATAGCAAATGATAATATCCATGTTGAGCAGGAATAAGTTGTTTCTCGTAATTGGTGATTTTGCCTAACCATTTCTCCGCATTAGCAACATCTTGCTTGCGGAAAAACCATTGTGCAAGAAGCATATATTCGTGAAAGAAAACTGTCACCCATGCTAAAATAGTAACCAAAATACCTAAAATACCCCAGCCCCAAAATCCAAACCAAAATAATACTACTGTACCTACTAGAAGTAAACAGCTAATAATAATACGCACTAAATTTGACATCTCTTCTTGTTGTAGTTTCTAAAACGCAAATATCCATTAATTTAAGTAGTTATCCAAACTTGTTGTTATGTTTAGGTGCGAAAAAATGTACTTTTGTTGTATGGAAAAATTGTACGACGAAAGTTGGGCTCCCATTTTAAAGCCTTTAATGCAACAGGATTATATGAAGAAATTATCTGCCTTTGTACAGCAGGAAAGACAACAATATGAGATTTATCCACCTAAAGATTTGGTCTTTAATGCCTTTCGACTTACACCGTTGCAGGATGTGAAAGTTGTGATTTTAGGTCAAGATCCGTATCATAATGTGGGTCAGGCTCATGGGCTTTCGTTCTCGGTTCCATCAGGAATACCTTTTCCTCCTTCCTTGAAAAATATTTTTGCAGAACTAACAACTGATATAGATGGCTTTCAGATTCCAAATTCTGGAGATTTAACCAAGTGGGCTAAGCAAGGTGTATTATTGCTCAATGCTACGCTGACCGTGCGTGCTCACCAAGCTGCTTCTCATCAAAAGCAAGGTTGGGAAACTTTTACAGATCAGGTAATTGAAAAAATTTCTTTCGAATTGGAAAATGTCGTTTTCTTGCTGTGGGGATCGTATGCACAGAAGAAATCGGCTCTTGTCGATAACAAAAAACATTTAATCCTAAAAGCAGTGCATCCTTCACCCTTGTCGGTATATCGTGGTTTCTTTGGTTCAAAACATTTTTCTCAGGTGAATGCTTATTTATCTGCAAATGGTAGGCAACCAATAGATTGGAAATTGTAAGGCAATATACAACGCCAATTCGAGTGAATGAACTATAGTCCTAAAAATCTAGAATTTTAATGCTTGGATTTCTTCCTGTAGGTAGAATTGACGGAAAAGTTTTATGCGTAACGCTCTTTTATATTTTCGAAATCGTATTTATCATTTTCCAATCTTTCGATGTGGTTGATACGGATCTTTCTGCCGTTTTGTTCGATATGCGTTACTAATAGATGGCTGTCGTAAGTAATCTTGTAAGGATATTGTAAGTCTACAATTTCAGCCGCTTCTCCACGAACGACATATTCTAATTTTCCAGCGGAGGTAAAACGCTTTACAATAAATTCGTTTATGATTTCGGTTGGCGTAACCGTAAACCAAGCTCCATCACCGACACCACCCAAATACATAGCATCTTTCGGAAGGGTAATAGGCTTTGATCTATAACTCATTCCGCCAATTATCAAATCATTAGGAAACAAAGCCGATTTCCGATGGGAAATATTGTCTCCTAATTGTTTTACCAAAAACCAAAAGGACTGAAATCTATTCATCTTAAAACTCTTAATGCCTTCATCAGGAGTGTAAGAATAAATGATTCGATCTTCAACTGCGTTTATCAAGTTACTAACGGGGCTACTTTTAATGGTCTCAGGAAGATTTAGATAATGCCAAAAATGATATTTAGGCGAAGATTTCATGAGCATTCGTGTAATAAAACGCGAACAATTGTTATTGTTTTTAGCTACTGCTCCATAAGGATAGGTGCCTTGCAACACACATTCATCACCGTAAGCTTTGGCTTTTTCGAAATTTATGCCTTTTACGATAGAATAAAACAATTTGCCATCACCGTACATTGCTGGTTTTAGCTCTTCGAAATGACAAATTATTTCTTCAATATTAGTGATGTTATTATCTTGAATATGAGCAGTCAATGCAATCTCCAATAATGGGTCCGAAAATTTGGAACGAGCTCTTCCATAGCCTCTAGGAGCAATATAACGACCAAAATCGTAAAATAGCATTTCTCCGTTTTGAGAATTTATAATGACGATACCGGTGTGTCCTACTTTGAAATTTAGATTCTTGACCAAGCCTATCTTTTTGAAAAACATCATCCATTTTTCATCGCCGCGAATGGTAGCATCTGGCCACGTCAAGATAATTGCAAAGTCTCGATAATCAGTATTCATCTAATATTCTAACGGTACTATTGGTTCTTTTTTCGAAGTGGACATAATCATCATCGTTTGGAAAGTCTTTACAAAAGGAATTTTTGAAATCTTCTCCATGATTACTGCCTCATACGCTTTGATATCTTTAACGTATACTTTGAGAATAAAGTCACAATTACCAGTCACATGGTGACACTCTGTTACTTCTGGAATCGCTTTTACAGCCTCCACGAATTCTGGAATCGCGTTATGCGTATGGAAGTCCAATGAAATCTGGATGAAGGATTTTATTCCTAAACCTAATTTTTCCTCATCCACAAAAGCATGGTAACTTTTGATAAAACCTGAGTTTTCTAACTTGCGCACACGCTCCAATGTAGGGGCGGGTGAAAGACCGATGTTTGTAGCAAGCTGCAAATTCGTGATACGTCCATTTTCTTGTAATAGGCGCAATATCTTTAAGTCAAGTTTGTCAAGTTGGTAGGACATGGTATATCTTTCTTCGAAATGTAAATATAAAAAATAAAGTACAATAATATATCTTTTTGGGCAACAATAATAACTGTATAATCCGCTGTTTGAAAAATTTTGTTAGGAAAGAGAAGTTTATCTTTTCTTATAGAGAGGAAGAAACCACAAATCTACAATGCTATTGAAAATAAATCTAATCGCCTTCATCATAGTTAAAATTTATTTATAAATCATTTATGTATAGTTTTTGTTGATAGTTAATCATTTTTTTTGTCAAAAAAAAGGGGGAAAATCGTCTTGAACACAGAAAGAAGTGACTTTTGTCATAAAATTGCTCAAATTATGCCTTTAGGATGGCAAAAGATACTATATTATTGGTATTTATATCGTAACTTTGTAGTCCCAAAAAGGTCAGCTATAATGGTTTGACTTGTAAAAAGGGAAGCATTAAATATGAGTACCAAAGACGACGAATTACTGAAAGAGCTGGAGCAAGAAGAATATAAATACGGTTTTACGACTGATATTGAGATGGATATTGCTCCCAAAGGATTGAACGAAGACACAATTCGCCTAATATCTGCTAAAAAAAATGAGCCAGAATGGTTGTTGGAATGGAGATTAAAAGCTTTCCGTCACTTCCTTTCTATGGATATGCCGAAATGGCAAAACTTTGATAATCCTGAAGTGGATTTTCAAGATTTATCATACTATGCTGCACCAAAACCTAAAAAGCAATTGGAAAGCATGGATGAAGTAGATCCAGAATTATTGGCAACATTTGAGAAGTTGGGTATTCCATTAGATGAACAAAAAATCTTAGCTGGAGTAGTAGCGGTGGATGCGGTGTTTGACTCAGTGTCTGTAAAAACTACTTTCCGTGAGAAATTAAAAGAGAAAGGTGTTATTTTCTGTTCATTCGGTGAGGCAGTACAAGAGCATCCTGAATTGGTAAGAGAATATTTAGGTTCTGTGGTTCCGCAAACGGATAATATCTATGCGGCATTGAACTCTGCAGTGTTCTCGGATGGTTCATTCGTATATATTCCAAAAGGCGTACACTGTCCTATGGAATTGTCTACATACTTCCGTATCAATGCACAAAATACAGGTCAGTTTGAACGTACATTGATTATCGCAGACGAAGGTTCTTACGTTTCTTACTTAGAGGGATGTACAGCGCCTATGCGTGATGAAAATCAATTGCATGCTGCGGTTGTAGAATTAGTGGCACAAAAAGATGCTGAAATCAAATATTCTACTGTTCAAAACTGGTATCCTGGAGACAAAGATGGTAAAGGTGGTATCTACAACTTCGTAACGAAACGTGGTATCTGTAAAGGTGATAACTCTAAAATCTCTTGGACACAGGTAGAAACTGGTTCAGCGATTACTTGGAAATATCCTGGTGTGATCTTGAAAGGTGACAACTCTGTTGGGGAGTTCTATTCTGTAGCAATGACGCGTAACAAACAGTTGGCGGATACTGGTACGAAAATGGTGCATCTAGGTAAAAACACAAAATCTAAGATTGTTTCCAAAGGTATTTCTGCTGGAAATAGTCACAATAGTTACAGAGGTTTAGTGAAAATTGGCCCTAATGCGGACAACTCACGTAACTTCACACAATGTGACTCTTTACTAATTGGTGACCGTTGTGGAGCTCACACATTCCCATATATAGAGAACAAAAATAAAACAGCAAAATTAGAGCACGAAGCTACTACGTCGAAAATCGGTGAAGATCAAGTATTTTACTTGAATCAACGTGGTATCGATTCAGAAAAAGCTGTAGGGTTAATCGTTAATGGTTACGCGAAAGAGGTGCTTAACCAATTGCCAATGGAATTCGCTGTTGAAGCTCAAAAATTATTGGCAATCTCGTTAGAAGGATCAGTAGGATAGGAGAATTTGAAAATTAGATAATTTGAAAATGTGAGCAGGATAGAATCTCAATACTCACATCTCAATACTCAATACTAAAAAAGAAATGTTATCAATAAAGAATTTGCAAGCGTCTGTTGAAGACAAACAAATATTAAAAGGATTAAACTTAGAGGTTAAAGCGGGTGAAGTGCACGCGATTATGGGACCTAATGGTGCGGGTAAAAGTACCTTAGGTAACGTGTTAGCAGGTCGTGATTCTTACGAAGTGACTGGTGGTGAAGTGACATTGGATGGTGTAGATTTATTGGATTTATCTCCAGAAGATCGTGCACGTGAAGGTTTGTTTTTAGCTTTCCAATACCCAGTAGAAATTCCAGGTGTGTCAAACATCAATTTCTTGAAAACTGCAGTAGGTGATATCCGTGAATATAAAGGTCTTCCTCCATTAGAAGCAAAAGAATTCTTAGCCATGGTAAAAGAGAAACAAAAATTAGTAGAATTCTCTGCTAATTTGGCTAATCGTTCATTAAACGAAGGTTTCTCCGGTGGTGAGAAAAAACGTAACGAAATCTTCCAATTGGCGATGTTGAATCCGAAGTTAGCTATTTTGGATGAGACTGACTCTGGTTTGGATATCGATGCATTGCGTATCGTAGCAAATGGTGTGAACCAATTGCGTTCGAAAGATAATGCTTTTGTAGTAATCACCCACTACCAACGTTTATTGGATTATATCGTTCCTGACTTCGTACACGTATTGCACAATGGTCGTATTGTAAAAACAGGACCAAAAGAATTGGCGCTTGAGTTAGAAGAAAAAGGATACGATTGGTTGAAAGACTTAGATACGCAAAATGCCTAATCTAATCGGTCTTCGATAAAATAATAAGGTCATGAGCGGATTGATAACAAATAACATGAGTACAACAGTAGTAAACTCTTTATTCGAACAGTTAACTTCTACTTTTCAAGAATTAGAAGCTACGAACGAACCTGCTTCATTAAAAGCTATTCGTCAAGAAGCTTTCGTAAAATTTGAAAAAGAAGGTTTTCCAACTGTTAAGAATGAGGAATGGAAATATACAAACATTCATTCTTTAGTCAACAAAACATATTTGTTGAATGAAGATGTGGATGTGGCTAATTTGGATTTAAGCAAAGCGGATATTCCAGAATTGGATGCACACCGTATCGTATTGATTAACGGTCAATATGTATTGGCTTTTTCTTCTTTAGAAGATGAAGTTGGTGTTACAGTAAAACCAATCGAGGAAGCTGTAGAAGAAGCTAATTTCCAAAAACACTTCGCACAATACGCGGATAAAACTGATAATGCTTTGGTCGCATTGAATACGGCTTTATACACTTCGGGTATTTATTTATCAGTTGGTAAAAATAAAGTAGTTTCTAAACCATTGCATATCATTCACGTAGCGACTGGTGGTGAAGAATTTTTCTCCCAAACAAGAAACTTATTCGTCGTAGAAGCTAACGCGGAAGTTGAAATCGTTGAATCTTTTATCACTTTAGAAAATACAGCGAAAAACTTACACAATAAAGTAACAGAGATTGTAGTAGATGAGAATGCGAAAGTTCAACACTATTATCTTCAAGTAGCGGATTCGGTAAGTAATTACATCAACCATACAGAAGTATATCAAACGAAATACAGCTTGTACAATAATTACAACTGTAATTTCCCTGGTGCTACCTTTATACGTAATAATATCAATGTGCGTTTGGATGCAGAGAATGTAGAATCACATTTGTACGGTATCAATTTGTTAGCAGATAAACAATTGGTAGATAACCATACCATTGTAGACCATTTGAAACCTCACTGTGAATCTTATGAATGGTACAAAAACATTCCTCAAGATGAATCAACTGCAGTATTCAATGGTAAAATTTTCGTTCGTTTGGATGCGCAAAAAACAAATGCTTTCCAACAAAACAACAATATGTTGATTGGCGACAAGTCTACAGTGTACACTAAGCCACAGTTGGAAATCTTTGCGGATGATGTGAAATGTTCTCACGGTTGTACAATGGGACAATTCGATGATGATGCTTTGTTCTACTTAAGAGCAAGAGGTATCGGCGAAGAATCTGCACGTATTTTACTGGTACACGCTTTTGCTTTTGATGTGACTTCACGTTTCTCTAATGAAGCCATAAGAAATTATGTGGAAGATTTAGTAGCAAAAGGACTAGAAAGAAAATAATTAGTAGTGTAGTTTTATATTTTTAAAAACCGTCTAGGAAGCGATTCTTAGACGGTTTTTTTTGCCTTTAACTGCCAGACATATCTAGTCTAATAGGCAATGAGTAGGCTACACGAACTGAAACACCTCTCATATAGCCTGGTGTCCATTTTTTAGCTTTTTTCAACACTTTAATGGCGGCTTCTCCTGTACCAAATCCCAAATCCTCGTCCACCTTCATTTCTACCATATTTCCAACGGTATCCACCACAAATGAAACTCTTACTGTTCCTTTTACTTTATTTTGTATTGCTTCTCGCGGGTAACTATAATTGGATGCTATAAATTTTCTTATCGCAATTATATCCCCAGGGTAGGCTGGCTGAATCATAAAGTTTTTTTGATCATAAGCGTATTCTTTATTTGTAGAATCTTTAGTAATTCCAGAAATAAGTTTTCCGTTGTCGTAGCTTTCTTCAAAGGTATATTTTCCATCCATGAATGAGCCTGTCCAATTTCCGATACGCTGGTGCTCTTTGTAATTTCCTTTTTCAACTGTCGAATTTCGATATTCTATTTCGGCATACCCATTACCATTAAATAGATGTCTATTTCCTAATGAATCATGGTACACTAAAATTAAGGTGTCTGTTACTTTAGTCGAGTTTTTCTCAATGGTATAAGGATATTTATAGGCAATCTTAAGTTTTCCGTTTGGGTGGTAATAATAAGCCGTATCAATTAAGACCCCATCATTGCTATAAAGCTCTTTATATTTTATTTTACCATTTTCATAAGCCTCAAGCTTTTCTCCTATAAATTTCTTCTCCTTAAAGCTGGGGAATGTGCCTAGAAGTTTAGTTTTATTAGGTTGAATATACTTCTCTATGACGCGTACTTGCGTGTTTTCCAATAATGAAAGCTCTCTATAATAGTAGGCTTCTTCTATATTTTTAGTCTCTTTACCCTCTTTAGTATATAAGGTAGTAAATGATAATTGTCCATATGAAAGATAATTTAACATTAGAATTAGTGTAGTAAGCAATATTCTTTTCATACTAAGAGTTATTTTTTAGTTCATTTTATGTAAATATAATGTTTTGAAGTTAAATTTTACGTTTTCTAATTTCTTATCTCAGGCAAGAAAAGACTAATTATTCAACGGCTAATGATCTATTAAACTCTTCTGTATTATATTTGGAAAAATATAATCTATTATGCCTAAAGAATCTTGGTTCAAAACATATATATACATCTGGATAGGGCAATTTGTCTCCTTATTAACGAGCTCGGCAGTAAATTTTGCAGTAATCATATATTTGAGTTTACATTATAAATCGGCGGAAGTATTGGCGTTTGCTGGTATTGCTGGCTTATTACCACAAGCAATTATAGGACCATTCGCGGGAGTATATATTGATCGTTGGGATCGAAAAAAGGTTATGATTTACGCAGATGCTTTTATTGCATTGTGTACTTTCATGATGTCATTTGCCTTTGTAGAAGGGGAGGCGAATTTAGCTTTTGTATATGCACTGCTTGTTTGTCGTTCGTTAGGGCAAGCTTTTCATACGCCAGCCATGCAGGCAATTGCTCCTTTGATTGTTCCTGAAGAAAAGTTATTAAAAGTTTCGGGCATTAATCAGATGTTGCAATCTGTCAGTATGATAGCTGGTCCTGCTGTAGGTACTTTAGCTATTACGTATATGCCCATTTCTAAAGTGTTGTATTTAGATGTTATAGGTGCCATGCTAGCTATAGTTTCTTTGATGTTTGTGGTTATTCCAAAATTAAATGCGCAACCAACTGCAGAAAATAATATTTCTACTGTATTAATGGATCTTAAATTAGGTTTTGGGGAGATCCATAAGAATAAGGGGCTGTATCTCCTTTTCGTTTATGCTATGCTTACAACATTTTTTGTGATGCCTGTTGCCATTATGTATCCATTATTGACAATTGAACATTTTGCAGGGGGCAAATGGGAGATGAGCATCATCGAAGTAATGTGGGGTGCTGGTATGTTAGTTGGTGGTGGAATATTGAGCGCATGGAAAGGTTCTGTGTCAAAAGTAATCTTGGTCAATGCCATGCATATCTTCTTAGGGGTAACTTTTGTTTTTTCAGGATGGATAAGTGGTGATTTGTTTTGGGTATTTGTGGCTATTACGACACTGGGTGGAATTGGAATGTCTTTCTTTAATGCCTCATTTATGACGATTATTCAAGAAGAAATCAAACCTGAATTTTTAGGTCGTGTTTTCTCCATGTATTTTAGCTTTGCTATTATTCCAAGTGTTATTGGTTTGCTTTTTACAGGTTGGATAGCAGACGAAATCGGTGTGGTCAATGCTTTTATCATTGGTGGTTCAGCCATGTGTTTTGTTGGATTATTATCCTTTGTTACACCTGCGGTAATGAATTTAGGGAAGAACAGAAAAATAGAATTATCATCAGAGGAAGAGAAATAAAAAAAGCTTCTCAAATTTGAGAAGCTTTTTAGAGCGAAAGACGAGATTCGAACTCGCGACCCCAACCTTGGCAAGGTTGTGCTCTACCAACTGAGCTACTTTCGCTTGGTTTTGTGATACAAAAATAAGGCTTTTTTAGGTTTTGTCAAGTCCTAATTTTAAAAATTATATCAAAAAACTCTAATTCACTTAATTTTTAGCGACTTAAATTTTTATAGCATCCACACAATTAATACCGTCAATAGCTGCAGAAACGATACCACCAGCATATCCAGCACCTTCAGCACACGGGTATAAACCTTTGATTTGTGGATGTTGCAAGGAGTCCTTATCACGTGGAATACGAACTGGAGATGATGTGCGTGATTCTACTCCAACTAAAATAGCTTCATTCGTATAATAACCCTTCATTTTCTTTCCAAAAATAGGCAATGCACCACGTAGCGCTTGATGTACAAAGTTTGGCAATACTTCCTTTAAATCTACAGATCTCGTTCCTGGCTTGTAAGAGTTTTCCGGCAAATTTCTAGAAACACGGTTCTCTACAAAATCCACCATACGTTGTGCAGGAGCGACTAAATTGCCACCTCCAAGCTGAAATGCTTGCTGTTCAATTTTACGTTGGAATTCTAATAAGGCAAAAGGATCCGTTGCGGCATTGGGTACATCTTCCAGATTGATCTGAATTACGGTTCCAGAATTGGCGTGCGGGTTATTTCTTTTGGAAGGAGACCAACCATTTACTACGATTTCATCATGATCTGTGGCACATGGAGCAATAATACCTCCAGGACACATACAGAAAGAGAATACACCCCGATCATTTACTTGCTCTACCAGGCTATAATAAGCTGGCGGTAAGTTTTCATGACGTGTACTGCAGTGATATTGAGCTTGGTCGATAATTTCCTGTGGATGTTCGATACGTACACCTAATGCAAATGGTTTGGCTTCTAATAACCAATTTTTATGACGGAATAATTCAAAGATGTCTCTTGCGGAGTGTCCTGTTGCTAGGATTACATGATCAGCCTCGAAGGATTTACCATCAGCAGTCATTACGGATTTCACTTGACCAAATTGTTCGATAATATCGATTACTTTGGTGCCGAAATGGACCTCACCACCCATTTCCAAGATACGATTACGCATTCCTTCGATTATGTGCGGTAATTTGTTTGTGCCGATATGCGGTCTTGCATCGATGAGAATATCTTCATCCGCTCCATTCTCTACAAAAATGGATAAGACTTTTTGTACATCTCCACGTTTATTGGAACGAGTATATAGTTTTCCATCCGAGTAAGTTCCTGCGCCACCTTCACCATAACAATAGTTCGATTCAGGGTTTACGATACCTTCTCGGTTTATTTTTGCTAAGTCTCGACGACGATCACGCACAGCCTTACCGCGTTCTAAGACGATAGGTTTAAGACCTCGTTCCAGACAGCGATAAGCTGCAAATAATCCTGCTGGTCCAGCGCCAATGATAATAACAGATTTAGCGTCTTTTACGGACTTCAATTCTGAGGTAAAAGTTTCCACTTGTGGCTCTTCGTCGATATAAAATACTACACGTATTCTGTAAACTACCTGTCTGCTACGCGCATCAATAGAGCGTTTTCGGACATAGATTCCTTTGACTTTGTTTCGCGAAATTTTGAGTTTGTGAACGCCTTGTTGGATGATATAGTCCTCATTGTAGATATGGTCAGGACCAATGGCCAATTCGATTTCTTGTTGCATAAATTATTTCATTGGGTATTTATCCCAAAACTGTTGCAAAGTTACAAAATTTTAGGCACAGGCTTTGTTTTTACACGATTTTGGTATTGCCTTTGAAAGGGATATTCATAATATTTAAAAAGTAATTTGTATTTTTAGTGAAACAGATTTGAATTTATTACACATGAAAAGATTATTATTTGTCTTAGTTGGTTTATTTACAGCACTTTCATTTAGCTCTTGTGGTTACAATACTATGGTTTCTAAGGATGAAAATGTAAAAGGTAAATGGGCTCAGGTAGAAAACGCATACCAAAGACGTGCTGATTTAATCCCGAATTTAGTATCTACAGTAAAAGGCGCTGCGCAACATGAACAGGGAACATTGACTGCTGTAGTGGAAGCGCGTGCTAAAGCGACTTCTGTGACGGTAAATCCTGACGACTTGTCAGAAGAAGCAATTGCTAAATTCCAACAATCTCAAGATGCGCTTTCTCAGTCTATCGGACGTTTGTTAGTTAGTGTAGAAGCTTATCCAGATTTGAAAGCAAATTCTAATTTCCAAGAATTACAAGCGCAGTTAGAAGGTACAGAAAACCGTATTTCGGTAGAGCGTAGAGCATACAACGAAGCTGTTCAGGATTATAATACTACAGTTCGTAGCTTCCCGAATAACATTATGGCGGGAATTTTTGGATTCAAAGCTAAAGGAACTTTCCAGGCAGCAGCTGGTTCAGATAAAGCACCTGAAGTTTCTTTCTAGAATATTCTATCCTTAATACATAACACATAAAGATGAATATAGCAGCAGCTTCGGTGACTGTATTCATCTTTTTTAATTTATAAGCTAAGATGGCTATTTTAAATGAAGAAGAGCAAGAGCGTGTAGTGCACGCTGTAAGTGTCGCCGAAAACATGACCTCTGGTGAAATTCGTGTCGTGGTGGAAAATGTAGTAGGGGAAGGTATTGAAGCTTTTGATAAAGCAAAAAAATATTTTGAAGAGCTCGAAATGCACAAGACTAAACTTCGCAATGGCGTATTGCTTTATCTGGCTGTCGCGGATCATCAGTTTGCCATAATCGGTGATGCAGGAATTAACTCAGTTGTGCCGGAAAATTTTTGGGAGACTACTAAAGAGAAGATGCTTGCTTATTTTAGACAGGGAAACTATGCTTCGGGACTAGTCGTTGGGATACATGATGCAGGAGAACAACTTCATCATTATTTCCCCCGTCAAGAAGATGACATTAACGAATTACCTAATGAAATACACTTTGGTAACTAATATTTAGATATGCTTACAATTTCGAAAATAAAGTTCTATTACCATTTAATCCTAGCATTAGTGTTAAGCGTTTGTATTTTGGGAAGTGTACAAGCGCAGGATTTGCCCGAAGTATCACGAACTATTGTTACAGATTATACCAATTCTTTGTCTCCGACAGAAAAGGATGCTTTGGAGCGTAAGTTAGTAGCTTTTAATGATACGACGTCTACGCAAATAGCCGTGGTATTAGTGAATAGCACTGATGGGTATGACGTTGCAGATTATGCTGTTCGATTAGCTCAAAAATGGGGCGTGGGACAAGCGAAATATAATAACGGCGTAATGTTACTGGCTGCTATTGGCGATCGTGCCGTAACCATTCAGACAGGATATGGTGTAGAAGGAGCTTTGCCTGATGCTATTGCGTATCGTATTATCGAAAACGACATTAAACCAGCCTTCCGCTTAGGAAATTATTTTAAAGGATTGGATAATGCGACGAATTCTATTATTTCTTATACCAAAGGAGAATACAAAGAGAAAACAAGAAAGGATTCTGCATCTAATGAAGGTGGAGGAATTAGCGGTATAATGGTTATCATTATTATCGTTATCATTTTTGCTTTAATATCCAAAGGAGGTGGCGGTAATAATCGTGGAGGCAAGATGATTGATGGAAAGGGTTCTAATGATTTATTCTGGTGGATGCTACTAAATGGTATGGGCGGTGGCTCTAAAAGAAGTAGTGGTGGTGGATTTGGTGGCTTCGGCGGAGGTTTTGGCGGCGGAAGCTCGGGCGGTGGCTTTGGAGGTTTCGGAGGAGGAGGCTTTGGCGGTGGTGGCGCTAGCGGTCGGTGGTAGTGTAAAAGTTAACAGTTGTTAAAATTGTTGATACACTAATTTAATTTTTATTTTAAAAGTATATATTTGGTTATTAAACAGATTTTTAGAACGTATTCTAATTAAAAAATGAAAAATATTTTATTCGCATTACTTGCTGGTATTCCAGCATTCGCATTTGCTCAGGAAGATTATACCCTAAAAGGAAAGATAGGAACACATAATGCACCTGCTAAAGTTTATCTACAATATGTAGATGGTTCTGCTAGAAAATTAGATTCTGCAGAAGTAAAAAATGGACAATTCACGCTTAATGGGTCTGTAGCTTCTCCCGTAGAAGCTTACGTAATTCTTTCTCCTGAAGGAAAGAGTCTTAGAGAATTAAGATCTCCGGATTATGGAACCGTTTACCTTTCGAAAGGTGTTATTAATCTTGAAGGTGAGACTATCAAAACTGCAAAGTTATCGGGAAATTCTGTTAATGAGGAATATGTAAAATTTAAAGCCTTAAAGCAAGAAACTGAAAAAGCAATTGCAGCGGTTAATAAAGAATTCGAACAAGCGACTGAAGAGCAGAAAAAAGACGAAAACTTTGTAAATGGTTTGCGTGATAAAATAATGCCTTTATATGACAAAATGGAAGAGATTGAAAAGGATTATGTAAAAAGCTCTAAAAGTTATATCGCTCTAAACATAATTGATCAAGGTTTAAGTGCTGAAAATGTTATAGAATATGAGGGGTACTTAAAAGGTTTTCCAGCTGATTTGCAAAATAGTCCGAAAGGTAAAGCAATTGCAGAGAAAATTAACAACCTTCGTAGTGTAGCAATTGGTGCAGTAGCTCCTGATTTTACCTTGCCAAATCCAGATGGTAAAGAGATTGCTTTATCGTCGTTGAGAGGTCAATATGTTTTGTTAGATTTTTGGGCTTCATGGTGTGGTCCTTGTCGTCAGGAAAATCCACATGTTGTAGCTGCTTACAACAAATTCAAAGATAAAGGTTTTACTATTCTAGGTGTATCATTAGACAATCCTGGTAAAAAAGAGGCTTGGGTTAAAGCTATTGAAGATGACCAATTAGGGCAATGGGCACACGTCTCGGATTTAAAAGGATGGCAGTCAGATGTAGTAAAATTATATTCTGTGCGCGGTATTCCTCAAAACTTCTTATTGGATAAAGATGGTAAAATTGTAGCCTCTAATTTGAGAGGACAAGCCTTAGAAGATAAATTAGCTGAGATTTTAAATTAGTTTTCAGAAAATAATACTAGACAAACAAAGCCTTTAGAAAAATCTAAAGGCTTTGTTGCTTTTATATCTTAGCTATAGCTTGTTCCCAATCGGCTATAATGTCATCAATATGTTCAATACCTACCGAAATACGTAACATGCCTCGTGTAATTCCCGAAACCTTCTTTTGCGTCGAAGAATGATGCGAACCCCACATACTTGCAGGATGCACAACTAATGATTCTACTCCTCCCAAGCTGGCTGCATTAGCAAAGAGTTGTAAATGACTCAAGATGGTCTGCGCATTTTTATATTCGTCAGCTTCGTCTTTCCCAGCAACCTCAATACACAGCATTCCTGTGTGGCCTTTTAGTTGTTTCTTCGCCAATTCGTGTTGGGGGTGCGAAGGCAAGCCTGTGTAGGAAACCTTTTTTATTGCAGGATTTTCTTCAAGCCATTGGGCCAAAGCCAAAGCATTAGAATTTATCTGATTGACGCGAAGTGACAAGGTTTTCAAACCTCTCAATAATAGCCAGGAATCAAAAGGACTCAAACTTGCGCCTAAAGTGATGGAGCGTCTCCATACTTTTTGAATGTATTCTTTGCTTCCGCAAATAACTCCCGCTGTCAAATCCGAATGTCCACCCAAATATTTAGTCGCACTGTGCAGTATTACGTCTATGCCAAACTCTGCTGGCACTTGATTGATGGGAGAGGCAAAGGTATTATCTACCATCGTTAAGATTCCCTTTTCTTTACCCAACTGACCAACAAATTCTAAATCTGTAATATCTAAGTTTGGATTAGAAGGTGTCTCAATATAAATAAGCTTGGTGTTCGGCTGGATAGCCTCCGCAAAAGCTTGATTGTTTGTTTGATCCACATGTGTTACCGTTATACCATATTCCGAAAGAAACTCTTTTAAGAAAAGCGTTGCTCCAGAGTAGTGTGCATTTTGTGCTAGAATATGATCCCCCGCTTTTACAACCGCTAAAATAGCTGTACTAATGGCTGCCATGCCTGTAGCAAGCACAAGTGCATCTTCTGTTTTTTCGAGTTTGGCAATAATCGCAGCTACCTGACTGTTTGTTGGATTACCGTGTCTATGATAAAATTCTGGATGTTTTGGTTCTGTGGCTGCGGCTATATACTCATCTAAATTTTCGTCAGCAAAATAAGTGGATGTTTGATATATTGGAGTGACTACAGCTTTGGTTTTATTAAATTCTTCGCCCGTATGTATTAAGTTAGTTTCTGTTTGTCTCATTTCGTATAGGTCTTTCCCCAAAGCTAATAAAATATCTATGAATTTGATAGAGTATTTTCACCTATAGCAGCATTAAAAATTATAAAATAATTATTTATATATTGCACATATCTTAATTCTGATATGAAAAATATACTAACCTTAGCCTTAGCAATTTGTCTTTTTACTACATCTTGGGCGCAAATTAAATCGCCAGAAGAATATCTTGGAAGAAAAATTGGAACGAAGATTACCCCACACTGGAAAGTCCTAGAATATTATAAATATGTTGCAGAGCAAGTTCCCCAACAAGTAAAATATCAACAATATGGGGAATCAGTAGAAGGCAGACCTATGTATGTGTTTTTTGTATCATCTTCCAAAAACATAGTTAGACTGGAAGCGATTCGTAAAAATAACTTACAGCTTGCTGGAGAAGAAACAGGCAATGCAGAACTTGTGGATATGCCTGCAATTGTTTGGATGAGTAATAATGTACATGGGAATGAGACATCTTCCATGGAGTCTTCGATGATGACATTATATCAATTAGTGAATCCCAATAATACTGCGACTAAGGCACAGTTAGAAAATACTCTGATAATAATTGATCCTTGCTTGAATCCTGACGGAACAGAGCGTTATAACAATTGGCAGAACGGAATCATAGGAGTGACATATAATCCCGATTTGTATGCTAGAGAACACAGTGAGCCGTGGCCAGGAGGTCGTGTAAATCATTATTATTTTGACTTGAATCGTGATTGGGCATGGCAGACGCAAAGTGAAAGTCAACAAAGAATTAAGATTTATAATGAGTGGTTACCGCATATTCATATTGATTTTCATGAAATGGGTATTAATGCCCCATATTATTTTCCGCCAGCGGCAGAGCCTTTACATGAGGTCATTACACCATGGCAACGTGAATTTCAAGGAACAATTGGTAAGCACAATGCAAAATACTTTGACCAACAAGGTTGGTTGTACTTTACCAAAGAACGTTTCGATTTATTTTATCCATCGTATGGTGATACCTATCCTATTTATTCGGGTTCTATCGGAATGACGTATGAAAAGGCTGGAAATAGTTCGGCGGGTCTAGGAGTATACACTGACCAAAAGGATACCCTTACGCTAGTGGATAGAGCAATTCAGCATCATGCTTCGGGAATGAATTTAGTGGAAGTCGTATCGCAAAATGCGTCAAAAGTAGTTGAAGAGTTTAAGAAATTCTATAAACAAGCCAATGACGGAACCTTAGCTTCTTATCAGAGTTATGTCATCAAGCACGAGCCCGCGAATGAGGCAAAGATTCGTTCGTTAATGGAGCTTTTGGATAAAAATAAGATTCGTTATTATACTGCACAGGGGGCATTTAAGGGTATAGAATACGCTACTAAAAAGAGCACAACTTATAACGCAAAAGATAAAGACTTGGTCGTGCCGGGAAACCAGCCTAAGGCGGCATTAGTTCGTGTACTATTTGAGCCCGAAGCTAAATTGGTGGATTCATTGACTTATGATATCACAGGTTGGTCCCTACCTTATGTCTACGGATTACCGGCGATAGCGAGCTCTACAAAAGTTGGTGCTACTATCCCTTATAAGTTGGATAAAGTGAGCAATACTATTGGGGATAGCTTTGGCTACGCCATAAAATGGGATGGTTTTGCTTCAGCAAAGACACTTGCAGCGCTTCTTCAAAAGAAAATTACCGTTAAACGTTCAGAGCATGCTTTCAAATTGAATGGAGAAGACTTTCCTAGTGGTTCTTTGCTTATTATGTCTTCGAATAATAAATCTGTTAATATCAAGAAATCGTTAAAAGAAATAGCGGATCAACATGCGGTCAAAGTGCATACTATTAGTTCTGGAATAATTGAGGGGGCAAAAGATTTTGGAAGTGCTGATGTGAAAACGATAAAAGCTCCTAAAGTTTTGATGTTAGCGGGAGAAGGCATGCGTGCCTTAAATGTAGGAGAAGTGTGGCATTATTTTGATAAAGATCTTCAATATCCAATAGTCTTAGTCAACCCGAAAGAAATGGAACGCATTGATTGGTCTGAAATAGATGCGTTTATTATGCCGAGTAGTACCTATACTTTCTTGCGTGATAAGACGCAAGCGGAAAGTTTTGCGAATTGGATTCGTAAGGGTGGAAAAGTTATAGCCTTGGAAAGTTCAGTTTCGCAATTGTCGGCTCAACCTTGGATAAAATTGAAACCGATGAAGCAAGACACGACGCTAAGAGCCAAAGAAAATCCATTGAAACCTTATGCGGAACGTGAGCGTGAATCGTTGAAAGAATATACTGCGGGAGCTATCTATAAAGTAGATTTTGATGCTACTCATCCGTTAATGTATGGGGCAAAAGAATATTATACACTTCGTACTAATGGTACGTTATACCAATATTTTAAAGATGGGGCAGGTTGGAATGTTGGTTATATCAAGGAAAATGCCTTAATGAGTGGCTTTGTGGGACAGAACCTGAGTAAGCAAATTAAGAATGGTTTAGTCTTTGGGACGGAGTCTCTGGGGGCTGGTTCTATAGTATATTTAGCAGACAATGTTTTGTTCCGTAATTTTTGGGATTCAGGAAAGCTAATAATGGCGAATGCTTTGTTTCAAGTGGATTAAAAAGAATATTATTAATAATTAACTATAAAAATATTAAGGACAGTAAAAAGTATTTGTTGGGGGCATTAGGTGGTGTAATAATTTATATTCTCGTAACTCGTGTATATGAATATTTTTATCTTTAAAATTTGTCAAGCAGGTTACTGTGAAATTTAGTTTAAAATATAACAGGAGCTTTTAAGCTCCTGTTATATTTTAAATCATCTGCTTCAACAGATGTAAAGCATAATCTATTGTTGTGATATTGCTTAAAGCTAAGCGGAGTTGTCCTTTTACTTCTTTTAGATTGCTAATGGAAGGATTTGCTCCTACGAAAGCCAATACTTTACCAAACTGTTCAGATTCGTAATAGCTAGATTTAGCGTTATTGACAAAATAACCTTTCAGGGTCTGTTTCTTGTAAGAAATCTTTTCAAAGCCAATTTCTTTACCTAGCCATTGTAGACGAAGCGTATTAAACAATTCAAATACTGGGGCAGGAATAGGACCAAAACGGTCTTCCAATTCTTTCTCAAAAGCCTGAAGCTGGGACTCGTTTTCTAATTTTGCTATCTCGTTGTACAAATTGTAACGTTCGCCAATATTAGTTACGTACTCGTCTGGAATCAATACTTCTAAGTCCGTGTCTATCTGTGTAAACGAAACGTATTTTCTGTTCTGTTCGTCCGCGAACAAATCGCCAAATTCATCATCTTTCAACTCTTGAACCGCTTCATCCAAAATCTTGTTGTACATCTCAAAACCAATCTCTGCAATAAAGCCGGATTGCTCAGCACCCAACAAGTTACCTGAACCGCGGATATCTAAGTCACGCATCGCCACATTGAAACCTGAACCAAGCTCCGAGAACTCCTCTATCGCCGAAAGACGTTTATAAGCCTCTGGTGTCAAAGTTGACATTGGTGGACTCAACAAATAACAAAAAGCCTTCTTGTTAGAACGTCCCACACGGCCACGCATTTGGTGTAAGTCACTCAAGCCAAACATATGGGCATGGTTGATGATAATCGTATTAGCGTTAGGTATATCCAAACCAGCTTCGATAATCGTTGTTGCGACTAAGACATCAAAGTCATGGTTGATGAACTTCAACATTACATCTTCTAGGTCATCGCCTTCCAGCTGTCCATGTGCCACACCTACGCGTGCTCCAGGAACGAGTTTCTGAATCATGCCGCCCAATTGCTTCAAGTCGGCTACACGATTGTGAATAAAGAAGACTTGACCACCTCTATCAATCTCATACGAAACTGCTTCTTGGATTAATTGCTCATTAAATACATGCAATTCCGTTTGTACAGGTTGTCTGTTTGGTGGTGGCGTCGAAATAATACTTAAATCGCGAGCACCCATTAGAGAGAAGTGCAACGTGCGTGGAATAGGTGTTGCGGTCAAGGTCAACGAATCCACATTGGCACGCATTACTTTTAATTTCTCTTTTACCGATACACCGAACTTTTGTTCCTCGTCGATAATCATCAGGCCTAAGTCTTTAAACTTGACGTCCTTGCTGACTAATCGGTGTGTCCCGATGATAATATCTATTTTACCCTCTTCGAGTTTTTTAAGGGTCTCTTTGATTTGTTTGGAAGTCTTGAAACGATTGATATAGTCAATGTTTGCAGGAAGACCTTTCAGACGTTCGGAAAAGGTGCGGTAATGTTGTAAGGCTAAAATGGTAGTCGGTACTAAAACCGCTACTTGCTTGCTGTCCGCTACAGCTTTGAAAGCGGCGCGAACCGCGACTTCTGTTTTACCAAAACCTACATCTCCACAGACCAATCTATCCATCGGATGTGGTGATTCCATGTCACGCTTCACATCGTTGGTTGCTTTTTCTTGGTCTGGAGTATCTTCGTAAATAAACGAAGCTTCTAATTCTTTTTGCAAGTACGTGTCCGGACTAAATGCATTACCCGTTTGTGCTTTACGTAAGGCGTACAGTTTAATCAAGTCACGCGCAATATCTTTGACCTTTTTCTTGGTTGTTTTCTTCAGCTTATCCCACGCATCTGTTCCCAACTTATTCATTTTAGGAATAGTGCCTTCCTTGCCAGAATATTTAGAAATACGATTTAGAGAATTGATGTTAACGTACAACAAATCATTGTCTGCATAAATCAGACGAATCATCTCTTGAGTTTTACCGTTTACATCGACCTTTTCCAATCCTGCATATTTACCTACACCGTGGTCAATATGCGTAATATAATCCCCTGGCTTAAGGTCGCGCAATTCTTTCAAGGTAATAGCTTGAGAACGCTCGTATGCTTTTATACGTTTGTATTTATAGTATCGATCAAAGATTTGATGGTCTGTATAACATGCCAACTGTATAGTGTCATCGCGGAAACCTTCTCGCAATGCTTTGTAAATAGGTGTGAATGTGACAGACTTATCTATATCATCAAGAATAGCATAGATACGCTCTACCTGTTTGGTTGAATCCGAAAAAATCAGATTCTTTATTTTCTTGCTTTCGTTTTCTTTGAAATTGTGAATCAACAAGTTGAAATCCTTATTGAAAGAAGGCTGGGGATGGGTATCAAAGGTAATAACCTCATCTGCATTGAAGAAGAACTGTTTTCCGAATTCTACATTCGGAAAATCAAATATCATTGATCCGAAATTCTTGTCATCCGTAAAGGTAAAACGCGGATCCACTAAATCTGGATTGCTTTTCAAATCGGCTTCAGACAATGCCTTCCACAGTTGAGATGCTTTTTTGTAGCCTTCTTTTATTATATCAAAAGTGAATTGTACGTCCTTGATCCAAATTACTGAATCCCTGTCGATGTATTCCAGCAAAGAAATATGGTTGTTTGCCAAAAATTTAGCTTGAACATTCGGTACAATGGTAACCGTATGTATCTTACTAACCGAAAGCTGACTTTCGATGTCAAACGTTCGTATACTCTCGATCTCGTCACCAAAAAACTCTATACGATATGGCAAGTCGTTGGAGAACGAGAAAATATCGACAATACCTCCCCGAATTGCAAATTGCCCAGGCTCATATACAAAATCCACGCGTTCAAAATCATATTCGTACAAGAACTCATTGATAAAATCAATGCTGAGTTTGGTGTTTTGCGTGATGGGTAACGTGTTTTTCTCCAAGTCCTGACGATTGATAACTTTCTCCGCAATAGCTTCAGGATAGGTTACTACAATTTTAGGAAGTCCAGAAGTGTGATTCAGTGAGCTTAATGTTTCGGCACGTTGCAACACATGGGCGCTATCCAGTTGGGTGAAATCAAAGGCTTTACGGTAAGATGCTGGGAAAAACAAAATCTGTTTTTCAAACATGCTTTCCAAATCACTCAAAAAGTAAGAAGCATCTTCGTGTGTCGGCAATATAAAGACATACGGTCGTTCTTGCATATGATACGCCGAAGCAGCGACCATCGCGTCCGATGACCCAATAAGTCCTTTGAGCTGGATTTTAGGATTTTTACTTTGAATTGCTTTTACAAGTGTAGTGACTTGTGTTGTTTTTCCGTATTGTGCTAAGATTTCCTGAATATTCACTTAAGTCCCAATGTTTTCACCAAAGTTAGTAAAAATATGGGAGAGGGGGATTTGTAGATTTCTATAGCTTGAGGTATTTGACGAAATGTTTTACTCGGAGCGTAGAATTCGCAGTTTATTAAAAATAAACATAAATATCCCAAATTTCCAAATCTCACATTTCTGACAGCTTTTCTCAAATTCAAATCAGTTTAGGGCTTTATTTGGGTTTTGTTCGGTAGTTGTTCGGAAAAAATGCCATTTTTCCGAAGCCGATCCGAAGATGACCCGAACAAACCTGCTGAAAAGGTAGGTTTGTCTACAATGGACAATCTGTGCCAAATCTTGCCAAATGTGTATCATTTTGAGACAATTTAGGACAATGTTGACCATTTGTGTTTTTGGGCTAGATTTACATTTCTTTTGTAACAAAATTTGGAGAGAATTATACAAACAAAAAAAGCCTGCACGCTGCAGACTTTCATACTAAACAAAAATTACCCAGTAATTATGGATAAGTCGTTACGACTTTACTGATCTTCCAGCCTTCAGTAGTTTGGGATAAGGTAATGTAGTCTACGCGCGTGAAATTGTCGAAATTCATGATTACTTTTCCTACTGCGGTGTTGCCTACTTGATCCATTATCTCAAAAGATTGTGTCGCATTATATTTTAAGTTCTTAAGCGATTTTAAGTGCTTTACGTATTCTTTTTTGCCGAATTTCTCTTTGTTTGACGTGTTGCTGTACTCAAAATCTTCTGTAAACATTTCTTTGGTGTAGTTTGCGTTTTCTAATAATGAAGCGCCTACATAATTCATTACGACCTCTTTGCTATCTAACTCTTTGTAAGGTTTTATCTCTGCGTTTGCTGTATAAACTGTTGCTACTAAAGCGATAACTGCTACTGCGAATAATTTGATATTTGTTTTCATAACTGTAATATTTTTGATTTTCTGGTGTTTTGTTATGACAAAGGTATAGCGGTTTTGGAGGCAGAAGAATGACCTTTCGACCAACGGAGGTAGAATTTCGGTGAAAATGGAAGTGTAATCGGTGAAAAAATTGGATTGCTTTTCGCCGTTTCTGCGAAGATTAATGTATTAGTAGATGATGCTTCTCAGCAAACTCCATCACTTTATCATAGGATTCTTTTAGATCAAACTGTAAATCTTCATGGAGTTTGTCGTACTTACTAATGGTGGATTTGAGGCGTGCGGCAGCGTAGCGATGCAATTTATCGGAAGCAGCCACATAGCTTTTTTGGAAAAGGATGGGATAATGTTCGAAAGCTAATTGAAGGATAAGCAATCGGAATTCAGCTTCGCTGAATTTGTCTTTGGTCACTTTCTCATGCTCGTTAATCATACCACTGGCTTGTCTCAGTAATGCAGTCAGCGTACGGTAATGAGAATACATGGCTGTATTCTTTATTCCCGAACGATTGGGACTCAAAAGATCTTGCAACTTTTCACGTAACGCATTAATGCGGTCTTCCAAATCGTATTCGTTTTCTAACAATTGATAATGCAATTGTTTCATTAGCATTTTGTCCTTGCTTATCAAACGAACAAGTAGTTTGTCTTTCTCTTTGGGTGAAAGATTTAGTACAGCTTCTTTGAGTTCTGGATCTTTGTGTAACGACATGGGTTAAAGTTAGGAAGAAATAAGCAATTCTAATTCCCGCATATGTACTGAATTGTATGGTAATATTTACTTATCCATAAAAAGTACCATTAATTCTAATAATACTACCATGTTTAATAGTATATTCAAAGTACCTTTGTATACGATGGCAAAAGTTCCTGTAATAGAGCAATGTGTGGTTTCTCACGGTCTTAATCAAGAGATTATGATTGAGGGCTTAGCGGACTATTTGGTGCGTAATGTGAATCTTGTATTTCCACATCGCCATAATTTTTACCATTTCGTATTATTTACGGCAGGGAGTGGTAGTCATACCATTGACTTTGAAAAGTTTGAAATCGCACCTTGGCAAATTTACTTTATGTCTCCGGGACAAATCCACACATGGGAATTTGAAGGGGAGATGCAGGGCTATGTGGTGAACTTTCATAAGGATTTGTTTAAGAATTTACTTTTGCGTCCCGACTATCTAAATACTTTATCTTTTTTCTCAGGATTGGTGCGTGATGGTGTTTTTGAAGTAGCAGAGAACGATAGGGAATTGGTGGTCGAATTGCTGGAGCGAATTCGTAACTTTGAGGGAGAAAAGGATTTTGTAACGAGTACGCTGTTGTATCTTTTTAATCTACTGAACCAACAACGTGTACCCTCTCTTTCGGTAGAGTCTAATGCGTACAACCATACGTTATTACGCAATTTTTTGAATCTTATCGAAGCGAATTTCAAGTCCTTACATCTACCGAAAGAATATGCAGCGCTGTTGTATATTACACCAAACCATTTGAATGCTTTGTGCAAAGAATTGTTGGGTCAGTCTGCAGGCGAAATTATTCGAGATCGTGTAATCTTGGAAGCAAAACGATTATTGGTCATCAAAGATTATTCGGTAGCTGAAATAGCTTATGATTTGAATTTTAATGATAATTCTTATTTCACGAAATTTTTTAAAAAAGTAGTTGGTGTGACGCCAGAAGAGTTTCGGAAGAATAAATAACTAGAAATTATACAATATTATGTCTACAAAATATACCATACCTGGGGAATTTAAAAGTGCAGTAGATGGCAAATGTCCAAGATGTCGCACTGGAAATATGTTCAAAGCGCCATTATTGAGTTTCAAATCCAAGAAAATGCATGAACAATGTCCGCATTGTAACTTGAAATATGAAAAAGAACCTGGCTATTTCTATGTAGCGATGTATGTAAGTTATGCCTTTGTGGTAGCTGAGTTGGTTACTGCCTGTGTTGCAACCTATATTTTGACAGGAAACCTAGAATCTCCTTGGTTATATCTTTCAGTAGCGATTGCTGTATCCATTATTTTAGCACCATTCAATTACCGATATTCTCGTGTCGTATTGATGTATTGGCTTACTCCGCAATTCAAATTTCAAGAAAAATACTTTTTAAAGGGAAAAGAAGCGTAATTTCTACAAGCTTAATGTTGTTTTTGTAACAATATAATAGGGATTAATTTCTGAAGAGAGATAAATCCCTAATTTTATTTTTTTCTATTACTTCTAATATGAGATACTTCGCATTTATACTATGTATGGCCTTATCTACGCTAGTTTTTGGACAGCGTAAAGGGTATTGGCAACAGAATGTTCAATACAAAATGGATATTGATGTCAACGAAAAAAACTACCAATACGATGGCAAAATGAGCTTGGTATATGGTAATAATTCTGGACAATCGTTATCCAAAGTTTACTTTCATTTATATTTCAATGCGTTTCAACCTGGAAGTATGATGGATCATAGACTAGTATCTATTTCCGATCCTGATGCGCGTATGGTCAAAAACTTAGGAACCAAAGAAAATCCACAATACCAAAGCCGTATATCGCAATTGACAACAGATCAGATTGGTTATCAAAAAATTTCTTTCGTAAAGGTGAATGGCGTCAAAGCTAATTTCAAAGTGGATGGAACAATTTTGGAGGTCGTATTGCCTAAGGCTATTGTGGATGGCTCGAAAACAACTTTTGAGCTAGAATGGATGGCACAGGTTCCGGAGCAAATCCGTCGCAGTGGTCGTAATTCCAAAGAAGGAGTAGCCTTATCCATGACACAATGGTATCCAAAAATGGCACATTTCGATGAGTTCGGTTGGCATCTAGACGAATATGTTGGACGTGAGTTTATTGCCCCATTTGGGGATTTTGATGTGACTATTCATCTAAATAAAGATTATGTTATAGGTGCTTCAGGGGTGTTGCAAAACCCAACAGAAGTAAAAGGTTATTCGGAAAAAGCAAAAGTAAAAGCTAAAAATAACAAAGCCTCTTGGCGTTTTGTAGCAAAGAATATCCATGATTTTGCATGGGCTGCAGATTCAAAATTTGTGGTAGATTCTACTACCACCAAAGGAGGCGTCAAACTGTACACGGTTTATTTGCCTACGAATTCGGAGGTAATTTCAAATTGGAAACAAGCTTTAGGCTTTGCTTCGGAGTTTTTTGATTTTACGTCCTCACGATTTGGGGCTTATCCATGGCCGACTTATACCATTGTACAAGGTGGTGATGGAGGTATGGAGTATGGAACGGCTACTTTGGTGACTGGCGGTCGTAATTTGAAATCCCTGGTCAATGTGATTTTCCACGAAGCTGCACACTCGTGGTACCAGCATTTATTTGGTATTAATGAAACAGTAGATGAATGGTTTGACGAAGGCTTTACTTCCTATGTAGAAGAATTAGGTATGCACCACATATTTGAGAAAAAGGGTGCCGTAGCTACCAATCCAGTTATCGAGCCTTACCGTGCTTATTATAAATTGGCTTTATCAGGTAAGGAAGAACCAATGAGCTTATTGGCTGATTATTATAATACGAACTATGGGTATTCCAATCAAGCGTATAACAAGGGCGCTGTCATGGCGGAGCAATTGGGTTATATCATTGGACAGGAAAACCTGGAGAAGACATTCTTAAAGTTCTATGAGGTATGGAAATTTAAGCATCCTACGCCAAACGATTTCAAACGCGTAGCGGAAGAAGTTTCAGGAATTAACTTGAAATGGTATTTCAATTTGTTTATTAATACCACTCGTACTATTGACTATGCAATAGATAGCATCTCGGATAAGGAGATTTTGATTCGCAACAAATCAAATTTAGCTATGCCTTTGGATATATTAGTAGAGTATACTGATGGTAGCAAAGAATTGTTTTATATTCCATTACGTGAGATGCGTGGTGAAAAACCAGCAGAAGGATTTGAAATGTATAAAAACGTAAAACGTACGGTGTTGGAAGACTGGTTTTGGACAAAACCAACCTATGCAATTCCGGTGGATAAGAAAGTTTCTAAAGTATATATTGATCCTACGTTACGATTAGCAGATATAGAATCCTCAGATAATAAGAAGGAATTAAACTAGAAAAAATTAGATAAAACAAAAGGAGTCTTTCCAAGAAGGCTCCTTTTATTGTTGATATAAACCAAGGTTGTTTATATTTCCTTCTTCAGTACTTAATGCATTTGGTGTAAACGTACTCTCTTCCAAGAATGTCACTACTGCATACATGAAAATGGAACAAATTAGCATAATTAAACAGAGTAGAAATTGTTTCATATTTTAATTTATTTTAGTAATTGTGGTGATTGTTAAAGGTTTACTTCAAATTTACGTATTGTTTTTCATAAAATATGGTCGTATTTTATAAATAGCTATATATAGTTACATCTCTCTCATAAAAAATAGCATAATATATATTGCTTTTAAGAAATTATTGTGCCAAAAATTTTAGAATTCGGTAGATCCCTGTTGTTATTTTGTTAAATTTTATAAATCTTGCTTAAAAACGATTTAAAATGGGTTTTGCTCCCTAGTTTTAGATAATAAAATTGTTATAATGTTTCCGTTTTGGCGTTTTGTTAATCAGCGTACTACGCTTAAAAAAATTATGTTTACCTAAATTTACTAATTTGATTCTATTAATTTACAAATAGTAGTATTGATAATCATTATGTTAGGGAATAATTTATATCGATTTGTCATCGATATTTCTATCATATAATAGTTTTGCATTTATTTGTTTTTCTGTTTTAATCCTGCATTAAACCTATTAAATGAATGAAATTTTGTTTTTTGGGGTATTAAAATTATTTAAGATGAGGGTGTTTTTTGGTAAGAAATAATTGTTTTTTGATAGCAAAAGATTGTAACAATTATTAAGAATTGATGCGTATTAACTAATGGATTTTTAAAATGTCTGGTAAAGGTGTCGGTTTTACTTAAAACGTAAAAAGTCGTTTTGTAGCATATTAATGTTATATTACGTTAATAGAAAAACAGTTCAAAATCCTATTAAAGAATTTATATTTTATTTTTAACTTAAACTTGTTTTTAAACTAATCAATATTTTAAATGAAAAAGCTAATTATAGGACTTGGGTTTTTATTTCTTTTCTCGTTATATCTACAGTCAAACAGCGCAAATGCTCAATTTGGTGATTTATTAAATAAAGCTTCCAAAGCCGCCGCTTCTAAAGGAGCAAAGGCATTGGGATTGGATAATATACTAAAACAGCCCGATGCCATTTCTACGAAATTTGCTGATGTCAATAGAACGGGTGAACAATTTCCAGATTTCCATAATGATCAAACTTTTACTCCACTGACTAATTTGCCTAAACATGCTGATGGCGGTTATATTTTAAAAGCAGGGCATTATGAAATCTTTAATAAAAGTTATTGTCTTAAGGCGGGGACACATGCCCCCTCTTCAGGTGATGGCTATATGTATGCTCCTGTGGATGGCAAGAAAAGAGATGTTGTGATTGCGATTTTGAAGAGTGCAGAAAAGCATCCAGAAGTGAAACAGTCGGATATTCAAATGTTGTTGTGGACGATTATTGCGCGAACAAAATTCGCTGATTATTCAGGTTCCGTAAAAGCTACCGCTATCCGATTATTGACTGCAAAGCAATTGCTGCAATTGGAAGGTGGTGCATTAGGAATTTTACCATTTGATGTGGTAAACAAAGCTAAAGATCAACTCCCTGATGAGGTAAAGTTAGTATTTGAGGCGGAGAATAAAATCAGAGGTTTAGTCGCGTCAGGCAACTATTCTTTTGCAGAATTTGAAAGTTTGGCTATTCTAGCTGGCATGGCTGAACCGCGTGCGGATACGCCAAGTGGTATTTGGACACTTCATCCTGATGGATATTATGTTCGTTATTTCCCAAATGGATATAGTAAAACTAAAGTTCAGATTTATGTTCCAGAAGAAACTATTGCGAAGCTAAATGGTAAAGAGTTGGTTTATGATGCTACGGATGATATTGCATGTCCTGCTAATACAGGCTCGCAACGCTTAATACAGACGAATGAGGCTATTAATTTGTAGCATAGATTCATATTTAATTAGGAAAGTATAGATATTCTATGCTTTTTTTTTAAGGAGGATGGTAAATAGGTTATTACTCATTTTAACATCCTTCTTACAATTCCGAATGCTTTAAAAGTTAACTTTGTTATAAAGCACGAAATCATCATGCCTACATTATATATCAAAAATATGGTTTGTAACCGCTGTATTATGGTGGTTGAAAGCGAATTGAATAAAGCAGGAATCATTGCTTCGTTGGTTAAATTGGGTGAAGTAGTTTTAGAGAAAGAGCCAACCGAGGAAGAGTTGCAGCAATTTACTTCTGCGATTGAATCATTGGGTTTTGAGCGGATTGATGATAAGAAAAGCCGTATTATTGAGCAGATTAAGAATAAGATTATTCATTTGGTGCATTACGAATACAATGCTTCTAAAATTAATCTTTCTGAAGTGTTGAGTAGCCATTTGAATCACGATTATAATTATTTGTCTAATCTGTTTTCTGAGGTAGAAGGAACAACAATTGAAAAGTATTATATCGCTCAAAAGATAGAAAAAGTCAAAGAGCTATTGGTATATGATGAATTATCGCTTAGTGAAATTGCGGATCGTCTAAATTACTCAAGCGTGGCTTATTTGAGCAATCAATTCAAGAAAGTAACCGGGCTTTCTCCAAGTCATTTCAAACAAATAGGTTTGGAAAAAAGAAAACCTTTAGACCAGATATAAGTAAATCTTACAAATTCTTTGCATAATTACATAACACTAAAACTGCTTTGTTTTGTCATCTTTGTAGGGTAGAATCGGAGATAAATAAAAATGGCAAAGCAAGATAAAAATATTATAAAAGAAAGCTATCCTGTGCTTGGCATGTCTTGTGCAGCCTGCGCTAGTAGTGCTGAAAATATTATTAAGCAGCAAGAAGGTGTGGTAGATGCTTCTGTCAATTTTGCTACTGGAAATCTTTCTGTAGCGTATCAATCAAGTCTTACTTCCTCCGAAAAGTTGCAACAAGCACTGCAGTCTGGCGGTTATGACTTGTTGTTGGAAGAGGAAAGCAAACAGCAAGAAACGTTGGAAGCATTACATGTCGCTAAATACCAACAGCTGAAATCGAAAACCATTTGGGCAATCCTTTTATCCTTGCCTGTTGTGCTGATAGGTATGTTCTTTATGAATATCCCATATGCCAATGAAATCATGTTTGCTTTCGCAACACCTGTGGTCATTTGGCTAGGAAGAGATTTTTTTGTGGGAGCGTGGAAGCAAGCCAAACACCATACCTCCAATATGGATACGCTCGTAGCTTTAAGTACGGGTATTGCCTATTTGTTCAGTATTTTCAATATGATTTTTGAGGATTTCTGGATGAGAAGGGGATTGCATGCACATGTTTATTTTGAAGCTGCAGCCGTCATTATCACTTTTATTTTATTGGGAAAACTCTTAGAAGAAAAAGCCAAGGGTAGTACTTCTACGGCTATTAAAAAGCTGATGGGGTTGCAACCTAAAACAGTGACATTAGTCCAAGAGGATAAAGGAGAAGTGGTGATACCGATAGAGCAAGTTCAAATTGGAAATCGTTTGTTAGTGAAGCCTGGTGAGAAAATTGCCGTGGACGGCATAGTCGTATTCGGAAATTCCTATGTCGATGAAAGTATGCTAAGTGGTGAACCGGTTCCTGTTGCCAAATCGCATGGGGAGAAGGTTTTTGCGGGTACAATCAATCAAAAGGGAAGTTTTCAATTTGAGGCTACAAAAGTTGGAAAGGAAACACTATTGGCTCAAATTATTAAAATGGTACAGGAGGCACAAGGCAGTAAAGCTCCAGTGCAGAAGCTTGTGGACAAAATAGCAAGTATTTTTGTGCCTGTAGTTATTAGTATAGCAATTCTGACTTTCATACTGTGGACTGTGTTTGGTGGAGAACATGCGATAGTTCAGGCTTTATTGGCTGCTGTGACGGTATTGGTTATTGCTTGTCCCTGCGCCTTGGGGTTGGCTACGCCAACGGCAATCATGGTCGGCGTGGGCAAAGGAGCAGAGCAAGGAATATTGATTAAGGATGCTGAAAGTCTGGAATTAGCAAACAACATTGATGCGATTATTCTAGACAAAACCGGCACAATTACGGCTGGCCGACCTGAAGTAAATGACATTGTTTGGGCTCAATATAATTCATCCCAAGAGGCTATTCTATTCAGTATAGAGAAACAGTCAGAACATCCATTGGCGGAAGCTGTGGTTAATTATTTGAATCAAGCCCATGTCGTTGAATTGAGCCAATTTGAAAGTATAACGGGTAAAGGTGCGCAAGCTAATTATAATGGGTTAAGCTATTTCGTTGGAAACAAGAAGTTGTTGGAAGAGCGGGAAGTAGAAATTTCGACCGCATTAGAAACAAAAGCTAAAGAATGGTTGTCACAAAGTAAAACCGTGATATGGTTTGCAAGCGAACGGACTGCATTAGCTGTGCTGGCGATTTCAGATCAAATCAAACCAACTTCCGTACAAGCGATCGATGAGCTACAAAAGATGGGCGTGGAATTATATATGCTGACTGGAGATAATGAAGCAACAGCCCAAGCTATAGCACATCAAACAGGTATTAGACATTATAAAGCAGAAGTATTGCCACAAGATAAGGCAACTTTTGTCAAAGACTTACAGCAACAAGGTAAAGTCGTAGCTATGGTAGGTGATGGGATTAATGACAGCACGGCATTGGCTACAGCGGATGTCAGTATTGCGATGGGCAAAGGCTCCGATATTGCGATGGATGTCGCGAAAATGACCATAATATCTTCGGACTTAATTAAAATTCCTCAAGCTATTCGACTGTCCAAACAAACGGTAGCTACGATAAAACAAAATTTGTTCTGGGCCTTTATCTACAATTTAATTGGCATTCCAATTGCCGCAGGGATATTGTATCCTATCAATGGATTTTTGCTCAATCCTATGTTGGCTGGGGCTGCAATGGCGTTAAGTAGCGTGTCAGTAGTAACCAACAGTCTGAGACTAAAATGGAAGAAGTAACACGTAAATATCATAAAAATTAAAACAAGTAACCATGGAAAATAAAGAATTAAAATTTAAAACGAATATCAACTGCGGAGGTTGTGTGGCAAAAGTTAAACCTGCTTTAGACAGTGCCGAAGGCGTAAATAATTGGGGTGTAGACACGGATAATGCAGACAAAATCTTGACTGTATCAACAGAAGGAATTTCAGAAGAAAAAGTAATAGAAATTGTAAAAGCTAAAGGCTTTAATATAGAAAGAGTTTAATCTCTTACAGGAAAACTTTAAACAAGAGGCTTGGTGGATATTGCTAAGCCTTTTCTAATGGATCAGTGGTCTTTAGCATTCTTCTTCTAAGGAAAAATTGATAATTCTTGTAGAATTATTGCTTCGCGGAACATATTTTTCATTTCCCAATAGAATTATATTGTTATCTTAAACAATTAAACCAATAAATCATATTCATGCTTCGAAGTATTTACAAATTCTTCAATCTTCATGATGGTGAAGAAACTAAAGACAAAGTATTAGAAAATGTGGTGTCCAATATTTCCTTTCGGGGAGCAAACTTATGGATCTTAGCTTGTGCCATTGCAGTTGCTTCTATAGGATTAAATGTTAATTCTACGGCAGTCATTATAGGAGCTATGTTGATTAGCCCATTAATGGGACCTATAGTAGGTGCTGGTTTCGCTTTAGGAATTTATGATTTTGATTTATTAAAAAAATCAGGGAAAAATTTATTGATTGCCACGTTAGTCAGCCTATTAGTTTCGTTTCTTTATTTTCTTTTAAGTCCATTTAAGGAAGCTCAATCTGAATTGTTAGCGCGCACATCACCAAATATTTATGATGTTCTGATTGCATTTTTCGGTGGACTCGTTGGTGTGATTGCTATTACTCGTGTGGAAAAGGGAAATCCTATTCCAGGAGTGGCTATTGCAACAGCTTTAATGCCTCCATTGTGTACCGCTGGCTACGGTTTAGCCATAGGAAATATATCCTATTTTTTTGGTGCATTATATCTGTATACCATCAACTGCTTTTTTATATGTATCTCAACCTTTCTAATTGTCAAGTTTTTAAGGTATCCTAAAATTAAATTTGTGGATCCTAAACGAGAGTCACGTATTACAAGGACTATTACTTTTCTTATTCTCGTCATGCTTATTCCAAGCTCTTATTTGGCGTATGCGCTATTGCAGGAGAGAAAATTTAGTCAGAATGTGAATACTTTCATTGAAAATGAACTTACTAGAAAAGGATATACGTTAATCTATGAACGTACGCAATTTAATGCGAGACCCAAGAAAATAGAGTTAGCCTTTTTGGATAAGAAGTTTTCTCGAGATGAGTTGAAAGAACTTAATGATAAGATGGAGGTGTATAAATTGCGGAACACACAATTGGTTATCCGGCAAGATAGTACTGATTTAAAAGCAGATATTTTAGCCGAACTTAGCAAAAATAGCGCTCATGTGGACGAAAGAGATGTGATGATTCAAAATTTAAGAAAGGAATTATCGACTTATAAACTGGATAATGATGGATTATTGAAAGAAATCGATTTGTTATTTCCAGAGTTAAAGCCATATTCGTTAGGTAAGCAAAGTGTCTATGTGAGTAAGGATAGCTCAAGATTTGATTACTATCTTATTTATTCATCGACATTGGAAGATAACCGTAAAAGATCGTTGGAAAATTGGTTAAAGGAGAAATTAAATACCCGATCGATTAGGTTTCTGAAAAGCGAATAATACTAAAAGAGCTAGATGATATCATCTAGCTCTTTTAGTATTATTATTTTTTGATTCTTAAAACAAGATATCCTATTACACCCGCGGCTAATGAAGTCAATAGAATGCTCAATTTTGCTTCTGCAATATGCATGGGATCTGCAAAGGATAAGATGGCTATAAATATAGACATCGTAAAGCCAATACCCGCAAGTAATCCTACCCCTAATATATGAAACCAATTTGCGCCTTCTGGAAGTGTACTTAATTTTATACTTTTGCAAATAAATGAGGTCAAAAGGATGCCCACCGGCTTCCCTAATAACAAGCCTAAAGTAATACCTAAACCCAAATTAGAAGTTAAGCCTGCAATCATTTCGCTCTCTAACGTGATATTGGTATTCGCAAAAGCAAACAGCGGAATGATGATAAAATTTACAGGTTTTACTAATGCATGTTCGAGACGTTCCAATGGAGATTCAATATTCGTATCGTTTGTAGGAATCGTCATCGCCACCAAAACTCCTGCTATTGTAGCATGTATCCCCGAATGATGAACAAAATACCATATAAATACTCCTGGAATCAGGTATAAATAAGGATTTAGTACATTCATTCTATTCATGACAATTAATACTAACATTAATACTCCTGCATAACCTAAATAACTCAATTCAATGCCAGAAGAATAGAATAATGCAATTACTAGTATGGCTATTAAATCATCAACAATCGCTAATGCTGCTAAGAAAATTTTTAAGCTAGCCGGTATTTTATTGCCTAATAAATTAATGACAGCTAATGCAAAAGCAATATCAGTTGCCATAGGAATACCCCATCCCGAACTTGTTTCTTGACCTGCGTTCAGACTCAAATAGATAATTGCTGGTATAACGGCCCCTCCGATAGCACATAAAATTGGCAAGGAAGCTTTTTTAGGAGAGGACAATTCCCCTTCTACTATTTCGCGTTTTATTTCTAACCCTACTAAAAGGAAAAATATAGCCATCAGTCCATCATTAATCCATAAGAGAATGGAATAATTGAGATGTATACTTTCATTTTCAAATCCAAATTTGGTGTCTAGAATTTGCTGTAAGGTGGGAGCGGCTGGAGTATTCGCAATAATCATAGAAATAATTACGCAAATAAACAACAGTATACCTCCCGCATTACTGGATTTGAAAAAGTCTTTGAATACATTTAAATTAATCAAGTTTGCCATGTTTTAGTTTGTTAGTTCCAGTATTTATTAACTGGTATCTGGTTATATATTATTCAATAGATACATGCTTCAGTATAACATTAAAAGAAGCCAATGCTTACTAAAATATAGTTTTAAGTAATAGGGCTTATGGATTATTGCATAGATTTTATCTATAGTATATGGCTTGGGTTATGGAGGATTAATAGTTTAGTAAGTATTTTTAGTATTGTATGAAAAGGTTTCTTAAAAGTGTATTCTTTAAGAAACAGCAGCATTTGTCTTTTTTTAAGAGTAACAAATAGGAAACGTTAATTTCCAATTGTGAAGATTTGATTATAAATGCAGGCTAATTTTGTAATAGCATTAGCTTATCTTCCAAATCCTTTCCTTTTAGATTGTGACCTACGATAACACCATTAGCATCAAGTAAATAGCTGTGCGGCAAACCTCCAATTTCATACAATTTATATATTGGAGATTGATATCCTTTCAAATCAGACAAGTGTACCCATTCTTGAGTTTTGTCATCTCGAATGGCTTTCAACCATTCTGCTTTCTCATTGTCTTTATTAAATGATATTGCTAGAATTTCAAAGTTTTTACCTTTATATTTTTTATAGATATCCAAATAAATAGGATTTTCCTTACGACACGGAATGCACCATGATGCCCAAAACTCAAGTAAAATAATCTTGCCTCTAAATTGTTCTAAAGAAACTTCCCTTCCCAAAGTATCAAGCAGTGTGAAATTGGGAGCTATAGCTCCATAGGCTAATTTCTCAAATCGACTGATTTTGGATTTAATCCTTGAATCTTGATCTGTATCAATAGAATTATCTGGAATAATCTCGTAAAGCTTTTTAAACTTAATAACATTGTATTGATTTAAATATCTATCTATTAAATCATCAGAAAACTGCGTTAAATCATTATTCTCCAAAAAGTTTATATCAAAAGCTTCATGCTTTTTTATGAAATTCTGAAATTGTTCTTGATGTTCAAGTGCTTCATCATCCGTCAAAATGCCTTTCACTATTTTGTCAAAATATTCCTTATCCCTTTGAGCTGCCAACGTTCTTAAACTATCCGATTCAAACCAATATTTAGAGTAAATAGAATTTAGTTTATCTGCTTCTATGATAGCATTATTTAAAGTTCCTCCCTTTATTGAAATTCTTGATGTAGATAAATATAATTGTCGGAAACTAAGTAATCTTGGAGGTGCTAATGAATTATTAATAGTCGTATCAAAAAAACCTAAAGTAACAAGAGTAGGTCGATCTACCGTTCCAACGAACTTGAATTTACCGTCTTCCACGGTAGTGGAATCATTAATGTTAGGAGAGATTAAATATACTTTATGATGACTTTTAAGCTCTTCGATGTCTCATTGAATAGAAATTTTTATTTGCGCACCACAAAAATACGGCAGTATAGCCATGAAAAACACAATAACCCTCATAATAAATAGTTTAACATTAATTGAATATAATAAAATGCGAAGAAATAGAAATATTAAATCTCAACATTTACCTTTGCGTAGTAACAAATTGAGCGGGGCACCCAGAATGTGCAATAGAGTTAAAAATCAGATAGTTATAATTTTAAAATAACAATTAGAAAACATTGAATTTTCTGTGTTATTTGACAATTGGATTATAAAGAGAGTTGTACAACTAACAAATTTAAAAATTTCTCATATACATATATAGTGGCTAGTTCAATAGTTTTAATAAAAACAAATAATTCTTATTTTTACAATTGAACTTAAATTATGGGAAATAAAGCAACAACTATTGATGAACAAATTACTCTCTTAAGAAGCCGAGGGATGTCAATCCCTGATGACCAAATCGAAAAAATAAAAGAATATTTACTTGATATTGGATACTACCGATTGGGTTTCTATTAGCATTATTTTGAAATCGATAAAAACCATAATTTTGAACCAAACACTTCGCTAAGTAGTGTAATTGAATTATATTATTTGGATGTTGATTTAAGAAATTTACTATCGAAATATTTATATAGAATTGAAGTTCATTTTAGAACCCAAATAGTTTATTACGCCTCAAACAAACACCACTCTTCGCCCACATGGTTTATTGATCCAAAATTAGTAGACAGAGGATTTTTAGATAAATTGGATGATATCTATAATTATAGTTTTAAAAAGTATAATACACCTATAAAAAGACACCATCAGAAATATATAAATGACAAATATGCGCCTGCATGGAAAACACTAGAGTTTTTTACATTTGGTCAAATTTTTTCGCTGTATAAAAATTTAAAAGATCAAACATTGAAAAGCGAAATTGCCGTAAAATACGGTATTAAGGATGTAAGTGTATTTGAGAATCATATTTCATCTATAATAAATATTAGAAATATTTGTTCCCACAGTGCAGTATTATTTGATTTCAATCAGCCTTTAGGTATAAAAAAAATACCGTGCAAAAAGTTCAAATTGAAGACAAGAAATCAAACTAATCTCAATGCCTCGTTTAGGCTAATCCTTTTTATTTTGAGTAAAGTTTCTCAAAATAGAACTGATGAATTAGAAGCATCTTTAAAAAAGATTTTTACTGAGGCTAACAATAGCCCTTTTGTATCAAAAATAATTAATTCTCACATTTGTTTTGATTTATAATTTTATCTATATTTGTAGTACATTTGTGCCCCTTTAGACATAATATGCTTTTAAAGCAGCACGTAAAAATAAGAAATTAAAACCCAAAGCCTAGGCTTTGGGTTTGCTTTTTTAACCCAAAACGGGCACCCAGAATGTTTAATTAAACAAAATATCAAGCAGTTATGTTTTAAAAGTAACAGATAGTAAACATTGATTTTTAGTTACTTTTTGACAATTGGATTATAAATCTTTATAGAAAGTTTGAAAATAAGCCAACTGCGAGACTAGCCGACTGCACAAATAAATTCTTAATTGTAACAATTGATTGATACTATTTTTTGTATAAGACGAATATGTTTATAAATCTTATTAATCTAGGTTTGGCTAAGATATATAATTAGTGAAAGTGATTTTTGATCCAATTTATAGATAGCAGATATTGAGTTTATCAGATAATTCAACTATTACATTAACTAAAAGCAGGTTGATTTTAATCTGCTTTTAGTTAATGTTTCCTATTAATTTAAATAAAATATAATTTTATTATTCCCAACCAGGGTTTTGAGTTAAGTTGGGATTGTCAACAATATCAGCATTTGATATAGGTCTAAAGTATTTTTTGTCAGTAAATTCTCTATTTTCATCTGCGCGCCATATTATATGTCCATATTCGCCATTTGATAATATGGATGCCTTGCCGTCGATTACTACGTATGACACATTTGGAGTTGTCTTGGGAGGAATAGATTTAACAAAAGATACGTCTGGTGTACCATTTCCATCCAAATCCATTTCTGTATTTAGGGCAGGGACATAGATGCCTTTCCAATCCATTTCCAAAAGTTTACCTTTTCTCCATCTCAATAAATCATCGTAGCGAAACCCCTCGTATACTAATTCAACACCTCTTTCACGGCGCACTTCAAGAAGATATTTGTCTGATATTTCTGGGAAATATACTGATTTTAGGTAATCATCTGCAATTTGTGGTTCTTGAGAATTAATTCCTGCTCTTATGCGTAAAGCTCCGATTGTTTGTGTCCAAACTTCACTATTCATCTCGCCAAGTTCACTTTTAGCTTCTGCATAGTTGAGTAAAATCTCCGCATATCGCATCATTGAAACAGAGTTGTAACTTTCAGTTACACCATCTAATCTTTTGTCATCCAAACTGAATTTTAAAATATGGTATCCCGTAAATGTATATCCGAAATTCGGTGGAGCTGCCGAGCCATCTGATCTTTTATAACCTAAAGAACGGATCGTTTGTGCTAACCTTGGATCCCTTTGCTGCATTTCTTCTACAAAAGGCACTTCGTCAAAGTTAGGTCTGTCTGTAAATCTTGAACCATCCTTGTTTAAATATGTGTTAACAAATTGTTTATTTAAGCCCCATCGGGAACCATATGTTGCTGAGTTAAACTTCCAAGTTACTTCGTGCCATCTTTTTAATGCATTGTTGTACACATTAGCCCACATTACTTCCGCTGATATTGGATTTTCGCTTATAAATAAATTGCGATAATCGGTAGACGGATTCCCTGTATTATTTAATGCGTATTGACCAGCGTCAATGATTTCTTTAGCAGCTTTCGCAGATTCTTCGAGCCAAAAGTCAGCAGAAGAATTTAGACCGAGTTGCGTATGGTATTTTCGAAAAGTTCCTTCGAATAAACAGATTCTAGACTTCAGCCCCAATGCAATCCATTTAGTAATTGTAGAAGATGAATTATCCTTCTTTGAGCGGATATGCTCAATAGCAAAGTCAAGATCTGCTAATACAGAATCCATCACCAAGGTGCGTGAGTCTCTTCCTTTGTATAAATCAGGGTCGTCTGTGGCCATGGTTTTGCTATAAAAAGGAACATCTCCATACGTTTTTACCATAGTAAAATAAAAATATGCTCGGAAAAAACGTGCAATTCCTGCGTAATGGTTTCTAGCTTCTAACGAAATATTTTCGTTATTGTATTTTTCCAAAAAGTAGTTTACATTACGAAGATTGGTGAAATTCCATTTCCCTTGATCTACGGAGGAGTAATTCCCTGCAATAAATGTTGGTGAATTATTTTTTGAGGTAAAATCACCCATCTCATCCGCTTGGACTATACTCAATGCAGAAGGAGTAAAGTCTTGATAGAATGAGTTGGTATATAACAACAAATCAGCTTCTGTATTAAAGAACGATGTCGGAACTAATTTGTCAAAAGGCTCTTTATCTAGGAAGTCAGCACAAGAACTCATACCAATGCTAGTGCATACTATTAATATTATATTTCTCAATTTCATAACGTAGCCATTAAAATGTTAAGTTCAATCCTAAAGTGGTAGTTTTAAGCATAGGATAAGCATACCCTTGACCAGAGCCATTAGTTAATTCACCAACTGGTGCTTCCATTACCTCTGGGTCAAAATTTTCAGTGTTTTTAAATAAGCCAGAAGCTGTAAATAGATTCTGCGCAGAAACGAAAATTTGCGCTCGATTTATTTTCATCTTCGATGTCCATTCTTTTGGAAGTGAATAATCAATTGTTAATGTTTTAAGACGTAAGTAGGACACATCCTGTAGATATCTGGTTTGTGGTGCGCCTAATGATCTATCTGTACCAAGTGCTGTATACCCTCTATATCTTGGGAAATAAGCATTTGGAGTTTCTTCTGTCCAGTAATCGTTCATCATCGTTTCAGGTTGGTAACCATATGGTCGATTGTATGGTCCCCAAAATAAACCTGCCTCAGGAGCAAAATACCAATCACGCTTACCTATACCTTGGAAAAATGCAGAAATACCAATACCATTCCAATTTCCAGATAATGTAAATCCATATTGGTAGCGTGGTGAATTGTTGCCGATGATTTTTCGATCACCTGGATTATCAAGGGTATTGTTCCCTTGGTTAATCACACCATCGTTGTTCAGGTCTGCAAATTTTAAGTCTCCAGCAAGCCATACATTGTTGTTTGAGTTTTTAATGAAGCTTTGGTTTGCATGATTCAATACATCTTCATCAGACGTGAAAAAGCCTAATGTTTCATAACCCCAAATTTCACCAACTTCTTGCCCTACATAGTGTGTGCTAAGTAATTTATTGGGATTATTAAAGCGTTCAATTGTAGATTTGCTATCCCATACTGAGCCATTAATTCCCCAAGTAAAAGGTTTGCCAGCAACATCAAATTTATTTGTATAATTTGCCGTTAACTCCCATCCTTTGGTAGATAAGTCAGCGTAGTTTCCGAAGGGTACAGTTGCACCAAAAACATTTGGTAATGGCTGCCCTGTAGTGAACATATCATAGGTCATCCTATTATACCAATCAAATGTGAAATTTAATGCATCTTGCATCAAGCCAATATCTAATCCGACATTGAATGTTGTTGATCTTTCCCATGTTAAACCAGTTGGTATAACACCGGGAAGTCGTGTATAATTGGCTTGAACGCCATTCAGAATAACCGATGTTCTACTTACAGACATTTGTTCTTGATATCTATAAGGAGCGACATTCCCATTCCCTAAAGAACCGTATGACGCTCTAAACTTTAAATTGCTAAAAGTTGGTTTAGCTGATTCGAAGAATTGTTCATTGGATAAAACCCAACCAGCTGATACAGATGGAAAAAATCCATATCTCTGATGAGAGGGGAATTTGGAGGAACCGTCGTAACGACCGTTTAACTCTAGCAAATATTTGTTGTCATATGCATAATTGAAACGGTAAAATAAGCCCAAATAAGCCCATTCGTTACCACCACCTGTTATATTATAATTGAGCCCATCCATTAAATTGAAATCAGGCTTACTCTCAACCAAAATACCATCACGCTGCGCGCGCAACAATTTTGTTTTTGAGCTCTCCACATTATAACCAATTAATGCATTGATATCATGTATGTCGTTGAATTTTTTGACATAGTTGGCTGTAATGTTTCCTGCAATATATTTAGTGTCTTCGCTCCACTCACGAAGAAGACTTCTTCCGAATCTAGACATTTCATTTGGAGCATTACTGAAGTTCATGAAATTATTCGTCCGCGTTTCCTTTTCAATTGTCTTAGCGTAAGAAAAGTCACCTTTTATTGTAAGCTCCGAAATAGGTTTTAGAATTAAACCTGTTGTATTGCGTATATAGGTGTTATTTAAATCCGATTTATTATTACCTTCCATATAAGAAGCTACACCCGTGTAAACAGCTGTATGTGTGTATGTGCCATCAGGGTTATGCGTAACAGCCATTGGAAATCCTTGGTGTTCAAATTGTCTCCAGATATTACCATCACCATCCGCAAACATAGGGTAAATGTAATCGTGGCTGCTCAGTTCGGTGTTGTTTTGAATTGTAAGCCATGGGTTGATTTTCACATCCCCCTTACCACGTAGGTTGTATTTGTTGAATTTATCTGGGTTATATTTAAATATTCCATCTTGGTGATAATATCTTCCTGATACATAATATGAAGCCTTGTCATCTCCTCCTGATACACTTAGTGCTTGTTCGGTTGCTGGCATCGCATCTTTATAAATTAAATTGTACCAATCCGTATTACCGAAGTATTCATACCTATTTTTAGATGGATTAAAAATTGCCTGTTCTCCTGTCGGGTTTTCATTATGATTTTTTAGAGCCTCTAAATATTCTAAAGAGAATGGGTAAATATTATTTACTGATATTGGAGTGGACTTGTAGTCGTACCATGCATTAAATGAGTCATTGAAATTTTTTGCCCATTCATAGCCATTACTAATTAATTTTGGTTCGACGGTACGTTGGTTAATGGAATAGTTAGAGCTGAAATCAACTTTAGTACTTCCTTTTTGCGGGTTCTTTGTTGTAATTAGTACTACACCAAACGCTGCTCGTGATCCATAAATCGCTGCTGATGACGCATCTTTCAATACCGTTACAGTCTCTATGTCATTGGGATTGATATTGTTTGCATCGCCCTCAACTCCGTCTATTAGTACTAAGGCACTTCCTCCAGCGCCGATAGATGTCGTTCCGCGTACATTAAATGTAGCTCCACGTGTAGGACTTCCATCTACCATTTTCAGATTCAAGTTAGGTAAGGTTCCTTGAAGCATTCTACTAAGACTTGGAGAAGGTCTATTTTCTAATACTTCAGCGCTAATTTGAGATACAGCTCCTGTAAGATTAGCTTTTTTTTGTGTTCCATATCCCACTACCACTACCTCTTCAAGACCATTTTCTTGTTTTAGGGTTATTTGCGCATTTGTATTTGCTTTTAATGGAATCTCTGTACTATTATATCCAATGCAGGAGATAATTAAAACTACATCCGATAGATTTGAGTTATTAAATGTGAACTCACCACGAAGGTTTGTTTGGGTTTTTAATGTTGATCCCTTTATAGTAACTGTTGCTGCCGAAATAGGTTTTCCATTTTCATCAACGACTTTTCCCGTGACCTGTTGTAAAATGAAATTGGGGCTTTGAATCTTTAGAGGTAAGTTACTTGATAGTATATTATTTGACATAGTAATGCCAGCCAATAGGAATATTGGTACGTAAAATTTCATATTGAAAAGATTATAAGCTTAAGTCGACTATTAGATGTTTATCGCTGCGAATGAAAGTAGAAACCACTTCATAGGTTAATTTTGATTGTTCGCCTGAAGTAGTAATAATTTGTGTCGATTGTGGATATAATATTACCTTTTGTGTTCCATTACCTTGTTTTAGCTGCAATTCAAAATGAAGATCACTATTATTTGATAGTTCATAATATTTGGTTTTCACTCCTTGAGCATTGGTTTTTTCGTGATAAGCACTGCTTATTTTCACACATGCATTGAACAGATTTCGTACATTTTCTTCTTTACCAAATAGGTAATTACTTGACCAAGCTACCGTATTCCCTTTTTCTAATGCCTCACGTATCGCTGCTGCAGATCTGTCTTTAGCCATTACAAGCGTCATAGTTCTGTGAATACCCTGACGTTCAATGTCATAATCGTGTGCGATTAAATTGTGAATATCTGTATTCCCGATCACTGTCAAGTTGCGATCCAATGCCCAATCTAAAGCTTTTTTGTGAAATCCAAAGCCATTCACTACTTCTATGCCGTGTAGGTTTTTGTCTTGATACATTTTCTCAACAAAAGGAATCCATTCATAAGAACCTTGAATCTGTGTTGCTTTCCATCCTGGATGATTCCAAAAAATAAATGCTTTTTGATCTACCACAGCTTGTATTGCTTTTTCGTCAAGCTCACTCCCGCGATCAGCTATTAGATTTTTATCATCTTGAATAAATAGTGCGTTAAAGTGTCCTGGAGGCGTGTTTCGTGTTACTTCAGTACCTTTTATCAAAATTAAATTGTTCTCCTCAGCTAAGCTCTTAGCTAACTCATGAGGTCTTAAATTACTAACTTTTACATCAGCCGAATGAGGGGCGTATTCTACATGTTCTGTAAACGAGATGGCATCTAATCCTTCTTTCCAAGCTTCTTGCACGCGAACATTTGGCCATACATGTCCATCTGTAAAAACCGTATGCATGTGGAAGTCACATTTCAAAACTGTTAGACCATTTACATTCGGAATATTAATAATCTCACGTTTTTTAGGATAGCGAAATTCATCCAATCGCATTATTCCATTGTCAGATGATGTCTGTGCTTTACCCTCTAAATTGAGGAGACTTAATACAGTAAAAAGAATAGATAATTTTTTCATGTTTTTCATAAATCTTTATTGCGACAAATCTATAAGAGTTATGTAAAGATTATATGATGTGTGGGTAATCAAACTATTAATTCTGAGACGTTTATGGTAAGTGTTTTTTTTTAAAGGTTACTATATATCATTCTTATCGTGGAGCATTTTAAAATGCGTCAAATTATCACACATTGGCATGGCGCAACTTCCACAGATACAATGAAACATATCGCTATTGGCACAAATATAAATGGCGGTGGGGCTATATGGTTAAAACCAGTTACTGATGAAGAATACCATAAGCATATAGAGTATAAATCTATATCTTTGCTTCTTATCAAACTGAGCGGGCACCCAGAATGCTCAATTAGTGTAAAAATCAATTAGTTACGATTTTAAAGTAACAAATAGAAAACACAGTATTTCCTTTTTTTTTGACAATCCGATTATATGAAGTTAGATAATATCCGGATAATAGAACCATTATCTGTTTATTATCCACGAACTAAACTCTTATATATTTAATTCAAGTTTTAAACATATAATATTTCTTTGATTATTAAATAATGTTCATTAAATTTGATTGTTCACGTAACGTGAACGCCGAAATAAAATGAACAACCAATGTCTCAACAGGAAATCAAGACGGTAAATAAAGCATTGAACAATCTCCAAAATGTAGCGGGTATATATGGAGAGTGGGAATTCTTAGAACATACTAAAAATACAGGAATAGATGGAATATTGACAATTTCTTTAGGCGAAAATAGAATTAGTTTTAAAACGGACATAAAGAAAGAAATCCGCCACACACATATAGAACTAATTAAAGCTCGTGCTAACGTAAATGATATGTTCTTACTCTTAGCACAAAACATTTTTCCTAAAGCTAAGGAAATGCTAAGAAATGAAAATATAGCGTATTTAGATATAGCTGGAAATTTTTATTTCCGGAACGAGAGCTGCTATATTTTTATTGAGGGAAACAGAATACCAACAGTGGAAAAAGAAAAACCTAACAGAGCATTTACTCCTACTGGACTTAAAATAGTCTTTTTATTGCTTACTGAAAAGAACGCTTTAAATATGTCTTATAGGGAAATTGCTCATCGAGCAAATGTAGCACTAGGCAACGTTCCTTTAGTTATAAATAATTTACAAGAAGCCGGTTATCTAATCGCTAAAAATAGAAATAAATATATAATAACTCGTAAACGAGAGCTACTAGACCGATGGATTACAGGCTATGGCGAGACCTTGAAACCAAAACTAATGGTAGGGCGCTATCGGTTTTTAAAAAATAATAAATATTGGAAAGAGCAACAACTTGCACCTGGTGATGTATGGGGAGGAGAAGCTGGTGCGAACATAATGTCAAATTATATTGAACCCGAAATAAAAACACTTTACACCAAATTATCGAAGATGGAGCTTATGACAAAAATGATGCTTGTACCAGACTCTAAAGGTGATATTGAAATCATACAGCATTTTTGGCAAGAAGCGTATAATTTAGAGAAATACTGTGCGCCACCAATATTAATTTATGCTGATTTAATCATTAGTCAAGATCCAAGAAATATAGAGGTTGCAGAATCGATTTTTGACAGTTATTTAAAAGCAGATTTTTCCTAATATGAGACACGGAGAACTTAAACATATATTTGATATAGTGGAGCGCAGCTTTAATCAATTAAATATAGACTTTTACTTAATAGGCGCATTAGCTAGACAAGTATGGTACGAAAAAGGTAACATGAGTTTTAGAACAACAAAAGATGTTGATTATGCTGTATTGGTGTGTAATGAAGATGAGTACCAGCGGATCAGAGCGTATCTTATAGATACTGAAAAATTTACACCATATAGAGGTAATGCATTTGTTCTAATTGCTCCAGATGGTACGCAAGTGGACATTTTACCATTTGGTGAAATTGAAGATGATGGAAGTGTCACTGTTAATGGACAAGGAATGACCAGTATTCGTGTAGATGGATTAATAGATGTATATAATAATGGGATAGAAGATGTAGAATTTGAGACTGGACATTCATTCAAAGTAGCAACATTACCTGCAATAGCCTTACTCAAGTTTATTGCTTACGATGATAGACCCGAACATCGTCAAAAGGATGCTACTGACATCTCGAATCTAGTTGTCCATTTTTTTACATTAAATGATGAAATGATATATCAACATCATAACGATTTATTTGATGAAACAAAAAATATAGTTTTCGAAAGCATCGGACCAATTGTATTAGGGAGAGAAATGAGAAAAATTGCAAGTAGCAATGAGGGTTTAGTAAAAAGACTTAATAATATTTTAGAAAAGCATATACAAAAGGAAGAAAATAGTGCATTTGTTCGATTAATGGTTAATCCTTTAAATGATGATTCAACTATTGAAAGTGTTGTAAAAGCATTAAAAGATATATATAAAGGTTTTAATAATTCTATATAAATATCTTTTTGTCCTTAATTCCTTACATTTGACTCATAACATCTGAGCGGGCACCCAGAATGTTTAATTTATTTGATTTACAACAAGTTGTGTTCGTAAAGTAACAAACGAAAAATATCGTTTTACATGTGTTTTTTGACATTTTGATTATAAAGCTTTATAAAAAGTTTGAAAACTATCCAACTATGTGACTACGCAACTACACTTTAATTTATATCAACGAAATTAATTATATTGAGAAGTCAAGTCTTTTCATTTCCTGATATAAGAAAACTGATTGCAGATTTGACCAATAGTTAGCCGCTGAAAACTGAGGGGTCACCGAGGATTGCAGTTAATTATCAGACTTATGTTGTAACAGATTAAATAATTTAAAATGATCCCGTTTTTTGGGAGGAAGTCAAGTAAAAACATTAGAAATTTTTGGATAGCTTATGACAGAATACATAAGTCTAATTCTTATGATGAGCAACTTTACATCATTAAATCAAACTATCTTGATATAGCAGTTGCTTTATTATCAAACAAATTAACTATTTTACCAAAAATCAAATAATAGAAGCACAAGTATTAATTCAACATGAGAATAAAACAATTATTCATTCCTCTGACTTATATCTTAACATTAATTTCTTGTGAAAAGAAAAGCACCGATTCTGACATCTCAAATCAGAATAAATTAGAAAGCATTGAGCTTTTAAATCCAGAAATAATGAGTGATGGTGGTGTAAAGCTTTCCATTAAGGTAAATAGTGTGCCTACACAAGATGTATATACCTTTGCAATTGTTGTAAGTGAAGACTCATTATTTACCAAGGTTATACATACAAAACCTTTCGAACTACCTCTTAGTATCAAAAGCTACAGTTATTCATTTTCCTCAGGTTTTAAAACAAACCAGAAATATTATTATAGCTACATGATTAATTATGGTTCCGTCAACAAAAAAGAAATCAAATCCTTTGTTTTTGGGAAAGAAAAGATGATACAAATAGACTCTATTTCTCCACGAAAAGCTAACATAAATGATACGCTAACTCTATATGGAAACTTTAAGGATTATCATTTTACCAAAATTATGGTAGGTGATAGTTCTATGCATTTTGCTCCAACAAATTCAGGACAACAAATAAAAATGATTCTTGGATCCAATACTCCAGTTGGAAGCCAAATCATTTCTTTATTCACAGAATATCAAACAGTTAAATCTAAAGAAGAATTCTCCCTTTTAACACCAAAAATATTAAGTATCTCTAATAACGTTGATATTGACCAAGAAATTACGATTCATGGTGAAAACTTTTCACCGTGGCGTGAGGGCAACAAAGTATATTTAAATAATATAGCAGTAAACTTAACTTCTTACTCAAAAAACATGCTGAAGTTTATTTTACCCAACAGTATTAAAAATGCAATCCTAACACTAGAATTAACAGCAAATAATCATCGAATAGAAGCTCCAGAAAAGCTAAGGCTTATGGAGCCCACACTCTTAGAGGCTCCCTTGAATTTGAGACTCAATCAGCATTATTCGTTAAAATTCAAAGGCTTACCTAGAACAAACTATATTGTTAAACTTGATGATAAAGAAGTTTACATCAATCAAGTCAGTAATCAAGGTGGATTCCAAACCATATCCTTCAGTCCCAGAGGAGATTATTATTATACGACAAAAAAACCGAAGCTTACTCTTCATTATCTTGACAAGCAAATCACCATAAAAGATCAAATTGAAATAGTCGACAAATGGGAGTTAGTTCAATCAGAAGCTCCATTTGAAGTAACAAGCTTTTCGGGATCGGTTATAATTAATAATGAGAGTTACATTGGCGCCAGCAAGAAAGATGTCTTTATAAATTATCCTTTTCGTTTATGGAAATTTCACTCTTCCACCAATTCATTTACGGAAATTCAAGTGCCCTATATGACAGAGTCTCCACTTATTGCAGGAAATAACAACTTGATTTACCTGTATACGGGCAAAGAGTCTGAAAATTTTCATGAATACAATCCTGCCACCAAGACATGGAAAAAATTAAACGATTATCCTGGTCTAAAAAGAGGAGGGGCGGTAATGAGCATGGTCAATGGTAAGCTGTATATTACAGGTGGAACTAATAGCTATCAAAATGTATACAACGAACCCGATAATTCATTATACGCATACAATATATCTGCTAATAAATGGGAACAATTAGCAGATTACCCGATCAATACTATTCCAGAATATGGTAATCGAATACATGCAACTGCACTCTCTCTCAATAATCACTTTATAGTAGTAGGAGGCGCCAAAACGACTGGTAATGTCGAGGTCATGGCTTATAACACACAATCTGGCCAATGGATACGAAAAGCAGATTATCCGCCTCTAATGTGGCAGACTTCTTTTGAACATGAAGGTTTTGGCTTCGTTTTGAAAGATGATATTCACAAATACGATTTCAATTCAGACACATGGTCAAAAATTGATGAAAATATCCTTCCTTATGGCCTCTATTCACACACTAAAACAACTTTTTTTAAAAGTGGACAATATGCTTATTGTGTATTTAACAATTCAAAATCGGGATTTATTCGAATAAAATTAACAGATTTACTAAAATAAGATGAAATATATCTATATCATATTTTTGATCGCAGGAATCATCTCAGGCTGTGTAAAAGATAATCCTGAAAAACAAAACAAGACGCTATTAAAACTTACATTCTGGGACGAATTTTTGAGTAGAAAGGTCGACTCTGTAAAACTCGAAATCATAAACCCGAATACAGTTCATTTATTAACTTTAGGAAACTCGCAAGTAGGAGATTTATCCAAAAATCTATTAAAAGCACGCATAAGTAAGCCTGGCTTTGTCACACAGGATTATACCATTGACTTCACAAACAGAGATACGCTAAATGATAATATAGTTCTGAAATATGATCAATTCATTTTGGAGGTACCTCAAGACTCCTTATTTGCAAGCGCTTCAATCAAAAAATTTAACTTCAACGTCAAACGTAATGCTAACTTTAACATCCAAAAACCTAATTGGATTCGTGTAGACACTACAAATATCTCTAAACATGCAATAAATATCTCAATTACCGCTACTCAAAATCACAGTTCAGAAAATAGAGAAGGTGAAGTTGTTTTTAGCAATAATGGAAGTAGACGTATCATCCCCATTTTGCAATACCGCAAAAATAAAATCACAACAGCCTATGCTACTATAGGTGAAAAGTTAAATGTTCAGCTAGACCTAATGGATGCAATTACTTCATCCCCTCAAATAAGCAAATTAGGCGATTTGTGTTTGACTGAGATCAAGATAAACAATGTAAAAGATAAAAGTATTGATTTCACAAGTGGATGTGTGGTACTGACAAATCCCTTAGATTTTAAAATATACATCAATAATAAAGGAGGACAGGACACATTAGACTTAAATGTCAAATTTTTTGACAAATTAATTACGATGAATCCTTATGAGGAGCAAGTGAGTAGATTTTATACAAACACTGGACTTTCAAATATTTTCTACGGCTACGCCGAAAATAATCATATTGGAGAAATAGATATTAACGAGTTTGTCATTAAAAGACGTTTCAAAGTTCCAACAATACCTACTAATATAGTTTATAATTCATTCAACAAATCCAACTACGCTTATGGCAGCGATAATAAAATTAGGATTATTGATTTAAATTCAGGAACAATTTTACAAACAATTGAAGTCCCTATTGATCCTGCTACTGACCATCCAGAAAACCCTTACAATTACCCAGCATCACTTGCTTTTAATAAAAATGGATATGGCATAATGGTTACTGAGGCTAAAGGAATGTCTGGCAATGGGGTTAAAAGCATTGATTCTAAAAATGGTCATAAAATAGAAGTTCTAAACGAACTAGGTCATACAGAAAGCGTTCAACTACTTCCAAACCAAATAGATTTTTTGATAAACCAAGCTCACTCTAATGAACATTCCATATGGCACGAGAGTAGTAAGAAATTTACTACTGCCTTAAATAGATATTATTTTCTTGGACATAAATCTTGGGCTGTAAATCAAAACAATGATTTACTAGACTTTCAAACAAAAAATATCATCACATCAGCATTTCCTTTTAGACCAAGGGTAATTGATAGAGAACGTGAAGTTTTTTATGATTGGACAGGATATTATAGTTTTAATGAGCTTGCAATAATAAACTCTCTAGGGAAAGTTATTAATAAAATCCCTGGATATCAAAGCAATCATTTCCTAAGCAAGGATTCTAAATATTTAATAATCCACGCTAGCAATGGGAATCTATATCGATTCCCTACAGAAATTTTTTATCAAAGATTTTCTGTATTATAAGTGAGAACCAATTTTAAATGACCTATAAAACTGAACGGGCACCCAGAATGTTTAATTGTCTTAATAATCAGCGAGTTGTGTTTTTAAAGTAACATATAGAAAACATAGAATTTCCTGTATTTTTTGACAATTGGATTATAAATTTTGAAAGAAAGTTTGAGATGAAGTTCTTTACGACATAGAAAAAAATGTTCCTGTTATATCATATGATATAACAGGAACATTTTTTTATTGTCATCAATCTTCACGAGAACCATCATCGGCCATCCGAACAATTTTTGGCGAGAAAGTAGCTACAATATTCACTAAATCCTTTTGAGCTGACATCACCGTATGAATATCTTTATACGCCATAGGTGCTTCATCCATTCCTGCTCCGATTAAGGTAATGCCATGATCTGACAACAATGTCTTAAGATCATTTTTACGTAATGTCTTTATAGCTTTTGTACGGCTCATAAGCCGTCCTGCACCATGTGATGCCGAATTAATAGAAGTTTCCTCACCTTTTCCACGTACCAAAAATCCTGGTGTAGCCATAGAACCCGGGATAATTCCCATAACGTCTTTGGAAGCAGGTGTAGCCCCTTTACGATGTACGATCACTTCTTCACCATTGATTTGCTCTTTCCAAGCAAAATTATGGTGGTTTTCTACTTTGGCTAATAATTCAGCTCCTAAGGCTGATTTTATTTTAACATGAATCATTTCATGACAAGCAGAAGCATAATCACCAGCCAAATTCATCGCCAACCAATATTCATGTCCTGCCTCAGAATCCAAATCTAAGTAGGCCAAATTTTGTGCTTTGAAAGGTAACTTACATAATTCCTTTGCCAATTTGGTATAATGATCTGCTATGGTAGCTCCCATTCCTCGAGAACCTGAATGTGTCAATAATGCCAAATAAGAACCTTTTTCAATATTTAAAACCTCATCCTTCTCTTTGAACTCCATTACCCCAAATTCCACAAAGTGATTACCTCCTCCAGAAGTACCCAATTGCGTCCATGCCTTGTCCTTCAATTCTCGAATGAAAGCATTAGTTTCAAACAAGGAGTTATCCAATACAGCATGATCCGAGCGTTCGTGCTTTAAAAAACCATGACCTGCACCAAATTTGGTGTTGTCGATTAAGATTTTCTTCAATTTATGATGTTCTAAATCTAAATAATTAGCAGGTAAATCAAAAACTGATAACGCCATTCGACAACCAATATCCACACCTACACCGTAAGGAATAATCGCATTTTTGGTAGCCAACACACCACCAATGGGCAATCCATATCCTTGATGCGCATCGGGCATCAAGGCTCCTGCAACAGTTACAGGAAGCGTCATAGCTACATTCATTTGATCTTTAGCACCTTCCTCAATATTCTCTACACCATAGACGGTATATTCATTGGGTTTATCATTCAGTGTAATCAGCTCTTCATCAATCTTTTCTATATTTAGCAAGATATTCGCCAAAGGCTCAAAAGTTGGATCTTCCAAAAAGGATTCAGGAGTTTCTAATACATCTTTAAACTTTTGAAGCATCTCTTCTTTTGTGAGCCCCAAACGTTTTTTATTAATTTTCAATGCTACTCCCATAGCATGATTTTCTTTATATCCTAAAGCAATCAAATCGTTGCCATTTATTCTTTTATTTTCCATTAATACTAACTCATTAATTGTACAAAATTGTACGTATCTCAACCAATATAGATCGCAACAATTCTATATTTAAAGTTTCTTTTAATTCACTTGTGATACTCAATTCATTTATTTCATCTTGCAGAGTAACAGCCTTATCTAGTAACTCTTCATAGGTATATAAACCAGATTTTATCTTAAGCAGTTCTTCTCGATTTGACCTTTTAACCCGTAAATCTTTATGAAGCAATATATCATTAGCGACTTCCTTCAGGCGTATTGTATGCATCATATTCTTGGCATCGTATCCAGTATTATGGTTCAAGTTAGCAAGAAATCGTTTTTCATTACGATTAGATTCCCAATCAAAATATTCCTTATAATTCTTGCAATGCTGTGCAAATGAATCTTGATTCACCACTAGATAAGCTTCCAATTTTTCACCTTTAGGTATGGATGAGCAGGACACGTCACAACTATCAGGTTTTGCTAAAACTCCTTTATACTTTCCATTTGTTGAGTCATGATACAAGCCGTATGTCCCTTTGCAATGATTCAATTTAGCTAATCCACAATTGGTCTGATCCCAACCTTTATTTTCCAACCATTGAACAAAAGGTTTGGCATCATTACCTTCTAGAATATAGCAAAAATCTAACAATGTTTTTCTGTCCCGTGCTATCGGATTATTGATTTTCTTATTTAGACCTTTTGCTTTTTGAACCTGAACCATTGCATAATTCGAAAATGTCTTGACAGCTTCCAAGGAAAGGCAATCTCGAATATTCAAATCTTCCATCAAAGGATGCTTATATCTCACACAATCAATAGGGGTTGCTAATATTTCCAAAGCACTCGGATTACTCTTGGACAAGAGTTCGAAAAACCGACCCAACTCGTAGTAAACCACATCATTTTTTTCATCCGCAACTTGTGCTATATATTCACCCGAATAAAAATCGACTTTAGGAAGATAGAAGACACCTTTTATATCCATGTCCGAATCTTTAGTAGCCAATCCATAAGCATGGCTACCAGCTACTACTTCAAAAAGTATTAATCCATTAGCACGAAGCGCTTCTATAGTCATCTTCCAATATTTTTAAAAATCCAACATTTGCCAATTCTTTACTTATTATCATTGCATCCAAAGTATCGGCGTAAGTCCATATTTCGTCTTGTAATTCTATGATGAATTTTCTCATTTCATCTGAAAGATTAAAAACAAAACTTTCTTCAAGCTCTAACTTCAGACTTCTCAACTCTTTACATGATACTTTTATTTTCTCCGGAAGCAAAGTCATCAAAGGTTCAAACTCCATAGGCGCATAAGTCCCAAATTTCATATTCCAATAAGCTGAAAGCAAAGAGCGCATGATATAAAAAAAAGATTTCAATTTCATTTCTTCAAAAGATACAGCTTCCATTCGACCTTTAACTATCCCCAAATAATGATGTATATGTCTTTTTGACACATAAAAATTTGGGGAAACTGATTTCATATAGTTTCTAAAATCCTTCTTTTCACAGTAAACTATAGGCGATTGCAACCATTCAAATGGAGTCACATTACTCTTATGAAGTAGCAAAAACACTTTCTTGATGTCCCAGCCTACAAAATCCAAATCATCCACTATGGCGAACCCCAATTCAGTAGATTCTTCAAATACGGTCATATAATGATCCTTCTTTCTTTTATAGATAAAACGAACATCATAGTCACTATCTGTTGATGGAAAACCCCAAGCTCTACTTCCAGATTCGCAAGCAAACAATATTTCTATGCCGTGCTTTTCTTCTATTTTCTTCAATCTTGATATTATTTTCATTTCCATTAATTCCCTATTTTTGGTTAGCGGTAGCAACCTCTTCAAAAACTACCCCTAACCGTCTAAAAATCTAATTATTTAACAAACAATTGTTTCAACTGATCAACGATTTGACCATTGCCAGAAACAGAAATGGAGTTGATTTTTTCCGCAATTTTCTCCACATATTCCATCTCTTTCAATTTGAACAACATCCCGTTTTCTTCCATCAATTTGGCTGTATTCAACAAGCTTCTTGCCGAAGCCGTCTCTTCACGACGTGTAATGATGTTAGCTTGCGCACGTTTTTCAGCTACCAAAACTTGATTCATGATTTCACGAATATCACCTGGTAAAATCACATCTTTCAATCCGGAATTAAAGATTTTTACACCTAATAATTCTACTTGAGATTCAACTTCTGCCAATATATGCTCATTTAGAGCTGACTTATTCTCCATCAATTCGTCCAAAGTCAATTGACCTATATAAGAACGTAATGCTAACTGCATTAAAGTGTACAATTGTTTTTCAAAATCCTTATTCTCCAATAAGGATTTGATTATATCAACCACTTGGTATTGAACCGAGAAGTTGATACGGATTTGTGCTTTATCTTTAGTCAATATTTCTTGGCCCACGATTTCCATCGTTGTCAAGCGAATATCCGCTTGTGTGACGGCAATAGTAGTGGAGTTTTTCCACCAGTAGTAGGTACCCGCTTCCAACACATTGACGAATGCGCCATCGACAAATAATAACCCTTTCTCGGATGGCTCAATCTTATATTGACGAACGTAGAAAGCTAATTTCTCTAACAAATTTTTGTCTATGCTATTAGAAACTTCTATTGTCGAAATATCTTCTTTTTGGAAAGTTAATTTTTGCAAACCTTTCCAAAATACATGTCTACCTGATGCTAATGATTGCTTGAAATTACCATTTGCATAAACAATTCCAATTTCATGATCCAATACATCTACAACTTCTACCAATTCCGAAAAACCTGAAATCTGTAACAATACATCAACATCATATGGCGTATGAAATGGCTTTGCCATATCATATCTTTGTATATTCTCGCCGAATCCTAACCAATATTTCCCGGCAGTCAATATGCGAACTACAGCATTGTTTTTTACAACAAATCCAACTTCATTAGTGTTAATAGTTACTCTTTTCATATTATTGATTTTAATGTTTTTAATTATTTGAACAGTTGAACTCCTAATTCTAACTATTCATACCTCAATTCTTCTAAAAAAGCCTTTCGAGTCTTGCTCATCAGTTCGCTACGGAGTACAGAAGGAGTTTACTAAGCCACACGAGTATTCATCTATTATATTTCGATGATCTACGACCAAAGATTTCCCTAGAGATTACATACGAATATGTTTAACAAACTTGTTCTATTCTGCTAAGAAGCAAGCCGATTTGTTATTTTCATACTTTAATTAAAGCAATTCAACAACCGAACAAGAGACGAAAAGCTTATGGTGACTTTTTGAAAGAAAGTCTAAACTTCAAAAATGGAACTTTCGTTCCTCCAACCGATGACACATGTGACAGATGTGTGCGGGACTCGAACCCGCCTTTTTTGGCTATACTCTACCCACTGAGTTATTTCGTCTATGACAAAAGTAGGATTCGAACCTACGACCCTAGCATTAACACCACTGTCCTCTTGCTATGTCAGTATATTGTATTCTATGGAATCAACACTATCTTGCTATACAGAAACAAGAGACTAGGACAAGCATTCGAGCTTTGTGGTTTCTTTGTGCACGTTTGTGCACATATCTTTATAAGCTTTTCGCTTCATTATAATCAAAGAACTCATTCAACTTAGCTGACATTACAAAGATGCAAAGGTCTATACGCAACAGTTTTGCGCAGTAAAACAATTAATGAAATAAATTTCGTATAAACAGATAATTTACTTAAAATCAGTTGTATAATTTTTAATAAAACAATATTTGTTACAAAAATGAGGTTTGTTAGTGAATAATTACGCAAGTCCTTTGCGTAGTAAAATAATTGTCCTTACATTTAATACTGTATTTAAAGCACACAAATAGCCATGTCTGTAAATAAACTTGCACTTATACGTTATAAAACTATAGATCACTTCCTCAGACAGCGCCATAGAAAGTGGACATTGGAAGATTTGATGATAAAAATTGCAGATGCATTATATGAATACGAGGGTATTACATCTGGAGTCAGCAAACGAACGGTGCAAGGTGACATACAGTTTATGCGTTCTAATAAGCTTGCTTATAATGCACCAATTGTGGTGGTAGATAGAAAATACTACACTTACTCAGACCCTAGTTACAGTATTAATAATTCTCCAATGACTGATGCTGATTTAGGTAAAATGAAAGATGCTGTAGATTTTTTGAAATATATGAATGGTTTCACTCATTTTGAAGAAATGAGTGATTTGATTGTTCGTTTAGAGTCCAATTTGAGTAAATCCGAAGGAAATAAAAAAGTAGCTATACAATTAGAAAGCAATAAGCTACTCAAAGGTTTAGAGTGGATTACAGCAATACACAAAGCCATTCGTGACGAGATACCCTTATTAATATCCTACAAATCTTTCAAGTCTAAAGCAGAAACGCAACAAGTTTATTTTCCTTACTTATTAAAGGAATACCGAAACCGTTGGTTTTTGATCTGTAAACCTAAAAAGGGAACCGTTTTAATAACTTTGGCTTTAGATCGAATACTTGAAATTGAAGAAATGGCAAAATCCGGATTTGTACCTTACGAAGGAATAGATTTTGAACGTTATTTCGAAGACACCATCGGTGTTACAAAAACTAGTCGTGACAGAGGTCAACGTGTCATTCTCGAAATAGATGCATACAATGCTCCTTATGTAGAAACCAAGCCTATACATCCATCCCAACAAATTCTCAAAAAAAGAGAAGATGGAAGTATCATTATACGCATAGATGTGGTTTTGAACTTTGAATTAGAACGTGAGATTTTAGGTTTTGGAGAAAATATAAAAGTTATCTCTCCTCCTCGATTAAAAAATTTTATAAAACGAAGATTAGAAAAATCTTTGGCCAATTATGAAAATAATTACATTTAAATCGCTTATTTAATTCCTTACCTTTGCCCTATAACAACTGAGCGGGCACCCATGATATATTTTCACATTCCATTCTGTAAGCAAGCTTGTCATTATTGTGATTTTCATTTTAGCACTTCGTTAAAGTATAAGGAGGAAATGCTTGCAGCTATGCAGCAGGAGATTGTGAAGCGTGCACATTATTTGGAAGATAAGGTGGTGCACAGCCTCTATTTTGGGGGAGGGACACCTTCTATTTTGGATGCTGAAGATATATTAAAGCTTATTGGTACTGTAGAGAAACACTTCGAAATCAGTTCGGAAGCGGAGATTACGCTGGAAGCGAATCCTGATGACCTCACCGCGGAAAAAGTAAAAGCCCTTCGTCAAACACCTATTAATCGCTTTTCTATCGGGATACAATCATTCTACGAGGAGGATTTACGATGGATGAACCGTGCGCACAATGCCGAGGAAGCAGATTCTTCGATTAAGCGTGTTCAGGATGCAGGTTTTGAAAATATCACTTGTGATTTGATATACGGTTATCCCTTGTTGACAGATGAGAAATGGAAATCCAATATGCAGAAGCTTATTACGCTTGATATTCCACATATTTCATCGTATTCAATGACTGTGGAGAAGCGTACGGCATTGGCTCATTTTGTCAAAGAAGGCAAAACTCCTGCGATGAGTGATGCCCAAAGTGCCAACCAAATGCTAATGTTGATTGATACGTTGACTCAGAGTGGTTTTGAGCATTATGAGATTTCCAATTTTGCTAAAAACGGTAGGTATGCGAAGCATAATACCAACTATTGGAAAGGGCAGCATTATTTAGGCATTGGTCCTTCTGCGCATTCTTTCAATGGAAATTCCCGCTCATGGAATGTAGCCAATAATGCGAAATATATAGCAGCTTTGGCGGACAATACGGACTTTCAGGAAATCGAGAATCTTTCGAAAGAAGACCAATTCAATGAATATGTCATGACGTCTATTCGTACGATGTGGGGTTTAGATTTGCAAAAAGTCGAAAAGGACTTCGGTTACGATTATAGGCAGCATGTTTTGAGAGAAAGTCAAGTATTCTTCGACAATGAAGAATTGGAAATTCTTGAAAATCACATAATCCGAGCGACCACTAAAGGCAAATTATTAGCTGATCATATTGCTTCGGAATTGTTTTTGGTGGACGAGAATTAGTTTTATCCTAACAATTTCTCGGTTTCCAAATATTTCATAATAATCTGCGTAGCTCCTGCACGCTGTTGCACATAATTCTTTGCAGAATTTCTAGCTTCGTGTAAGAAGTTTTGATCTTTTAGTGAGTCAAAAACCTGTTTTAATTCTGTATAATTAGATATTGAAAATCCCGCCATCAAAGTCACCAAATCCACAGCTTCTTGGAACTTTTCGTATTTAGGACCGAAAATAACAGGTTTACCATACGTAGCCGCCTCCAATGTATTGTGAATACCGACACCAAAACCACCGCCTATATACGTAATCTCGGCATAATGATATAATGAAGATAACATACCTATATTATCAATAACTAATATTTTGGATTGAAGGATTTGTTTGTCGGTGTAAGTTTCGAATTTTGAAAAGAGAAGTACTTCTCCGAATAGTTTAGTAATCTCTTCTATATGCGATGCATGAATTTCATGTGGAGCTATAATAAATTTCCATTGCGGATTATCTGCAGCCAATTGTCTTAAAAGTTCCTCGTCCGGTTTCCATGTACTTCCAGCAACGACGGTTTTATGCACTGCACAAAATTTTTCGACCTGTTCGATAGTTTTGTGCTGATTTGGAAGTTCTACTACTCTGTCAAAACGCGTATCACCCGCAAAGCCAGCTTTGGTGATATTTATCCATTTCAACATATGAACCGAATCAGTATTCTGCGCAAAAAAATAAGATACATTCTGTAAAATAGACCTAAAGAATCCACCATAAGGTTTAAAAAAGATTTGCTCCTCCCGGAAAATAGCCGAAATCATTAATAAGCGGATGTTACGTTGCTTAAGCTCTTTGAAATAGTGATACCAATATTCGTATTTGGTGAACACTACAAATCTTGGTTGGATGATATCCAGAAAGGCTTTCGCATTTGAAGCTGTGTCTTCAGGCAAGTAAAAGACATAATCAGCCAGTGTGGTGTTTTTACGAATCTCATATCCGGACGGAGAGAAAAAAGTTACAATTATTTTTTCCTGTGGAAATCTTTTTTTTATCTGTTCTAAAACTGACCTTCCCTGTTCAAATTCACCAAGGGAAGCAAAGTGAAACCAGATATATTTTTGCCCCTGTTCAACCGTTTGACCTATGCGATTTAATATGTCTTTTCTGCCCTGTACCCATAGCTTTGCTTTGGGGTTAAAAGGGGAAATTAGGTGTAATAAAACGCCATAAAGCCATATTCCTAAATCGTAGAGTAATCGCATATTGTTAAAATAATACTTATATTCGTCAAAGATATTAAACCTTTTCTAAACGTGGAATTGAGGCAAGCTATAATTTGCTACCCAATAAGGAAAGAACAATTTGGGATGACGCTGAAGATATTTGAATATATTTTTAATTCTAGTTAAAAAATATGCATATTTGTTTAGCATGAACTCCAGCAATCTGATGGTAAAACCTTATTTGTCCAACATCACGTTTTCAACACTAAGCTTACAACAAAATAGTAACATATAAGATTATGAGTAAAATTTTAGTAACGGGGGGTACAGGGTACATAGGCTCGCATACCGTTGTGGAATTACACAATGCGGGATATACACCAGTAATCGTTGACAATCTATCGAATTCGAATATTAAAATTTTAGATCAAATTGAGAAAATCATTGGTGTTAAGCCAGAATTTCATCAGTTTGATTTATGTGATGTAGCAAAGACGACAGCTTTCATTGAAGCAAATCCAGATATCACGGGAATTATTCATTTTGCAGCATCCAAAGCGGTTGGGGAATCTGTGGTGGATCCGTTAAAATATTACCATAACAATTTCTTTTCGTTGATTAACTTGTTGAATAGCTACCGTGAAAAACCTATCAACTTTGTGTTTTCATCCAGCTGTACGGTGTATGGTGAACCTGATGTTCTTCCTGTAACAGAATCTGCGCCAGTGAAGAAATCAACTTCTCCATATGGTAACACGAAGCAAATAGCTGAAGAAATCTTAGAAGAAACAGCAAATGCGTATGGCAACTATAATATTGTAGCTCTACGTTACTTTAATCCAGTAGGGGCGCATGAAACGGCTTTGATCGGTGAATTGCCAAATGGTGTTCCTCAAAACTTGTTGCCTTTCATTACACAGACTGCAATTGGTAAACGCGAAAAATTAACGGTATTTGGTAGTGATTACGATACTCCTGATGGATCATGTATTCGTGACTATATCCATGTGGTAGATTTAGCGAAAGCTCACGTAGCGGCCATCAAATTGTTAGAAAAAGGAAATCCAAATGGTAAGTTTGATGTCTTCAATATTGGAACTGGTAACGGTTATTCGGTATTAGAGGCTATTAAAGCTTTTGAAAAGGCTTCAGGAAAGCCTTTGAATTACGAATTTGGACCTCGTCGTGAAGGGGATGTGATCCAAGTATGGGGTGATGTGACGAAGTCAACAAAAGAATTAGGTTGGAAAGCACAATTGGGTATTGATGAAATGATGTCTTCAGCTTGGGCTTGGGAACAATATATTAATGAGAATCCTTTGCCTTTGGATTAATACCGAAGGAATTAAATAAAACAGAAATAGCCTTGACAATGGTCAAGGCTATTTCTTTATGCTTGTACTTCCTCTTTGTTTTTAGGAGGGAAGTTTTTATGTTTTCTTTTAGAAATCTTTTCAACGTTTACAGGTTGAGGAATTTTTACATAGTATCCTGTACCATCATATTCTCTCTTATCAGGAACAGATTGACATTCTTTTGAACAACAACCTTCTAATTCCCATCCACACTCATCACATTGCGTGAAATGCTCATTACATTTAGCATTCGCACAGTTGATCATTTTCTTAGTCGGTTTACCACAATTTTTACATCTTGATATCACCGTCGGATTTACGGAATTCACTGGTACGGTTACACGATTGTCGAATACATAACAATCACCTTCGAAATCCTTTCCTCCAGCTTCTTTTCCATATTTGATAATACCTCCGTGTAATTGGTACACATCTTCAAAACCTTCTTTTAATAATAAGGCAGAAGCTTTCTCACATTTGATACCTCCTGTACAGTAGGTAAGAATTTTTTTACCTTTTAGGTGCTCTAATTCTTTTACCTTCTCTGGAAATTCGCGGAAATTGTCGATGTCTAAAGTAACAGCATTTTTGAAACGACCTACAGAATGTTCGTAGTTTGAACGTACGTCCAAGATAACCACATCCTCTTGGTCTTTCATTTCCATGAATTCCTTCGGCTCCAAGTGTTTACCTGTTTCTTTCGTAGGATCAATAATTTTAGGATCACGAAGACCAGAGTGAACGATCTCCGGCTTGTAGCGACAGTGCATTTTGATGAATGAAGGTTCTTCTACCTCATCAATTTTGAACTCCGTATGATTGAAACGTCCATCTGCATAGATAGCGTCCATATAGGCTTTACAAGCTTCAGGTGTGCCTGATACTGTACCGTTAAGACCTTCCTCTGCGACGATGATACGACCTACAAGTCCAATTGATTTACAAAATTCTAAGTGATCTGCAGCAAACTGTTCTGCGTTTTCGATAGGGCTGTAGCAATAGTACAGCAATGTTTGATATTGTCCCATATATTTCATTGATACCGCTGCAAACGGCGTTTAATGTTAACTGTTAATTTGCTGCAAAGGTACAAAAAAGATTCCGTTCAAAAATGAGCGTCATTACTTTTTGATAAGTGGTGTCAATAAATACTCTAAACCATTCAATTTGATTTCGTACAATGTAGCGAGTTGCGTACCTAGCTTTCCAGGAGGAAAGCCTTTCTTGTGAAACCACACTAAATACGGCTCGGGCAAACGGCAAAGTAACCAACCCTGATATTTGCCAAATGGCATTTTGGTGTTTGCTAATTCTATTAATATTTCGGGATTAAAGAAATCGTTATTCTCGTGTTTTGCCATGTGTGAGTCTGTGCTTAATAAGTCTTAGCGCTATAATACCGTGATTAATCCAATTCTGAAAAGTGCCGTAGTGTTTTTTGAAAATGTCATAGCGTTCTTTCAAACTTTGCTTATGGCGCTGCTGAGACATACCTCCGACCAAGTAGCGGGCGACATAGCAATTTACATTTTGGGATGTTTTAGCGTTTTTAGCCGCACGGATTACCCAATCTACATCTGCGCTAAGTTTATATTGTAGATCGTAAGGTTCAGCTATTTCTCTTTTTACATAAATAGCCTGATGACAGACATTCATGCCATATTGGAACGACTTCCAATCAAAATGAGCAGGAGCCTTGTGTCGACGGTCACCTATAATATTGCGCTCTTCGTCCACTAGTTTGGTTTCACCATAGATAATATCTGCGCCTTTACCTTTTTCAACAATGGTCTGAATGGTATGATTGTCATACAACTCATCTCCTGAATTTAGAAAAAGCACGTAATCTCCAGTCGCTTTAGCCAAACCTTTGTTCATCGCATCGTAAATCCCATTATCCTTCTCTGAAATAAGGACATCGATGCTGCCCCGGTATTTTTGTATAATATCCAAGGTGCCGTCCGTAGAAGCTCCATCGATAATAATGTATTCGATATGGCTATACGTTTGGTTGATGACGGAAAGAAGCGTATGTTCGATATCACGGACATTATTGTAGACAATGGTGATGATGGATATGGTAGGAGATGTCACGTTCGTTATTTTTTATTCCACTGCTTTTTTGCAAATCGTATTGCTCTCGCCCATAGTGAGCCTTTACGATGTTTGTAAAAATACTTAATTGCTTCGTAAGCTTCTTTATTTTCTTCGATTTCCTTGGGAAAATAGGAGACAGGTTGTGTGGCTAGTTCTACGTGATAAGCTGTGTCCGCATCAGAGTGTGTGCCCGAGCCATCTGTTCCCATATTTTGAATCATGGATTGCCGTGGATATAGCGCCAATCCATTGTGATTAAACAGCGTTAAATACCAGCGAATAGCCCAAGAATTGATTTTTCCAGCTTTGTATTCTTGCACTTGCTTCCAAAAGTTTTCGGTATGATCAATGCTAAATCTTTTGATTTTCTCATTATCAAAATCAGCAATAAGTGTGTCAATGTCGGTATTGTATTTGTTCCATGCTCTTGCCCAGGTTGCCCAGCCCCAGCTGTTGGCTACGCGAAAGAAAAAGGATTCGGGTAGTTTGTTGCTGTCTTTTACAGGATACATATAGCCACTGATTTCCATGACTTTTTCTTCCTCTTCGTATGCATCCAATGCATCATTAAAATAGCGTAAACCTACTTTAGCTATTTTTAGATCATCTTCGAGTACAATTACTTTTCCATACTGATTGATGACTTCTGTTACCCCTGTGATGACATTTTGTGCTAATCCTATATTTCGTTCTCTTTCGCAGATTGTAATCTTTTTAAAATTCCAAGGTTCAGCGATAATAGCTCTCACTTTATTTACTTGTTCGATAGCTTGTGCATTTTTGGCACCATCTGAAAATATAAATACTTCAGAATCTTGTGCTAACTCGGCATTTTCTAAGGCTTGCAACATTTGTCGGGTATGTTGCGGTCGATTGTACGTAAATATGATAATAGGCGCTAAATCTCGCATAAACTTAAAAGTTTTGTGGGTTTTCAATCATTTCTATGATAGAACGATTGTTAACGACTTCTTGTTTTTTCTTCTTGAAAGAATAGAATGAAATTAATGCTTTATGGTAATTAATCACCTCTTTTTTGACCTGTTCCGCGTTTCTGCCTAATTTTTTGGTCAAATAGAAATAGGAATCCAAAGCGAGTTTGGCTGGCTTCAATGAAAAAGCTCTATCTGTAATGGGATGCTTGTAAGATTTTGCAAAATCCATTTTAATATGGCAATCTGGAAATTTGGCCAACATGGTTTCATGCAAATAACGTTCCTCACCATAGAGAAAGATTTTCTCATCATAACCGCCAATTGCCCCGAAGGAAGATTTCCGCAAGAAAAAGCAAGCTCCAGAAATGATGGAATATTTTGGGTTAAAGATATTCATCTTCTGTAAAAACTGATTAATAATAAAGTCCTTTCGGGTTAGTCTACGCTGAATAAATGAGTGTGTTTTCTTATTGTATTGGTTGACTTGTTGGAAACCAAAAATATTCAACTTAGAGTCTGAGTCAAACTTTTCTTTTGCCCACGAAAAAATCGGTTCTAACAATTCTACATCAGGATTGATGAGTAGAATATGTTCATATGTAGCATGCTTTATTCCTAAATTATTACCCGCACCATATCCTCCATTGATAGAATTGGGAACGAATATACTTTGAGGATATTTTGTATGGATAAACTCTTGGAGATCCGCTTGATTGTCACTGTTATTATCAACTACGATAATTTCGAGTGATTCGGCAATATCGTTGTGTAGCAGGATAGAATCAATACACTTTTTGATAAGCTCCAGAGGCGAATTGTATGTAAGCAATACAACGCTTACCCCATCTTTAGTTGTCTGTGTGTTTGGAAACATATTTATTTTTTAAATAGTGTATGATTTCTAAAAGTACTTCGGACTTCGCTACATACAAAATGGAGATGTAGGTTATTCCAAATACCAGTGTTTTTACAATTAGAGAAACCCAATTACCTTCGACAAAATTACCAATAAAATAAGTTAGTGCACCCGCTAAAAGGGCTGTTATTAAATATTTTGTTATAATAAGAGATAGTTCTGCGTATTTAATCTTGCTGTACGCTGCTACTGACAACTGCCAGATAAATGTCCAAAACATCGTGAATAGCGAAATTCCCCACACCATGGGCAATACATCATCCCCATGAAGAAAATAGATAATAATAAGCTGTATGACACCGAATGAAATGATATAACGCATGTATAAATCCGACTTTCCTTTACTGAGCAGAAAATTGGAGTAAAAATTAATTATTGGCAAAAAGGCGGCATTTATGCACAATATTTTTAGTATTGGTACCGCAGGAAGCCATTTTTCTTTGACAGTTATAAGAATAAATTCTTCCGCCACACAATTTAAAAGTGCCAGCGTAGGAAAGGCTGCAAAACAAATAAAATTCAGAAGTTTGGTGAATATTCTTTTTTGTCTATCCTCGTCGTCTGCTATGGTGGATAGCATGGGCTGAGCAAAGCCGTGCGACATATTGGCAATGACACCTTGAGCTTTGATACTCCAACCATTCGCTTGCGTATAGTTACCCGTAGATGTGGTTGAATTTTTACCCAGTATTAACGTTAAAATATTATTATTGAGGATTTCGACCACTCTAGTGAGCAAAATCTTCGAGCTAAAACCCCACAATTCTTTAATAGGTGCGAAATTAATCTGTAACGTGGGTCTAAAATCGGAATATAAAAAACAGATTAAGGAAAACGTAAATGAATAGGTAATGGTCTGAAATACGATGCCCCAATAGGCATAGCCTAAATAAACAAGGGAGATACCCACTACCCCAGAACATAATGTCCCCAATGCAGTAGCTAAAGACCTTTCTTTAACTTTTAGGGTCTTGAACAAATACGCGCTGTGCGAAATTCCTAAACTACCGAATATTAAACCTATGAACAGTACACGAGCTGCAGGAACTAACTCAGGTTGATTGTAGAAACGACCAATCAGAGGCGATATTGCAAATAGTAAAATGTAGAGCGTGATACTAATCATTAAACTCATCCAAAATACCGCATTGTAATCACGATGATCAACTTCTTTCCTATTGGCTAAAGCGTTAATAAATCCGGCTTCCTGAATGGATGAACATACTGTAGCAAACACAATGATCAAGGAAACTAATCCATAATCATGCGGGGTCAGAATACGACCTAGGTAAATGCCAAAAAAAACAGCAAGTAATTGTTGCGCTCCATTCGAAATGCTTCCCCACAAAATCCCCTTTACCGCTTTCGACTTTAATGAATCCGAACTATTACTTGACATTTATATTGTTTAAATAACCTTTATATGATTTGAGAAATCTTTGACACGATTATCTTTTGTATCCAAGTCGGTCACAAGATAAGTAACTTCCTTCAACGGTGCTACACGCATTTTTTGGTTAGAATTCAATTTTTCTGCAATACTTAAGATGGCTAAGGATTTCGAACACTTAATCATAGCACGTTTAATTTGCACGACTTCCCAGTCGGAATCTGTAATTCCTTCTTCAATAGAAAGACTGTTTGTGCCTAATAGACAAAGATCAACACGAAGATCGGATAATTCGTTAATTACCTGAGATCCAGTTACAATGTTTGTGTTCCTAGATAATTTTCCGCCTAGTAAAAATACTTCGATATTATCTTTTTCAGCTAATTCTAATGCTACAAGTGGACTAATTGTAAAGAATGTACATTGTAAATCATTTGGTATCAAGCGAGCCAATTCTATCATCGTAGTTCCGCCACCAATAAGAATGGTCATTCCTGAAGAAATAAGAGATAATGCTTTTAATGCGATTTCTTTTTTACCTTCTTTGGCGTATACATTTCCTTCCTGAAAAGGGAATTGAAATGATTTGGATAATGCACCACCATATACTTTGATGACTTGTCCATTTTCAGCTAATTCGTTCAAATCTCGGCGTATAGTATCTTCGGACACGTTCAATTGAATACTTAGATCTGAAGATAAAACCTTGTTATGTAGGTTTATTTGATGGATAATATACGCTTGTCTTTCTTCTTTAAGCATGGTTAGAATTTTATATATAATTGGTTATAATATTATTGAGAGTCATCTTCACCCGAAGGTTTTGTTTTGGTAATTCCCGCTTTAAATCGCGGTTTAAATCCAGCAGGTTTGTTCGCTTCTGTAGAAGGGACATCCTTTTGAGGATTTTCTTCTTGAGCGGATGATTCTTCGGTTGTCTTTTCAGTAGTAGTTTTAGTTACCCCAGCTTTGAAACGTGGTTTGAATCCAGCAGGTTTGTTCGCTGGTTCAGTCGTGTTTTGTGTAGCGTTCTCAACTTCAGGAGTTTCTGATTTCGGTTCTTCAGTAGAAGTAGTTTTAGTTACTCCAGCTTTGAAACGCGGTTTAAATCCAGCAGGTTTGTTCGCTTCTGAAGAAGGAGAAACATCATTTTGTGGATTTTCTTCTTGAGCGGATGATTCTTCGGTTGTCTTTTCTGTAGTAGTTTTAGTTACCCCTGCTTTAAAACGTGGTTTGAATCCAGCAGGTTTGTTCGCTGTTTCAGCAGTGTTTTGTGTAGCGTTCTCAGTTTCAGGAGCTTCTTCTTTTGGTTCTTCAGTAGAAGTAGTTTTAGTTACCCCAGCTTTGAAACGTGGTCTAAATCCAGCAGGTTTGTTAGCTGGTTCTGCTGTATTTTGTTCCGCATTTTCAGTTTCAGGAGTTTCTTTTGGTTCTTCAGTAGAAGAAGTTTTAGTTACTCCAGCTTTGAAACGTGGTTTGAATCCAGCGGGTTTATTTGCTGGTTCATTAGTGTTTTGCGTAGCGTTCTCAGCTTCAGTAGTTTCTGATCTTGGTTCTTCTGTAGAAGTAGTTTTAGTCACTCCAGCTTTGAAACGTGGTTTAAATCCTGCAGGTTTAGAAGCAGGTTCGTTTGTAGTCTCTGTATTTTTTTCCGAAGCAGGAGTTTCTTCTTTTGCTTCTTCAGTAGAAGTAGTTTTTGTAATTCCTGGCTTAAATCGAGGTTTGAATCCTTCTCGTTTTGCCGGAATCTCAGTAGAAGCATTTTTTGGTTCTTCTTTTTTACCCTCCGTTGCTGTTGTAACAGGTGCCTTAAATCTTGGCTTAAATCCGGCGGGTTTAACAGCAGGTTCGCTTACTGTTTTTTGCTCACTAGCAGGAATAGAAGTGTCTGTAGGTAATACAGCTTGGGATTCTTTCTTTGGAATAATAGCCTCTTCCGCTAAAGGATGAATCCTGCGTAATTGATTGAACCAAAACTTTTTGGAATGGTCGAAACTTTTTTCGCCCATTTTTTGGTAATGATCTTGGAATTCAAAGAATAGGGATTCATCTGCTTTTTTTAAAGCAACTAAATCAATTTTTTTCTTTGTGAAAAATTCTTCGAACGTGAGCATTCCCAAAGTTAATGATTTTGTACAGATAATAAAAAAGAGGGCTATGCCTAGTCATGGGTAGAAGATTTTTCTTCCGACTTTTTTGTGTTTTATATAGATGAGCATATCCACATAATCATCTGAATATCAGATTGTTGTCTTGTTTTTATTGTTTTAATTTTGTATCTTTATCATTGATAATTATATAGGTATGTCAGTATTTAAAGATCACAAAATCTCCCTCAGCCAAGTTTTAGCTTTTATACCAGAAGCCCTTTTAAGCCATCTTTCAGCAACCACTAAAGTGGATCATTACAGCAAGGTTCTTCATGGGAAAAAGATGTTTTACCTTCTTTTGTTCTGTATTTTCGATAACGAAAGATTGAGTCAGCGAACATTAGAAGATACTTTTAACAGTAGTGGCTTTAAAGCCCTGTTTGGATTGGGAGAAGAAGAAAAGGTTCGCAGCAGTTCTATCTCCGAGAGACTTTCCAAGATTGACCCCCGTTATTTCAAAGAAATCTATGAACAGATGTACCAGCAGTTTTCCGGGCTTTATTCGAAGACTGAAATCGAAAAGTATAATCTTATACGAGTTGACAGCACTATTGTTGCTGATGCCTGCGCGAAGCTAAAAGAAGGTATTGACCAGAAAAGCGGTAAGAAATTAGTGAAATTCAGTTTTTCGTTTGACGGCATTTTACCTTCGGGAGTAGAAGTTT
>NZ_JACOIJ010000015.1 GCF_014692495.1 Sphingobacterium litopenaei | reverse complement strand
AACTTGCGAACAATAGAAGTAATTGAAACACGAGGGATATAACGAATAAGAAAATGGATGTGTTCTAAATCAGATTCAAACACTTCAATTTCAAAATCTGAATTAGAAGTAATGTTTAAGAGAAAAGCGGAGACTCAAATAAGACTTTGGCAACAAAGCACAAGTCTGTGAAGCCCGAAGCCCATTTGTCTTTAGCAAATGGGTAGTTCACAATTACAAAGTAAGCGAAGAAAAAATCAGTTACAGTCTAAGAAATTCTCAGTGTAGTTTTTGTCTTCATATGCCATTCATCCTTTAAATCTCATCATATCCCACAATTAATTTAATGATATTTAGCGGTGAAAATATCATGCATATCTTTTGATTATATCGTCTTTGAAGTCCCAATTTTAAGATTATTAAAAATGTATTTTTTTTTCGGGGAACCTTTAACGTCTGTTTTATACAAAAAAATCATAGAATTCACTCAATAGTACAGAAATCGTTTTTGTTGTTATTTTATAGGTTGGTGAGGGTCAATAAGAAAAATAAATTCGAGAGATTATTGAGGCATATGTCCAGATAATGATAGTATTAAATTATACTATTTACCAGTATAATATATCCAACATTCAATAAGTGAATCCAAAAAAATTATTTTTCTGCTAAGGTTATTTTATAATTATCGTTTATACAGTATAACCATTATAAACAATATGTCAACATCTTCGGAATTAGCAGTTTTGCTAAAAAAGTATATTGATGGATCGATTATTCCAGCTGATCAGGAGCGGTTAGAAAAATTTATGCAACTCGATCCTATCCTTAAAGAATTTGTTGAAGATTTGTTGCAGGGTGATACTATAATTAAAGAATATGAGGAATGGTTAACTGCTCGACAATTGTTGGATGAACAGACTCTTCAACAAATTAAAAATCAAACTTTATTGCGAATACAGCATCCTGAAAATTATACATCAAAAAATGATATTTTTCAAAATCGTTTTTCTATTCGAAGCCTACGATTTGCCATAAGCATAGCAGCTGTAATTTTTGTATTCCTAGGTGTATTTTTTGTGTATCAAGACACTACTAAAGAATATAACCTTACGATAAGTGAATTAGATTTAGCTCCGGCTATTAATAAAACCACTTTAACATTATCAAATGGCCAGAAGGTTATACTTCGAAATGATAAACTAGGTGTCAAGATTGGACAAGAAATCAATTATACTGATGGGACAAAAATTACTTCTCTTGATGAAAAAGAACTCACCAAACTGAATGCTACAATCCATGTTCCAAAAGGCAGTACATACAATGTGATTTTACCTGATGGAAGCCGAGTAATACTTAATGCAATGTCTACATTATCTTATCCATTGGCATTTCCTACAAATTCTCGTCAGGTACATCTATCAGGTGAGGGATATTTTGATATAGCAAAAAAGTTTCAAGGAGGAAAAAAAGTTCCATTCATTTTACAGACTAATCAACAGATGGTCAATGTTACGGGTACTCAATTTAATATTCGTGCTTATCCGGACGAAGAATCAACAATTTGCACTCTTATGGAAGGTGGGGTTACAGTTTCTAGTGGAAAAATGCAAATAAACTTAAAACCCAATGAACAGGCGAGTAATATTTCGGGAATTATTCACAAGAAAGTTGTAGATGCAGCAACCTATATAGCTTGGACTAAAGATAAATTTCTCTTTAATGAAACAGAACTCGCTGAAGTGCTAAGTAACATAAGCCGATGGTATGATATTGAGATCCATGATCTTAAAAACCGCGATGATATGCACTTCTATGGGGAAATAGCCCGCAATAGAAAACTGAGTGAAGTGTTGAACTTATTAGAAAGAAGTGGTGTGAAATTCCAAATTAAGAAGCATGCTAATCAGCATCATTTATATGTTTTAAAATAATGTACCTATGATACAAACTATCAAAATTACTATTCTCTGCAAGTACTCAGACATATAGAAAACCCTAAAAAGCAGTTATGGAATTGCAAAAATATTAAACAAAAATTAACCAGAAATTGATAACTAAACATGATGACACCTATTACTCAGAATTTTACGTGTAAAGGTTTTTACAAATCTTTATCAACTTGGCTGCTACCGTTTAAGATGACAGTAATGTTCATTTTACTATGCTGCTTTCAGGTATCGGCTTTCCATGGATATGCCCAAAACATTACGATAAGAGCGAAAAATACCCCGCTTATTAAAGTTATGCAATCCATCCAACAACAGCAGGGTATTCCTTTTCTACTCAATGGCAAAGATTTGTCAAAGACAATGCTAAGTGCAGATATTATAAACGCACCTCTGGATAAAGCACTAGATAAACTGTTAACGCCCAAATCAATAGATTGGGAGATAGTTGAGGGCACGCTTATCTTAAAAAGATCTAAAACTTTAAAAAGCGATGTTAAGATAAATAATATAAAAACCGGTCATCAAACACGAACATTAAAAGGACGCATAATAGACAAACAAGGCACTCCAATAGCTGGTGCAAGTGTCTTAATTTTAGGTACTACCATAGGTGTAACTTCCGATAATCAGGGTAATTTTAGTATAGAATTAAATTCTTCACCTGCACGACTTCAAGTACGATACCTTGGATATGAAAATGCTGAATTGAATATCACCAATCAAACTACTGTAGAAATTACCTTAGTGCAAACCAATGATAGTATGGAAGAGGTAGTTGTAGTAGGTTATGGAACACTTAAAAAGAAATTAACAACTGGTTCTACTATTCAAGTGAAAGGTGAGGATTTAACTAAATTGAGCACACCTAGTATTCTTGAAAGTTTACAAAGTCAGTCTCCAGGAGTCCAGATAACGCAGAATTCAGGTATGCCTGGGGAAAGTTTTAAAGTTACTATTCGTGGATTAGGTACTATCGGTAACTCATCGCCTTTATATGTAATAGATGGAATTCCTGGTGGAAGCATTGATATGCTCAATCCTTCAGATATAGAAAGTATTGATATTCTCAAAGATGCAGCTTCTGCAGCCATATATGGATCTCGTGCTGCCAATGGTGTAGTACTTATTACAACAAAACAAGGTAAATCTGGTCGAACTCAAGTGCATTTAGACAATTATATAGGTTTTCAAAATGCATACAAACTGCCTTCTCTTTTAACTGCCAAAGAATACATGATAATTCAGGATGAACGTAGATTCAATGAAGGGGCAGAACCTTATGACTGGGCTACGCTTATTCCTAAGCAATATCAAGAAATTCAAGATGGTAGCTGGAATGGAACTAATTGGTTGAAAGAAATTAGTAATGAAAATGCCCTTTTACAAAATTTATCTCTTAATATGATGGGAGGGAATGATCAATCCAAATTTTCAATTGGTTACTCATTATCTAATAGAGAAGGTATAATGGGAGTGCCGGTCGAGCCAGATTTTCAGCGCCATACCGCACGTATTAACTCTGAACATATCTTGTATAAAAATGAAAATTTTGACATAATCAAATTTGGTGAAAATGTAAATTATGCCTATAGCAGTCGATCGGGGATAGGTATTGGTAACATATATTGGAATGATGTTCATAATATGTTAGTGGGTAATCCGTTATTACCAAATTACGATAATGAAGGAAATTTTTATGATCAATTGGATAAAGTAAATGATGGTTGGATATTTGATGGCGCTACAGCAAATCCTGCCGCAGAAATGTATTATAGAAGAGGTCAAAATCTTTCAAAAAGTCACAGTCTCTCGGCAAACGCTTATCTAGAAGTGCAGCCTATTGAAGGATTAAAATGGAGAACCAATTTTGGCTATCGTATGAGTGCATCATCATATCGCCAATATACCCCAACATATCAGCTATCTACTACCCTTACTAATCCTATAGATGATATTTCACAAAATCAAAGCCTAGGATATAACTGGGTATTGGAAAATACCCTTAGTTATGGTTTTCAACCCATAAATGAGCATCAACTGGATGTAGTGATTGGACAATCGATAGAAAAGGGTGGTCTTGGTGAAGATTTAAGCGTAACAACATCAAATTCATCATTCCCAGGGCAATGGGATAAAGCATTTGTAGGTAACGGTCAAGGGTATGAAAATTTCATTCCTGCAGTAGGAGGTATTCAGTGGCCAGCCGGAAGATTATCATCTTTTTTTGGTCGTGCTAACTATAATATTAAAGAAACCTATATGGCTTCCTTTACCTTACGTGCGGATGGATCATCTAATTTTGCTAGAGGTAATCGTTGGGGATATTTTCCATCGGCGTCAGCTGGATGGATTATTTCTAATGAGTCATTCCTTCAGGATAATAGCACAATTGATTTCTTCAAATTGAGGGCATCATGGGGACAAAATGGTAATGCGAGTATAAACCCCTTTCAATATTTAGCAACCATTGCTATTAATCAACAAAATGGGTATTATTTTGGCGATAACAAAACTACACTTATTCGTGGAGCTTATCCAGATATATTACCTAACCCAGATATAACTTGGGAAACATCCGAACAAATTAACATTGGTTTTGATTCACGATTTGTTAATAACAAATTAAATCTAGTATTCGATTGGTATAAGAAAACCACCAAAGACTGGTTGGTTCAGGCTCCTGTACTAGCAATTTATGGAACAAGTGCTCCGTATATCAACGGTGGAGATGTAGAAAATAAAGGTGTAGAGTTTGGATTAAATTGGTCTGATAATGCAGGAGAATTTAGTTATGGTGTAGGAATTAATGGAGCATTCAATAAAAATAAAGTATTAAGAATAGCTAATTCTGAAGGTATAATTCATGGTGAGCCTAATGTGTTAAGTCAGTCTACAAATGAAATGTACAGGGCACAAGTTGATTTTCCAATAGGATATTTTTATGGTTTCCAAACAGCAGGTATTTTTCAGAATCAACAGCAAATTGACGAGCTAAGGCAACAGGGGCATGGTGTATTACCCTCATCACAACCCGGAGATGTAATTTTCGTAGATACCAATGGAGATGGACAAATCACCGATTTGGATAAAACGATTATAGGTAACCCACATCCTGATTTTAGTGGGGGAATGAATTTCAATTTTGGTTATAAAGGGTTTGATTTAAATTTAACTGCCATAGGATCTTTTGGGCACCAAATAGCAAAATCTTACCGTTCATTCGCAGATAGTCCATTACAAAATTATACAACAGAGATTTTCCAACGCTGGCATGGTGAGGGTACTAGTAATCGATACCCTAGACTTACCAATGGTGCACACCCAAATACCTTGAATATATCAGATATTTATATTGAAGATGGGGATTTTGTGAAAATCCAAAATATTACTTTAGGTTACGACATCAAACGCTTGTGGAATAAAGCTCCTTTTTCACAGGCCAGATTTTATGCGACCGTACAGAATTTAGTAACATTTACCAATTACAGTGGAATGGATCCAGAAATTGGATATGGATATGATGCCTCATGGGTATCTGGAATTGATTTGGGTTTCTACCCACAACCACGAACAGTTATGTTTGGTCTAAACCTTAAATTTTAAAGAGACATGAAAAAAGCATTTTTATTTATGTTATTTGCCGCAAGCCTAACCTCTTGCGATAACTTCTTAGATACGGAAAGTTTTGATAAAAAAAATACTGGTAATTTCCCAGTTACAGTAGCTGACGCACAGTCTATGCTTACTGGTATATACAATAGCCTTAATGCTGCAATCTCAAACGTACAGAATACACATTTTTATATGGCAGAACTCGCTTCAGATGACAGGTTTGGAGGAGGGGGTGAAAATGACCGTGATATGCAAGGTCTTGATCATTTAATGAATACACAGCCTGATCGATTTTTAACTTTTTGGACGGCACGATATCAAGGTATTTTTCGTGCAAACACGGCGTTAGAAACTTTAAACCAGGTTACGGGTTGGACATCTGAGAATGAGTATAATCAAACTTTGGGTGAAGTGCATTTCTTACGAGCGCTGTATTATTTTGAATTATCTCAAATGTTTGGGGAAGTACCACTAGTAACATCTTCAACTGTAAGCAATGTACCAAAAGCCTCAAGCGAAGAAACTTATGCAGTTATTGCTCAAGATCTTAAAACAGCCATTGAGATAATGCCTAATACCCCATACAACACTGTAGTTTCAGGGCATGCTACAAAATGGGCTGCTCAAGCCTTGATCGCTCGCGTATTTTTGTTTTATACGGGCTATTATAATAAATCGGAATTACCACTTAGTGATGGAGGAAGTATAACAAAGGCTCAGGTTATACAATGGCTGGAAGATTGTATTAGTAACAGCGGTCATGGTCTTGTGGATGACTTCCGTAATCTTTGGCCATATTCTAATAAATTTACAAAACCAAATTATGCTTATTCCATGAATAATAACTTACAATATGAAGGTGAAGGGCATAAAGAGACAGTCTTTGCTGTTAAATTTGGAACTCTAGCTGATTGGGGGAATACCTATATTTTGGGTTATACTAATCAATTAAATCTACATTCAAGCCTACGCTCCAATAATGGTCAAGCTAACACGTTCCCTTTTGGACAAGGATGGGGAGCAGGTCCGGTAAATACTAAGCTGTGGAATGATTGGAAAGCGGCTGAACCAAATGATATACGTCGTGAAGGGTCAATTATTAATGCAGATACTGATTTAGATGGATATATATATGGAGCTGATAGCCAGATGGAGGAAACCGGATTTTGGCAAAAAAAATATATAGCTATTACGGCTTATGATAATGGAGCTCTTATTCCATCTTATGCTATTCTTGCTGATGGAGCTCAAGCAGATTATCAACTTGCGCACACGCAAGATTTAGTTTTGATTCGCTTTGCTGATGTATTATTGATGCATTCAGAGTTAAGTGAAACAGCTACCAATCTTAATCGAGTTCGTGCTAGAGTTGATTTGCCTGCTATTAATTATTCCCTACAAGCGCTTAAACGTGAGAGACGATGGGAGTTATCTTTTGAGGGACTTCGCTATTTTGATCTAATGCGTTGGCATGATGCTGCTAATGCTTTGGCAAGTCAGGAAGGTGTTGCAATAAAAAATAAAAATATAGATACGCAGATGAAAGGTTTTGGAGGAGGATATAAAGTAAGATATGAAGCTACTGGTGGCTTTTGGCCTATTCCAACTTCTCAAATTGCCTTATCCAATGGTGTATTAACACAAAATAAGGGTTGGGGCGAACCTACACATGAATATACTGGTTGGTAATTTAAATTTTGAAACATGAAAAATCGTAAAATACTTTTCCTTTTTAGTTTACTCGCACTTTTTGTTCTAGGCTGTGATCCACTAGAAGAACGGTTGGACTTAGGTTCATCAATTACTGCCGAGGATTTAAATATTAGTGCTACACCCCTAGTTGTAAATGGTAAAAAAAGTAATAAAGTTGTTCTAGTCAACAATAGCCCAGTCTTATCATCATGGAATTTCGGAGTAGGTTTGTCTCAAAAGATGACTGATACAGTTTTAATGGTGGCAACAGGGCAAAATGAAATAATATTCACTGGGCGCAATCCAGACGGTACATCAATAAGTAAATCATTAACAGTAGAAATCGATGAGCTCACATTTGAAGTTCCTTTAGAATGGGGATACTTGACCGGAGGATCAGAAAAATCATGGGTTTGGGATACAGATAAGCCTGCTGTGTGGGGGAATGGAGGATATAAAGGTAATGTCGCACCTGCTTGGTGGACTTTACAGGTAACCGATATTGAGGGGCAAGCAGCAAATGAAGGTGTGGGGGCTAAAATGATATTTCATCTGGCAAACGCTGAACTACACAAGGTTAAATCAAACGGTGATATTGAAAAGGGTACGTACAAATTTGAAATGAACAAGCAAGTTCTCTTGGATGACGGATCAGTATGGGCTAAAGGTAAACTTACTACAAAGGGTGTTACAATGTTGTGCGGAAAATCACCTGACGAAGGTGGTATTCCAGTATATGAATATGATATACTAGTTCTTAAAGGTAGTGAGATGATGCTTTCTTACGCTCCTGCTGGAACTGGTGCTTGGGGTACTGCTTATTTCTGGGCTTTTAAATCATTATAATATTTAATAAATCATGGGTGTATTAACAGTCGTTTAGTGCACCCATTAATTTAAAAATTATTATTTAATCAATTATGATTTGGAAATGATTTAACGCATAGAGTAAGTGTTAAATTATTTCCTTAAATATATGATTATCACTATATTTATTATAACCATTATAAATCCTACCAATGTTAAAAACGGAAGAAAATTTGGCTAACCTTAGGTTAGGAAAGGAATCTGCTTTATCATATTTTATGGACTTATACAGTCATAATCTTCACTTTTTTGCCTATAAGCTAGTACGTGATAAAGACTCAATTCCAGAAATAATTTCTGATTCTTTTGTTAAGCTTTGGAAGCATCGTGCAGATTTTTATACTATTGAAGAGTTAAAAAGTTTTCTATATATTGTTGTACGTAATAGTTGCCTTGATCATGGAAAAGCTGTTAGAGAGCGTTATGTTCATCAGCAAATTGAAGAAGAAAATATCTTAGCCAATCCGGATGCTGATATTTTAACTAAGATAATTCATATTGAGCTAATAACCTTACTTGGAGAAGCATTAGAGAAGTTACCTAAGCAACAAGCGGATATCTTTCGCCTTACAGTTTTAGAAGGGAAAACTACGACTGAGGCTTGTCAAGAACTACAAACGACTGCAAATACTGTTTATTTTGCTCGTTCAAAAGCTGTTAATACCCTTCGACAGTTATTTCTAAAGAAAAACATTTCATATTACCCTCTAGTAGTATTTTTATATCTATTCTAATTTAATTGGATAAGATTGCTGTCCCCTATATCTGTTGAAATTCCGAAGGAATTTGACTCCTGGATTAATAAAGAATGGCATGTTAGTGTTTAGAAGGAAATACTTGGCACTGCATAAGATATTGACTCCTTCCTATTATACATTTATATTATATAAAGAATAATCTGCCCTGTGGTTAAAATAATAGAGTGAGGATTAATAAAATCTTTGCTTTATATGGCCTACAGCTAAATAATATCTAATGGCCATTAAAACAAAACCTTATGATATACAACAAATAATAAATACGACAACTTAAGGAAATTGAAAGTATTATTTTCTGTTTTTTCTGGTTGGTAGATAGTTTGGTATATTTAATGTGAAAGAAAATATTTCTTTTGGTTGAACCTCTAATGCTCTACACACCTCTAATAATCCAGAAACAGAAATATTATTGGTGCCTCTAATTATTCTATAAACTTGACTATAGCTAAATCCTGTTCTATCAACTATATCCTCTAAGGTAATATGTTTTTGATTAGCAATTTGCCATAATTTTTCTCTAATAATAAGGAGATTCTCTCTGTCAATGTATTGTTCCGCCATTAAACAAAAAGAGAATATAAAAACAAAAAATGTTATTCCAAATTTGGTATAAATTATTAAATTTTATATATTTGATATATAAGTATATAGTGGACATTAAAAAGGTCTCGACAGCAAATTCCGACAATTTGATTCAGAACGAGACGGTAGTTTTAATGCCCATGCAATATTTTTGTGTATTTTTATGCACACTATAACGCATGGGCTACTATCGTAAATCCGTTTCTGAAAGGCGTCGGAACCTAGCTGTACGGTGGATATGAGCTCATGCTATAGTTTTTTATCCCCTTCTGAGACTCTCCATTTATAAATAAGGGCGAGTTATGAAAAAGCAACTTTACAAATTAATTATCTCAGCTCCGGAATAGTTCTGGATCCTCCTTAAGACATATTCTGTCTTTATTTACCGAGTTTGTGTTTGAATTTCTACTTGTTTCAAGTAGTAAAAAAGCTATTGACCAATTATACAAACCACTTATTCGGCAATCAATTTTCTTTTTTAATGTTAGCATGCTTATATAATTAGGCGGTACCTCAGGCTTTATAAGATACCTGCTAGATATTGTCATTTATATAATAAGTTAACTTTTACTTACTTATAATACTTGAAAAATGAAGAATTTTTACAAGCCAGGACTTCGTATGTCCTTAACACGACTGTATTTATACCTAATAAAATTTCTTGCTGATATACTGATATTCATTTTTTCTATTAGGGGCCCAAAAGATAATAATATCACGAATTCTTCTAAAGGAAATTCTAAAACGAGAAGCTCGAGTGCTATTAAGAAATCTAAAATTTCTATTATTTCTGGGATTTTATTTTCCAAAAAATCTGACAAAAGGAAAAAGGAACAACAACAGGATGAACAGGACTCCTATGGTCAGTACCTTTCGAATAAAATCTATGAACATCAGCTTTCCCTTGCAAATCGCAATCAAGGTATAAAGTTAGCTGAGGAGATAAAGTCTAAGAGAGAATTGCTAAAGTTTTCCAAAGGAAAATTTCCATTTGCCCATGATATGCTTCTTGGTTTAGTCATGCTGTTAATATTATTCTTTCTGAGTTTGCCCATTTATTCCCAACCTAAGCAAACGTATACTCCACAGGCACTTAAAATAGGTGATACAATTCCTCAGCAGCTATGGGATCTGCCAATCAAGGTAGTAAATAGTCAATCGGCAGAGATAACGCTTAAGTATTTTAGAAATAAAAAATTGCTTATTCTTGATTTTTGGGCTACCTGGTGTGGTCCGTGCATCAAATCCTTATACAAATTGGATTCGTTGCAACATATATATTCTAAAGATGTGCAGATTCTTCCAGTCTCTAATGAAAATGCAGAAAAGGTCAAAACATTTCTTAATGCTAAAGGAATAAGTCTTCTCTCGGGTTATGATGACTCTGATCTATCCAAATATTTTCCTTACCGAAGCCTTCCTCATCAGGTTTGGATAATGGGTGATAGGATATTTGCAATCACAGATGGTATAAATACTACAGGTGAAAACCTTACAGAGCTTACCTCGACTGGTAATGTTCAACTCAGAAATAAGATTGATTATGTAAACGTGGATTTACAGAAGCCTATGCTGATTGGTGGTAATGGAGGAACTACAGAGCGGCTTCTTTACCGCTCTTTATTTATGAAAAGGATACAAGCAGATATTGGGGGTATTTCTTTTGATAGAGGGGCCAATAATGTACTGATGTATAATGTAACGCTTGCCATGATGCTTACTAGAAGCTTTTTATATGATCTTCCCTTAGCACTTAGAAAGGAAAATCGGATAGTTTTTGAATGTTCTGATTCTTTGAAGAACACTATTACTGCCCGAAACTTAAAACGCTCCAGCGGTGACTATCAGGATGATGTTGCTTACCACAATTGGATGGACAGTAACCTTTACTGCTATAATCTTATACTACCACGGAAAATTCCTCAGCGTGATGCCTTAGAAATCATGAAATCAGATTTAAGAAATTTTATGCTACTAGAGAAGAGTATAGAGGTTAAAATAGAAAATAGAGTTACACGTGCCTATGTACTTCAAAAAACAGAAACCTATAAGGACATTACTACCGTAGGAGGCAGACCATCATTTGAAGTAACTGATGGTAAGATTATATTAAAAAATCAATATATGAGAGCATTGCTGTCCTCAGTTTCCAATGTTTTGGATAAAAAAGGTGACCCTTATCCAGTAACAGATGAAACTGGGATAAAGCACAAGATAGATTTACTATTAGAAATCAAACGAATAGAAAGTATCGATCAGCTCAATGGAGCCCTTAAAAGATATGGTCTTGAAATTGTCTTGAGGGAAATCCCTTTAGAGATGATTGTTTTAAAAGATAAAACCCAAGAACTAATGCATCAAGAAAAATGAGAAAAAAAATGTACAGATATATATTAGTAATAGCAGTAGTGTTATTGACACTTACTGGGTTTAGCCAGCAAATTACAATTAAAGGAAAAGTTAGTGCTAAAGGAGGTACTGAGGCACTTAAAGGAGTAAAAATACATGATTCAAAAGCATTAACAATACACTATACTAATGGGGATGGTCAATTTAAAGTAGATCATAATTTAAATGATACACTTATTTTTAGTGCGCCAGGTTATTCTGATTTGAAGTGGTTTGGAGTAATATCCCCACAAGATACACTTAAAATAGAGCTACAGGAGCTACACCACCAAATTGATGAAGTAGTAGTCAGCACGGGATATTACAATATTCCAAAAGAACGTTCTACGGGAAGTTTTTCACACATTGGAAATAAGTTACTTCAAAGGGAGCCGAGTATAAATATTTTGGATAGGCTCGAAGGAGTAACGAATGGTATTAATTTCATACGAGGTACAGCTAATAAAGAAGGTAGTAAGCAGGCCTCACTACGCGTGAGAGGACTAGCAACTATACAGTCGAATTCCAATCCTCTAATTATTGTCGATGAATTTCCTTTTGATGGCGATATATCGAGTATCAATCCGAATGATGTGGAGGATATTACAATACTAAAAGACGCAGCTGCAGCCTCTATATGGGGGGGCACGAGCGGGCAATGGAGTGATTGTAATCCGCACTAAGAGAGGTAAAGCGGATAAGAAACTTAGCATTAACGCTTTAGGGAGTGTGCTTGGTACAGTGCGACCTGATCTTTTCTATAATCCAGATTTTCTAAATGCTGAAAGTACGCTTGAGGTAGAGAAATTCCGCTTTGATAAAAAGATGATGGTTGAGAATAATTGGACTCTGCTAAGCCCTGGTGTGGAGCTCCTTATTCAGCATCGGGATGGTAAGCTTAGTTCCGAAGATCTTCAGCAGAGGCTCGATATCCTTCAAAAGCAGGATATACGTAAAGAGGCTCTTGATAATCTGTATCAATTGGGATTGAACCGGCAGATGCAGGTAAACATAAGTGGAGGTTCCACTGGCCACACCTATTACTTTTCGTCGGGCTATGACGATAACCGATCTCATATACGAGGTAATGGGTATTCTCGGTTGACCTTGAGTTTGAATGATACTTATCAGCCATCTAAGTGGCTAGAATTACATGCATCGGTAAACTATACAAAGGACGGAACCTCTAGTAATGGTTTAGGAATAAGTGATATTGTTCCTATGGAAAGCTATTCTTCACAGTTTCCATATCCGTATCTAAGGCTAAAGGATGAAAATGGTACTGCACTTGCTGTTCCCAGAAAATATAGAAGTGCATATATAGAAAGTGCACCGGAACTGGGATTACTTGATTGGAGTTTTCGTCCTTTAGATGAAATAGGTATTAATGATATTTCAGGGGGAAGCAATACAATACGTATACATACAGGAGCTAATCTAAAAATATTACAAGGTTTACGCCTAGGTTTTAAATATCAATATCAGACAAGTGTAAGCGAAAGGGAAAACTACTATAGTCCGGATTCATATTTTGTTAGAGATTTGGTTAATACATTTACCCAAAGTGATATGAGTAGGATAATACCTCTCGGAGGTATACGTGAGGGGTCAGTGGGCAGTAGCCATTGGCATCAGGGACGAATTCAAGCGGATTATAATAGGGAATGGGGTAACCATACTCTTAATGGAATTGCAGGAGCAGAAATAAGACAAGTAAATCAGCAATCTACACCAGGATATAGAGTATATGGTTACGATAAAAATACGATAACCGGAACCACGCTCTTTGATTATAGCAAACTTTATCCTGCGCGTCCTCGTAACAGCCAGCGTGTACCTCAAGCTGGAAGCAACTTCAGTGATGTAACAGACCGTTTTCTGTCCTATTATAGCAATGTTTCCTATAGTTATACAAAGAAATATACGCTTTCTGCCAGTACCAGATGGGATGGATCGAATCTGTTTGGGGTAAAAGCTAATCAACGGGGTGTTCCACTTTGGTCTCTTGGTAGTGCTTGGCTTGTAAGTGAGGAGGAATTTTTTAACGCTAAATGGATGGACCGTTTACGCTTTCGATTAAGTTATGGGTATAATGGTAATGTAAACCAAAGGGAGAGTGTTTATCCTATTGTAAGCTACATGGTAGATACATATACCCAGCAGCATAGCGGTAAACTTCAAAATATAGGCAACCCCTTATTACGTTGGGAGAAGGTTTCGAATTTGAATGCTGCTGTAGATTTTAGCATTTTCAGGGGCAGAGTATCTGGAAGTGTAGAATGGTATAGAAAGATAGCAAGTGATCTTATAGGGAATAACATTGTTGCTGGATCAACTGGAATATATAAGAATGGAGTGGTGTATAATATGACCAATAGGCTCAATTATGCATCCATAAATACTAGAGGTGTTGACCTAGATTTGAAAACAATTAATACGCAGGGAAAGGTGGGATGGCAGACCGATTGGATCTTTAATTACACAAAAAATAAAGTAACAGATTATATGCTAGAGAGTAAACCAATTATTACAAATTTTTTAGGAGTAAATACGAATGCTGTCGTTGGGGAATCTCTTGATCAGCTTTATGCATTACCCTGGCAGGGTCTCTCATCAGATGACGGCTCACCACTAGTAGTAGGTAAAGATGGTGGATTAAATAAAGATTATACAGGATATCTGAACAGCTTAACACCTGATGATCTAATACGTGTAGGAGTTTCAGTAGCTCCTTATAGCGGTTCAATGCGCAATACCCTTACTTATAAAGCTTTTCAGTTGAGCTTCAATATCCTTATGAGCGCAGGTCATGTATTTAAGAAAAGTTCGCTGAACTATCAAGATCTCTTGAATAATGCTAAAGGTCATCAGGAGTTTCAAGAACGATGGCAACAGGCCGGTGATGAGATGAAATCATCAGTGCCATCGTTACCTTCTTCTATCATTGCTAACCGCGATTTGATCTATCAGAGCTCTCAGATACATTACCAATCCGCCTCACATATCCGCCTACATGATATAAATATAGGATATAGGCTCCGAGATACAAAGTTTAACCAGCGTTTGGGAATGGAATCACTGAGTGTGATGCTTAACGCTCGTGATCTTGGAATACTGTGGAAGAAGGCTAATATAAATGTAGATCCATCTTACGCGTATTCGTTATATCCTCCGCAGAGGACTTATTCATTTACTTTACAATTAACCTTTTAAACATGAAAAAATTATTATTATTAATAGTAGGCATAGTGTTTTTAGTGAGTTGTACTAAAGATTTTTTATCACTTAAGCGCGATATGAAAAATGTGGTACCTCAAAGCCTGGAGGATTTTCAAGCCTTAATGGATAACTCGGCTGTGATAAACCTTAATTCAGCCTATCTGCTAGGAGAAATCGGAGCTGGAGATTTTTATCTTAAAGATGAGACTTGGAATGCTCTTAGCTCCCCCTGGGTAAAAAATGCCTATAACTGGCAGGCAGATATTTTTCAGGGAAGTCAGAGCGATATTTGGAATAGGATGTATGAGAAGATACTATATTGCAACATCGTATTGGAGGGATTGGAACGTAATAAGAATGATATACATGATATCCAGGGTTATAACGATGTTAGAGGTCAGGCTCTATTCTGGCGTAGCTATAGTTTTTATCAGCTGGCCCAGTTTTTTTGCGCTGTCTATGATAAGCAAAATTTAGAGGGCCGCATAGGTCTTCCCTTACGCCTTGAATCTGATATTGATCAGAAAGTAGGGCAGTCAACCTTGCTACAGACATATAATCAGATTGTAGTGAATCTTTTGGAGGCGGAAAATTTATTAAAAGAGGAAAAGCCAATAATATTTGGTGTCTATTTTAAGTCTAGGCCATCGAAAATCGCTTTAAGAGCACTATTAAGTAGGATTTACTTACAAATGCAGGAGTATGTCAAAGCTAAGGAGTATGCACAAAAGGTCTTAACAATGCAATCCCAATTATTAGATTTTAATCAGGTTCCTGTAAAACCCGTGAAAGAGTACACTTTTGACATTTTCGGGTCTACAAATCCCGAGGTACTGTTATATGATGTAATGTTTTATAACAGTGTTATTGCACAGAGCAGATTGATAGTTGATTCAGTACTTCTTAGGAGCTATGAAGTGAATGACCTTCGCAAAGCTAGATTTTTTACAAGTACTAATGGCGTGGATACCACCTTTAGAGGTTCCTATAATGGGAACGTAGATCTCCATGGATTTGTTACCCTTTCGGAAGTATATTTAATTTTAGCTGAGAGTAGCGTAAGAGAAAATGATATAATAAGAGCTAAAGAAATTATGAATGTATTTTTAAGCAATCGTTACGCAAATAGCACTATTAAAGATATAAGTTCTCTTGAAAAGTCCGCATTATTAAATTTTATCCTCCAGGAGCGGAAAAAGGAATTAGTATTTAAGGGTGTGAGGTGGCAGGATTTAAGAAGGCTTAATCTTGAGCCTGAATTTGAAACAACAATAACCCGAAAGATTGAAGGAATTTCGTATAAACTTCTTCCAAAAAGTCAAAAGTATATTTATCCATTACCAGATGATGAAGTTATACTAAATGGTTATAAACAAGTCGTAAGATAAAGAGTTAGGGCAAATCGCCCTAACCTTTATGTGAGAAAATTATTCTTCTCTTTGAAAAGCTTGTTGTTTAATTAATTCATCAGGATCATTTTCTACTTGAGAAGGAGGAGTTACGCCTTGTGGAACTGCAATTTTACACATATCACCAGTTAATCCAATATTACAATCATCGGATGGTCCAGGAGCTGTAGTTGAACTGCCAACATCATGCTGAGATGTAGAAGGATTAAATGAAACATTATACCAGTCATAAGATTGGTTATTTGATGATTTAAAAGACATCAATGAGATGCTAAATGCTGCAATTACCATGGCTACCATTGGTAATGCAAAAGATTTGCTTTTTTTCATAACTTTAATTTGTTGAAACATTTTCCTTTTAAGGAATTAGTTTTAATTGATGAATGGGACCGATAAGTAATTATTGGTCCTTATTATTTAATTTCCAGCTTAAAATTTTTATAGATTAGTACTATAGAAAATTAGCTGTTTATAAGCACTTTGGCTGGCTCTGCCCCTTACCTTAATTATCTGAAATCAAAGTTTGGCTTTCAAATTCAGTTTTTAAGTTATTGAGGATGTTGGAAATTTTCTTGTATTATATCCGTGAATTAGACTGAAAATATTTATACATAGAAAAAATATGTTGATCAAAAAATGCTCTTTCCAGTTTAAAGTTGATATGATAAGTCCACAACCGCAAGGCATTTTCTTCCAAGTATCTAGTAGCGCAAGACCAATATAACCTGTAAAAATACTTAGCAGGAATCCTGATAATAGTAGTCCTATTAAACGAGTTCTTTTAATTAATAATAGTACAACTACAAAAATTTCTAAGCTAGGAAGAGTATAAATGACAATATGGGCAATATTCTTATTGAATGGTTGATTTAATATACTTATTCTGAAATTTTCAAAATCAAAAATTTTACTTATAGATACTGGTATCCAGAGAATTAATAATAATATTAAAGTAAGGAAGTAAATGTTATTAAATGTTTTCATAGCCTTACAGATTAATTGAGGAATAAGAATCATTAAGCTTGTAAGCTAAATTAAGGACTATTTGATCTGAAAAAATATTCTAAGAGGAAATAAATTAATTTAAAAAAAAGACTATTTTATAAATAGTCTTCTCAATATTCAAACGATTTTATTACTATTTGATTTCCAATAAAGGAGAATTCAAACTTAGCTATGATATTTTAAATAATAATTCAAGGCAGTGTAATATTGCCGTAATGAGGTGAAATTAAGGTAAGATACTTTTTCGTTAACGGTTAATATATTATTTAGTATTGGTTGTTTTATCGATAATTGCAATAAACGGTGCAAAGGAGGGGAATTCAAAATACTTATAGTATTTCTATTATGTTGAATTTCATGTTCCTTAATTATTAGATATATGTCCTTTAATTCAGGAAAATGATTTATAGCTGTAATGAAATTTTGATTGGATATTTCATATACATGTGTTCTTCTTAAGAACTTAATCGAAAAATTTTCACATGAGTTTGAAAATACATGTTTTGTACCTGTGAAATAGAATTTATCGCAATATACTCTCTCGATATTTTCTTTTTTGTCTTGATAGGTAATTATAGCTACTAATCCTTCTAATATGAACAAGAATTTTTCCTTTTTTTCTTTAGCTAAGAGATAGTAGTAATCTTTATTATACTCCTTAATTTTCCCATAGGTTGTTAAAAAGGCAATCAATTCTGGTGAAATATTGCTATATGATTTAAAATAATCAAAAAGTCGATTCATCAAAATTCTTTTTCAAGCAATAATCAGGTATTATCGAAATACAACCAAAATAAAAGTGTGTATTACCATATGCAAGCGCCAATAACAATAAAAATTTAAAGATGTGGCGTAAACTGCATCTGTTCTTAAATTATGTGATTTACGGCTCAAATTAACCCTTTACGAATATTTTCACCATATGTAATTTTCTGTTTGGAATTTTGTGTTATTGGTACCAATAATCTCTGTCGACAAGAGTCTGAGATGTTCAACTCTGCAATGTTTGAACACGCGAAATATTAAACTTTTTTAATTATGAAAAACATAAGTGCTTTAGTATCACCATTAGATTTTGAAATTAATAAAATTGATTTTTCAGAAATTTTACCATTATTAGGTAACCCTGTTGAAACTGATCCAGCTGACAAATGTCCTATATGGTTCTTATAGGTTAATAATTTCTTTTTACCACCTTAATCAATGAAAAATTAATTAAGGTGGTTAATATTATTACAATTAATAATAGATATTATGTATGCTCTAGAAGATTTGAAGCAAGCATTGTTTAGTGCAAATTTACATTACTTTGTTCCAGATATTGCACTAGAAAGTCATTCAGAAATATATCAAAATTGGAAGAAATACCATGGCCCTAAGCTCAATAAAGAAATAAGATCTTCTTTGATAAATTCTTTCCAAAATTATAAACCAGGTATCATTGTATTATTTCATTTAGGCTATCATTTGCAAGTAATAGAATACCTAGCTAAGAAAAAAATTTGTTTTGATGTTTTAGTGTCAAAGCACATTAAAAATAAATTTGAAAATTTCTTTAGAACCTTGTCTAAGGATTTACCACGGAATTTAATACCAAATTTTTTAGAGGCAGAAGATAGAACTGTAATTCTTAAAATTCGTGAAAGTTTGAAAACAAATAGGCATATTTTAATATTTGCCGACGGTTTTGTTAGTTCCAAATCAGCTAAGATTAATGGATCTGAAGTTATTTCCTTAAATTTTTTTTCGAATAAAATTCTTGTAAGAAAGGGTATAGCCTTAATATCTTATTATTTTTCTGCCCCTATATATCCAATTATTAATGTGGAGATTGAACAATACATTAAATTGGATTTTAAATCTTCCATAACCGCTAAACCTGAGGAATCTAAAGATCAATATATTAATAGGTCACTTCAACATTTATTTACTCTTTTAGAATTAAGAATAAAAGACAATATTGAACATTGGGAGTGTTGGTCATACCTGCATCTTGTAGGAGCTATAAATCTTGCAAGTTTAAAACTGCCATCTGCTGCAATGACAAGTAAAAATGATGGTTTAGTAAAAGTTGAAATTGATAATCGGGATTTTTTGCTTGATAAAAAAAATTATATTTTTTTTGTTATAAAGAAAAAAAATAGTTCATGATTTACTAATTTGATAATATTTAATTTAAGTTGTGATATTTATGAACACTTATAGATTTCACTTTATTATAGCCTTAACTTTTTTTTTAGTCATTTTATTTTTTAATTTATTGATATATCAGTTAGCCATTAATATTTATAATGTGCTTATTGTTAGTATTATTACTATAGTTTATTTTATAATCAATGAAGAACTAATTTATGGTATCATAACAGGCTCAAGAGGAGTAAAAGTTATATGTTTATTTATATTATTGCTGCTATTTTATAATATTACTGATTTACTGTATCACATAATATATCGTAAACTTCCGGAATATAATATAATATTATTTTCCTATGAAGTAGCGCCGGATAATATCCAATTCAACAAGAATATTTCAAGGAGTTGTGTCACTGTCTCATTAATTTCATTGTCTGTTTCTTCATATAAGTTTTTTAGAAAAAGGAGATTTCATGATAAAAGCGTTATTGATGATTTGGAATACCGGATTATGTTATCTCGAGTGAATCCTCATTTTTTCAAGAGTATTTTTACTTCAGCTCTTTGCAAATCTATTTTTGGTCAGGGGCCTGCTGTACTTCAAATCTTGATTAAATTAACCGATATAATCGCTTTTATATTGTATAAGGACGATAAAAATGATCAATTGATAGCATTGCAAGAAGAATGGAAGCAGGTTGAAAATTTTCTTAATATTTTAAAATGGAATTATGGTGATTCAAAAGTGAAAGTTTTTCAAGATAGACAATTTAGTAGTACAATTAAAATACCTTCATTGCTAGTATTAAGTGCTATAGAAAATGCAAATAAATATACTGATTGGAGTGAAGATGAACCTTTCCATATCAAAGTGCAACATCACCCTGATGTAATACAGATATGTGTCTCAAACATATTTCATCCACGCGAAAGAATAAAGAAGCCAAGTACTAAATTCGGATTATATGCAATCAAGAAACGCATATTCCGATATAATAAAAACTATAATGTAGTATTTAAAGAAGAGGAAAATATATTTTCAATTGACATTAAAATAAAAAATAATGATTGAGAAAAAATATACAGTAGCTTTTGTGGATGATAATCCAATTGAAATGAGGTTTATAGAATTGTTTGTTAATGATAGGCCAGAACTGGTGTGTGTATGGATTGAAAATGATCCTATACAAGCATTAGATAGACTTCTTAAAGAGTCTGTAGATATCTTATTTTTAGATATTGATATGCCAGGATTAAATGGTGTGGAACTCGTGAATGCTCTTAAGGTGAAACCCATTGTAATTGTTTGTTCCAATCATAATCATTTTGCTTACGAGACTTCTTTAATTCAGTCTGGCTATTTGCCAAAGATTACTTCTCCAGAGATATTTAATAAAACTATTGATAGAGCTTTATTAGAATTTGAATATAAGAATAATCATACTGAAAGGTTAAATAGAGTAGTATCTATACCCACTAGTAAAAGAGATGGTTCATACTTTATATTAGACGTTGAAAATATGGTATATGCTTCTATTGAAGATAAAACAATTTCTTTCTTTTTTAATGATGGGAATACTAAACAAGGGAATATAAGCATGGATTCATTAATTAATCAATTACCAGCATATTTCATTCGTGTACATAAAAGCTATCTGATCAATTTAAATTATGTAGAGGAATTTAATCTTTCTATAATCAAATTAAAAAAATTAGATCATAAAATTCCAATTGGAAGAACATTTATAAAAAATGTAAAAAGGCTGTTCAAAGGTAGTAGCAACTCTAATTAAAGTTTCGAATAATAGGTCAGAAAATAAATCACTAATAAGATTCTGGTCATCATAATATACACCCCTATAAAACAGTATGAATAGTGTTACATACAGTAATATACTATTTATTACTATAATGTTATAAATGCAGCAAATAATCTCTAAACTTAAAATTATGAATTTAACAACTCCAGTAAATAATTCTAAAATATTATCACAGCTTATAGTTAATATAGAAAACGCATTTTGTCAGCTAAATTTTCATAATAATCTTTTTAAAATCCAACGGGATTGTCTTGAATTCTTGAATGATAATATGAAAGATGTGAAATCTATTTTTATTTATTTGATTGTCTTTAATTTTAAAAATGCCCAAATTGAATTTTTAAAATTTATTGACTTAAGTAATAGAATATATGCTTCACTGCATTATGCTTTAAAATATAATAAACCAGGAATTTCTCAATCAAGGATAAATTACATAAAAATTCTGGAGTCTATTGATAAACTAATAGATATGCTTTTATTATACGATAAGAAATTGATAGAAATTATACCACTATCAAATTATAGCTATTATACTATCAAGCCAAAGCTTAAGCAGCAAATAATATCTCTTAAAGATGCGCCAGGTTTAAAGGATGTGGAGCCCCAATTAATTAGAGTGGTTCAAGATTCCCTTTTTTCAGTGTTACAAAGTAACAGTCGAATTCGAAATGAGTTAAGATATATTAATATCCTTCTTAAAAAACTTTCAAAAGCTCCTGAATTAACGACTGAGTCATTAGAATGGGTTTTATTCCAATATGGATTTAATAGTAAAAGGTATTTGGAATATTATATCAATAAATCAAATCAACAGATGCTTGAAGATTCTAGTTTACACAAACAAATAGAAAATATAATAAGTTTTCAAGAGCAATTGTATTGCTTAGTACCATTACAAAAAAATTGTTTGGACTTAAACTCTCCTACTATTATTGACCAGATCCTGTTATTTTTTAAAGACAAAAAAGAATCTCTTAAGCAAAAACTGGATGTTAGACGTACTGAAATAATGGATGCGAAACTTTTAGAAGCTAATGATAAAGTTATGTTTAATATACCAGTGGCCCAATTTGGACTATTGATTAAACTTTTAATGGAAGTTAATTTAATTCCCAAGGAAAATGTTGGGAAGACATTTTCCTTTTTCGCTAAATATTTCAAAACTCCCAGCGTAAATTTTATATCCTCGGAAAGTCTGCAAAAGAAGTCTTCCACAGTCGAATTTTCTACTGCAAGGAAAATGAAAGCCTATTTGATTGAAATGGTGAATTGGATTAATAAAAATTATAATGCTTCAAGTTTTACAGAATGATATGGTAATTATTTAATAAACATATGCCTTATGTTGTTTAAAAAGCAAAAAGGTGGATTCTATTTACTAGATCCACCTTTTGCTTTTTGTAAAAGTATTTTTAAGAATTTTTTAGTTTAATAAAATCCTTCATCACATTTAAACTTTCATCCAAGATAAAATCAAATTCCACTTTCGGTTGGGGTTGCCCTTCTTTCCAAAGCGGCATATTGTGCAATTCCAATAACTTGTTTAAACGAGTTCTATTTTTTGTTTTATTGTCTTCTCTTTCCTTTTTCAACTTCCCTTCATTCAAGTTAATTGTAGAAGTAGTATTCATTGCTTTGGTGAATTCTTCAATATCTTCCAATAAGAACTTATATTCAGCAGAATTTTTCATTCTGTTTTCGTGCTTAGCTGCAAGTTGAGATTTAATAGAGGAAAGATCGCTTACTTTATTGTAGTTGGTCGAGCGAATTTGATCCCAAGGTAATGCTGCAGGTTCAGAACTTTCACCATATTTCTCTGCTGTGAACTGTGTAGGGAAGGTGATATCGGGATCTACGCCCTTGTGCTGGGTACTGCTGCCATTAATTCTGTAGAATTTAGCTATAGTTACATTGATTTGTCCAAATTCAGGAGCACCGTTTGGCGTATCTGCGTCTTTCTCTCCCGCGGCTTTTAATTTTAGTTTGTTAACGGAACTTATGAATCTTGACATATCTACTGCAGATTGTACCGTTCCTTTTCCATAACTTGTTGAACCTAAAATGATACCTCTGCCATAATCTTGTATTGCTCCAGCAAAAATTTCCGATGCAGAAGCCGAGTAACGGTTGATAATTACGCCAAAAGGACCTTTCCAAGAAACACTGCTATCCTCGTCTTGGTGCACCTCAATTTGGTTACGTGTATCTTTTACTTGTACTACAGGACCTTTCTCAATAAATAAACCCGTTAATTCAATGGCTTCTTGCAAAGAGCCGCCTCCGTTATTTCTCAAATCCAACACAACTGCATCAACGTTTTCTTTGTTAAGAGAGTCTAACAACAATCTTACATCGCGCGTTGTACTTTTATAGTTTGGATCGCGTTTTCGGTAAGCTTCAAAATCGATATAGAACTTTGGAAGTGTAATCACGCCTACTCTATAATTTTTACCGTCATCTCCTTTGACAGTCTTAATGGATCTTTTTGCCGATTCCTCTTCGATGACTATTTTTTCACGTGTTAATTTCACGATTGTAGGCTGAGCAGAAAGTTCAGCTCCTGCAGGTAATATTTTCAATCGTACTACCGTTCCTTTAGGACCTTTGATTTTAGCGACAGCAGCATCTAATCTCCATCCAATAATATCTTCAAATTCACCATTTCCTTGAGCCACACCAATGATGCGATCGTCCATCTTTAGCGTTTTATCTTTGAAAGCAGGACCTCCAGCGATAATTTCTTTGATGGTTACCATTTCATTTTCCATTTGCAGACGAGCCCCAATGCCTTCCAATGTATTGGACATATCTTCATTGAATCGTTGAGCAAATGAAGGGTTATAGTATGTTGTATGCGGATCTATTGCATTGGTGTAGGCACTCATAATCAATTGAAAAGCATCATTAGAGTTTGTTTGCTTCGCTTGAGAAATTAAATTGTTGTAACGCTTTTTTAATGTCTCTTTGTGCTTAGCCATTTCGTCTTTTCCTTCCGCTGTTGTAAGCTTAAGGTTCAATAAATCAAACTTTACACGTTTGCGCCACTGCTCTTTAAGTTCAGCGTCAGAGGTAAACCAATTTTGCTTATCACGGTAGTTGATGTAAGTTTCTTCTTTATTGAAATCGTGAGAAGCATCTACTTGAGTAAGCGCGTATTGAAGAACTTCTAAGGCTCTTTTGTTGTATGTATTAAATATATGAAATGCACTCGATAAATCGCCATTGCGGAAATCTTGACTTATAGTATTACGATATTGTCCAAATTCGTCGATCTCAGACTGCAGAAAATAATTTTTTCCTTCGTCAAGAGATTTTATTAAGTTGTCATAAACAATATTAGAAATAGAATCGCTGGCAGCTACTTTTTTGTAGCTATAATTCTCCAAAATCCCTACCACTTCTTTAGCAATAATCTCATGTTGTAAAGAAGGTTTAAGACTTAATCCTCCTTCTTCAATAGCCACTCTTGGTTTCGAGCCACATGCTACTACAGAAATAAAAGCTAAACAGACTAAAAAATTTTTAAACATATAAATTGTATTGTGAAATAACATTTTCGAATTGACTTCTTCTCTTCGGTTTTATAGAATCTAAAATTAGTTAAAAAAAAATCAATCTTAAATCCTTTGACTTTAAAAAGCGGTAAAGTTTATAGTATTGATGTAATATTTTTGCTAAAAAGATGGTTTCTTAGTGTCCAATACTGTTCTAGAAAGCTCTTTGCTGCCTCATAGTCTTTCAAATAAACATATGATCTTCCTAATTGTTCAGCAATGGCAAGTTGTAGGAATTTATTGGAACTCTCTTCAGCTAGTTTCCATGCTAATTCCAACTCATTTTTTGCTACTTTATAATTAGCTTGAATCATTTTGGAAGATCCCAACATGTATTCTATCATAGCAAGTTTTTCACTATAACTTTTTTCTTTAGCTAAATCTCGTGCTTGAATCAAAAACCATTGTGCTTCAGTATGTTTGTTTTGAGAACGATATATTTCTGCCAAAATTATCCAAGCATTAATCTTTCCTTCGTAAAATTTCGATTTGTTAAATAGCGGAATCGCTTTACGAATCACGGTGTTTTCCGCGGCTTTATAGTCTTTTCCGTACGCTTGAATCAGTGCAATTCGAGTATTAGATGCAGCTTGATCTGCTAGATTTTTTGATTTGTTCGCATGGTCTAAGTAAAGGGTTTCTAAAGTTAAAGCCTCTTGCAATCTATTAGTTATTAAGAATATTGACGCTAAATTGGACTGGATAATGGCTATATCCAGTTCATTTCGGGCGGCTTGAGCATGGGATAAGGCCGTATTCAAAGCATTCACAGCTTCTTCCGAATTGTGATTCTGGAGGTCATTTTCAGCTATACTATTGTATAATGCATAAACGACAGCATGATTCTTTTGATCTTTAAATTGTTGGAGCAATCTACTGTATTCTTGAGCTGATATGGTGTCTGGAAGAACTTTTTCTATAATGTGATGGTTTGTAGTATGCTTGAATGTTGATAAAAGTCTTTGGTACTGAAAACCCAATCGGATTGAATCTTGGAAGGATTGAATCTCCTGGTAAGTATAAATCATTTCATCTTTGAGGGTTCTAGGAAGAGGCAGGATATAGACTTTTGGCCCTATTCCATTGAACCCGGTGTCATATTTTGTGACGAATCCGTAAGGATCTAATGTATCTTGTTGGGATGTCTGTCCGTAAGCTAAAAAAACTGTTGATATAATAGTAAAAAGCACTGTCGTGAAAAATCTCATTATGATGTAAGCTAAATATCAAATGTAGCAAAAGTAGTCAACTTTCAAGCCAAATGATTTTATGTAACTTTGGGAAGTATTTCTTAATATAGTATAATGGCGACACGTATTCCTTTAGCAGAAAGATTAAGACCACGGAGCATTAGTGATTATGTTGGTCAACGTCATTTATTAGGCGAAGACGCAGTATTGTATAATGCCATATCTCGCAAAAATGTGCCTTCCATGATTTTGTGGGGGCCTCCGGGGGTGGGTAAAACCAGTCTTGCTTTTTTAATAGCCAAAGAATTGGATCGGCCATTTTTTAGTCTTAGTGCAATAAAATCAGGAGTAAAAGAAGTTAGAGAAGTAATTGATAAGGCTGAACAATTACAGAATTTTAATCAGGAACAGCCCATATTATTTATCGACGAAATACATCGTTTTTCCAAAAGTCAACAAGATTCATTGCTTGGAGCTGTAGAGCGAGGCTTGGTTACATTGATCGGGGCAACTACAGAAAATCCTTCTTTTGAAGTTATTTCCGCTCTTTTGAGCCGCTGTCAAGTGTATGTTTTGGAATCTTTGGATAAGGATGATTTAATTGGATTAGTTCATAAGGCTATTAAGGAAGATGAATTTTTGAAAAATGACAAAATCATTCTTAAAGAATATGATGCATTGCTACGAGTATCCGGAGGTGATGCGAGAAGGCTACTTAATGTTTTGGAATTGGTAGTCAATGCTGCGGTTCCTTATAATATACCTATCACCAATGATTTTGTATTGAAACAGGTTCAGCAAAATATGGCTAGGTATGATAAGACGGGAGAACAGCACTATGATATTATATCGGCTTTCATTAAGTCTATACGTGGTTCGGACCCAAACGCTGCTGTATATTGGTTAGCTAGGATGATAGAGGGAGGAGAAGATCCTTCTTTCATCGCGCGAAGACTGTTAATATTAGCTTCGGAAGATATTGGAAACGCGAATCCTAATGCCTTGCTTTTAGCAAATAACTGTTTTCAAGCGGTCAATGTAATCGGATGGCCAGAGTCAAGAATTATTCTTTCTCAAACTGTAACGTATTTGGCTTCATCAGCCAAAAGCAATGCTTCTTATGAAGCTATTAATAAAGCACAAGCTCTAGTAAGACAAACAGGAGATCTTTCTGTACCTCTGCATTTACGCAATGCACCTACAAAATTAATGAAAGAGTTGGATTATGGAACGGAGTATAAATATGCACATGCCTATTCAGGCAATTTTATAGAACAAGAATTTATGCCTTCAGCAATAGAAGGGACAACACTCTACAATCCTGGAAAGAACAGCTCGGAAGATAAACTCCGAAGTTCCTTGAAAGAAAAGTGGAAAGGAAAATATGGTTATTAGGTTCGAAAATATAGTTGTATACTTAATAGGAAACAGTTTGTGGTTTTGATTATTACTTTTAATTTTGTTTAATGCATACATTCACATCCATTGATTTTGAGCTTGCGACTTCTGAGTATAACAGTGTATGTGCTGTGGGATTGGTTAGTGTCGAGGATGGAAAGATTGTAAATGAGTTTTATAGCCTTGTTCAGCCTCCGGAAAACAAATATATGTGGCAGACAACTCGTGTGCATGGTATTAAAGCCAAGGATACCGCTAATGCACCTACATTTATTGATATTTTTCCTGAAATTTTGCCTCTAGTGTACGGGCAAAAGATGGTGGCGCACAACGAGGAATTAGATCGTAAAGTGTTAAGACGATGCATGCAACATGCTGGATTGGTGTATGAAGACTTAGGACTTCAGGAAAGGTGGGAATGCACGAGCAAGATATATAAACAATTGGGCTTCGTGAAAACTAAATTAAGTGTAGTCTGCGAAATTATGGGAATACAATTAAATCCCCATGATGCTCTTTCCGACGCGCGAGCTAGTGCTGAATTGTTTTTGTTGAAAGATTCAGCAAAAGATAAATTAATAAAATATCAGTTAGTAAATCAATAATCCTAATAAGTAAAAAATAAATCTAAAATGGAAGAAAAAGAGAATAAACATAGAGATTACAATCCAGGCCCAAGAGTAGGTATCACATTCTCCACATTTGATTTACTTCATGCAGGTCATATCATGATGTTAGCTGAAGCAAAGAGACAATGCGATTATTTAATTTGTGGTCTGCAAATGGATCCTACTTTGGATCGTCCTGAGAAGAATGCGCCTACTCAAACTGTAGTTGAGCGTTATATTCAATTGCGTGGTTGTCAATACGTAGATGAAATTGTGCCTTATTCTACAGAGCAAGATTTGGAAGACATATTGCGTTCTTTCAAATTAGACGTGAGAATTGTCGGTGACGAATATAAAGACAGAGACTTTACTGGTAGAAAATATTGCGAAGAAAAAGGGATAGAGTTGTATTTTAATAGCCGTGATCACCGATTTTCAAGTTCTGGTTTGCGAAAAATAGTCGCACAAAAAGAAAATGAAAAGAACGCAAAAGGATAACCCATAAATGGTTTGATAATTTTTATCAGACCATTTGTTTTTTTAGGATTTTTTTTAATGTTTTTAAAAAATATATGCTTTCTAGTGGTATCTTTGTAAAAAATTACCAAACCATGCCTTTAGAAATAATTATACCTATTATCATTCTCCTGATTCTCGGAGTTTTTTTTTATTATGAATACAAAAAACGTCAAATTTTTAAGGATTATATAAATTTGTCGGTATCATTAGATTTCACTCAGACAGCAGCTATTAAAACAAAAGGCCATTATGGCTTATTGTTGTTTAATATCAAAGAAATTAATAAAGAGTCTCGAGCATTCTATATTGAAAATTTAAAATTAAGCAACTCCAAAGTTCATATAAGAAATTACAATAAGATTTCCACCAAACTTCCTTTGCCCAAAGAAGGGGTAGTTCTTTCAGTAGGAGTAAGAAAATCAAAATCTGTTAGTTCAAGAAGTTTGGGGAAGTGTAACGTGACTATTTCGGGCTTCCTTATGGAAGATCAAAATAAAAAGTCTCCGTTCAAAGCAAAACTTCCTGTGGAAATTATACCTAATAAGTAAGAAAACAGATTTGCTGCTTATCATTCTGTTTGAATAAATATTTAATGTATTTTTGCGATATTGTGGTTTATTATTAATACGAAGATTGATAATAAACCACATTTTACGTTGGGGGGTAAGTCTTCTATAGGAACTCCTAGAACATTTATTCAATATTATGAGGAAAATTGCTGTAATAGGGCAAGGGTATGTTGGTCTTCCATTAGCAATTGCTTTTGCTTATCATTTTAGAGTTGTAGGATTTGATGTCGATACACAGCGTGTTTTGGAGTTGCGCAAAGGTGTGGATAAAACATTAGAAGCAAATCTAGATCAATTACGGGAGGTTCAGGAATTAGCCAAGCAATCAAAAGATCTGGGTTATAGTGTAACCTCTAGTATTAAGGATCTTCATGATGCGAATGTGTATATCGTTACAGTTCCGACTCCGATTGACCAGTTTAATGCTCCCGATCTATCTTATATCTTATCCGCTTCAAAAATTGTTGGTAGCGTACTCAAGTCTCAGGATATGGTTATTTTTGAATCCACAGTTTACCCAGGATGTACAGAAGAAGACTGTGTTCCAATATTAGAAAAGGAATCTGGTTTGGTGTTTAACCGAGACTTTTTTGTAGGTTATTCTCCAGAAAGAATTAATCCTGGGGACAAGGTTAATACCTTAGAAAATATAGTTAAAGTAACCTCAGGCTCCACTCCCGAAATTGCTGAAGAGATAGATAGTCTTTATAAAACAATAATAAAAGCAGGGACTTATAAAGCGGAATCCATAAAGGTTGCAGAAGCGGCAAAAGTTATTGAGAATGCGCAGCGAGATTTAAATATTTCATTTGTCAATGAATTAGCATTGATTTTTGATAGAATGGGAATTGATACGACTCAGGTATTAAATGCTGCAGGAACTAAATATAATTTCATAAAGTACAAACCTGGTTTAGTGGGGGGACATTGTATATCTGTAGATCCTTATTACCTAACACATAAAGCTTCAAAATTAGGCTATGTTCCAGAAGTTATACTTTCGGGTAGACGCGTAAATAACAAGATGGGGGCATTTGTGGCTTCAAAAACAATAAAACTGATGCTTCAAAAAGGTATAAATATTAAAGGAGCAAATATTCTCATACTTGGTTTTACATTTAAAGAGAACTGTCCTGATATAAGAAATACGAGTGTCATTAATATATATAACGAATTGTTGGAATACGAAACCCGTCCCGCTGTATATGATCCATGGGTAGATCCTGTATTAGCTAAAAATAAGTATGGTATTGAATTACAAAATTCAGAAACATTAGAAAAAATGCGATACGATGGCATAATTATAGCTGTAGCACATTCGTGTTTTTTAGAGTTTGACCTCAGCAAAATTAGAGCGAATAAATCTGTAGTATTTGACTGCAAAGCAATATATAATCCGTCCGAAATTGATGCTAGGTTATAGTATAATTTTTTAACTTTAGATTTTGTAATTAACTCTAGAAATGAGTTAAAAAGGTATATTAGAAATAAACAAATATCATATAATGAGTATAATTCATGTTTTATTAACAGGTGGTGTGGGTAGTAGATTATGGCCTTTGTCGAGAAAACAATCACCAAAGCAGTACTTAGATTTATTTGATGGAAAATCATTATTCGAAATGACTGTTCAGAGAAATCAATGCGTTGCGGATAAGGTTGTAATTGTTGGAAATAGGGATAATACGCATTTAAGCCACAAAGCTATGGTAAATTGTGGCTTACCGTATAAGAATATTGTAGAGGCAACGCCTAGAAATACAGCTGCTGCAATTGCGTTTGCGGCATTAGCAGTCGAACCTAAAGATATTCTAATTGTCACACCTTCGGATCACATGATCTCTGGTAGCGAAGCATATGCAGAGGCTATTCAAAAAGGTGTGGAGAAAGCTAAAGAAGGGTATATTGTGACATTCGGTATAAAACCAACACGACCTGAAACAGGATATGGGTATATCGAATATGAAGATGATTTAGTAAAATCCTTTAGAGAAAAGCCAAATTTGGATACGGCAGAAGATTTTCTAGAAAGAGGTAATTTTTTGTGGAATTCCGGTATGTTTTGTTTTCAAGCTTCTGTTTTTCTAGATGAGTTAAAGCAGTATGAGCCTAAAGTTTATGAGAAAGCAAAGAAAGCGTGGGAAATTTCTAAAGGAGGAATATTAGATGAAGAATTGTCTTTGGAAATACCTTCTATATCTGTCGATTACGCGGTAATGGAAAGATCCAAACGTATCCGAGTTGTTCCAACCTCTTTTGAATGGTCTGATTTAGGCTCCTTCGAAGCATTATATGATTATTTGGTTGAGAATGGTTATCCTAAAGATGACAATGGAAATATTGTTATTGGTACGGAAACTTTCACAGGATTTGTAGGATTAAAAAACACTATATTTATATACACGAAAGATGCTTTTTTGATTGTTCAAAAAGAGAAATCGCAGGACGTAAAGAAGATTTACAATATGCTGGATAAACTACAGTCCAAACTCCTTGACTAACGTTTATTACAATTATGAATAAAAATGCTAAAATATATATAGCGGGTCACAGAGGAATGGTGGGATCTGCAATATGGCGTCAACTTGAAGCAGAAGGATATAATAATTTAATAGGTCGAAGCAGTAAAGAGCTTGATTTGAGAAATCAACAGGCTGTGGAAGATTTTTTTCACGAGGTTAAGCCTGCTGTAGTGATCGATGCGGCTGCACGTGTAGGGGGGATTTTAGCTAATAATAATTATCCCTATCAGTTTTTAATGGAAAACCTTCAGATCCAAAACAACCTTATACAGTCTTCGCTGGATGTAAAAGTAGATAAGTTTATTTTTTTAGGCTCATCTTGTATCTATCCTAAGCTTGCGCCCCAACCTTTAAAAGAGGAGTATCTGTTAACAGGGAGTCTTGAGCCAACTAATGATGCCTACGCTCTTGCCAAAATTGCAGGTGTTAAAGCCTGTGAGGCTATACGTAAACAGTTTGGAAAAGATTATGTAAGCTTAATGCCTACCAATCTGTACGGAACTCATGATAATTTTGACTTAAAAACTTCGCATGTTCTTCCTGCAATGATTCGAAAATTTCACGACGCTAAGCTTGATAATCATAGCTCGGTGACACTTTGGGGTTCAGGGACACCTTTACGTGAATTCTTATTTGTAGATGATATGGCTTCATCTGTTATTTTTGCTTTAGAGAATATTCTACCAGAATATTTATATAATGTCGGTACAGGTAAAGATTTATCGATAAAGGATTTAGCTTTGGCCATTCAAAAAATTGTTGGTCATAAGGGGGAGATAATCTGGGATTCTAGTAAGCCTGATGGTACACCACGTAAGCTAATGGATATTTCGAAAATGCATGCTTTAGGATGGAAGCATCAGGTAGAATTGGAAGAAGGAATTTCTCGTACTTATGGCTGGTTTTTAGCAAATCATGACAACTTCAAAGAAGTAAAAATCTAATAACAATGAAAACAGCACTAATAACAGGGGTTACGGGGCAAGATGGATCATATTTAGCCGAATTACTGTTAGAAAAAGGATATATGGTTCATGGAGTTAAGAGAAGAGCCTCTTCTTTTAATACACAGCGCATCGACCATTTATATGTAGATCAGCACGAGAAAAATGTTAATTTCAAATTGCATTATGGGGATTTAACAGATTCTACCAATATTATTCGAATCATACAGGAAGTTCAGCCTGATGAAATTTACAATTTAGGGGCGATGTCTCATGTGAAGGTATCATTTGATTCCCCTGAATATGTAGGTAATGTAGATGGCTTAGGAACATTACGCATTTTAGAAGCTGTTAGGATTCTTGGTTTAGAAAAGAAAACCAAAATATATCAAGCTTCTACTTCTGAACTCTATGGAGGCATGCCTGAGAATAAAAATGAAAGGGGGTTTTATGATGAAAACTCTCCTTTTTATCCGCGTTCGCCATATGGAGTAGCTAAAATATATGGTTTTTGGATCACTAAGAATTACCGTGAGGCTTACGGTATGTTTGCTTGTAATGGTATTCTTTTTAATCATGAATCTCCTCGCCGTGGTGAGACATTCGTAACACGCAAAATTACCATGGCCACCGCTGCTATTGCTTTAGGAAAGCAGGATTGTTTATATCTAGGCAATTTGAATGCTTTGAGAGATTGGGGGCATGCAAAAGATTATGTAGAAGCTATGTGGCGTATTTTGCAACAAGACTCTCCGGAAGATTATGTTATAGCTACTGGAATCACAACATCTGTTCGAGATTTTGTAAGATATGCCTTTGAAGAGATAGGGGTAGAATTGTCTTTTGAAGGAGAGCAAGAAAACGAAATCGCGAAAGTGGTAAAATGCAATAATCCATTATACCAGTTAGAAATTGGATCAACTGTAGTTCGCGTAGATCCAAGATATTATAGACCTACAGAAGTAGATTTGTTAATCGGGGATCCTACTAAATCGAAAACTAAATTAGGTTGGGAACCTCAATATGATTTAGAGGCTCTTGTAAAAGAAATGGTTGCCTCTGATATTAACTTGATGAGATCTTCTTATAATGCTAATTGGGAAAATAATGCTAAAGAAAAGAATGAAAAATAGAACAATACTAATTACAGGAGGAGCAGGTTTTATAGGTTCTCATGTAGTGCGTGAATTTGTAAATAAATATCCCGAATACCAAATCATAAATTTGGATGCATTGACGTATGCTGGAAATTTAGAGAATTTGAAAGATATTGAGAATAGAGAAAATTATACTTTCATTAAAGCAGATATAACCGATGCTGCTCATATCTTAGAAATCTTTAAGCAATACCAGCCAGACGGTGTCATTCACTTAGCTGCTGAGTCTCACGTAGACAGATCCATTACGAATCCAACAGCATTTGTGATGACAAATGTTATTGGTACAGTAAACTTGTTGAATGCTGCAAAAGAAATTTGGAAGGATAATTTTGAAGGAAAAAGATTCCACCACGTATCAACTGATGAAGTTTATGGTACGTTAGGGGAAACTCGATTATTTACAGAGGAGACTGCATATGATCCCCATTCTCCTTATTCTGCATCTAAGGCTTCTTCTGACCACTTTGTAAGAGCTTATCATGATACATATGGTCTGCCAGTTGTCATTACAAATTGTTCTAACAATTATGGTCCAAATCATTTTCCTGAGAAATTAATCCCATTGTGTATTCATAATATTTTGAATAACAAACCTCTTCCTATATACGGAGATGGTAAGTTTACAAGAGATTGGTTATTCGTTATTGATCACGCTAAAGCTATTGACTTAGTTTTTCACAATGGAAAAAATGGGGATAGCTATAATGTCGGTGGTTTCAATGAATGGCAAAATATTGATTTAGTAAAAGAATTGTGTAAACAAGTCGATGAGAAGCTTGGAAGACCTGAAGGAACAGCTGCGCAATTAATCTCTTTTGTAAAAGATAGACCAGGACATGATTTACGGTATGCGATTGATGCTACTAAGATAAATAAAGAATTAGGCTACAAGCCTTCAGTTACATTCGAAGAAGGTTTATCTAAAACAATTGATTGGTTTTTAGCTAATCAAGAGTGGTTGGATAGTGTCACCTCCGGCGATTATCAGAAATATTACGAAACACAATATAGCAAATAGTAGAATTAAGATTCTACTCTAAATGTCGAATGAAAGCGATAGAGACTAAATTAAAAGGCTGCTTTATTTTAGAGCCTACAATATTCGAAGATAGTAGAGGTTATTTTTTTGAAGCATTCAGCAAAGCTAAGTTTGAAGATTTAACTAAGGCTAATTCCAATTTTGTTCAAGATAATCAATCTAAATCGAGTTATGGAGTTGTCCGTGGTTTGCATCAACAGATAGGAGAATTTGCGCAAGCAAAATTGGTTCGTGTGTTGGAAGGTAAAGTATTGGACGTGGCTGTGGATGTTCGACAAGATTCACCAACATACGGAGAACACGTTGCGGTAGAATTATCAGCTGAGAATAATAGGCAATTATATATTCCAAGAGGATTTTTACATGGATTTGCCGTTCTTTCAGATACTGCAACCTTTTTTTATAAATGTGATAATGTATATAATAAATCTTCAGAAGATGGAGTACATCCATTGGATAAAACATTAGCTATTAATTGGCAAATTCCTTTTGATAAGATTATTTTATCTGATAAGGATAAAGACGCAAGAGCATTTATATAATCAGCATTCATGAAGAAAATACTTATAACAGGTGCTGCGGGGCAGTTAGGTTCTGAATTGCGAGATTTATATAAAGAAAGAACCGATGTAACTACCTTTTTTTTGGATAGAGAGCAATTAGCATTAGACGATACAGCATCTATTAAAGAAGGACTAAAAGAATATAATCCAGATTTTATTATCCATGGAGCAGGTTATACGGCTGTAGATAGAGCTGAATCTGAAATAGAATTAGCGGATAAAGTGAACCATTTGGCTTCAGGAGAAATTGCGAAATATTGTGCAGCATATGGAGCCAAACTTATAGCTATTTCTACTGACTATGTGTTTGATGGGAATTCATCATCTCCTTTAAAAGAAGATGCGGAAGTCAATCCTATCAATATATATGGAGAGACGAAATTAAAAGGAGAGCAGGCAATTCTGAGATATTGTCCAGAATCCATCATCATTCGTACTGCTTGGGTTTATTCTACCTACGGTAATAATTTTGTTAAGACCATGTTGCGTCTTATGAACGAAAGAAATGAAATTTCGGTGATAAATGATCAAATTGGTTCACCAACATATGCACGAGATTTAGCACAAACAATTGTAGGAATAATAGACAGTGGTTCTTGGAATTCTGGTATTTATCATTATAGCAATGAAGGAGAAATTTCATGGTATGATTTTGCAGTAGCTATAAAAGAAATTAAGAATTTAGAGTGCACTATTCATGCAATTCCGACTACAGCTTATCCAACACCTGCTAAGCGACCTAAATTTTCTCTTTTGAATAAATCAAAAATAAAAGATACTTACGCTATCACAGTACCTTATTGGAGAGATAGTTTGGTAGAAATGTTAAATAAGATCTCACTATAAAAAATCTATAGATGAAAGGAATTATTCTTGCCGGAGGTTCCGGTACTCGTTTGCATCCTTTGACGCTAGCTGTGTCAAAACAATTAATGCCTGTGTATGACAAGCCGATGATTTACTATCCTTTGTCTACATTGATGTTGGCCGGAATTAATGAGATATTAATTATTTCTACTCCGCAAGATTTACCAAATTTTCAGAAATTATTAGGTGACGGTTCCCAAATTGGCTGCAAGTTTTATTACAAAGAGCAGCCTTCGCCTGATGGTTTAGCTCAAGCTTTTATTCTAGGTGAAGAATTTATAGGTGATGATAAGGTTGCTTTAATATTAGGTGACAATATATTCTACGGTTCAGGAATGTCCAAATTGTTACAATCCTGTGCAGACTCAGAGGGAGGTGTGGTATTCGCCTATCAGGTTAATGATCCCGAACGATATGGGGTTGTGGAGTTTGATGAAAATAATATGGTTGTTTCCATCGAGGAAAAGCCTAAGCAACCAAAATCAAAATATGCTGTACCAGGTTTGTATTTCTACGATAATGATATTGTTGATATTGCGAAGAATATTCAACCATCACCTCGTGGAGAATTGGAAATCACCGATGTAAATAAGGAATATCTAAAACGCGGAAAACTAAAAGTTGGTGTTTTTGATCGTGGAACTGCCTGGTTGGATACAGGAACGATTCAATCTTTAATGCAAGCAGGGCAATTTGTGCAGGTGATTGAAGAGCGAACAGGCATGAAAATAGGTGCAATAGAAGAAGTTGCCTATAGAATGGGGTATATTGATCGATATCAATTGGTGAAATTGGCAGAGCCTTTACGAAAAAGTGGGTATGGAGAATATTTAATTAAAATTTCTTAAAGAAATCCTTAATTATAAGTATAATACTTAATAAATATGGAAGTAGATTAAAAACTATAAAAAAAAGATGTAATTTTGAAGCGCTTTAAAAACTAACACGAATAATAAAATTTAAACCACAGCGGTAAATAAACATATGAAAATAACAATAGTTGGTACAGGATACGTAGGCTTATCAAATGCAATATTATTGGCACAACACAATGAAGTCGTTGCTTTAGATATTGTTCCGGAAAAAGTTCAAATGTTAAACAACAAGAAATCTCCAATTGAAGACAAAGAGATTACTGATTATTTGCAAACTAAGACGTTGAATTTTAAAGCTACATTAGACAAAGATGAAGCCTATAAAAATTCGTCTTATGTCATTGTTGCTACTCCCACTGACTATGATCCAAAAACTAACTATTTCAATACGAAAAGTGTAGAATCCGTAGTGTCAGAAGTAAAAGAATATAATCCTGAAGCTATTGTTGTAATTAAGTCAACTGTACCTGTAGGCTTCGTAGATGGACTAAAAAAATCATTACAATTTGATAATATTATTTTCTCTCCAGAATTCTTAAGAGAGGGTAAAGCTCTATATGATAATCTTTATCCTTCACGTATTATTATAGGAGAACAAAGTGAACGTGCTACTGTTTTTGCAGAATTATTAAAACAAGGCGCTATTAAAAAAGATATTCCAACGCTTTATACAAATGCAACCGAAGCTGAAGCAATTAAATTGTTTTCAAATACTTATTTAGCAATGCGTGTTGCCTATTTTAATGAATTGGATAGTTATGCACAAATTTTCAATTTAGATAGTAAACAAATTATTGAAGGTGTGGGCTTGGATCCGCGGATTGGCTCACATTATAATAATCCATCATTTGGATATGGCGGTTATTGTTTGCCAAAGGATACTAAACAGTTGTTAGCGAACTATGATGCTGTTCCAAATAATTTGATTAAAGCAATTGTAGATGCGAATAGAACACGTAAAGATTTTATTGCTGATTCTATTCTTGCTAAAAACCCTACGAAAGTTGGTATATATCGTCTCATTATGAAGTCAGGTTCTGATAACTTCAGAGCGTCTGCCATTCAAGGTATAATGAAACGAATCAAAGCTAAAGGTGTGGAAGTAGTCGTTTACGAACCTGTATTAAAAGAAGAAACTTTCTTTGGTTCAATAGTAAGTCACGATTTAGAAGCTTTTAAGCAAGAATGTGATGTAATCGTATCGAATAGAAATGCACCTGAGCTAGCAGACGTGCAAGATAAAGTATATACAAGAGATTTATTCGGTAACGATTAAAAAAAGAGATCTATTAAAATTATTTATATATAATAAAAAATGAATGTCTCTAAAAGTTAAGGCAGTATCAGGTTTATTTTGGACTATTTTTCAACAATTTGGTTACCAAGGCATCAATTTTCTTGTGCAATTGTTTTTAGCAAGAATATTGATGCCAGAGGCTTTTGGGGTAATTGCCTTACTTCAAATATTTATATCTATTGCAAATAACCTTATCGATTCAGGAATGACTTCTTCCCTAATTAGGAACAAAGATATTTCGGAGGTTGACTATTCGACTGTTTTTTTTCTCAATATTACAGTTAGTTTTGTTTTATATATTATTGCCTTTATTAGTGCCCCTTATATTTCAGCTTTTTATGCAATGCCAATATTGGATAGTGTTATAAAAGTTTATTGTATAAGCTTTGTGATAAATGCTTTTTCTATTATCCAAATTACTAAGCTTACTAAGGAGATGAAATTCAGGACTCAAGTATTGGTTCAAATTCCTTCATTGATAATTTCAGGAGTAGTAAGTATTTATTTAGCAAAGACTGGATGGGGGGTTTGGAGTATAGTAATATATAATTTATTACAAAATATTTTATTATCTATTCAATATTGGGTAAGATCTAAGTGGATACCGAAATTTTTATTTAATAAAGAAAGGTTAAAATATCATTTCAACTTTGGGTATAAGTTAACTATTGCATCTCTTTTAAACTCTATTTATGATAATATTTATGGAGTAATAATCGGGAAAACATTTTCTCCTCAGGTTTTAGGATATTATAACCGCGCAGAGCTTTTTCAACTTTTTCCTAGTAAGAATTTATCTACAGCATTAGAAAAAGTCACATATCCTATGTTTTCTCAAATTCAAGATGATAATGTTAGATTAAAAAGATATTACCGACAAATTTTTAATCTAGTTGTTTTCTTTTTAACACCTACAATGATTTTATTTTCAGTTTTAGCTACACCTCTATTTACATTGTTGCTCACGGATAAATGGCTCCCAATGGTGCCATTCTTTCAAATTATGACTGTTGTGGGGGTATTACATCCTTTTCAAAGATATAATTTAAATATTTTAAGAGTAAAGGGTAGATCAGATTTGGTGTTAAAACTGAATATTATTAAAAAAATTATTTTAACAGTTTTAATTATTGTTTCAGTTCAATATGGAATATATGGAATACTTATCTCCCAATGTCTATTTTCTATTATTTCTGTAGGTCTAAATTCTATGTATTCCTCACGAATGATTAACTACTCGTTAAAAGAACAAATTTTAGATATAATAGGAATTTATTTGCTGTCCATAGGTGTGGGATTTCTTGTCTATGTATTAGATAATAATGCGTTTATATCACTAAATAATTTTAGCCGTGTATTATTGGGTTTGTTTATTGGGTATATAATGTATTTTCTCATGGCTTTTTTATTAAAATTTGAGGTAGTAGCTATAATTAGAAAGTTTATTAAAGAAAGAAAATTTAAAAATGAATAATAAAAAACAAACACCTATAGTAAGTTTACATGGAGCTAGTAGAAATCATAATTACGGTGATGTGTTGCTAATGGCAATATACAAAAACTGGATTGAGGAAATAGGAGGAGAAGTGGTGCTTGATATGGCTAATGATTACTATGGTCGTTATTTAAATGTACAATCTCATTTACCAATTAGTAAAGCTGTAAATAAAGCCAATTTTATAGTTTATGGTGGTGGGGGATATTTTGGGGAACCAAGAAATCCTTCATTAAGATGGAGAGTAAAATTTGTTTTGCATCATATGATGCCGGGGATATTATCTCGTTTAAAAGGTAAGCCTTATGGTTTTTTTGGAATAGGTTTTGGGCCTTTAGATAATTTATTCATTCGAAAAATAGGAATGTTTGTGATTAATGGAGCTAGAATTGTTAGTGTACGAGATGAAGAGTCAAAACAATATCTTATTAAATATGGCTATAAGGGAAAAATTCATGTAAATCCTGATTCAGCCTTATCATTAGCAGACATAAATAGTAAATATTATGTTTCAAAGCAAATAAATAAAGCCCAAAAAAGAGTCGTGTTTCATATCCCTCTTGATCCTGGAAAGGATTTTGAAATGATAAGGCCCGCGCTTGTTGATTTCTTAACTAGAATAAAACAAATACAGGGAAATTTTGATTTTCATTTTTTAGTAGATCATGGGTTGGGTAAACATTGTTACCAATACCTTTTCTTTGATCAGTTAAGAAAGGATTTAGATGTTAATTGGTCTATTAAGGAATATATATCACCTGAAGATACATTACAGTTTTTATCTACTTGTGATAGTGTAATTACTACTAAACTACACGTTGCCATAACTTCATACGCATTGGGGGTACGACCTATTGGTATTTCAAAACATCCAAAAACCCAAAGATTTTTCAAGCAAATAGGTTTGTCGAATTTGCAATTCGATTTATATGATTTATTGGATTCTAAAAAGTCATTAGAATTACAGAGTATTATAGAAAGAACTGATAAGATTAGTATTAATAGTTTATTAATAGAAAATGCTCTTAATAACAAGAAACTTTTAAAAGAATTATTACAGTCTTAATATGCGAATTTTAAAGATATTAAATAGTAATGACGATGGAGGTGTTTTTACTTGTGAAGTCCAATTTATTAAAGAATTTGTTAAGAAGGGAGTTATAGTCGATGCGATTATATTAGATAAAGGCCCAAGATTAGAAATTTATAAATCGTTAGTTCAAAATGTTTATGAAATTGACAACTTAAATGTTAGTTTTAGTGGTAGCCCATGGACTATTATTAAAAATATTTTTAAAGCATTTGTTTATGGCAAAAATAACAAAAAACGTCTTGCCTCCACTCTAATTCGTAATAATTACACAGCTCTTATTTATAGAAGAGCAAATTTGCTATTCTTGTCGGGTTTTCTAGGATTATTCTTGAAAACAAATGTTTATTGGCATATGCCAAATATTGTTAGCAATAAATTCTCCTATCTGTTTTATAATTTTATTTTCAGGATTTTGAATATAAAACCAGTAGCAAATAGCTTATATACACAGAAGTCTATTGGATATATTAGTAAACATGTAATTTATCCTGGTTTTAATAAGGATCGCATTATACCCAAAGAAATAACGCGTAACATAAAGCAGGAATTAGGAATTTCTGAAAATACAGTAATTTACGGAATTCTTGCAAGGATAACGCATGATAAAGCACAAGACATTGTTGTTAAAGCATTTTTAGAATCAGATTTATTAAATGAAGATGTGTGCTTATTAATCGCTGGAGGAAAAGATAGTGAAGAATTTGAAAACAAAGTAAAGGAGGCAGCGGGAATTTATTTAAATAATCGTATTTTTCTATTAGGTGCGATTTCAGATGTTTCATGTTTTTATTCATCTGTTGATATTATTGTCAACGGTAGAAGGAATGCTGAACCATTTGGAATAAGTATAGCAGAGGCTTTAGGTGCTGGAAAACCTGTTATTGCGTATCATTTAGGAGGACCTTCTGAGATGATATTCGATAATCTGAATGGATGGTTAGTTAAAACTCCTGATACCAATGGATATCTAGAGGCCTTTAATCGTAGTTTTCGGATGAAAAATGAATGGAAAAACATTAAGGAAAACAATATATCTAAATCCATTCAATTTTCCGTTGAAACTAACTGTAAAAAATTTCTGTCTATACTAAATAAAGAATATAATTATAAAAGTTAAATTTGAATTAATACAACAAAGTATTAGAATTTAATATGTTAATGATAATAAATTATTAATTAATATTAATCTGGGTTCTCTGCTTAGGGAGTTATGTAAATGGACAAGTATTTAGTAAGAATAATATCTTTTTTTATTTATATAGGATTCTATATAGGTATAGTTTTAATGTTATCTTTAAAACTAGAGGATCTTACTCGATTTTATTCTATTCCTTTTAGAATTATAATTACTTTATGTATAATTTTATATTTAGTAGTTTACAGAAACAAAATAAAAGAATCTCAAAATTTTGACTTTTCTATTTTTCTTTATTTTTTTTGGTTTATATACTTTATAAAGATTTACCTCGATTTGCTCGGTAATGTAGTTTATGAAAGTAAAGATAGTTTTGACTTCGGTCTTTATACCATTATTTATTGTATTTTTCCTTATATATTTTTTAAAAGGATAGATTTTCAAAAGTATGGCAACGAAATAATTAATGCATTTATTTTAGCAGGTTTTATATTAGGAATCACATCTATATATTTATATAGTGATTTGATATTTTCAGGAAATATAGGAAGATTAACAGAAGCAAAGTACCAAGGATATGAAGCCAAAACTATTAACCCTTTAATACTTGCATATACTTCTACATTAACAATAGGTTTAGTTCTTTATAAATTATCAAGTACATCCAAAGGTTATAATTTTCCTACAAAATTGTATTACATTGCTATTCTACTGATTTCTTTTATTCTTACTTTAATAGGTTCTTCTCGAGGGGCATTTTTGGCATTAATAATAACACTTATAATTTTATTAGTGAATGGAAATAGGACTTTCAGAATCAAATTTATACAAATCATTTTATTTTCTACTCCACTTTTTATTTGGTTGTTTTTTAAGGTTGGTTCTGGAATATTTGATAGATTAGAAAACCTTAATAATATATCAAACGATAATTCGGCTAGTACTCGTTTGACTCTATGGGACAATTCATTAAATGAATTTATGGATTCACCTTTATTAGGTGGAAGACTTGAAATAGGGGGAATTTATCCTCATAATATTTTTATTGAGATTATGATGGCCACTGGACTGATTGGTTTTTTGTCATTTTTAATATTTTTAATATATATATTTTCGAAGTCTTTTGCTCTATTAAGATATGATAATAAATATACATGGGTTATTATATTTTTTGTACAATCTTTAATCCACTATAATTTTACAGAGTCTATATATTTAAGTAATGCCCTATTCATATCAATGGGGATAATTGCCGGTATAAAAATAAAAGGAGAATGAAAAATATTTTTTTGTCTATTTTAATGGTTTTGATTTATTTTATTGGTTTTGGTCAAACTAATAGAGTTATTTATATTAACAAAGAAAAGCCTAAAGTATCAAATAGCCGTTATGTATTTAAATCTATAGCCATTATATATGGTGGAACTATTGATCCAAATAATGATGGTACGGTAAATTATTTAAATATTGAGAAGTTTATAGTTTCAAAATTTCCAAATAAAAATGATGTGGGGATTTTCTGCATTGATTTGGAGAATCAACTCTATAAGGATTTAAGGGACAGAGCTATAAATTCAAAACGTTTTATTAACGCTGAAAATCATTTCTTGAATATTTTGAAATTGTGTAAAAAATTAAGACCGAATGTAAAAATTGGATTTTATGGTATTCCCTTTAAAACTCTATCAAGGTATAATATCGATCAATCAAGAATTGACAAAATTATTAAAATAAGTGATGTTATATTTCCTTCGTTGTATTTAAATTTTTCTAATAGCGAAAACAAAGGTTTAGATAAAAATTATAGCCATATAGATATTAATTTAAGAGAGACGTTAAAATTAGCCGTAAAGTATAACAAATTAGTGATACCTTTTACGTGGTACATGGTTCACCCTTATAATAAAAGTTGGGGAACTCAGATTTTGGATAAAATAAGTTATGTTAATTATATAGAAAGAATATTCACATTTTCTTTTGAGGGAAGAAGTATTAATGGCATTGTGTACTGGGATCCTATGACTAAAAATTATGAAAAATATAAAAAGAAGGACCACAATAATAAATTCCGAAATTATAGTCAAGATGACATATTCCATTATTATTATAACAGATAATTTTATTATTTAAAAGTGAGATTACTTCATATTTGCAATGATTTTGCATACTCAAAGGTTCATACAAATTTATATAAGTCGTTAGATGATAGGGGGTGTATTCAATTTGTTTTTCATCCTTTGAGAAATCAAAATCATGTTGGTAAAAATGTATTTAAATATAAACAACCAGAGTCTTCTATTTTTTATTCAAATAAACTAAATAAACTTCATTTAATAATATTTGAATATAAAATTCAGTTTCTTTATAAACAGCTATTAGAAGTTATTATCGGAAAAAATATAGATTTCTCATTGGCTACTACTTTATTTAGCGATGGTTTTCTAGCGTATAAATTATTTAATGAATTTAACATACCTTACACAGTATCTATAAGGTCAACTGATGTAGATGTTTTTTTTAAGTATAGACCGGATCTATTACCACTTGCTTTAAATATTATAAAACACGCAAAACATGTGTTTTATATTTCGCACGCAATTAAAAGGAAGGTGGTTAATAATTTTTATTTGAAATCAAGACTTCCTATCGATTTGGACCATAGATCGACAATTTTAAATAATGGGATAGATGAATATTGGATAGATAATCAACAAAATGTAGATAAATCTCATTGTTTTGATTTTGTATATGTAGGTTCATTCGAAAAACGTAAAAATGTACAAAAATTAATATCCGCTTTAGAAATAATTCGAGAGAAGCATCCTAAAATAAGCTTAAAGATTATTGGGGGATATAAAGATATAAATGGGAAAATATCTGCTTTAGTGAAGTCTAAACCATGGATTAGTTTTTTAGGTGAAGTTCAAGATAAGAAGGAAATTGTTAGGTTCTTTAGAGATTCAAGTTTTTTTGTTATGCCCTCTTATAGGGAAACTTTTGGATTAGTTTATATAGAAGCATTAAGTCAAGGTTTACCTTTGTTATATTCCCAAAATGAAGGAGTTGATGGAGTATTTCAAGAAAAAATAGGAGAAGCTATTGATCCTCATGATTTATCAAGTATAGTTGGAGGTTTAAAAAGTCTAATTACTAATTATAAGCTTTATAAAAAAGAAATCAATAAAATTGATTTTGAAAAGTTTCGATGGTCAAATATTTCAAAGTTTTATATCAATATCTTAAATAGTTAGTCTAAATGCAGATTTTAATTTTTTATCAATATTTTGGAACTCCAAAAGGTAAATGGAGCACTAGGATGTATGAATTAACAAAAAGATGGGTGGATAAAGGCCATAAGGTTACAGTTGTAACTTCCCCATATGAAAAATCAGATATAAGAGCTTCAAAATTCATAGAGAGACAAAATGTTGAGGGCATTGATTTAGTGGTTATAAATTCTGCTGACTCTAATAGAGATAATGTTTTAAAACGAGCTTTTAAAGCCCTCATTTTTTCTTTTATGTCTTGTTATTTTGCACTTACTTTAAAGTGTGATGTTGTATTAGCCAGTTCTGGGCCTATCACGGTAGGATTACCTGCGCTTTTGACTAAATGGTTTAGAAAAAAGGCTATGATTTTTGAGGTTCGTGATTTATGGCCAGACGGTGCAATTGAATTAGGCAAGCTTAATAATTCTTTGGTTCAAAAGATAGCTGTGTGGTTTGAAAAATTATGTTATAGAAATTCTTCTTTAGTTATTCCTTGCAGTAGAGGGATGGAGCAAGGTGTGCTAAAAAAATGCCCCAATACGAATACTTTAGTTATAACTAATGCATCAGATGTAGAATTGTTCTCGAATATATCAGAAGATGATAAGAAGATTCCTGAAAAATATGCTGGAAAGAAGCTGTTTTTGTATGCTGGATCCTTGGGTTTAATGGACGAAGTAGAACAAGTAATTGAGGGAATGAGACTCATAACAGATCCAAATATTTTGTGGCTAGTCATTGGAGAAGGTGCAGAAAGAAAGCATTTGGAAAATTTAGTGCGAAATTATAACCTTACGAATGTTGAATTTTTAGGTATTATGCCAAAAACTGAGGTAATTAAATGGTTCTCTAGAGTGGAAGCAAGTTTTGTGACATTTAAGGATTTACCAGTACTTCATACCAGCTCACCCAATAAAATGTTTGATTCATTTGCGGCTGGTGTTCCAATTATTCAATCTACGAAAGGGTGGATTAAAGAATTAGTCTCTTCTACTAATTGTGGTATTAATGTAGAACCTTATGAACCTCAACAGTTTTCAGAAGCTATATTGAAAATTGCTTACGACAGAAGTTATAGGGATGAATTGGCAGTAAATGCAAAGTTATTAGCTTTAAAAAATTTTAATAGAGATGTTTTGGCAATAGCTTATTTAAATAAGTTGCTTGAAATTGATAATAATCAAAAAAAATAACATATTAAAATGTCAAATATGAAGTTCAGATACGATATTGGAGCTCTAAGAGCTTTTGCAGTATTAGTCGTTGTTTTATTTCATTACGGAGTATCAGGTTTTGAAGGAGGATATGCTGGTGTAGATATATTTTTTGTTATAAGTGGTTATTTAATGACCAAAATTATCCTAACATCTTTTGCAAAAGATAATTTTACATTAAAATCATTTTATAAAAGACGTTTTGATAGAATTGTTCCTGCTCTTATTATTTTAATTCTATTAATTGTTTTTTATTGCATGTTTTTATATCTTCCAAAAGATTATGAACAAGTAAATAAAAATGGAATTTGGTCAAGTTTATTTTTATCAAATTTTTATTATGCACTTAACTCAAGTTATTTTCATCCCTCAGCACAATCTAACGTATTTCTTCATACCTGGTCACTATCAGTAGAATGGCAGTTTTATATGCTTTATCCATTACTTCTATTGCCATTAAAAAAAGCATATTTGAATAACAAAAATAAGTTCAACATAATTTTTCTCTCCATTCTATTTTCCTCATTTATATTAATGTTATACTTTAATTATCTAATGCCTGATAAATATTCCAAATATGTTTTTTATGGTACTCCGTTTAGAGCTTGGGAAATGTTTTTAGGAGGCATTGGATTTCTATATGAGAAAAATGTAAAAGAGAGTATAAGCAAAAAATATCGTGAAATAATATGTGTTGTTTTATTTATTTTATTATTTTCTTGTATTTATTTTCTATCCGAGGGTTTATTATGGCCTTCTATTTATACGGTTTTTCCCGCTCTTATTACACTAGGAATAATTTTATTAAATGTTAATAGCAAATTGTTGGAGTTTAAAATAGTTCAGTTTTTTGGAAAGATATCCTATTCACTTTATTTATGGCATTGGCCATTAATTGTTATATATGGTTATAGAGGAGAGTATACATTAAATGGTGTGTTTTGTCTTTTTCTATTTGCTATTTTAATATCGTGTGTTTCGTACTATTATGTTGAAAATAAAGCATACGAAATTGGTACTAGAAAGATTTTTTTCATTAGCGTTTGTTCTATTTCAATAATGTTAATTCTTTTGTATTTTAACCCATTGGAGAAAAAATATTCTAAGGAAATTATAAATTTGACGGAATTTAGAGATAATTATGACCGTGATTCTCAATTTAATATTAAATGTCATTCCGATAATTTAGAAACTTTAAAAAAGAATGGTTGCCTTATTATTAATAACAGAAAGAAGAATATTCTTTTAACTGGAGACAGTCATGCCGCTCAATATTATCTCTCCTTATCACAATTAATTGATACATCACAGTATAATATAGTTCAAATTACAACTTCGGGAGCACTTCCTTTATTAAATACAAAAGGAGCAAAAGGTCCTAAGTCGGTTATGAACTTTGTATTAATGGATTATTTACCTAATAATCTTGAGAAGTTTGATTTAGTATTAATTTCAGCTCATTGGTACAACTATAAGCTAAGGGGTTATAGTCAAAAGGAATTTGTTGCTGAATTCAAAAATTTAGATAAATATATGGAGGGTTTAAATAGTAAATATTTAATACTTGGTCAAAGTGTATTTTACAGAATTCCTTATCCTACTTCGGTAGCATTAAATTATTATTACAAAGAAAATGTTAATTATATTAATACGGATGGAGAGAAATTAAATAATATTTTAAAATCCTCTGTGAATAATTATTTTGATCTTTATCCAATGTATTTTCCAGAATTGCAAATTACTGAAAGCCCTTATTTTTTTGATAATGATCATTTTACCTTAAGAGCTACAGATGTGGTTGTGCCTATAATTCTTAAAGATATATCTAAAAGATTTAATTTAAATTTAACTCGTAGAAATTGAGATAATGAAAATTTTAATTTTAGGTAGTTCAGGATTTATTGGTAAAAGTTTAATTAAAGATTTACCTGATTCTATAGGTGTTTCCTTACGTAGTAATAATTGGAATGAAAGGTTTAAATGTGCTGATGTAATAATTAATCTAGTAGGAAAAGCTCATGATCATAAAGGAATGGCAACTCAAGAAGATTATTATTATGCTAATGTAGCTTTATTAAAGAATATTTTTGAGGAATATATAAAATCGAAAGCTTCTCTTTTTATACATATAAGCTCTTTAGCAGCAGTTGAAGAATATGAGTCCATTCATCCCTTAGATGAAAATGCTATATGCTATCCTATATCTTTATATGGAATATCTAAAAGAGTCGCTGAAGAGTGGCTTTTAAATCAAGCATTGCCTGAAGGGAAGAAATTAATTATAGTTCGACCTCCAATGGTTCATGGACCTGGTGATAAGGGCAATTTGGGGTTATTATACAGTTTAATTTCGAAGGGTATTCCTTATCCTCTGGCTTCGTTTACTAATAGTAGGTCCTTTATATCGATTGGAAATTTTAACTTTTTCATTAAGCAAATAATTGAAAAAAAGGAAATGTTGCTTTCTGGTATTTATCATGTAGCTGATGATGAGTCAATTTCTACTAATGACATTATTACTGTTATTAAAACTGTTACGGAAAAAAAGGTTCCTAATGTATCTTTACCAAAATTTCTTATAAATGGATTAGCTAAAATGGGTGATTTTCTTCCAATTCCTTTAAATACAAAGAGACTAAAGAAAATGACATCCAGTTTATTAGTCTCAAATAAAAAAATAAAAAATGCATTAGGAATTCAAAAATTGCCTTTTACAGCCAAAGAAGGCCTAGAAATAACTATTAAATCATTTAATCAAACCAAGTAATCAGTTCCTCAATGATATATTGCATAATATTTATTATATTATTTTTACTTGAATTAGCATACTTCAAAGTTGCAGATCGCTATAATATTATTGACAAGCCAAATGAGCGATCATCACATACGCAAATCACCTTACGAGGGGGAGGTATTATTTTCTATATCGCAGCAATGATATATTTTATTTATTCAGGCTGTCAATATCCATGGTTTTTTCTTGGATTGACCTTAATGACTGTTGTGTCGTTTGCTGATGATGTTCTGACTTTGTCTAATAGGGTAAGACTATTTGTCCATTTTATATCAGTTTTATTAATGGCCTATGAATTGCAAATATTTACCTTTCCATGGTACTATTTAATTATAGCATTTATTATTATTGTTGGAGTTATTAACGCGTACAATTTCATGGATGGAATTAATGGTATAACTGCTTGTTATAGTTTAGCTGTAGGTTCATTGCTATTGATAGAAAACTATAAACTAAATTTTATTCATCAAGACTTATTAATTTTTTCCATTTTAGGAATATTGGTTTTTGCTTTTTTTAATTTTCGTACAAAAGCTAAATGTTTTGCTGGTGATGTGGGATCCGTTGCAATTGCTTTTATAATTCTTTTTGCTTTAGGAAAATTGATTTTGCAAACAGGTAACTTCCTCTATATATTATTTTTAGTCGTTTATGGCATAGATTCTATTTGGACTATTGTAAGAAGACTGTATCTAAAAGAGAATATATTTGAAGCGCACCGCTCGCATTTATATCAATATCTGGGAAATGAGGCTGGAAAAAATAAGTTGGTGGTTTCATTTATGTATGGTTTGGTACAATTTGTGATAGGATTGGCTGTTTTATTTATCACTGATGATCTTTTTAAGTATCAGGTTATTTTTGCAATAACTCTTTTGTTAGTATCAAGCGGTATATATCTAATTTATAAAACATATATAATCAGAAAATATGTCAAGTAAAAAAGAAATAACACCTTACGATATAATAAAGGGAGGGTCGGCAACAGATCATAGAGGGCAAATTCGTTTTGTTAACGATTTTGATATGAGTAATGTTAAACGTTTTTATATTATTAAAAACGCACATACTGAACTTGTACGTGGATGGCGAGCACATCGTATTGAACAAAGATGGTTTTATGTATTGAAAGGAAGTTTTGAATTAAATATAATCAAAATAGACAATTGGGAAAGCCCAAGAAGAGATATACCCATAGAAAGAATAATTATAAAATCAGATAAATTGGAAGTTATTCACCTTCCTCAAGGATATGCAACTGCTTTTAAAGCATTGGTGCCAAAATCAGAATTATTGGTGTTTGCTGATTATGATGTACAACATGCTAAAGAGGATGATTATACTTGGCCAATTGATTATTTTGTTAATTATTTTACAGACAATAATTAGAACTCAATTAGTGTATTATGATAATTAATCGTTTGAAAATATCTATTTTTGTTAATACACAGTTTAACATTGATTATGAATAAAAAAATCCTATATTTTGTACTATTAATTAGTATCGTGATTTCGTCATGTGCGTCGCGAAAAGATTTGATTTATTTTCAACCCGCAGATAGTATCGCTTTGATAACTAATTATGAAAATAATGCCCCAAAACTTCAGCCAGGGGACATTTTAGCTATTTCAGTAACCGCTGATGATATTCGAGCTACACAACCTTTTAATCCGATATCTTCTTATGCAGGAAATACGGGAACATTACAATCAGCGAATCCATTTATCCCTACCTATGCTATTGATAATAATGGTTATATAGATTTTCCAAAATTGGGAAAAGTCAAGCTAGCTGGTCGTACTCGAACAGAAGCTATAGATTATTTACGTAATGAAGTAAGTAAATTTATTGTAAGTCCTGGAATAAGTATGGAAGTTCGTAATTTTAGAATTACGGTTTTAGGGGAGGTAAAGAGCCCCGGTACATATTCAATTAGTAATGATAGAATTACGATATTAGAAGCCTTAGGGCTTGCGGGAGATTTAACAATTAATGGCGTAAGAAAAAATGTTCTCGTTATTAGAGAACAAAATGGATTAAAGTCTGAATATAGAGTCGATTTAACTTCTCGTGATGCTTTAAATTCTCCAGTTTATTATTTAGCCCAAAATGATGTGGTATATGTTGAACCGAATGGTGCGAGAGTTCAGTCATCAAAGTATACCCAAAATACAGGTGTATTTGTCTCTGTTGCCAGTTTATTAATAACTATGATTTCAATTTTAACACGATAGATTACCTAAATATATTATATAATGATAGAAGAAAAAGCAAGAGTAGAAGATGAAAGCCAAGATCTAAATTTAAGGCAATTGTTTGAGCAATATGCATTTTTTTGGAGGTGGTTTTTATTATCAATAGTATTTTTTGTATTAGGTGCAATACTTTATTTAAGGTATGCTGAGAAAGTATATAAAGTAGATGCAAAGATCTTGCTTCAAGATGAAAAAAAAGCCTCAGGTGATCTAGCAGGCCTATCAGAACTTGCATCTTTAACAGGGGTTGGAAGCTCTGCTTCATCATTTGTTTTGGATCAGATAGATGTTATTAAATCTCGAAGGATTTTATATAAAGTTGTTGTTTCCAATAAATTAAATATAATCTATAATGCAAAAGGGAATGTAAAAAAATCAGAACTTTTAGAACAGGAGTCGCCTGTTAAATTAGTCCTATTGGATTCAAATAATCCTAACCTAGATTCTATTACATATCAAATAAAAATATCCATAGATAATAATTCTAAAATCACAGTATCGGACGGTATTCAAAATATAGTAGGATACAACTATGGAAAAAAAATTATTACACCTATTGGTGCGATAATGCTTGTGCCAAATAACGGCAAAAAACTAGACCAAAATTTAGTAATCGATGTTATTCCTGCAGCGAAGGTAGTTGATAATTTATTACAAGAAATTCAAGTAATACCAAACAAAGAGAAACAATCTTTTATCATAAATTTCTCATTGAATCACCCGAATCGTAAGAAAGCTGAGTTAATACTAAACTCGTTAGTTTCACAATATGATTTAGATGCTACCGAAGATAAAATTAAGGTGACTCGTGCAACTTCTGATTTTATAAATAATCGGTTAAATTTAATTACAAGAGATTTATCTACTTCGGATTCAAAAGTTGCAGACTATAAAGATCGCAATAATTTGGTTGATATGTCTTCAGAGGTTCGTATGTATATGGAAAATGCTTCTGAAAATGAGCGAAAATTAATTGATTATCAAACTCAATTACGCTTGGCGGATATGATGCGTGAAACAGTCACAGAAGAAGGAGGACTTTTACCTTCTAATATTGGATTAAATGACCCCTCAATAGAAGCGACCGTAAAATCGTACAATGATTTGGTATTAGAACGTGAAGACCTTTTAAAGTCAGCAACTCCAGACAATCCAATTGTCCAAAATTTAAATAAAAATATATCCGATATTAGGTCTAATCTTAATACATCATTACAGAATTATAGAAATGTACTGTCTACAAATGTGAATGTTATTCAAGCCCAAACTAGTAAATATTCGGGAAAATTAGGACAACTGCCTAACCAAGAGCGAGACTATAAAGATATCTCAAGGCAACAACAAATATTTGAATCATTATATTTATTCTTACTTCAGAAGAGAGAGGAAACTGAAATAAAAGCAGCAGCTACGCCTGCTAATTTGAAAATAATTGATCAGGCATATGGATCCAATATTCCTGTAGCTCCCCGAAAATCTTTGATTATGTTAGGGGCATTAATAGTCGGATTTATTATTCCTTTTATTATACTTTATATTAAATTTTTATTGGATAATAAAGTTCAATCTCGTCGAGATGTGGAAGCTGAATTTCCTGCTCCTATTTTGGGAGAGATTCCTTCTTCGGAATACCCTATTATTAAAGAAAATGACCGTTCTTCTTTAGCAGAAGCGATACGTATTCTTCGTACTAATATATCTTTTATGCTTACTAAGAAAAAAGGCGAAAGTTCGGTAATTTATGTTACTTCAACAACATCTGGAGAAGGTAAGTCTTTTATTGCTACTAACTTGGCGAAAATATTAGCTATGTCAGGAAAGAAGGTTTTGTTGTTGGGAGCGGATATTCGTTCACCAAAAGTATTAGATTATTTGGGACTTTCGCATTTGCAACATACTAATATTGGTATCACTCAATATTTAATAAATCCTGATATGCCTATATCTGAGATTATTATTAGAAAACCAGCTCCTTATGATTTTGATATTATATATTCAGGATATATTGCTCCAAATCCAGCTGAGTTATTAATGAATGGTCACTTCGAGGATATTGTTAACTACGGTAGAGAGAATTATGATTTTGTAATTGTTGATACTGCGCCTGTAAGTTTGGTTACAGATACTATATTAATTTCGGAATTTGCGGATTTGACAATATATGTTTGTCGTGCGAATTACTTGGATAAGCGACTATTAAATGTTCCAAAAGAGCTTTATTATCAAAGCAAGTTGCATAATATGGCAGTCGTAATTAATGATGTTGATTTTAAACGAGGTTATGGATACGGATATGGCTATGGCTATGGTTATGGAGAAGGGCATAACAATAAAGGATTTCTTTCTAAAGTCAAGAGTCTTTTAGGATTAAAATAGTTTATGTTTTATATAAATAATAACCTCATTGACACTATCATATAAAGTATGTAAATAAGAAAATGTGGAGTCCATATAAATGTTGATTCCACATTTTCATTTACATAACTTATTATTGTGACGGGCAGAGAATCATTATATAATGTATCCGTCCTATGAACTATTGCAATTCCACTTTGGGATTACCCTATAAATCTTTAAATGAAAATATCTCCTGCGTAATCTGGGTTTATTTTACAGTCTCTCACAAACTGGATAAGTGCATCAAAATTGGCGAAGAACCTTCTTATTTACCGATTCCATTTTTGCTTCAAAATTTATAATCTTTGACCTACTTCTTAAGATCCAAACCTTTTTATTTCAATATTCTTTTTCTTAGCTTTTAAAATAAAAGGTTTTATTTTTAATTTTTCTCCAATTTGTAACTCTACTTCTATAGATTTTTCCTCAGTGAGCACATTTTCAGCAAAGCTATTTTTATCGAGCGAAATTATATATTTGCCACGTGGAACTTGGAGTATGAATTTTCCAGTTTCATCAGTTTCGGCTGTATAAATAACTCCATCGCTCGCTTCGGCTAGAACTCTATATCCACGAAGATTAGTATTAACTGTTAAATCAAAGGCAGGATTATATTCTAAAATAATTTCTCCGTTAAGAGTAGAAACTTGTTGTAATGCTACTTGCACGTTAACTGATTTTGAATCAACATTTACAACTTTTGATTTAGCGCTATAATTGTTGATGGGTGGAGTAAAAATCACGTAATCGCCAAAAGGAATATTTTTATAAACAGCCTGACCTTTATTATTGGTAGAGAAGGAAACAGATCCAAACATTAAATTGTAATTTGATGCTACAGCATCACCCTCATCATATATCCCGTTATAATTGTTATCATAGAAAATAAACATTTTAACATTTCCCTGAGGCTTTTTATTTATGATTTTTCCAGAAGGTAATTGCTGTTTTACAACCATTTGTACGTTATTGTATGTATATGGATTATTACTTAAGCCCTTAGTGTAAGTAAACTGCCCCTGCATGGAGATGCGTGTAGTTTTCTTCAATTGGTAGTCGATGCTACCAACATTTAGTACATTAAAGCCCCAAAGTTTGCTGTATCTACCCGTATTATTTAAATTCCATTTTACCTTATCACCTAAAAATGCTCCGCTAGCTTGCACGCCAAATGAATACTGTGTACTCAGACTAGTATTATAAAGTATACTATTAAATAATTCATATAATTGGAACGTACCTTTTTGAAATCCGACCATAAAACGAATTTGACCGTAACCATAGGTTGCATCCATTCTTAGGGCTGTCTCGCCGGAGCTATTGTTGTCGGTTTGATTAGGGTTGTTAACATTTATATATCCCCCTTCAGCAAGAATATTTATATTATGTTTTCTATTAGCACTGAAGTATTGCCCATTGGTTTGTAATAAATAACTTTTACTACTAAGCTCAAAAGGTATATTAGAGAAACTATAAGATGCATTTTCTGTATTATAGCTGGGTGTTAAGGTAATAAAGGTATTTCCTTTTCGCGTAGAGCCAGAGAACTGTGCCTCAAGACGCTGCTGTCTATTTTTGAAGTTTGTAGAATAGTATGTTAGACTTTTTGGAGAAAAGGCATGAAAGTTATAGCCTACAGCACCTTGCCATCTGCCCAGTGGGTAGCTAACTCGGTGTTGAAGCTGTGTTACGCCTCTTCTATTTCCTGGATAGTAAGGTGTAGAGTAGAAGTAGTCCATCAAAAACCTCATTTTATTCCACTCTTGTGTGGTTTTCCAACCTAGGGCGATAGCATTTTGTTGATACTTCTCATCATTTCGTACTAAATGAAAAGCTGTTCCCGCTCCTACAAAACCTACCATTGAAGATTTTTCTTTCTTTGGACTTATGTCAAAGGAATTAGTCCACAATAAAAATCCTGTAGTATCTATGGTATTTCTATTAAAAATTACTTGACCATCATAGAATTTTCTGTCCTTTTTTAATTCTCCTAAGCGTAACCTAGCAAAAGCTGTAAGGGGAATACCTGATCCTGGTTGGTAAGAACTTAATAGTTCGTTGCTATTGTCACTTACCCCGAAGTCTACGGCAGTGCCCTTCGCAGTATCTAAAAAAGCATATTTCATACCGCGTCCGTAGAAGGTAGACTCTAAGGATTCTTGCAGATTACCTGCAGTTATTTGGTGCCTGTTATGTTCAAGCTCTAAGTAAGTATTGGTGACAAATATGCGATCTAAACCTTGCCAGTTTGCCATATTAATACCGTAGCGAATAGCCCCAGTCTTTGTTTCGTATTCCCCGGTGCTAAACATACTATAGTTTTGTTGCTGATTGAATATGTTTGAAACTCGAAGTTCCAAATTATTGCCTGTTGTTTGCCACAGGTTATTCCGAATCGCATCATTAGCATTAAAATCTCTGCTGGAGCTACGGTTGTAAAAAGCGAGTTGTACGTTCCCAAACGGATCGTCTTGATCGTTAATTCCGGTTACACGAACTAGGTATTGGCTCAGGTTTGTCATGTAGCGCTCCACAATAAAACTGTATACTAGAACAGAATCGGTTCCAGGTAAAAGAAACATAGAGAATTCTTTGAATACAGTCTTTCCATACCTATTTGGGCTAGAGAGTACGATTTTAAAATTTTCCTCTACAGTACCTTCATTTTGAATATTTAGCTTAATGTGCATGCTGTCTCCTTGAAGCCTAAAAGTTTGTAGTGGAGTCTGATCTGTAATTGTAATTTTTCTAAAACTTGGAATTTTAATATCTAGCGCCCTTTGACTTACTAGTTTTCCTTCTTTATCTTTTAGAAGTATATTGATCTTAGTGTCCGATACAAGGCTTAAGTTATTTACCTGTCCACGGAAAGTAAAATAACGTGTAGCTTTTCCTGGGATAGAGGCCTGAATAGTTGCTGCCCCAAGGATTGTAAAACCTTTAGGAAGATCAAATTCAAAGTGACCACTTAAATCAGTCTGATCCAAATTCTCTAAGCTGAATGAAATAGTATTTAGCCCTCTTTCTACTTTAACTGGACTTTCTACATTCCATTTTAATTTCTGCGCCTTAACTGTAAAACAAGTAACAGTAATTTGAAGCGTAATGAGAAATATAATTCTAAGAATATGACTTGGAAGGGTAGGCATTTTACTAGAGTGGCATCAATTGATAAAGTATAGAAACGGAATAGGTACCTATTGTCAGATCCTTTAAAATGTTATTTGGAATATTTACATCATACTTAACACCAGTATGACGCTTTATGTTTTTATCTTTTGAGGTTCCTCTAAGAACAACTTGTTCGCTAGTAGATAAGGTTACTGGAGTTGTTGTTCCTGTACTGTTGGTTTCATTTTGTAAAATAACCTTAATTATACTAAGAGGTAATACGTTTCCAGATGGACTTATCATGTCGCTTTCTAGCGCTTTAACTCGTATCTCATAATCTGTATTCGCGTGTACTGTAAATGCGGATGGAATCTGAACAGACACACCTTGTTTATAGTCGGTAAGGTTCTTAAAGGAGAGGTTTACCTCATCCATTCTTGGATCTACCGCAATGCTAAAATCAGGTTCTACATCTACCAAATGTCCGTCTGTTAGTTTTGGAGGCATTTGTAGAGAATGATTTACTACTTGCGTTCCGATAATTCTATTTTGATTATCGTATAAAGTATATAAGAGCTGAAACCGGTAGGTCACATGCGTGTAAGGATCTGGGCTTAAGTAATCTTCCAGATATCGACCTTGAGCGATGGTCATCTGGCTATAGAGTTGATAGAGCGCTGATGTTCTATTATTTGTATTTATTGGAGTTCGGGATCTATTTATAAGAAATATTTCACCAGAGCTTGGTAAAACTAATGGCTCCAAGGTTGATCCGATGCTTTGTAAGCGCATAAAAGGATCGTTATTATCGCCAGTCCATTTTAAATTAATTTTTTCTGCTGGGAAATCTTTTCCAATTCGATTTGTTCCGCTTTCTAATTTTATAGAATTTAACAGTCGCACCGATAAGGACCATTCACTTTGTGAATATTGTGGAGTACTTAAACTGAACTGAACAGTAGTAAATCGTTCGGGAGATTGGTAACCCAAATAAGAACTTAAAAAAATGTAATTATTTGACCAAACAGAATATTGCATCTGCGCGTTTGAAACAGGCAAATGCGCAAAAAAAACATATAAGAAAATTAAATATTTTAGTGCAAAGTTATTCATGATTAAACGCTATTTCTCCAATTTTGATATCGGGCTGATCGCCATACATAAGCATTACTGTAGCTACATAACGCCCCTTAGCTAAATCATTGGGAATAAGGCTGTAAAATTTACGTTTATCAGCAGGAAGCGCATAAAAACTCACATCATTAGTTTTTGTAAGTTTACCAGTTTCTTGATTCAAATATTCAATACGAATATTTCCTTCTGTCCAAGTGTTGCTATTAACTAAATACTCTAGCTCCAGAAATGCATCTGTACTGTCTTTTTTATGATAAACTAAATTGTTGATTTCTACGTCTTGTTTAGCCGTTTGAGACTGTCTATGGTAAATTTTAATTCCTGAGCGTACAGCTAATCGGATATTTGCACCTTCTTGCTGTGCGTTAGCACGTGGATTCATCTGTGTTACAAATAACATTGTGGTATGTACTGATTGAGAATTTGCGCTTAGCGTATCTGGTACTTTAATGTTTAATTGTAGTTGTTTACTCTCTCCTGGCGCTAAAGCAAAAAATGGCTCTGAGATAGTTAACCAATCTGAGCAGCTGTTTGCAAGGGTGCCTGCTGGAAAAAGCTGATTGTCACCTGTTGGTGAATAGGACCAATCTTCATAAGATACGGCAAGTTCTAAGCTATAGTCCTTACTTGGATTTGTAACATCTACTAATTGAACCATGCTCGCCCCCGGCCCACCAATAAAATAAACGCGAGGAGGACCAACGGTAAGTCCTGTTTGCGCGCTTAAAGTACTAAATGCAGATAATATTATTAAGATAATAAGCCCAATTTTTTTCATATAGATACGTGATTAAAGATAAAACCCGAAAGTAGATGTGTGGTATAAAGTCGAAACTTTTGGCTCTAAGGAGGATGGTATTAAATAATATACAAGTGGTTTTTTTAAAACCACTTGTATAAAAATATATTTTAGTTAGGCACTACTTCGTAAGTAACGTCAACTGTGTAAGCAATTGCTTGTCTTCCTACATTATTAAAATATTGTTTCAATTTTGAATCAGAAATTGGTCTACCGAAGTATTTAACATCTAACTCTTGGTCTAATACTGAGGATTGACCGCTAGATACAGCGCTTAAGTTCCACTCTGGACCATTTACATCAACAGTTCTTCCTGAGGTAACGCCAGCTAAATTTTTACCAACTTCAATTTCAAGAATCTCGTTTGCTGGAATTGTTTCTACACCTGCAGAGCTAGTACGTGTTAAATTGATATTTGATAAGTTCGCCTTAACCTTAAAACCAGTACCAACAGAAGTTACCTTCAATTGATTGTTAATTAAAGCAGAAACACCATTACGGTAGTTTTCCGCGTTAGCATAGGTAAGTGTTACAACATCATCGTAACCATTTCCACCATTTAGAGCTCCAGATCCAATTTCAATAGATTGGAAACTGTTTAAATTAACATTTACTTTAACCTTTACAGGATTAGGGGTCTGCGCATTTGAGACTGTTGAAGCTCCTAAAAGAACGAATGCAGACAAAATTAACTTTTTCATTTTTTGAGTTATTTTTTAGTTTGTTGTTGAAATTTAATTAGTTGTTTAAAAATCTATGCAAAGATAGATGGTTGAGTAAGCTAAGTAGGTATTAAAAACTGCTATAAACCTTTAATTTTTTGCAATATTTTACTTTTGTAGCGTTTCAGCTACAAAATGTAGCTACTCACTTTCCTTGTTGTAGATGAGTGGATTACAATGGTAAAATTTCGTATAAAACATCTACAGTATATGACAATGATTTATTGCCAACATTATTAAAATACGTTTGTAGTTTATTTTGTGGAATAGGCTTACCAAAATATTTAACATCTAACTGCTCATCTAAAACCGATGCACTTCCTGTGTTGCTAGCTGATAAATCTGTAAATTCTACGCCAGATAGAGTAACGATTTTTCCTGATGTTGCGCCTGCTAAGTTCTTACCAACTTGAATTTCTAAAATTTCATTTGCTTGAATGTTTTGCGCTCCTTCTGCGCTAGTACGGTTTAATACTGCTTGAGAAAGTTTAGCTTTAACTTTATATCCCGAACCAATGGAGGAAACCTTCAACTGGTTGGGAACATTTTTAGATATACCGTTACGGTAATCATTCGCATCAGCGTAAGTTAAATTTACAATATCGCCATACTCCCCAGATGGTGTTGCTCCCGATCCGATTTCAATACTTTGAAAAGAATTTAAATTTACGTTCACTTTCACTTTTACTGGAGCTGGTGATGAATTTTGCGCATTAGCACTGAAGGTAACTCCTAGTAATACTGCTGCTGATAAGATTAGATTTTTCATGATATTTATATGATTCTCTTTTTTTTTCTATAGGGATAGTCTATATAATTTTTCCTCGACTATAAGGCTTTCCTATTAGTTGTTGTGCAAATTTACAGCGAGATTTTATTTTCCACCTATTAAAAACTTCAAAATAGTATGAAAATGTACTATTTTGTAGAGACCAAGCTACAAGTATATTTAATTTATACTAAATGAAAATTTTACGTCCCAAAGTCATGCGTTTTTTAGACCTTGTATGACTACAATTATATCCCTTTACAGCTACCTCAAGGTGGATATTGTAGTTCGAATTGATCTAATTTGTAGCTGAGTTATGGATTAAATGAAAGAGTATTTATTGCTCAAATGGTGTTCAGTATAATTTACATTGAGCTACATACTGTTCCCAAGTGTTCGAGGATATTTAGCACTTTGGGGTTTAATTATTTTTTTGTTTGATCTCTTTAAGATAAGAGATAGTTTGGGACTAGTATTCGCAAAAGACATGGTCTTTGGAGCCAAAAAATCATGCAAACAAAAATTCCTGCTTTACAAAGGAAATTTCTTTATAAAGCAGGAATTCTTACTTAGTTTTTTACTTAGTCTCTATACTATAAAGTACATCATTATAAAATACGATTGTTTTATTTCTTTCTGCAAAACGAATAATGTTTTCGCCTTTTGGGCCTTTATACTGTATGTTGTATACCGCAGAAGTTGTGGGAACACTGCTTGATATAATTTTTCTACCTTCAGTCGTTAGTATACTGGTAGAAAATTCTACGTCACTGTTTTGCGTTGTTGAAACAGGGCTTACTTGAATATCAGGCATAGATACTCTATCTTCATCTTCACTACCAAGTTTAACAAACTCATTGTTGGCTAGCTTAACCTTTACCTCATACGGTGTGGTGCTAAATACAGATAGATGCGCATTTTTTGTTACCTCTACCCCTGTACGATAATCGTCCAAGGTATTGTAGTTTAAATTTACTACCTGTTGATCAGGGTTAATTGTTAAATTCTGCACGTGATTCAACACGATGTTGATTCTAACTGAAGGTTGTGCAAGAAGGTTGTTTATTCCTAGAATAATAATACCCAATAAAAGTATAAGCCCGCGCATATCATAGTTATGTAATGTTATTGTAATATAGGAAATTTATGTATTACATAACATATTGTGAAAGCTTAAAAAAAATGATTAAAGTCATTTCGTTAGGAAATAACCTGATATTCAAGGGTTTAAAATTTTAAAATATTTTTTTTCTAATTTAATTTACGCGTTTTAATCATTTATGGGTAAGTCTAAATTTTCTTTACGCGCAGGCGAGCAGACGATTTCACTCGTCAATTGTAAGTGGATCTTTTAGGGATATATTCGATTAAAGCCTTCGTTATTTGCTGTTTTTGCTCCACTTCTACACGAAAGGCTTGGAATAATAGCATAGTCTGAGTGGATTCCCCTACAAAGCGCGCTCATGCTTCTGGCCGAATTGCATACGATTGAGAATTACGCTCTAAGTGCTCAGGAAGTAACACCCGTTTGGGTTTTTTTGGTGAATTCTGGGATTTCTCCTGTAGTTTTTTAATTGCTTCTTGCAGCTCTTCTCCAACCTGTTCTATCAGCGGAGCAGGAGCATTCAGGCTAAACATATCTAACTGGCCCGATAGGGCTAACTTAACCAGTTTATCCGAACGAATATCAAAGATCTGACGACGAAGATTATCTAAATCAGCGAGCAGTAATGCGCGCGCTCCTGCTCCAAGCTAATCTTCTGCTTGTTCAGGGTTGTGTATTCCTTGTTCAGGGTTGCGTTTTCCCTACTCAGTGTCGCATTCTCTTGGTTCAACATCGACTTATCCAAAGCATGTAGCTTTTCCAATGCAGCCTTTTCACGTAGGCTAGCCTCATAGAGCGCTTAATAGTCGATGTTTTCCACAGCACAAAAATAAACTTTACGCTATTATAAACCATATTTTCGCCTGCTTATGTCCAAACCATTTACACTTAAAAGTGTGGAAAACACACGAAAAAACTGCTAATTAACAACAGGTATACGCTAGTAGCGTTAGCGCAAAATCAACCTTGGCTCGTGATAGAAAAGCGCTTGTGACGAGGAACACTTTCCAATTGAATGCCCTGCAAGATTAGCTGCAGAGATGCGCTACTGATTCGAAAGTCCCCACGGCCAGTAGCGGTAGGAACTTCAAAAGTACCACGCTCTAGCCGTTTGTGATAAAGAGAAAAACCATCACCTTCAAAGTGAAGAAGCTTTACTTGGCTACGTAATCGGTTAAAAAATATATAACTCGCTCGGTTAAGTGGGTCTTGCGAGAGTTCCTTGCGCACTAAACCGCTTAAGGAATCCATCCCGCAATGAAAGTTCGTGTCTCCACTATAAAGAAAATACCGAAAACCCGAGGAAAGCGATAACATTATAACAACGATTTTAGGACCCAAGCATCTACCGATTGAAAAAACGGATACAATGGCCATCTTTATGCTCAATTTCTACGATAGGGTTAATACTGTTACTTGCGGTAACAACCAGAGGAACAAAACCAGAATTCACGCTATTGGCATGGGAATCCATTTGCCGGAACTTCTTAATCCAATAATGGAATTGACCTACGCGTAGATTATTTTCCAAACAGTACGAACGCTGACTAAGACCACTGCGTTGCCAGCAAACATAATGATTGTGCATTTCGCTCGAAAGATTACTTATTACCATAATTATAAATTTAATAAGGCAAAGCTAGAAAGTTAACCTATTCAAACATACAGGGGGATAACCAGATGCTTACTCATGTACTAAAATTAAATATGATAATTTTCTTCAGAAAGAGGGGGGGCATAGACCTAAAAATTAAGTAGCTATTTGTTATTATAAGTTACTTAACAAACTTGAAAATTAACTATACAAGTATATCGACGAATGTTTTATTTAATTTTAAATCAACCCGCTGAGTTTAATCTAGTATATTATTTTTCCAGCAGCAATTTCGATTAATATTTCAAAAATTATGTAATTTTTATACACTATCTTAGAGTAAGCAATAAAGACTTGGGGAAGGACTTGTGCTTTGCTTACTTTGTTAAATAATGGAGATCTTTAAAGTTCATTGCTAATTTGATGGTGAATCATATTACCAATGAATTCCGTAATTCAGTAGGGGTCAATCCCGTTTTTTTGTGGAAAAGTGAGCTGAAATTATTTTCATCATTAAAGCCTAGTTCCCATGCAATTTCCTTTATACTGGAATCGGTGTAAAACAGCTTTTGTTTAGCCTTTTTAATAAGCCCATCAGTAATAACCTCTTTTGGGGTTTTTGACAAACTTTTCTTTGTAATTGCAGCTAATCGTCTTGGGGATATACTAAGCGTTTCAGCATAAAACGATACATTCTTTTGTTGTTGCACGTGCTCATTTATAAGCTCTTGAAATTTCCACAGTAATTTCCTTTCATGGCTATTTATTGCCGTAGGAGTTATTTGATTTTTTGATAATTCCAAAAATATATAGATAAATGTTTGCGTAAGCATTAGATGAATCAAATCCTTAACCATAGGGTTTGGAATTTTATCTTTCGCTTGTGTTAATTCTCCTACCATAAATTGAGAAAAATCTATATAATCCTTGGGTATAACAATTTTTACATAGCCCTCCGAGGGATAACCCATTGTTAGAACTTGCTTAATCAAACTACTGTCCTTTTCCGATATGCAATAAAATAGATCGCTGAAGAAAACATATTGGAATGAAAAATTTTCTTTTATTTTAATTTGTGTTAATGATGTATAAAAAAGAACTGAATAAGGGTCTAAATCTACATTTCTATTGTTAATTATTACATTGTTCCTAGTTTCCTGGGTAATGATTAAATTATAATATGATTGCGTAAGATTATACGTAGGGTTCTTTTTTAAGTTTTCAGCGCTAATGTGCTCAATGCCAAATTCCATATTTGCTTATAATTTACTTGTTTTTGTAGTATAAATATTTGTGTTTTGGTTCCCGCTTTTTTTATTTATCTTAAAAAATTTAATGTCAGGTATACATATTTTGATATTATATTTATTGGTCACTTAACCAATTGGTTGTTAATTATTTTCAGATTTATTCTATTAATTTGCAGTTATCAATATACATAAATAAATGTTTATAAAAAGTCAGAAGCATCGTAAATAAGAAAAAAAATGGCGGAGGTTTAATATAGCAGTGATTGCTATATTTAATTCGCGAAAATAATACTAACGCCATAGTAAATATAAACGTGTTTTCTCAGATTTTAGGTCTAGTAGACCGTGACATTTTTAATAAAATTAGTTCAGAAATACCAATGCGACAAGCATCATAAAGGAGTCAACAGTTGGACAGACTTTGTTAGTATGCTTTTCTGCCATCATTCATCTGCGGATTCCGTTCGTGATATTTCTAATGGTCTGTGTAGTAGTACAGGTAACATGAGCCACATTGGTATCTCTAGGCCATCCAACAAGTCCAATTTATCCTGCTGGCAAAGAAATAGAGATACAGTACATTCAACCAGGCAGGCTGATGCAAAACGGTTACATTGAACGTATCAACCGCACGTTTCGGGAAAGTATCCTTGATGCCTACCTCTTTACACAGCAAGTACAGATACTTGCAGAAGAATGGATTAAGGATTACAACTACAGAAGAACACATGAGTCATTGGGAGGAAAGATACAAATGGAATACGATACCCTGCCGGCGGCATGTTATTAATAGGTCAACTTAAAAAAGATTGACCTATTGATAGCAACTATTTTTAAATTTGAAAACTCGCCTGGATGCCAGTCCGAAAATAGGGGGGTACATCCCATTTAGTTGATATTTTTTTCAAGGGTGTAATCTAGGATTTTATAGACATCTTGCCGGTTGATTGGCTTAATGATATAGCCATCAAGAAATTCGTAATCATATATTTTATTCGTATCTAGTGATATGGAAGATGAACTAATAATATATATAGTTGATTTGTAGATGAAATCAAATTGATTGACAGCCAAATTTTCAACCAATTCCCAACCATTCATTATCGGCATATTTATATCTAATAGTAGCAAATCGGGAAACAATGTTGGCCGACCTTTAATAGAATTGAAATGTTCCCACGCCTCAAGCCCATTTTCAAAGGTTTCGATTTCAATAGTACATGAAGGATATGATTTAATAAAATTTGAATATAAAAACCGATGTAGAATGTTATCCTCAACAAGTGTTACTCGAATTGATTTCATGATAAATACAATTTTTTATTTGAGTTACTCGGAAAATGCTAAATTCTAACTCTAATAGAATTAAACGCGCATGATATACAATTCTATAGCAGAAAAGGCTAATACTTAATGATTTAATTTGCTCTCATAATTTAGATTCCATACGCTCTAATCGAGGGGATTTCCTTATCCTAAATATACAAAAAATAATTTCAAACATTTTTCATTATATGGAATATTTTTTTTCTTAAAATACTGTTTGCTATACAATATATTCAATTTTAAAACCTTTTAGCTACGTTTTGAGTTCTGTTGATTATGACTCATCTCCAGCTGCTTGAGTGTGTCAAATGGTAAGCTTTACGGTTTTTTTCCTCATTTCGAACACTTCAGAACCGCTACAATTTACCCAGATTAAAAAATTAATTCGCTAATATACACTATGACTTTTTAATAATTAGGGTATGCTATTTTCTACATCCCCTGGAGCTATCATGTAAATGGGAAGCAGTTTATTTATTTACTGATTCATTTATAATCTGCCAAAATATTATTTGTCCCGGGGTAAAAGTTAACATAAGGATAATCATAAAAATGACGCAAACAATATTAAGTTTTATATCTTTGATTTGAAATTAGTAGAACTAACTGGATATCAAGTTTAATTATGCATTCTCTGTCAAAGGATATAATTCATGCTGTAAAGCAGGGAGATAGAAAAGCTTTTGAGATTTTTTACAACACCTATTCTTCATTTGTTTATCAGGTGGCCTATAAAATTTTAAGAGATCCTTATCTTGCAGAAGAAGTCGTGCAGGAAACCTTTGTCAACTTATGGGTAAACAAAGAGTATATTGACCAGAGTAAAGAAATCACCTCATTTATTTTTGTTATCGCTAAACGAATTTGCTTAAATAATCTACGAAAACTCAAGTATGCAAATACCTATTTAACACAGGTGTCTGTTCAACATATAAATGATGTACAGGAGAAAATTGAATATTCAGAATTTGAAAAATCAATGATTTCAAAAGTAGCATTATTGCCAAAGCAGCAAAGGATAGCATTTGAATTAAGTAGATTTGAAGGTTTTACACACCAGCAAATAGCAGATAAAATGGGTGTTTCTCCCCATACTGTTAAAAACCATATAGCGCAAGCATTAGCCTATTTGAGGAAATCCTTCAGGACCACTAAATATGAAATCCCCCTTTTAATTATTTTTTTTCTTTTCAACTAGTACTATACCCTTAGTTATGTGTACTGTATAAAAAGACGGTACATTGGACGAGCAAAGACTTAAAATATTATATAAGAAACATTGTAATAACGCATTAACGGCGGAAGAATTTGAGGAATTTCATAAGGCTCTAGAAGATATTGATGCCCAGTTACTTCTTAGTCTCTATGCCGATAGTGGTCAGGACAATGCAGCTGACTCTTTTGCTAAAGAAGATGTCTTTAATCGTATTTCAAGCAAAATAGATGATATAGAAAAGCAGAAAGTATTTTCTATTCAAAAGTCCAATAAGGTGTTGTATTATAAAGTTGCAGCTGCTGTGGCTGTGCTCTTTATTTTCTCTTATTTCATTCTGAATCATATAGCTCATGATTCCGGTATAGAAACCAATAAGTCTGCTCTTGAAAGCTTATCCAAGGATAATACTAAAGCCCTAGCTAGTAACAGTAGTAATATTCAATTTGCTGACGGGAGAACTTTAGACCTAGATTTTTTGCCTGATGATAGTATTTCCCATAGAGGTTTATCTATTGTTCGTGTTGCAGAAAACGAGCTGACTATACATAATGAAGCAGGCTCGGCAGACTTCGATTTGAATAGCTTTCATATGTTTGCCGCCAAAAAAGGATCTACACTAAAGTTGACCCTGCCTGATAAATCCACCGTGCATCTTAACTCGGGATCTAGTATAAATATTTCTTCCAGTTATGGTATTAAGGATCGGAATGTATTGCTCAAAGGAGAGGGATTCTTTCAGGTAGCGCATAACAAAAATACCCCCTTTATTGTCCAGGTGAAAGATGCACAAATCAATGTCTTAGGAACAGTATTCAATTTATCTGCATATGATCAAGATAAGGAAGTTCAGGCAACATTAATAAGTGGATCCATTGCGGTAAATACAAGCATTGATCAAACCGTTATTAAGCCAGGCCAAAAGGCAACAGTAGGTGCTCGGTCTGCAATCCGGGTCGATAGTAATGTTGATCTAAATCAGATACTAGCATGGCGTGAGGGCGTATTTAGGTTTCATGATCAGTCGATTGAATCCATCTTGAATGAACTCTCCAAGTGGTATTATATAGAAGATGTCCAAGTGGCAACTAACCTTAAAGATAAATTCACAGGAAGCATAAAAAGAACAAAGCAACTTAAAGATGTTTTAACAGCAATACAGGAGGTCTCTGATTTGCATTTTGAATTACAAGAGGGGAGGGTGAAGGTGATGAAGTAGAGATAGATTACCTAAAATTTTTTAAAGGGCAGTACTGCAATACTACCCCTTAAGAATATAATACTTGGCCAATAAAATTGTGTGTAACTTATAAAACCAAATATAACCAAATGTATAAAAATATTAGTTCAATTGTGCGGACCCACCCACAATTGTTTAAATGTGTACTTATGATGAAATTCATTTCATTTTTCGTATTCGGATTATTTATACAAACTCAAGCTAATGTGTTTGCGCAAAAAATAAATATTTCGGTATCAAAAGCAGAACTCTCAGATGTACTTAATATAGTTCAAAAACAAACGGATTTGGACTTTCTATTTAATAGCTCTGAGGTAAAAAATGTCGGAAAAATTGATCTGCATATGAAAAATGCTGATCTACAAGCCGTATTGGACCATTGTTTAAGCCCACGTGGTCTTGTATATAGTGTTCAAAATAAGACCGTGCTGATAAGAAAAGCACCGGAGATCACGGCGAACTCTTCTATAAATCAAGGGCAACAAATGTTGCTTCAAGGAAAAGTTGTGGGCGATGATGGCAGTCCATTGGTAGGAGCTTCTGTAAGAATTGTAAACAGTAATGCCGCAACAGCGACAGCAGAAGATGGATCTTTCTCCCTTAAAGTAATTCAAAGAGAAGGTCAGGTGATAATCACTGCCATGGGATACGAAGATAAAACTATTGCTTATCTCGCTGGCCAGCCTGTAAATGTAATGCTAAATGCTAAGTCAAGTGATCTACAGGAAGTGGTAATCGTTGGATATGGTGTCCAAAAGAAGGCTAACTTGACGGGTGCTGTTTCACAAGTCAATGCCTCAGACATAGCACTTAGACCTGATGCTAATATAGCAACGGCTCTGCAAGGGTTAATGCCAGGACTAAATATTCAGATTAATAATGGAGACCCATCGGAAACGCCAGATATTAATGTACGTGGATTTAACTCCATTAATGGTGGAGGTCCACTTGTATTAATTGACGGAATTGAAGGTAATATAACACGTGTTAATCCAAATGATATAGAGTCGGTGACCGTATTAAAAGATGCCGCTTCAGCAGCGATATATGGAGCGCGTGGAGCTTTCGGGGTAATACTTATTACAACAAAAACCGGAAAGTCAGGTGTAACATCCATTAACTATTCTAATAATTTTGCTTGGACATCTCCAGCTGCAAGGACTGATTTTATTACCGATCCGTATGTGTACGCAAAAACTGTAGATGCAGCCCTTTATGGATATAATGGTAGTAGCTATAGTCAGTATAATGCTATGGACTGGGAAACAATTAGAATGGTTGCTGATGGACAAATTTCACCATTTCATGAATTGCAAGCTGATGGAACAAATAAATTCTTCTATAAGACCAATTGGTGGGATGAATTATTTCGTAAGAACCAATTGTCAAATTTCCACAATGTCTCGGTATCAGGGGGATCGGAGAAATTAACTGCTTATTTCTCAGGAAGGGTTTATGACAGACAAAGTATTAATAATATTAATAAAGATGCAGGCATAGAACGTCAGAACTTTAAATCGAATATTGTATTCCGTCCTAACGACTGGCTAGAATTGTCTGCCAACACGCAGTTCATAAACGAGCGTGATAAAGATTATGGTGGTTTTTCAAACGGATTCGGCGGTTTATGGAGTACAACGACTTGGTACAATTTAATGGCCTTCTACCCCGTGAGTGTTGATGGCATTCCTGCAGATATTGGTACTGGTACGGGTGGACAAGGTGGTAATGCAGGATTATTTGCTGGGAACTCTTGGCGTGTATTTACTACAGAAGAATTTACCAATACTTTTCGTGCAGTAGCTAAGCCTGTTAAAGGATTAGTGTTAAATTTTGATTATAGTAATCGTATTGATAATACAGGCAGAACACTACGCTTAAACCCATTTGAATATTTAAAAGGTAACAAATTAAACTATACCGTAGAGGGGCTTAACCGATTAACAGAGTATCGCTGGAAAGATAAATATAATGCATTAAATGCTTTTGCTACCTATAACCTAAAATTAGATTCAAAACATAATTTTAAATTGCTGGCAGGTTTTAACCAAGAACAATTTAACAGAGATCGCGTAGAGGTAACTGCCGATGATTTGTTGTTAGAAGATCTCTCCAATCTTGCTTTAGCTACTACCATGAATAATATTTCGGGCTCGGCAATGGATTGGGCTGTGAGAGGATTTTTTGGGCGCTTCAATTATGATTATGATAATAAGTATCTCCTTGAAATGAATGGACGCTATGACGGTTCTTCACGTTTTCCTCAAGATAGCCGTTGGGGATTCTTCCCCTCCGTATCGCTAGGTTGGCAAATGGATAGGGAGAATTTTTGGCAAAACCTAAGGCCTTATGTTTCCTCGTTTAAACTTAGAACATCATATGGTAAATTGGGTAACCAAACTGTAGATGTAAATACGTTCAAAGAGCTGATGAACGTAACGCGATCTAATAATTGGTTAAATCAAGGAAACCCATTAACAATAGCACAGATGCCTGGACCACTGCCTAGTGTAGTGACCTGGGAAACCACTAGAAGCTTGAATTTTGGAGCTGATATTGGTTTGCTAAATAATAAGTTATTCTTGAATTTGGATGTATACCGTAAGAATGTAGAGGGGATGTATCTTCCTGGAGAGCCATTGCCTGCAGTATTTGGTGCTAGTGAGCCTAAGGAGAATTACGCAGGTCTGCGCAATGAAGGCTATGAGCTGAATATTTCCTACCAGAATAGTTTTGATGTGCTAAGCTCCCCATTGAAATTCCGCGTATCGGCAAATGTTTCCAATTTCAAAGGTATCATCACTAAATACAATAACCCTAACGGATTGTTAAGTTCTTACTATGAAGGCCAGAGACTAGGTGAAATTTGGGGCTATCGTGTGGCTGGACAATTCCAGTCTGATGAAGAAGCGGCAGCATATCAAAGTACATTTACTAACCCAGCCACTTCACTGGCTCGAGTATATGGTGACATTTTTAACGTAGTGCAAAATAGTGAATGGAATTACCTGCGTGGTGGGGATGTAAAATATTTAGATTTAAATGGTGATGGAAAAATTGATAATGGCGAGAATACGCTAGATAATCATGGAGACTTAGAGCGCATTGGTAACGCTACACCAAGGTTTCCATTTGGACTTAATTTAAGTGCAAGCTGGAAAAATTTAGACTTCTCTGTGGCCTTATCAGGAGTTGCTAGACAAGATTGGTACCCTACTGGTGAGCTGTACTGGGGAACTTATCAAAGACCTTACTTATCCTTCTTGAGGAAAGATTTGGTGGATAATGCTTGGACTCCTGATAATAAAACAAATACCTATCCGCAGATATATAGAGGATATTCTTCACTGCAAAGTAATAGATCTTTGTATCAAATCAATGATTACTACCTAACTAATGTGGGTTTTATTCGCGCTAAAAATCTTACTGTAGGTTATTCTTTGCCACAAGAAATGACACGCAAGGTCAAAATAGAAAAGCTAAGGCTATTTTTTAGTGGGGAAAATATTTTCACATGGACTTTTGGAGGATTAACCAAATATATTGATCCTGAACAAGCAGGCTCTGCTATTAACCTATCTTCACCAGCTACGGCAGATGATAGAGGAGATCAGCGTGTTTATCCTATGGGTAAGACTTATTCTTTTGGTTTAATATTGGATTTATAAAACAGGTGTAAAATGAAGATTTCGATTCTATATATAAACATAATTATTCTAGTAGTATTGTCGTTTTTGAGTTCTTGTGACGATGATTTTTTAGATAGATCCTCTAAAGATAAAGTGGAGGCACCTTTTTTCTTTAATACGGCTAAGGATCTTGAAGTTGCATCAAATGCATTATATGCAATATTGCCAGACTTTAGCATTTATACAGAGGATGCTGGTTCAGATAACTTGGTGCCACTAAATCCCAGTACAAAAATTCGTGGTAGCAGGATAGTTCCTGTGGGTAGCGGATCTGGGGGCTGGGCATGGGGTAACTTAAGGATGATTAATTATTTTTTAAGTAATTACCACAAAGCCGATGACCAAGCCGCAAAAGCAAAATTTAGTGGTATAGCGCGCTTTTTTAGGGCCTACTTTTACTATGATAAAGTGAAAACTTTTGGAGATGTTCCCTGGTATAGTACTGTTCTGGACGCTAAGGATCCAGCCCTTTATAAAGGTCGTGATTCTCGCATATTAGTAATGGATTCGGTGATGGCAGATCTGGATTATGCAATTGAAAATATTCCGGCTGAGAAACAAGTAAACTTAGTGACTCGCTACACAGCAATGTTATTGAAGGCACGAATTGCATTATTTGAGGGAACCTATAGAAAGTATCACGGCATAGCTGGATATCAAGAGTATCTAACTTTAGCCCAGCAGGCAGCACAACAATTAATAAATTCTGGTGCCTATACCCTGTTTACTGAAGGAGGAAGTGAGGCTGCATACCGAAATCTTTTTGGAAGAAACAGTCAAAATGATATAGAAACTATTTTGGCCATTGATTATGAAACAGGAAAGCGCGTACATTCATTGGGAAGTTCTTTTACTTCCGCTACCCAAGGCTCATACGGTATAACTAAAGACTTTGTAAATAGTTTCTTAATGAGTGATGGATCGCGTTTTACCGATAGGCCAGGATATCAAACCTATAGCTTCTTTCAAGAGATGCAAAATAGAGATCCACGGTTAACGCAGATTACCGCAGGTCCTGATTTTAAGGTAACAGGAAAAACTACAAGAGAACCCGTGAATTTATCTATCACAACAACTGGATATAGACTGATAAAAGCTCTTCCGGATAATTCACAGTGGGCAACTTCTGGATCTTTCTTTGACATTATATTATTTAGATACGCAGAGGCCTTATTGGTTTACGCAGAAGCAAAAGCCGAATTGGGCACCATTACTCAAGCTGACCTCGATTTATCAATCAATAAATTAAGAGCACGCGCAGGGATGCCGAATTTGAGTTTAGTAAATGCCAACGCAAATCCTGATCCCTATTTGGAAAATATGTACACAAATGTTGATCAGGGTCCCAATAAAGGAGTGATTTTGGAAATTCGTCGTGAACGCCGCGCTGAGCTATTCAATGAAGGATTTCGTTGGGATGATTTGATGCGCTGGAAAGCAGGCAAAAAGATTGAACAGCCGATGGTGGGTATTTATTTCTCAGGTGTTGGAAGTCATGATTTTAACGGAGACGGTAATGCTGATGTATTCTTACATACGGGATCTACAGCAGGTGCGCCTTCTTCTGTAACTTCTTTAGTAAACATTTTACAACGAACATTACGAAATCCACTCACTGGAGCGCAAAATGCAAATTCGGGAAATATCGATCCATTCCCAACTGGAGGGAAATTTGATGAAGAAAAAGACTATTTAGCACCAATACCTTCTGAGGATTTATTACTTAATAAGAATTTAGTGCAAAATCCAAATTGGTAATATGAGAACGTTCAAGCTTTTTCTAGTTTTTATTACATTATTTACGATGTCTTTATCACTGCTTTTTGCAGAGGTAAGACCCTCCTCAATGCCAATTGGATATTCCGTAAATATACAGGCAATTACCAAAGAGAAAATGCTTTATGCTAAGTCTTTAGGAATCCGTTACATTGAACTATCTAATATAGGATCTTTACTTAACAAGGACCTAAGTTTAAAGTATGATCAAGATTATTGGAAAGTAAAAATAGACAGTTTAAAAACGATACTAGATGCTACAGGTGTCAAAGTATGGTCTATTCATATGCCTTTCTCACAAAAGATTGATTTATCGCAAATAACAGAATCTCAGAGAACCGCAGTGGTACAGACACATATTGAGTTAATTAAGGTGCTCTCTGCTTTGAAGCCCCAAATTATTCTTTTTCATCCTTCGTATTATTTAGGAAACAATGAACGAGAATTAAGGATCTCACAGTTGGTGAAATCGGTAATTGAATTGAACACAGAAACCCGCCGTCATAATATGCAAATGGTGGTTGAAAACATGCTAGGTCCGCAGCTGACAGTAGGTGAAAGAGAAAGACCCTTAATGCGCACTATTGCTGAGTGTGAAACCGTGTTTTCTCTTTTTCCTGATGATGTAGGACTTGCCGTAGATATGTGCCATATTATGAACTCCGAATTATTAATTGAAAGATTTGGATCCCGTGTCAAGACTTTACATGTGTCCGACGGAGATGGACTTTCCGAGGCCCATTATCTTCCATGTAATAAATTAGGTAAAAATAATTGGAACCTAATATTTGCCGCACTAGAGAAGATTAATTATACAGGTGTATTTATGTATGAATGTAAATATACTGACGAAAAGGAACTTAAAGATTGTTATGATTTTTTAGAAGCTGATTATAACAATTATAAACTTAACAACAAACGTATTGAATTATGAAGAATATTAATTGTTTAATCTTAATAATTGCCTTTGTTTCACTCTTCATAGCTTGTAAAAAAGAAAATAATACTTTTGAAAGCAAGCTTATGATAGGAAATGCCTATTTGGAGGTAAGTAATAAATCACAACGTTACACTTTTGATGTCCTATCAAATCAAAATATTGAGGTTAGTACTGAGGCCTCGTGGATTACGCTGGATAGTGCTAATTTTGAAAAAGGAAAAAATAAAGTTGGATTTACAACCCTGGCTAATGAGGATGATGAGCGCTCGGGAATAATACTGGTGAAAATGGGTGCTGAAAATGAGCGTGAGGTATTAGTTGTTCAGGAAACCGGGAAAGCTCCCGTATTTTATGTAAAGCCTGATGGAACTGGTGATGGTAAATCTTGGGCTAATGCAACAGATTTGAATACAGCTTTGGAAAAATCTACCACTAATAGTATCATCTATTTATCAGAGGGTATATATAAACCAAGTAAGACAATTAGAAATGGTGATGCAACAAACCAAGCGGATAATACATTCGAAATTGCTAAAAATTTAACCCTAATCGGTGGCTTTGAAGCTAATGCTACTTCTGCCTCTAAATCGAATCCTAGTATTTATAAAACAATTCTTGATGGACAGCTCTCAGCTTCTGTTAATTGTTATCATACGGTAACCATTACAGCAGCATTTGATGCCGAGTCAAAAGTTTCTATTAGCGGAATTATTATAAAAGGGGGGAATGCGACCAATAGAGGAAGTAACGTAACAATAGCTGATGTACGATATAATCGCGGCTGGGGTGGCGGAATGCTAATTGCAAACGCCAAAGTTGAATTAAATGATGTAGAAGTTGTTGATAATAAAACATCAAACTCAGGAGGAACTGTAGGTTATGGAGCTGGAATTTATGCGTTTAATAATGCGGATATTACATTTAGAAATGTAAAAATTAACGATAATAAAGGCGGAAATAATGGTGGAGGGATGTGGTTAGCTGATGGTAATTTAACCGCTTATAACTCACAGTTTAACAATAACTCCGCATCAGGCACGGCAGCAGGACTTCATGGATACCCTAACGCCACTATTACATTATATAACTGTGAAATAAAGAACAATTCTAATACATCATATGGTGCAGGTTTGTATGTTCGTGAGAATTCTAAGGCTTATGTCATCAATTCTATTATTTCGGGAAATAAGTCAACATCTGCCAATGGTGGAGGCGGAGTAATGCTATACGGTGGCACTACAGTTTATTTAATTAGTTCAACTATAGTGAATAATACATCCACAGGACCTGGAGGGGGAGTTTATAGACGTAATCTGGTGAATAATTTAGAAATTTACAATTCTCTGGTAGCCGGTAATATACAAGCCTCTACGTCTAAAGATGTAGATAATTTTGTTGAGGCAACAGCTACTAATCCAACTATTAGAAATTCTGTTATTATGACTTCTGTTTATTCCGACCAAGGTACTATAGAGGCTGGATCTTCTTTTGTTCCTAGTGCTATGCTCAATAGTGATTTTATGCCTATAGGACAAAACAATCCAGCATTAGTTAAGGGGGTAGATAAAGAAGGGTTATCTGCTTACGCTAGTACGTTCAATCCAATATTTTCTGATCATATTACTAAAGATATGTTTGGTGCTGAAAGACAATTAAAGATAATGGGATATAAAGTTAAGTAAGGATGAACAAGCTATTATTTATCTTTCTTTTAATATTGTTTTCTCTGCATGTAAGTATGGCTTCCAGCCCTAAGACTATAATGTTAGTTCTAGGTTCGGACAATCCAGAAATTCTGGCTACTCGAATACAAATAGCTAATCGATTGTATAAAGTGCAAAATATAGATAAAATAATTGTCTCTGGTGGTTGTGGTGCGCATAAGTCTTCGATCTGTGAGGCTAGTGTTATGTACAATGGATTAGTTCAATTAGGCATTGAGCCCTCAAAGATATATAAAGAGGAAAATGCAAAAACAACTGTTCAGAATTATGTGTTTAGTCGTGTGCTGAAGGATGAATATGGATCGAACATTATTCAAAAAGGCGATACCGTATTCGTAGTTTCAAATCACTGGCATGCCGTATCTGTTGCTGCACGCTTGAGAAAACATGATGCAGTACATGCGAAGTTTTTTATTGAAGGAGACCTAAGCCCTAAAGAAAATGATAAACTTGATTATGTGTCTATCTTCAATGGAGAAATAGATAATGAAAAATTTATTAGAAATGCCCTCTGGTTGACACCTCAAGTATCATGGGAAAATAATGATAATACCTACTATCTCATGGATTCTACTATCTATGAGGTGAATGGTGGAAACCTCATCAATATTATTCAACGAAACCATGTCTTTAATGACCCTAAAATTTCCGATCAAACTGGTACTTGGTCTTTCATTGATAATGGCAATACATGGTTTATAAAAACTTCAAATAAGATTTATGTTGTTAACAAAAGGAATATGAAAGTTAAAGAGATACTTTCATGGGATAATTTTATAGATAATGTTCCTAATGACTGGAGAATTAATGGTTTTAATGCTGGGATAATATTAAATGATAAGTTAGTGCTTTTTTCAAACAATGCTGTTTTAATCGCTGAGAAAAGAAATAATAAATTCGTGTTTAAAAGGCAAGCAGAGGCCAAGCAGCTCATACCAAATTGGCCATTTTCTTGGGGAAAATCTAATGTCGCAGGTGTTAATTATCAGAATAATAGTCAGGAAATAAATCTTTATAGAAACAGAGAGTATTTAAAACTTGATAAGCAGTTGAATATCATTCAAGAACCATTGAAATTAAATGTTAAATGGGTTAACAACCCCTAATTATTTACTATGAAAAACAGAATTTTATATAGTATTCTATTTTTATTCCTTTTTGTAAATTGTTCTAAAAAAGAGGAAGGAACACAACTCCCATACGATTACACTAACGTCGAGAAATTAGACGTTAAAGCAATCTTAGCCAGCACCAAGTGGGACGTAAAAACCGTAGCCGAGGGTATAGAGTGGAAAAGTTTTCATTTTAATAATTTGTTCGAAACAAAACAGTTTGTTACTATTTTAGAAATAGACTTATCAAAAGGTGCAAAAATAGAATTACCATTTGTCTCTTCAGGTTTTCTGAAGACAAGTGAAGCGGCAAATCAGCATAATGCATTAGTTGCGTTTAATGGGAGCTATTTTAATACTACATCGGGCGGCTCAACAGTATTCTTAAAAAGTGATGGCAAAGTTATCAAAGAAACAAATAGTGGCTTTAACAGCTACAGAGAAAATGGTGCTTTAATATTAAATACCTCTGGATCACCAAGCATAGTGATGAAGCCCTCAGCAGGATGGTCATCAATCACTGAGCCTACAGCGCTGGCAGGAGGTCCACTTTTAATATTTGGCGGTAAAGAATTAACTCAATTAGAAGTAGACTTTAATACCGCTAGACATCCTAGAACCGCCGTGGGACTTACATCCAATAATAAATTATTAGTCGTCGTCGTTGATGGACGCGCTTCTTCATCAAGAGGCATGTCTATTGCAGAGCTTTCAAGCTTCATGTCCGCATTAGATTGTGTTTCAGCGCTTAATTATGACGGAGGTGGATCATCTACAGCTTGGGTTAAAAATTATGGTGTTGTAAATCACCCATCTGATAATGGTAAGTTCGATAATGAAGGTGAACGCGGAGTAGCTACAGTATTCGTTATTAAGAAATAATTATTTTTTATAAAACGGAGCGTAAAACCCACAGGCTAAAGACCTGTGGGTTTTACGCTCCGTTTTATAAAAGAACATGAATGGTCAGGTGGATTGACGAAGACGGTACTGATAAACCTCTTCTAAAAAACATGATGCTCAATATGCCGGCACACAGTATCCATTTACGAGTAGACTTAGATTCTCCCACATAGAGAAATGGCAAAGGGCACTTTATGTTCAGCATTTTTGTGCCGATAATATCATCGCATTATGTTATGAACACGCCATCTGTTGCTTTTCTATTCCCCCGATAAACTTATATATGGGAATCTGTTTTTCCTGTATCTGTAGGCGCATTTCAGAAGGATTATGGAAAGTTGTATGTTGTCGGGATTGGGTGGAATACTAATGGTTATCTCTCAAAAGAATGCTTATGTCTTTTTTCCAAAAAATTTCTTTAAACATTCAGTTTGAATGGCAAGAAAAATAATTATTTCTTGCTGCTTAAACTGAATTCACGCTAATGTTGATAAAAGAATTTACTGATTTTAATTAAGGATAATGTTTTATCAAATATTCGTCATAATTATATTTTGCAAAATTAAATTGTGTACAATACAATATTAATGTTCTACTTTTGTTGTATAATAGTTTGGCATGAAAGAAATATTGAAATTATCTAATCAGCTTTGTTTTCCAATTTATTCTCTTTCAAAGGAAATAAGTAATGCTTATAGACCTTTATTAGAAAGTCTTGATGTTACCTATCCCCAGTATTTAGTTTTACTAGTGCTATGGGAGTACAAGAAGTTAAATGTTCGCGAAATAGGAGAGCTATTGCATTTAGATAGTGGGACCTTAACACCTTTACTTAAAAGATTAGAAGCAAAATCTTTGGTTAATCGTAATCGCAGCACTATTGATGAACGTATTGTAGAAATATCATTAACCCATAAGGGAGCATCATTAGAAGAAAGTGCGGAATGTATACCAAAGCAATTAAAAGAAAAATCATCGCTTACCGATCAGGAACAAATTCAATTAACACATATTATAAATAAAATTTTAAATACCATAAAAACATGAAAGCATTATACACTACACAGGCTGTTGCTACCGGAGGTAGAAATGGTAAAGTAAGTACAGAAAATGGGGTTTTAAATATTGAAGTAAGGATGCCCAAAGCATTGGGAGGAGCAAATGATGATTATCTGAATCCTGAAATGTTATTTGCAGCAGGATATTCTGCATGTTTTGACAGTGCTCTTAATCTTATTATCAGTAAAGCTAAAATCAAAACAGGTGTTACTAGTGTTACAGCTAAAGTGTCTATTGGACAAAATGGTGCAGGTGGTTTTGCTTTAGCTGCAGAACTGCATGCTAATATCCCTGGAGTAAGCCTTGATGTGGCCAAAGATTTAATTGAAAAGGCACATGAGGTATGCCCATATTCAAATGCCACTCGTGGTAATATGGATGTAATATTAGCAGTTTCAAATAACGATTAAGTATGGCTTTAATACAAGATTTACAATGGCGTCATGCCGTAAAAGCATATGATTCTTCAAAGAAAGTAAACGAAGAGGATATCAATAAAATAGTAGAGGCAGCGCGTTTAGCACCTACATCTTCAGGCTTACAGCCCTTTCATGTTTTGGTGATTAAAAACCAAGAAATTAAAGAAAGGTTAACTGCTGGGGCATTGAATCCAGATTGCATGCGTGACTGTTCACATGTGTTAATCTTTGCGGCCTGGGATCGTTACACAGCAGAGCGCATTGATGAAGTCTACGATTGGACAACTCATGAGCGAGGGTTACCTCAAGGCCGTTTTAGTTCTTATACTGATAAGCTCAAAGAAATGTATTTGAACCAGACAGCAGAAGAAAATCATGCTCACATCGCTAGACAGACATATATTGCACTAGGTTTAGCACTAGCGCAAGCTGCAGAGTTAAAAATTGATTCTACACCCGTAGAAGGTTTTGATAATTTGCTTGTTGATAAAGAATTAGAATTGGATAGCCTAGGATTAAAAAGTGTTTCCTTGATGTATGTCGGATATGCTAATAAAGAGAATGATTGGTTAGCATCTATGAAGAAGGTACGCAAACCGTGGGATAAATTTTCTATAAGGTATTATTAATATTAAAGTATGGCTGTTTATTTTGTATTCTTGTTTACAAAATAAATACTTGATAACTTGTGGGTTGAATATTCAACCCACAAATGATTTTAATAGATTAATTTGGGGTTTAAATCCTGCAACTTTTGAAATAACTATCAATTATAGTTTATACGCTAAGCAGAAAAGAAAAAACCATAATTCAATTTTTAAAGAATATATAGCTAACTGTACCCTTTACAATAAGCAATGTAGTCTAATCATTATAAACATTAAACTCAAGAAAGATGGCTTCACTAAAACAAAAAATAGTACGGTTTTTTTATCCTCTAATCCGAAAAATAGGTAAGGTGGGTAAAAATGGAATTGTTCTATCTAATTTAAACCATGCTGCTCCCAAAGAGCCATTTCCCATAGAATCTCTGGTGCTAAATAATGGAAAACACTTAACGTCATCTTTGGTTGCTGGGAAGAAAATAATGATTGTTAATACAGCCTCAGATTGTGGGTATACAGGGCAGTATGAAGAATTGCAGGCTTTATATGAGCAACACAATAAAAAACTTATGATAATCGCTGTTCCCTCAAATGATTTCGGCCAGCAAGAAAAAGGTAGTAATGAGCAGATAAGTCAGTTCTGCCAAGTAAATTATGGAGTTTCATTTCCTTTAACCTCAAAAAGTGTTGTAATTAAGAATGAAAACCAGCATCCTATTTTCAAATGGCTAAGTAATGCCCAAGTAAATGGTTGGAATGACCATGCTCCAGATTGGAACTTCAGCAAATACCTGATCAATGAACACGGGGTTTTAACGAATTATTTTGGACCCTCTATTTCTCCTGTTGATAAGTTGATTATTAATGCAATAGATCAGTGAAATATAAGTTGTAAAGATAGCAATGTTATAATAACATAATTAAGTTCACTCTTGGATGAAGCAGATGCTAATAATAAGAAGCGCACATTAAAAAATATGCTTTAATAAATCATCCTTCTGACAACGGGTAAGTTGGATAATGAGAGTGAACTAGGAGTAGCTACATTATTTGTAAGGTAAATTTAATTTTTGAAAACAGGATTATTATCTGCTCTAACTTCTCAAGCAATATCAAAAGAAAGCTATTAATTATCTAGTTTTTAATGTCGTTGAACATATAATAAAAAAAATATATGTTAACTTACATGATAATAATCGGAAATAAACCGATTAAAATGAAGTTATTTCACAAACATTTTATGTTAAAATACATGCGTTAAATCGGTATTTTTCCGATTTTTGTAAAACAATTTAACAATTATGGACTTTAGATATTTAGCCAAACAGTTCAATAATGCACCGTTCACCAGACAGGTCATGCTGGATATGCTTAAAGATTACAAAAGACCAAATGATAAAATTAGTGAACTTATTAAAAATGGAGACCTCATACTCTTAAAAAGAGGACTATATATTCCTGGCAGAAATACAGATTTAATAGCGCCAGAACCCTTTTTAATAGCAAATTATTTGTGGGGTCCGAGCTATGTGTCACTTGAGACTGCTCTTTCCTACTGGGGGTTTATTCCTGAGCGGGTCTTTGAAATAAGTTCCGTTACGATGAAGCTCTCAAAAAAAATAAAAACGCCTGTTGGGAGGTTTACATATCGGTTTATGCCTTTACCGTATTACAGCTTTGGAATAAAAAGCGTAGAACTCATATCGGGACAAGTTGCCCTTATAGCTTCACCTGAAAAAGCATTATTTGATAAAATAATCAGCAAAGCAGGACTTAATTTACGAAGCATATCCCAAACATATGATTTTTTGATTGAAGACTTACGAATAGATGCTGAAAGGCTACAAAAACTCAATATTAAGGAATTAAGTTCATGGATTCCTGATGCGCCAAAAAACGAAAGTTTAAGAACACTCATTAAAACCCTTAAAAAATTATGATTAAAGAATGGATATCGGAATATGAACCTAAAAACACAGAAGAAGTACTTTCAGCTTTAAGGGAAATCATGCAAGAAGTGGCACTAGCCGGTCTCTCGAGAACAAATTTTTCACTAAATGGAACCTGTATACGATCTGCTTTGCTTCCGGAATAGCTTTGGCGATGGCCCTGGCATTAGCTGGGGCTCGATCCCGAGTTACATATTCTATTTCTTTATGATGGGATAGCGGTAATAAGCCGTTTTATTTTATTTCCAATTCATTTTGTGATGAATTGAAAGCATCAAATGATTTGTTCCGGAGTTTGCACCCACATGCTGTCGCATAAAGCCTAACTGAAGGCCTAAATTCTTTTCCAATTTGTAACCCAATCCAGCATATGCACGATTTCTATCAAATGCCTTTATTGATTCGTTATTCGAAATATTTAAGAAAACCTCATCATATACAGCCAAATAAACTCCATTCTTATCAAACTGCTTCGCATTTAAAGGAATATCTGCAAACAAACAATATCTAATACGACCTCTGAAATCTTGGTTTTCAATGAATCGTTCTTCTAGTCTAACCCGGTGCCTTAATTTGAAACTTAAAACCCCGTGTGAAAATATACCTTCTTGGTAAATGCGATGTTCGGAAAATGGATTATTTGGAGTGCCCTCAAGTTCTGTATGGATATAACCATAACCTAATGTTGCTTGAAAATTAGGTTTGAATCGATATTGACCCCCTGCTCGAAATAAGGTTTGATTATGGTCTCCAATAATTTTATAATCGCGAAGCTGCAATTCATGGTGTATACTAAATTTTGACTCTTTGATTTGCGTATTTCCGAAATACATGAGCCAACCGTTTAATGATTGCGCTTGCGTAGAAATACAAATAGTTAAAGTAATTAATAGGATTAGTGCTCTCATACTTCCAAAATAAGACCTATAGAGTTCACATTATGTGTATTAGCTGTAACAATTTTGTGTGAACTACCCATTTGCTAAAGACAAATGGGCTTCGGGCTTCACAGACTTGTGCTTTGTTGCCAAAGTCTTATTTGAGTCTCCGCCCGTGTAATCGCCAGTTCCTGACGATATTATTTTTAATCCTT
>NZ_JACOIJ010000014.1 GCF_014692495.1 Sphingobacterium litopenaei | reverse complement strand
AAAAGACCGCTTTTTGATATTTTGAACTAAATATTGAAATATTATGAACTCTTTGCTCACAAGGTAGTCAAACCATGACGGATTCATTTAAAACTAAAAAAGCCGCCTCAATTATTTTGAGACGGCCTCTTTTTTATGGAAATCAATCGCGATAAACATCATATTGATAAATAACAAATATAAACTATTAAATCGCTCTATTATGATGTTTTTTAAATCATTGATTTTCTCAAAAGATTGGACAGATATAGTATTTGCCAATCGCAATAAAGAATACGGTGCTTATCAACTTCGACAAATGTCAGGAAAAGCTACAAATATGGCTTTATTGATTGTTGCAGCGACAGTAGGTGGCTTGTGCGGAATATCATTCGTCAGCAAATCAGATGGAAATGATTTAATGATTGTAAAAGAAGAATTTAGTCCAGCTTTTGAAGTAGCTCCCGAGCTAGAATTGCCAGAAGAAATTATTACTCCGGAACCGAAGGAAGAAAAAGCACAGCAAGTAGCAAAAGATGTTTCAGCTAGAGATTTGGTGAAATACACTGAAATAAATCCAACTGATAAGACAAAGACCTCGGAAGAAATCGCTACAGAGACGGAAGTTTTAGATAAGAATAAATTGTTAGCTTCTTTCAATGCGAAAGGACAGAAGGGAGGAGAGTTGATTACTCGAGGAACTTTTGGCACTAAAAAACAAGATGGAGGAACTCTGGGAAAATCGACAGGAGATGTAGATGGCACTAATGCCTATGGTAATGAACCTTTCACCAGTGTAGAGATTATGCCTGAACCGATTGGTGGAATGAAGGAATTTATAAATTGGATTTCTAAAAACTATACCTTCACTCAGTCTGCTCTTGATAATGAAGTCAAAGGACTGATACAAGTGAAATTTGTAGTCGAAAAAGATGGAAGCTTAAGTTCTTTTGAAGTGGAACGAGATATGGGCTACGGGACAGGAAATGAAGCTATCAAATTGCTGAAAACAGCGAAAAAATGGAATCCTGGTATCCAAAATGGTCAAAGGGTACGGGTGGCATTTTCGTTACCTATTCGGTTGGCAACTCAATAATAGATAAATTTTCGGAAGGAGCAATTATTATTTTTTTGCTTCTTCCGAACTTATTCGGATAAAAATAGGATGGTTAGGATCTTTATTCTCCCAAGTAGGTCCATTTTTCAGCAATTCAATAAGAATAGCATTCATCTTTGGATTAGAAGATGTTTTTACTTCAATATTCGTAGGTCGCATCAACAAATCTAAATCAAAGGATATATTTGCATTATAAGTTTTAAAACCTTTTTTTCTAAGCTGTTCTTTTATATAAGAATTAAATGATGTCCATCCGTTCGAAGGATTCCCATTCTGAATAGTTTTTGTAGCGAGGGCCTCAATAGCATCAGAGGATGATATGATTCTAGAATCTCCAAAGTTTTTGTTTGCTAAGGCGTTACCATTTATTAACACCTCACTTATGGAGTTTTCAGTCTGTTTTTCTTTTATATCCATTCTATTCTCTTGCGCTTGACGGGCTAATACTGCGGATAGATTGGCTTTTGTTTGAGGATCTAAATCTAATCTTTGTAGATCGGCTTGTGTCTTTGCTAATGATGAAGAAGTAGCTTGTTCAGTAGAAATAGAACCAACCTTTGAAGATAGTATTTCAGTTTGCGTTGGTTTGACTTCACCTCGATATGTCGTAATAATCTCAACATCATTGGTATTTCTATTGACATATTTTGGACCTTCTATGACGACCTGCATCTTAGGTTTAGCCGAATAAACCATTATTTTCTTGGGATCAAGAGTTTGTTGTTTATTGGTATTTTTCTCTCTTTTGATACTATTTTGACTTTCTGCCACCTCTTCATTTGCTTCTTCCTGTTTGTAAGCTATTAAGGAAGAATCAGGGACAATACGGGTTACTTCCGTATTTTCCTCAATCTGTGTATTCTCAAAAGATGTATTTACTATAACATCATTTTTTGGGGTCGTATTTAGAAAATATATAACCCCAAATGAAAGAACTGCAATAATTGAAGCTGCTGCAAATAGTTTCTTCAATGTAAATATCTTGACAGATTTTTTTGTGGTAGTTCGGGATTTAATCTTAGCCTGCAAATCTGCTGTAGGAATAGAGCTTTTTAAAAATTTTTCAGTTTCCAAACCTTCGATGATATCCATGAGCATTTCGTCCTCATGCATAGCACGCTCGATCTCATACATTTCTGTATGAGTGAGTTCGCCATTCACATATTGACGTAAGTAATTTATATCTTTACTATATTTGCTCATCCGATTTCTCCATGCAATTTTTCAAATTCCTTTTCCCATTCTGAATATAGCTCTTCACATCATTCATCGAGAATCCTGTTATTTCTACCACTTCCTTGTAGCACTTTTGATTGATGAAAAATAAATCAATACTAATGCGCTGTTTTTCGGGAAGTTTCTGTATACACTTTTCTAGCTGCGATAATCGTTCCTCTTTTTCTGCATAGTCTTCTTGTGGATGCAGATTAGTCGGAAATTCCACAAATTCGTCTGTAGAAATTTCAATCTTCTTTGAAGACCGCAATTCCATCAAACAAAAATTCTTGGCTACGACATATAACCATTTCGGAAAATCTTGAATGGTCTGCTTTTTTATTTTGACTATAAGTTGTTCAAAAAGTTGCATTACGGCGTCTTTGCTTTTCTCTTCATCCTTAAAATAACGAAGACAAACGTAATACACCATCTCGCTATGTCGCGTATATAGCTCACCCAAAACATTTAAATCTTCGCTGGAAGTATATTTTTCCAACAAGGATTCATCAGATTCTTTGGAAAGGGATGAGCCATTTAGTTTCATAATCGGCATGAAAATAATTTTTTTTTCTTGATTATGGAAATTTCATTTTTTCTGCATCCGTTAGGAAAATTAAATAATGATTCAATATGAAAAGGCTACTAATAATATGTATGGTTCTATTTGCTATAGTAGCAAATGGCCAAAGTTTGATCGAAATTAAAGGCACTATAACGGATAAATATTCAAAAGATCCTCTTGCAGGTGTATTTGTGCAATCAACAAAACAAAAACATGTATTGAGCAATGAAAAGGGAGAGTTTTCCATTTCGTCTTTCAAAGGAGATACCTTACGTTTTGAGTTTTTAGGTTATAAAACATTGGAATATGTTGTCAAAAATGGAGAAAGCCTCCAAATATCATTAGAACAATTGCATACGGCTATAGATGAAGTGGCAGTAGTAGCATATGCTCCTGTTGCCAAAAAAAATCTTACTAGTAGTGTTTCTGCTTTACAAGGTAGAGTTGCTGGAGTTGTTGGAGCATATAATAGTGTTGGGAATAGTAGCAATTTAATGATTAGAGGAATAGGTAGAGTAGAAAAGAACACAGAATCTTACAAAGGTTTTGATGAAAATAAGTTTATTAGTCCTCTGAAAGAGGCACTTTCCACCTTTGCAGCAGATGTGGACGTTGCTTCTTATAATAACGTAAAGCGTTTTTTGAATCAGGGAACTTTACCTCCTGTGGATGCAGTCCGTGTCGAAGAAATGATCAATTATTTTCAATACGATATGCCTTCGCCAAAAGGGGATAATCCAGTCGCAATTAAAACAGAGTTAGCTACATCACCGTGGAATGCCAAACACCAGCTATTACGCATTTCTTTAAAAGCTAAAGATATTTCAAAAGACAATCTACCAGCATCGAATTTTGTGTTCTTAATTGATGTGTCGGGTTCGATGTACGATGCGAATAAGTTGCCTTTGGTAAAATCTTCTTTAAAACTATTGGTAGATCAGCTTCGTGACACGGATAAAGTGGCTATCGTGACTTATGCTGGCAATGCGCAGGTACGTTTGGAAAGCACTTCAGGAGATCAAAAGATGAAAATTAAAGAAATAATTGATGGATTAGAAGCGGGAGGTTCGACTGCAGGAGGGGATGGATTGAAAATGGCTTACAAGATTGCCCGTCAAAATTTCTTAAAAGATGGAAACAACAGAATTGTAATGGCTACAGATGGGGATTTCAACGTGGGAGCATCCAGTGATTCGGATATGGAAAAATTAATTGAAAGAGAACGGGAGTCAGGCGTGAATATTTCGATTCTAGGGTATGGAATGGGAAATTATAAAGACAGTAAATTGGAATTATTGGCCAATAAAGGGCGTGGTAATTATGCATATATCAATGATATTTCAGAAGCGCGCAAGGCAATGATTTCTGAGTTTGGTGGAACAATGTTTACGGTGGCTAAGGATGTGAAAATTCAGGTGGAATTCAATCCTAAATATGTTCAATATTATAGATTAGTAGGTTATGAAAACAGATTGATGGAAGCCGAAGACTTTAACAATGATAAGAAAGTTGGTGGAGATATGGGCGTCGGTCATGTGGTAACGGCTATCTATGACATTATTCCAGTAGGAGTGAAAAGCGAAGAAGTCGGGAATGTTGATCCGTTGAAATACCAAGAGAATAAGACAAAGACTGTTTCCAATTATTCTACAGAATTAGCAACTGTTAAATTCAGATATAAAGATCCTCAAGGTGAAAAATCTAAACTTCAGGAACAAGTAGTTTTGTATAATGAGTTGAAGCCGATGAGTGAGGATTTTAATTTTGCGACAGCAGTAGCTGAATTGGGGATGTTGTTGCGCAATTCTTCGCACAAGCAGCAAGCAAATTTTGATTCCTTAATCCAGCGTGCGAAAAAAAGTAAAGGTAAAGACGATGAAGGTTACCGGGCTGAATTTATCAAAATAGCTGAAAATGCTAAAGCTTTGATGAAAAGTAATGATTTAGTTAGAAACTAGTTTTTAGTAAAATGTCATGCAGAGTACAGTGAAGCATGACATTTTACTTTATTGTAAAGGCTCTGACTTCTTTCTATAATTTATCCAAACTACGACAGCCAAGATAAATGCAACACCAAACCATTGTATGACGGAAACATTTTCATGTAATACAAAATAAGACATCATTACGGCTACAGGTAATTCCACCGCACTCAAAATACTGCCTAGTGCTAAGTCAATTTTAGGCATCCCGAAAGCGAATAGAAAAGGAGGAAGTACTGTTCCAAATACGGCTAATAATATTCCATATTTGTAAATCTGAAAATCTACAGTAGTTTGTAAAAGTGAGAACGGTTGTAATACGGCAAATATCATTATGCACGCTCCAGTCACCATTAGGGCACTTTTCTGAACAGGGGGATAATCGTTGCCAACTTTTCCATTTACCATGATAAAAATTGAATAGGCTAAAGCAGCAAGTAATCCATACAAAATTCCTAAAGGTGATATATCTTGAATAGAAGATTCTAATGCACCTGTTGCAAATAAAGTGGCTATGAGGATTAAAACTATGCCTATTGTCTGTTTCTTATTTGGCTTTTGCTTAAAAACAAGAAAGTTTATTAATGCTCCAATCCAAATAAATTGCATCAACAATACAATAGCAATGGAAGCAGGAACTAATTGTACACATTTGTAATAGATCACACTTACTACTCCAGTAGATACACCTGCTAACATGATCTTCCATGCTGCTGTATGTCGTGGATATTTTGAAAAGTCAGCTTTTCCGCCCTTCATCAACCCGAACAATATCCACAATATTAACATACCTAATAAGGCTTGTACTCCTGTCACTTCGCCTAGAGAGAATCCCGCTGCATACGCTTTCTTCACAAAAGTAGATAGTACACCAAAGCTGGCTGCCCCTACAAATACCGCTATCGCACCTTGTAATCGTTTCATGCCGCAAAAATAGCTAACTAATGTGGATAAAAAGAATTACTTATTTTATATTGGTACTTGTAGATTAGTAATCAAAACAATAATTATGAGAAAATTGCGTATTCTGTTCCTTCCATTTTTTGTATTGCTGATATTCAGTTCCTGTGGAGCGAAAAGAAAATCTACAGTTTCTGGATCAACTAAATCCGCGATAGAAAAACCTTCAGTAGGTAAAAGAGCGAATATCAAGCAATATTATTCGGAATTATTGAATACGAATCCGAAAGAGCTGAATGAAAATCTTTATGAATTTATTGACGAATGGATTGGCAGTCCTCATCGTTTAGGGGGACAAAATAAAGATGGTATAGATTGTTCGGGATTTGTAGGTATTATTTATCAACAGGTTTATCACAAAACTTTGCCTCGCTCTTCACGTGATATGGCAGAAGTTGTCAAGCGCAAATACGACGACCAATTAAAAGAGGGAGATTTAGTCTTCTTTTCTTTTGGAGGAAAAACAATAGATCATGTAGGCATCTATTTGCATAATGACAAATTTGTGCATGTATCGACGAAGCAAGGCGTGGTAATTTCCAATTTAAAAGATACTTGGTACTACAAATATTTTACGCGCTGCGGTACACCTCAAGTATAAGGTTCTCGAAGTAATACGAATGTCAATTGTCATCCTTATTTCCCATTCGCACGAATAATGGTGACAATTTGTGTATTTTTGTCACCATATTTTATTTAATATCATGACTAGTAAATCAAAAAGAATCTTTTTAGCTATTTGTATTATAGTGCCATTTATCGTGTACTGTTGGATATATTATTCTTCGATGGTAAAAAATGCACCTTACCGTTTTGCGGATTTTGAATCTCTTGAACTGACTTACGGTACGCCAGATTCAATGTTCAACAAATACGATTCTAAAACTGCATTATATCAATATGTGACGACAGATAACCGTGTGCTTACAGATACTGTTCGTATGCGCAAAGATGATTTGTTGTATTTACATCGTAAAGCCATGGAATTAGGCTTTTGGAATGTTGACGATGATATGACTACCAAACGTGAGAATCCGAATGAAGGAAAAAATATTCCACGCTATATTTTAAAATATACTTATAAAGAGAAAACAAAAGAAGTGACTTTAGATGCGGATTATCCAGGTACGGAGAAAATGAAAAATGCAGCTAAATCTACTATAGATGCAGTTATAACAATGATAGCTGAAGCAAAGGCAAGATAATTTCCGCGTCATTTGAAAAGGAAATAAATCATTACAAATATGAATAGATCTTTCAGCAAACTTCAGAAAGACAAAAGCATAAAAAAGGGAAATCAATTTGATTTCCCTTCGCTATATCTTAATGATTTACGTTTTCTAAAGCTTTTGGATCGTGTTTGTGTTTGAATAGTATTGCAAATGCAATCACAATAACCAAAGTATATCCTGCAAAAGTTAGCCAGATGTTATGCCAATCTTTTAGATAGATAACTTCACTAAATACTCCATTTTCGATAGAAACACCCTTGCTGCTGATAAATTCAAGGAACTTCGAATTGTCCGATGAGGTTTCTAATCTTGCAGCTAAGTCATTCACATTGCTAAATCCATCCGTGAAATATTTATCAATTAACCAGCCTGAAGAAATGGAACCAAAAACTGCCCCAAATCCATTTGTCATCATCATAAATAAACCTTGAGCTGAGGATCTAATTTTAGAGTTAGTAGAACTTTCGACGAAAAGAGAACCCGAAATATTGAAGAAATCAAATGCCAATCCGTAAACAATACAAGAAAGGATAATCATCCACAATCCCCCTGATGGATTTCCAAACGCAAATAATCCAAAGCGTAATACCCATGCTACCATCGCAAACAACATCACATTACGAATACCAAATCTTTTCAAAAAGAAAGGAATAGCAAGGATAAATAAGGTCTCTGAAATTTGAGAAATAGACATGATAATGGTCGATCCTTCAACCACTAGAGAGTTAGCATATTTTGGATAAAAGGCAAATTCACTTAAAAATACATCTCCATACGCATTTGTCAACTGCAATGCCGCGCCCAAAAACATAGAGAAAATAAAGAACAAAGCCATTTTGTAATTGGCAAAAAGTTTGAAAGCTTCTAAACCCAACAGTTCTGTCCATTTTGAATTTTCACGAATTAAACGTTGCGGTGGACATTTTGGAATCATAAACAGGGAATACAATGCCAGAGTAATCGATCCTGCTGCAGCAATGTAAAACTGTAATTCCGTTGCTTTGTTGCCCGAAAGGTTTGTAATCCACATTGCAGTGATGAATCCTACAGTTCCCCATACACGAATAGGAGGGAAAGCCTTGATCAAATCATATTTTGCCGCAGTCAATGAACTGTATGCTATAGAATTGGATAATGCCAATGTGGGCATATAGCAACACATAGCTGCAAGTATAACGGTGAAGAATGTGTTTGGATTGTCGACTTTGGCAAGGTAGATTAAACAAAGTGCGTAGAGAAAGTGAAGAAGCGAATACAATTTTTCCGCATTGAACCAACGGTCGGCTATAATTCCTATTAAGGTTGGCATAAAGAGTGATGCAATACCCATCGTGGCGAAGATTGCCCCAAACTGTGTACCATCCCAACCCTTAGTTCCGAACCAATAGTTAGCTATTGTAATTAACCATGCTCCCCATACAAAGAACTGTAGGAAGTTCATGATGGTGAGTCTTAATTTGATAGACATAGTATTAATTTATGATTTTCTTTTTTCTATTTCGTCACGAATTTTAGCTGCGACTTCGTATTGCTCGTTAGCAATAGCTTTTTCTAGTGTGCTTTCCAATTGTTCCATCGTCAGGGAGGCATATGGAGAAACCTCTTTAGGCTTTTGGAATTCTTGTTTTGGTTTGGATATTTCGGATTCCGAAGTGCTTGCTGAGCTCATATTTTCTAAGAAAGCGAAATCATTACTTTCAATTACAATACCAGCAGCAGCCATGATGAAATCATACGTGTAGATCGGACATTCAAATCTAACTGCTAAAGCTACGGCATCCGATGTGCGTGCATCAATTTCGTGTGTTTGATTACCTTGACTACAGATTAATTTGGCAAAGAAGATTCCATCGACAAGATTGTATATCAATACTTCATCTACTGAAATATCAAAAGTATCGGCAAATGATTTGAATAGGTCATGCGTAAGCGGACGACTAGGGGTCATCTTTTCGATTTCAACAGCTATAGCTTGTGCTTCAAAACTACCTATGATAATAGGAAGGCGTCTGTTGCCGTTAATTTCGCCCAAGACAAGTGCATATGCTCCTGATTGTGTTTGGCTATATGACAAGCCAACGATATCTAACTTAAGTTTCTTCATCCGAACACCTTCAATGATACAAAGATGTGAATATTAATGCCAAAAAAAAAGTAGCACGTACATTTTTTGTCCGTACTACCTTAATTATAGATATGTTTTTGTTTAGTTACCTTTATATGCTTTTAACGCTTCAATCAATTTTGGAACTATAACGAAAGCATCTCCTACGATGCCATAGTCCGCCACTTTGAAGAATGGAGCTTCTAGATCCTTATTGATTACCACAATGGTTTTAGAAGAACTAACGCCCGCTAAATGCTGAATTGCTCCTGAAATACCAATCGCGATATATAAATTTGGACTTACGACAATACCTGTTTGTCCTACGTGCTCCGAATGAGGACGCCATCCGGCATCCGAAACTGGTTTTGAGCATGCTGTAGCAGCACCTAATACATTCGCTAACTCTTCGACCATGGCCCAGTTTTCGGGACCTTTTAGTCCGCGACCTGCGGAGACAACTATATCAGCTTCTGGCAAGGAAATTTTATCTGTAGCACGTACAATATCTTTGACTATAGTACCAAAGTCCGAAGATTCTACCGGTGCATTGAAGGCTTCTACTTGTGCCGAACCACCTGTTTCCGTGGCAGCATAGCTATTTGGATTAATTGTAATGACTTTTATGGAAGAATCAACTGTTACGGATGCAATGGCCTTATTTGAAAACGCTGTTTTTGTAACTTCAAATGAATCCCCTGAAACGGTTGGTAAACTTGTCGCACCAGCAACTAACCCTGCTTCTAATTTCGTCGCAATACGAGGTGCTAAACCTTTACCGCTGAATGTATTCGAAAGTACGACTATAGATGCGTTATGCTGCTTCGCTGCAGAAGCAATAATCGATGCATAAGCTTGGTTTACAAATGTTTTTAAATCCGCGCTAGAAACATGCAATACTTTAGCAATACCATAATTTCCTAGCTTAGTTAACTCATCAGAAGAAATATCGCCGATAGCTAAAGCAATAGCTTCAGTGCCTAATTGTGTAGCAATATCTTTTCCGTAAGAAGCGACTTCAAAAGCTGACTTCTTTAACTGACCGTCTGTATTTTCTATATATACTAAAACTGACATATTCTTTCTTTTTCTAGGTTAGATAACTTTAGCTTCACTATGTAATAAATTCACCAATTCGTTGATGTTATTTTCATCAATTAATTTCACATTGCCGCGTGCTGGAGGTGTGCTGTATTTATTAAATTTAGTTAATGGTTTCACCTCGATAGGCTCAAGTACTTCCAAAGGTTTTGTTCTAGCTGCCATAATACCGCGCATATTAGGGATTTTTGGTTCAGCTACACCTTCGGCTGTTCCTACGACCAATGGTAAAGATGCTGAAACAACTTCTTTTCCTCCTTCGATTTCACGTTCAATACTAGCTTGTTCAGCTTCCACTGATAAGCCTTTTGCAATGGATACAGAAGGTAAACCCAAAAGTTCGGCGACCATAGCTGCTACTTGAGAACCATTGTAGTCAATGGACTCGCGACCGGTAAGAATTAAATCAAAGCTATTCTTTTTGACATAATCAGCAATTTGGTTGGCCACGTACCATGCATCCGCAGGGTTCGCATTTACACGTACAGCATTATCAGCACCAATAGCTAATGCTTTACGTATGGTCGGCTCTGTAGAGGCTTCGCCTACTGTAATAACAGTTACCGATCCATTAGCCCCCGAATTTGTTAATTCAATGGCTTTAGCCAGAGCAATCTCATCGTATGGATTGATAATATATTGAATTCCCGTTGTGTTGAATTCTGAATCATTATTGGTAAATGTAATCTTAGATGTAGTATCTGGAACATTACTTATACAAACTAATATTTTCATGTTTTTATGGTTTATGATTTAAGCTTATCTATTTAAGTTTACTTATCAAATATAGACAAATAATTTTAATTTCCTATGCTAGCATAATAAATTATTTCTTTTAAACTCTCTTTTTCTGCGTTAATGGTTTACTTTTGTAGTATGAATCGAATTGAACAGTTAGAAGCTTTTTTAGTGGAAAGTCCTCAAGACCCTTTCTTGCATTATGCCTTAACTATGGAATACCTAAAGGGAGATGATAATGAGAAAACGCGTGCAGGCTTTGAAAATTTGTTAGCTAATTTTCCAGATTATGTGGGTAGTTATTATCATTTTGGAAAATTCTTGGAGAAGGTAGGAGAAAAAGAGAAGGCAGAGGAAGTTTACAAGCAAGGTATTCTAGTGGCTACTAAAGTTCGTAATCATCATGCTAAAGGAGAATTAATGGGGGCATTAAATCTACTTTTAGGGATGGATGACGACGATGAATGTTAAATTTTAAGAAAAAAAATTAAATCGCGTGTTTTGGTATTCTTTTTGAATATGACCTAACATATGCGTTGGCTTGTTTACATATCTTCATGGTTCGTTATAGTTGGGATAGCTTTAAGTTGTGTCAACAACCAGAAGTCTGTAGTAGCCAAAGATAAGAATGAAAATATGGAATCTCTTTCAGCGAATTTAGCAGGACTTTATTCTGGAAACTTGCCATGCGTGGACTGTGAATCTATTAGCACTATTCTCGAATTGCATCAAGATAAATCTTACGTATTACGTTATAGTTACGAAGGTAAATCTGAAGATCAATTTATAAAAGAAGGGAAGTGGGATGTGCAGAAAAATACATTGACTTTAGAAGGTTTAGATTATCAATATAAAATTAATCCGGACTATTTGATTCAATTAGATTTAGCCGGAAATGAAATAAAGGGGGACATAGCTGAAAAGTATCAACTATCCCGCGTGAAATAATTTTTAGAAGAAACAAAAATGGCTGATAATTTTATCGGCCATTTCTGTTTTATTTTTATTCGTGATCACAAATTTCTTTAAGTTTTGCGACTACGATATCGATTTCTTCTTTGGTATTGTTTTTACTGAAGGAAAATCGAACTGAAGGCCTTTCTGGATCAGCGTCAATTGCACGCAAAACATGCGAACCAATATCCGAACCTGAACTACAAGCACTACCTCCTGAAGCAGAAATTCCAGCAATATCCAAATTGAACAACAACATATCACTCATGTTGGTACATGGCAATGAAACATTCAATACAGTATACAAAGAGTTTTCAGGATCGATATTTCCGTTGAAGTTAATCGTAGGAATAGCTTTTTGCAATTCTTGAATCATATAGCTTTTCAAGTCTTGGATGTAAGCTTGATGACTTTCCATATCGCGATAAGCTATTTCTAACGCTTTTGCCAAACCTACAATGCCGTATACATTTTCAGTACCACCACGCATATTACGTTCTTGAGCGCCACCAAATATTAAAGGTTTTATTTTATTGCTGGCATTAATGTAAAGAAAACCTACACCTTTAGGTCCGTGGAACTTGTGTCCCGCACAAGTAATAAAATCAATTTTTAATTGTGAAAGATCATGCGGATAGTGTCCCATAGTTTGTACGGTATCCGAATGAAATATCGCTTGGTATTGTTGGCAAATTTCCGAAACGCGTTTGATATCAATAAGATTGCCAATCTCGTTGTTGGCATGCATTAAAGACACCAACGTACGTGGATTTTTTGCTAATAATTCTTCTAAATGAGTTAAATCTATATTTCCTTTTGCATCTAAACGCACGAGATCCAATTGAATCTTCACTGTTTTTGCTAACTCCTCTAATGTATGAAGTACGGCATGGTGCTCGATAGGAGAAGTAATAGCATGTGTAATGCCATAGGCTTCTATCGAACGAACGATAGCCATATTATCCGCTTCTGTTCCACCCGAGGTAAAGAAAATCTCAGCGGGTGAAGCGTGTAATAAATGAGCAATTGTTTTTCTTGCTTTTTCAACTATAGTTTTCGCTTGACGACCATGAGCATGAATAGAAGAAGGGTTCCCAAATTCTGTTTTCATGGTTTCTACCATCACATCGATTACTTCTGGATCCAAGGCTGTGGTAGCTGCGTTATCTAGATATATATGCATTTGGCAAAATTAGGTATTTGCGAAAATTTTTTGAATTATTTTTTGTATTTCGAAATAATTAACAGAAGAAATGACAATAAACTGCCAAATAACCCAAAATATACAATAATATCTCCATTTTTAGTGTAAAATGTGGTTTCGTCATTAAGATTGATTTCTTGCGTCAATGCAGCTGGAACCCACCAATCTGTATGCTGTACGATATCACCTTTTTGATTGATAAATCCCGAAATACCTGTATTAGCCGAGCGCGCTACCCAACGTCTGTTTTCAATGGCACGAATTTTAGCGTAAGCCATGTGTTGGTCCTTCCCAGAAGTATTTTTCCACCAGCCATCATTAGTCATAACGGCAATGAATTGTGCGCCTTTTTGGACGTATTCAGCAACATAATCTCCCCAAATGGATTCATAACAAATAGTAGGAGCAGCACCAATTCCACTTTGTGCATACAGTACTTTCGGCTCAGTATCTTTGCCATAACCACCTGTAGTACCTCCGAAATGTTCGAAAAGTGGTGTCATAAAAGCTAAGAAATTTCCAAATGGTAATTGTTCCACGCCTGGTACCAACTTGGATTTATGGTAATACTGTAAAATACTGGATCCGTCAATTAAGGTAGACCCATTGAAGCTATCTACATAGCCAGCGCCAAAAGGTCTAGCTGTAAGTGTACGTTTATCTTGATAGATGGCGTAGCTTTCAATTCCTGATAAAACATTTCCATTTCGGAAATCGCCTAAGAAATTTACAATTCGTTCGTAGGAAGGATATTGTCTAAAATCTTCTTCGTTGATTCCTCCGCGTTCTGAAATCGCTGTTTCTGGCCAAACGAAAAATTCTGTATTTGGCTTTGCCACACTTTTAGAAAGGCTTATTAAGTTTTCCAATTGCTCCGAAGGAGAAATGGATCCGAATTTTTGATAAGGGTCAATATTGGGTTGTACAACCACGACCTCAGAAGGATTAATAGGTTCTTCGTAAGTTGTATATTGAACAACTGAGATTAGTATAGGAAATACGATTAGCCCTATTCCCAAGGAAAGAATCAGTTTTTGCGAATAAGCTTGAACCTTTTGCTTGTACTGCCAATAGAATAAGAAAGCTAAAATATTAACTACCCATATCCATAGTGTGCCGCCATAAACTCCTGTAAAACTATACCACTGAATAATCTGATGGAAATTTGCAAATCCATTTCCCAAAGTCATCCATGGGAATGCTAAATCCCAAGTTTGATGCAAATATTCGTAGCCAATCCAAAGAGAAATCAAGCCTAAAAACGAAATTATTATAGTTTGTTTTTTGCGTAATTCATAATACAATCTAAAAACAGTTGCCATAAGTAGGGGCGCAAGACCGAACGGTATAAGGGATATCAATAACGACACCCAGCTTGGCAATACGGCATTTAAAGAATTGAATACCCAATAAATTGAAGCTGTATTCCAAACAAACCCTGTTAGAAAGGAGGTCCAAAATATTTTAGTTCCCTTTTTGCTATAATCACCACGAATAATATTTTCGACAGCGACTAACAAAGGAACGAACCCTACTAAAAGAAGTAAGCTGCTATAGGGGATAGGGGGCCATCCTAGCCAAAGAATAAAGGCACTTAATAGTGCCAGTAAATAATTTTGTTTCACGTGATATTATAGTTGTGATAAGATTTCTGCTTTTTTGTTTTCGTACTCCGATTGTGAGATCAATTGTTTGTCGTAAAGATTTTTTAACTTTTTCAACTTCAAGGTGATTTCGTCATCCTCATCTTCAACAGGTGCGGGAGGTGGTGTTGAAATCGGAGATTGATACGTTTGATTCACAGGAGGCGCAAAAGTATGATCTTGTTTTGCAACATGAGGTTCAAATTTTGGAGTCTCTACCACCTTAGGTGGAATAAATTCTTTTACAGGCTCTCCATAAAGATCACGAACTGGCTCCGCTGGTTTTGTGACAATGGTTTTGGGTTCCTCAACAGATTTAGTTTGGGTTTGAGGCTCACTAGAAGAATTAGACTTAATGTCTTCCAAAACTTCTTTAATCAATTGATACAATCGACGAGCTTGTGTTTTTGGTACATAATCGATACTCAAATTCTCTCCTGTAAAAGGAATCACTGTCACTTTAGAACCAAAAATCTCTTCTTTGAAAGCAATATCTTTAATGTCTTTCCAATCAAATATTTCAAAATTCGTGGCTAACCCTAATTTGGTGAATTCACACAAAAAAATACGTTTATTGCTAATCGCGATGCTATCAGGTAAAAGCGTAACTGCAGGTTTTTTCTGCAAAGCAATATAACTCACAACTTCGTCGTGATTCAACATCGTTGAAATCTTGTTGTATATTTTTTCAATTACTTTCGGATCTTGACCGTCTTGTACAAATTTATCTATACTCATATGTGGAAATGATAAATTAATTTCTTTCTATTATTCTGCACCTGCTACACAAAATACGAATTCTCCCTTAATGGGATTGTTTTCAAAATGTAATTTTAGCTCCGATAAAGTGCCGCGTACATTTTCTTCGTACAATTTACTCAATTCTCTGGAAATAGAAGCTTGTCTTTCTTCCCCAAAATATTGGATAAATTCTTCGATAGTTTTCAACAATCTATGTGGAGATTCGTAGAATATCATCGTTCTTTTTTCCTCCACCAATTGCTTCATACGTGTTTGACGTCCTTTTTTTACGGGTAAAAAACCCTCAAAACAAAAACGATCGTTTGGAAGACCAGAATTGACCAACGCAGGAACAAAAGCCGTTGCGCCCGGCAAACATTGTACTTCTAGTCCTTCTTTAATGGCTTCACGCACAAGTAAAAATCCAGGATCTGAAATGGCAGGTGTTCCTGCATCCGAAATCAAAGAAATGGTTTGTCCTTCTTTCAAGAATTTGATGATTTCAGAAACGGCTTTATGCTCATTATGTTGATGGTGGGCAAAGACTTTTTTCTCAATACCAAAATGCTTTAACAGAGGAGCACTGGTGCGTGTGTCCTCTGCCAAGATCAAATCCGATTCTTTCAAAATGCGAATCGCACGGAAAGTCATATCTTCCAAATTGCCAATAGGCGTAGGTACTAAATATAGCATAGTTCAAAGGTACGCAATATAAGATAGTTGCGAAAGATGTTCACAAAAAAGACTTAAACGGGGTGTTTAAGTCTTAAGAGGAAAGCTGTAATGGAAAAATTTATTCTAGTTGTTGATAAAACGCATATTAATATCTATTCGCTACATTGGATTTGTAGGAAAAATTACTGAATTGTAAATCGCAGTTTCTTATCTTTGTGCCGATAAACTCAAAATAATATGTTGCAGTTAAATTATATCCGTGAGAACAGGGATGCGGTTGTCGAGAGATTGGCCGTTAAGAATTTCAAAGATGTAGCTTTGGTTGATGAAATCATTAGCTTGGATGAACAACGTCGTAAGATTCAAAGTGAGTCTGACGCTATCGCTGCTGAAGCAAACTCCTCCGCAAAGCAAATCGGTGATTTGATGCGTCAAGGTAAAAAGGAAGAAGCAGAAGCTATTAAAGCAAAATCGTCTGGATATAAAGAGCAACAAAAGCAATTTGCCGAAAAATTAGCAGAGGTAGAAGCAACATTGAATGAGAAAATTGTGCTTTTACCAAACTTGCCGCACTCATCAGTTCCTGTCGGTGTTTCAGCAGAGGATAACGAAGTGGTTTTGACACATGGTGAAGTTCCTACTTTGACTGAAAGCAAATTGCCGCACTGGGAGTTATTGACAAAATATGATATTGTTGACTTAGAATTAGGTGTAAAAGTTACGGGAGCTGGTTTCCCAGTATATAAAGGAAAAGGTGCTCGTCTTCAACGTGCCTTGATTAACTTTTTCTTGGATCAAGCTGCAGAAGCAGGTTACAGGGAAGTGCAAGTTCCTATTGTGGTGAATGAAGCTTCAGCTTTTGCGACAGGACAACTTCCAGACAAAGAAGGTCAAATGTACCACGTAACGAACGATGATTTGTATTTGATCCCTACAGCGGAAGTCCCAGTTACGAATTTATACCGTGATGTAATCGTAAAAGAAGAGCAATTCCCGATCAGACATTGTGCCTATACACCATGTTTCCGACGTGAAGCTGGTTCTTATGGTGCGCACGTACGTGGATTGAACCGTCTTCACCAATTCGATAAAGTGGAAGCAGTGCAAATCGTACATCCTGATAAATCATACGAAGTATTGGAAGAAATGAGCCAATATGTACAGGGTTTGTTGCAAAAATTAGAATTGCCTTACCGCGTATTGCGTCTTTGTGGGGGAGATATGAGTTTCACTTCAGCGTTGACGTACGATATGGAGGTGTATTCAGCTGCACAAGAGCGTTGGTTAGAAGTTTCTTCAGTTTCAAACTTCGAAACTTTCCAGTCTAACCGTTTGAAAGTACGTTTCAAAAATGCGGATGGCAAAATGCAGTTAGCACATACGTTAAATGGCTCAGCATTGGCATTACCACGTATTGTGGCTTCCATCTTAGAAAATAATCAATCGGAAAAAGGAATTAAAATTCCTGCTGCATTGGTTCCTTACACAGGTTTTGAATATATTGACTAGGCTTTAAGTTTAAAGATAAAGAAAATGGGCTACAAATTATGTAGCCCATTTTTTGTGTTTTATATTTTGGGATTATTAATTATCCCCTTATTAATTGTCAATTTTATAGATTTCTCCTAAGGTCGAAATGACATATTATATTAATCCTATTTATCCTTATTTTTTTGATGTTCCTTCCATTGCTTAGCAAAAGATTTATTAGGGAATTCCGGTAATTCTCTATTATCTCCCCAAGCTTTTTTAAAGAAATTGCGCATAAAGAAGTTTTTCATTTTCCCGCCAAAGAAATCTATCCATTTACGTTTTTTGACAGCAAAAGAGAAACCTTTCCACAGACGTTGTTCGGAAGTAGGAGCAAGGTTTTCCTGTACAGAATCTCTGCGATTCAATAATAACATTTTTTGAATATCAATATTTACAGGACAGACCTCAGTACATTTTCCACATAGACTCGATGCGTAGGAAAGATGTTTGAATTCTTTCATTCCGTTAAGGTGTGGCGATATTAAAGATCCTATAGGTCCTTGGTATGTGGTTTCGTAGGTGTGACCACCGATATTTTGATAGATAGGGCATACATTTAAGCAGGCTCCACAACGAATACAATATAAACCTTGGCGTTGATCTTTTTTCTCTAATACATTGGTTCTGCCATTGTTCAATAGGACAACATACATTTCTTCTGGGCCATCGGTTTCTTCATCTTTTTTGGGACCGCTCAAAAGTGTGTTGTAAACCGTAAGATTTTGACCTGTTCCATGTGAAGCTAGCAGTGGCCAAAATAAATCTAATTCTGCCATGCTGGGAATTACCTTTTCAATTCCCACAACAGCGATATGTACTTTTGGAAAAGAAGTGGTTAAGCGAGCATTGCCTTCATTCTCGGTAATGGCTATACTCCCCGTATCAGCGACTAGAAAGTTAGCACCCGTAATTCCGATTTCCGCTGTAGTATATTTTTCGCGCAAGATTTCACGAGCCTTCATCGTCAATTGTTCTGCTGTAGCATCCAGTGGCGTATCGAACTTTTCATGGAAAAGTTTGGCAATTTCTTCCAAACTCAAATGCATAGCTGGCGTAACAAAATGGTAAGGTTTGTGATTCAGCAATTGAATGATGTATTCACCTAAGTCACTTTCGATGGGATCAATACCTTTTTTTTCTAAGAAATGATTCAATTCAATTTCTTCAGTAGCCATGGATTTGGATTTGATAACCGATGTAGCATTATGCTTTTCAAAAATCTTCCAAATCTCTTGACGGGCTTCCTCTGCATCATTTGCCCAGATTACTTTGCCTCCATTTGCGGTAAAGCGTGCTTCAAAATCCACTAAGTATTTATCGAGATTCTCAATCGTTCGCCATTTAATAAGATTAGCTTTCGCTTTAGAATTTTCTAAATTGAAAAACTTATTTTTCCCTCTTTCGAACGCCGTGTTGTATTTATCAATATTGTTAGTGATGATTTCGCGGTGACGAAGGTCGAAGGATTTGGCTGAACTGTCTTCTAAAAACTTATCTGCGATATTTTGCGCCATGCTGACTCTGCTTAATCTCCTACAAAAATAAAAGCTGGTTATATTCTAACCAACTTTTAAATATACCCGAAATTTTTAATTATTGTGTTTAATCATTCATAAAAAATCAAAAGAAGATTTTAGCATGACAGGCATGAAATAATTTATTCCAATCCGTATTTAAGAGCAAAAAGGACTAATCCGACACGGCTTTTTACTTCCAGTTTAATAAAAACGGCATCTCTGTAACCGTCTACAGTTTTAGGGCTTAAACACATTTTATCAGCTATTTCTTTATACGTGAGTTCGCTGCAAGCCCATTTTATGAATTCTTTTTCTCTTTCTTTCAGTTCAGAAATAATAGAACTAGATTTCATGTCTTCAATTTTTATTTTAAGAAGCTTTTGTGTGACAAAGTCCGTATAAAAGCTCCCTTTGTTTATTACATTTTCTATAGCTTGAAAAAATAAGTAAGGCTGCATGTCCTTTAGTAAGTAGCCTTTGGCGCCAGCTTTGAGCATTTTGATAATGACCTGTTCATCATCTTCCATTGTCAATGCGATAACTTTGATTTCTGGAAATCGTTCACTAAGCCACTGTGTAGTTTCTATACCATTTTTGTAGGGCATATTAATATCCATTAACACGACCTGAGGCAGTTCATTTGCGTTGGATAATGCTTGGATAAAATCTTCCCCATTGGCATTATTCATTACAACTTTGTATTTAGCGTCCTCCATGATCATATTTTCCAATGCTTTTGACATTAGCGTGTGATCGTCAACTATTGCTATTGGTATGTATTCCATGATATATTCTTTTTGTAGACAATTTTGGTTGTAGTGCCAGTGTGGGGTATGGAAATGACCTTAAAACTTGCGCCAAGTAATTTTGCACGTAGTTCCATATTCTTTAATCCCGACCCATCTTGCGCATGATCAATTTGAAACCCCTTTCCATTGTCATTGATTTCTATATTTAAAGTGTTGGGATCCTCTGTGATTGTAATTTTGACTTCTTTTGCTTTAGAATGCTTGAGTATATTGTTTAAACTTTCTTGAATTATGCGAAACAGAATCAAACTATGTTTAGCAGGAATATCTACATCATGATTGTTAAAAGAAAAATCAATATGTAAAAGTCTTAATTTTTCAATCCTCAAAACCTGATGTTCAATAGATTCTATTAATCCGAAATGAACGATTTGTTCGGTAATGAGGTTTTTGGACAGATTGCGAATATCTTGTATGCACTCACCCAAAAGCTCATTTAGTTCTATTAATTCTGTATGGTGAGCATCTTCAATTTTATTAAGTAGTTGATTATGTTTTAATCGAACGACAGATAATTTCTGTCCTAAATCATCGTGTAGCTCTTGTCCTATATAATTTAAAGTTTGTTCTTTAATTTCTACTTGTGTATTCGCTAATTCCTTTTCAAACCATATATCCTTTTCCTTTTGTTCAAGCATTAAAGTGGTTTTCTTCTTCAAAAATATTAAGTATAAAAAAAGCATGATAAATATCACTAGCAGCAACGTGGCTGTAGAAACTATTACCAAATTGTTTTCTTCTATATTTTCCATGTGCTACTTCCAACAATTGTGCTTATGCCATAATACTCCTCTTGCTATTATTAAGTTACTTACAATATTTAAAGATAAAAGAATGATGAAATAAAGTTGTTCCGAAATTGTATGTCTAAAATAGAATATCGGTATACTTCCAATAAAAAAAATGAGTAAAGACACAGAAATCCAAAATGGTAAATAGTGTTTGATATGAAGTATCTTATTAGAATTAAATGTTTGGTATAGAAATAAAATGATTGAAAATAATAATAGTAAAATATTGATGTATAGCCAATTAAAAGAAAAATTTAAAAAGGCATTTTGATTAATAATAATCTGTATTAGAATATTTAGTACAAAAAGTAGAATTATAGTGAACTGTATTTTACGTAATGGTTTTAAATACAGAAGTTTAAAGTAATAGAAAAGGTAAAGAAAAAATACAATAGTCAAAAAGCCTACAGTATAAAAAATATCTGTAGGCAATTTGGTCAATTTGAAATAAAAAAAGCAAAAAATATCAATGATAGAAAGAGTGGAATAACCTATAATAAATAGAAAATTTTCTTTCTTACTTTGTCTTTTGATACAGTATAATAATATCATTACAAAAACAGATATTAACATACTTATTATTTTGCCTAATTCTATGTTCGAATCAATCATATTATTGCATTCCTTCTGAAGGTACTTTTGGTGGTGGAGCTAAGTTTACAGCATTTATACCTGAGATAGTTGTAATATCCTCATTTCTCGATGTTGAAGTGCTAGTTAAGCTCTTAATGTTTTGGTTTTGTGACGTAGTTGTTTGTGTTGTAGGGACTATAAATATGGTTTGGTAACCAGCATAATCAGGGTTAGCCATTTTATCTTTAGGGTAATCCAAAGGGTATTTTCCCAAGTAAATGCGCAAGCCTAGATTTTCTAGCTGCTGTTTTTTAGCATTTTCTTTGACGTAATGGATATATCCTTCCAAATCTTCTAATGAGATCCAATACCACCTTGAATCTGGTTCTCCCTTTCGGAATTCTGTGAGAACTTTGTTATTCGTGTTGGAATATTCATCAAATAGCAAAGTGCCTTCCTTATAGTTAATAAGTTTTTTTTCATAAGAAGAAGAAAGTTTGTTTTCTTCTTGCCTGGGAGAGCAGCTAGGAGCCCACATACTGCCGAACAACAATATGCATAAGACATTGATGTTGCGACTTAAATTTCTCTGTTTCATAACGTTTGTTTGTTGGTGTAGTAATTTATATTAAAATAAACTATATATAAGGGTTTCTAAAAGGGGAAAAATCCTGTTTTTTAATAAATCATATTTCTCAAAAAGTAAAATATGAAGTGTGTTAATAGAAATCTTAATAAATCTTCTCTTCTTAGTATTGAAATGATTCGATTTTATGTTTTATAATAAAATCTTTTTTAAAATAAGTATTTTTGTTGCTCTAAACCCTTCTACCGTAAATATGAATTTCGATTCCACTACTTGTTTAAATTGCCATAAGGAAATCCATGGCAAATATTGTTCTCATTGTGGGCAAAGTGCTGACACGCATCGTTTGTCTTTGTCTCATTTTATAGCCCATGATGTGGTGCATGGCGTTTTTCATTTGGACAAAGGATTATTGTTTACTATTAAACAAGTGCTTACCAGACCGGGTTATGCAGCGATGGACTATATTGCAGGGAAACGAAAATCGTATTATAACTTTTTCTACCTCATATTTATTATTGGTCGGGTTTTATTCTTTAGTGAGTAAGTTTAATGGAAGTCTTTTTCCTGATTTGCAAGAAGTTGATATTGAAGATAAAACGGGGGTTAATGATTTTCTCCATAATTATAGCAAGGCGATATTAATTGCTTTTGTTCCTGTAATCTCCTTCAATAGTTATATGCTATATAAAAGAGTGAAGCTAAATTATCTGGAACACGTTATTGTGTCAGTTTTACCGTTCATTGGTGTCCTGTTGACTTTTATTGGGGCTAAACTTTTAGAACCTTTGGAGTTATTACGTTTTTCTGCGTTGGAGTCGGTTATTAGTTGGCTCCACTTTATTGCAATTCTTGTCTATACGAACCTATCATTCTATCAAGCTTTTAAAGGTTTTTACTCGAAGAAAGGCATATTCTTTAGATTTCTATTGTTCTGCTTTTTAGTATTTGTAGAAATCGTTGTCTTCTTTGTCGTGCTGATTGTCTTCTTTGGAGGAGGAGGGACGATAAGTATTTAATAAAATAATGTTGCAAAAATTAAAAGGCTGATTAATTTATATTAATCAGCCTTTCTTTTATGTTTAATAGCACTTAATCTTTCACAGCCAAGGCTAAACTTAATTCGTCTAATTGAGCTTGGTCAACTGGCGCAGGTGCATCAATCATCACATCGCGACCTGAATTGTTTTTAGGGAATGCGATGAAATCACGTATAGTTTCTTGACCACCTAAAATAGCTACCAAACGGTCTAAACCAAATGCCAAACCACCATGTGGAGGAGCTCCGTATTGGAAGGCATTCATTAAGAAACCGAATTGTTCTTGTGCTTGCTCAGCAGTAAATCCTAAATGTTTGAACATTAAAGCTTGTGTTTCTTTATCGTGGATACGGATAGAACCTCCACCGATTTCATTACCATTCAATACCAAATCATAAGCATTAGCACGAACTTTACCTGGATCAGTATCCAATAAGTGCATGTCTTCTGGTTTTGGTGAAGTGAATGGGTGGTGCATCGCGTGGTAACGATCTGTTTCTTCATCCCACTCCAATAACGGGAAGTCAACAACCCAAAGCGGAGCAAATTCATCTGGCTTACGTAAGCCCATACGGTTGCCCAATTCCATACGTAAAGCTGAAAGTTGAGCTCTTGTTTTGTTTGCCGGACCCGATAATACCAAAATCAAATCCCCCTCTTTAGCGCCTGTTGCTTCAGCCCATTTTGCTAAGTCAGCCTGATCGTAAAATTTATCTACAGAAGATTTGTATTGACCATTCGCCTCACATTTCACGTAAACCATACCTGAAGCGCCTACTTGAGGACGTTTTACCCAATCAATTAAAGTGTCGATTTCTTTACGCGTATAGGAAGCAGCGCCTGGTACCGCAATACCAACTACTAATTCAGCGTTGTTGAATACAGCAAACTCTTTGTGTTGTGCTACAGCGTTCAATTCACCGAACTTCATGCCGAAACGAATATCTGGTTTATCGTTACCGTATGTACGCATAGCCTCATCAAAAGTCATGCGTGGGAATTTTTCGATATCGATATTGTGAATTTTCTTTAATAAATGACGTGTCAAACCTTCGAATACGTTCAAGATATCTTCTTGCTCAATGAAAGACATTTCGCAGTCGATTTGTGTGAACTCAGGTTGTCGATCCGCACGTAAATCTTCATCACGGAAACATTTTACGATTTGGAAATAACGATCCATTCCCGCGACCATCAACAACTGTTTGAATGTTTGAGGAGATTGTGGTAACGCGTAAAATTGTCCTGGGTTCATTCGAGAAGGCACGACAAAGTCACGAGCTCCTTCTGGAGTTGATTTGATTAAATAAGGTGTTTCTACCTCACAGAAATCTAAATTGGATAAGTAGTTACGAACCTCTTGAGCTACTTTGTGGCGGAACAACAAGCTGTTTTTAACCGGATTACGACGTATGTCTAAGTAGCGATATTTCATACGAATATCTTCACCGCCATCAGTTTCGTCTTCAATAGTGAAAGGAGGAAGTTGCGCTTCGTTAAGAATAGTTAATTCATTTACCAAAACTTCAATTTCTCCTGTAGGAATATTACTGTTTTTAGATTCGCGTTCGATAACCGTACCTTTTACTTGGATTACGAATTCACGACCTAAAGATTTAGCCAATTGCATGACGCTAGCTTCTGTACGTGCTTCATCAAAGATCAATTGTGTGATTCCGTAGCGATCACGTAAATCCACCCAAATCATGAAACCTTTGTCGCGAGATTTTTGTACCCAACCAGCAAGAGTTACTTCCTTATTTACATCGGCGATTCGGAGTTCGCCGCAATTATGACTTCTATACATATTTATAAAGTAGAAAATATATCCTGCAAAATTATCGGTTTTAGCCGACAATAACGAATCCAATCTGAGAAATAAAATGGGGAGATTTTGAGTCTTTTTTTACGAAATATATGACACTTATTCTATCTACCACTTTCCCCCACTTACGCGAATATTATTCAACTTTCAGGTGTGAAAAGGAGTTAAAAAAGTTGTTTTGTTGCACAAAAATGACATTGTGGACTTTAAAAATTAACTTCTTGATTTTCAATAAAAATACGCCTGAATATCAGAAATAAGCGATTTTTTTAGGAGTTAATTGTAGCGGAAATTTGATGTGGAAAACTTTTTTGTGGGGGAATGTGGGAGTATGTGGGAGAAAGTGTATACTTTTACATTAAATTTGATTAGAGGTATAGACTAAAGATGAATTTTTTAATCGGAGAATACGAATGCAAGCTGGACGCCAAAGGAAGAATGGTGGTTCCTGCAGCGCTCAAGCGTCAGTTGCCTGACGTGGAGCGTGAAGGGCTTGTTGTTAATCGTGGCTTCGATGGAAATTTAGTGATTTATACTCGCGCCGAATGGAATAGGATCTTGTCGCAATTGGCAAGATTAAATCAGTTTCAGGCTAAGAACCGTGATTTCGTACGAAAATTTACGAGCGGAGCTATGGAATTGATGTTGGATTCTGCGGGTCGTGTGCTTTTGCCTAAGCCTTTGTTGGATTACGCGCAAGTGGGTTCTGATTTGGTGTTGGTGTGTAACCTAAGCAAAGTAGAGTTGTGGTCTAAAGCGAAGTACGACGAGAAGATGAATGCTATTTCTGAGGAAGACTTCTCGGATTTAGCGGAATCAGTAATGGGAGATTTTGATCTAGAAGGAGGTTTTAATGTCTAATGAACAAGTGTATCACGTGCCAGTAATGCTTCATGAATGCATGGAAGCTTTGGATATTAAGCCGGATGGGGTTTATGTAGATGTGACTTTCGGTGGTGGAGGTCATTCTCGTGAGATTTTAAAGCGATTAGGTCCTAAAGGTAAATTGATTGCTTTTGATCAAGATCCTGATGCAATAAATAATGCTATCGATGACGAACGTTTTGTGTTGGTTCATCAAAACTTTCGTTTCTTGAAAAACTACCTGCGCCTTGAAGGTGTGAAAGAAGTTGACGGGATCTTGGGTGATCTTGGGGTTTCTTCTCATCAATTTGATGATGCGGAACGTGGTTTTTCTATTCGCTTTGATGCGGATTTGGATATGCGTATGGATCAGGTGTCTGATTTGGATGCGCGAAAAGTATTGAATACTTATGCTGAAGAGGATTTGCATCGCATTTTCGGAATGTACGGAGAGGTACAAAATGCAAAATCTTTAGCCAAAACTATAGTTACTGCGCGATTAGCGAAAGAAATCAATACGGTAGCGGAACTGAAAGAGGTGATAAAAAAGATGGTGCCGAAAGGTAAAGAACATAAATATCATGCTCAGGTCTTTCAAGCGTTGCGTATTGAGGTAAATAAAGAATTGGAAGCTTTGCAAGAGTTTTTGCTGCAAAGTATTTCTGTTCTTAAAGAAGGTGGTCGTTTGGTAATTATGTCTTACCATTCTTTGGAAGATCGTTTGGTGAAAAATTTCATGTTGAAAGGGAAGTTTAAAGGTGAGGTGGAGAAAGACTTTTTTGGCAATGAGATAAAACCGTTCTGTGTAATCACACGCAAGGCGATTACAGCTTCTGAAGAAGAGTTGCAGAGAAATAACCGTTCGCGAAGTGCAAAATTGCGCGTTGCGGAAAAGATTGATAACTAGCTGGAAGCGTTATGGCGAGAAGAAATACGTTACGTAACGAAGAGCTGAGTGAAGATGTTCAAGAGGAAATCTCGGAGTCGGTAGAGGAGAAGGTGGAGGAAACACGTAGTTTTCTTCGTAATCTATTTTCACCGGCTAAATTGTCTACTTATTTAGTGACAAAGAATCTACCTTTTGGTGCTTTCTTAGCGTTATTAGCGTTGTTGTATATTTCGAATCGCCACTTAGCGGAGCGTACGGTGAGACAGATTGATCGTTTGGGTAGAGAGGTGAAAGAGTTGAGTTGGGATTATAAGTCGTTGTCTGCGGAGTTGATGAAATTGACTACGCAGTCGGAGATAGCCAAAAGAGCGGATACGCTTGGTTTGAAAGAGCGTACTGAGCCGCCAATTAAACTTGAGATTGTAAAAGAGGAAGAATAAGTAGGTTTATTACTTAGGATGAATATAAGGAAGTCCATATTAGTGCGTGTATACCTGGCTTTTGGCTTGATGGTATTTGGAGCTTTGGCAGTTTTTGCTAAGCTTTTGCACTTGCAGTATGTGGATGGAAATAAATGGAGAACGATAGCAGATAGTTTAACTATTCAAGAGCGCGTAGTTGAGGCGGCAAGGGGAAATATTTATTCGGTAGATGGTAGTCTGTTGGCTACTTCGGTTCCGGAATATGAAATTCGTTTTGATGCGATGTCGATTCCTGTAGAATACAATGAAGTTTTCAATAATAAAGTGGATTCGTTGGCATCAAAACTAGCGGGCTTCTTTAAAGATAAATCTTCTCGTCAGTATTTGACGATTTTAAAACAGGCGAGAAGTAAAAAACAACGTTATGTGTTGTTGAAACGTGCTGTTTCGCATCAAGATTTGAAGGTCTTAAAGACCTTTCCTTTGTTTAAAACGTTTAGAGAAGGGAAAAGAAGATACTCCAGCAGTTTGGTTGCGGTGCGACAAAACAAAAGAATTTTGCCTTTTACAAATCTTGCTGCTCGGACAATTGGTTACAAGAATGATGAGTTTAGAGTGGGGTTAGAAGGTGCTTACGGAGATTATATCGAAGGTACAAGTGGGGCACAAATGATGCAACGTATTGCGGGCGGTGTTTGGGTTCCATTGAATAGAGAGGTGGAGGTTGCGCCAGTTGATGGGTCGGATATTATTTCGACTATCGATGTGAATATGCAGGATATGGCACAACGCGCACTGGGTAAACAAATGGTTGTCAGTAATGCGGATGAGGGTTGTGTGGTGCTGATGGAAGTGCAAACTGGTGAAATTCGAGCTATAGCCAACTTTACCAAAGATAAGGACGGGGAGTATCGTGAGAAATTTAATTATGCGATAGCTCAGCGTGCTGATCCAGGATCGACATTTAAATTGGCTTCGTATTTAGCCTTGCTTGATGATAGGTATGTAGACACGACGACTAAGGTTGATATTGGAAACGGAACATATAAAGTTCCTTCGCACACCATTCGTGATTCGCATGCTCCGAAGAAGTCTATAGTTACGGTAAAAGAAGCTTTTGAGGAATCTTCTAACGTAGGGATTACCAAGTTGGTGAACCAGCATTACGGCGATAATCCATCGAAGTATACTTCGAAATTACATAGTTGGGGCTTACATGAGCCATTGCATTTGCAAATACCAGGAGAGGGAATTCCGGTTGTGAAAACTCCACAAAGTAAGTCCTGGAGTAAATTGTCTTTAATACAAATGGCTTACGGCTACGAACTTTTGTTGACACCATTACAGACGTTGACATTGTACAACGGGGTGGCAAATAATGGTAAAATGATTGCGCCGTTGTTTGTGAAAGAAATTAGACACTTGGGAAATACAGTTGAGCGTTTTGAAGCTCGCGTAATCAATAAGCAAATGGCGTCTCCGGAAGCTATTAGCAAAATGAAAGGAATGCTTGAAGGGGTGATGATTGAAGGTACGGGCAAGAAATTGACAAGTCCTTGGTATACAGCGGCCGGAAAAACGGGAACTGCGCAGATGGCGGATAATTCTCGTGGATACGGTGCTAGACGTTATCAATCCTCTTTTGCAGGGTATTTTCCAGCAGAGAATCCAAGGTACTCCATGATTGTGGTGATTCGTAATCCACGCAATGGATACTATGGTGGTTCGGTCGCTGGTCCGGTGTTCAAAGAATTAGCGGATATGGTGTATGCTAATGATATGAAATTGCATGGCACATTTGCGAATAAAGCTGTTAATACAGCTGGTTCACGTACGCCATTAACATTGAATGGTTCGAAAGAATCATCATTAAAGGTGTATCAAGCTTTAGGATTTAATCCTCAAAATTGGAATGTTATCAGTCAGGGCGACTCTGCGGTAGCTCATCAAGGTGTTCCATTTATGGAGGTAAATATAAAAGAAGGTTTAGTTCCAAATGTAAAAGGTATGGGCTTAGTCGATGCAATTTTTACAATGGAAAATGCAGGTTTTAAAACGAAAGTAGTTGGCAAAGGTAAAGTCATTGCGCAATCTTTAACACCTGGACAAAGATTGAAAATAGGTTCTAATGTATCACTAGAATTGAATTGATATGATATTAAAAGAGTTGTTGCACGCTATTCCTGTTTTGCAGGTGATTGGTTCACTTGACGTGGAGGTGAATGCTATTACGTTTGACACTAGACAAGTGCAGCAAGGTTCTCTTTTTGTAGCGGTGCGTGGTGTGCATACAGACGGTCATTTGTATTTAGCGAAAGCTATTGAGAGTAATGCGGCTGTAGTTGTGCTGGAAGATTTGCCAGAAGATATTAATTCAGAAGTTACCTACATTAAAGTAAGTGATAGCGCTTATGCTTTGGGAATTATTGCAGGTAATTTTTACGGTAATCCTTCTCAAAACTTGAAACTTGTTGGTGTGACAGGTACAAATGGTAAAACTACGGTAGCAACCTTATTATTCAATCTTTTTAAACAAATGGGCTATCATGTAGGATTGCTTTCAACTGTTGAAAATAGAATTGGTTCGACTGTAGTGCCAGCGACACATACCACTCCAGACCCGGTGGCTTTGAATAAGCTATTGTGTCAAATGGTGGATGATGGATGTGACTATTGTTTTATGGAGGTGAGTTCTCATGCAATTGTGCAGCAACGAATTGTAGGTTTGCGTTTTGCTGGTGGGATTTTCACCAACATTACACACGACCATTTAGATTTCCACGGCACATTTGATAACTATATCAAAGCGAAGAAAAAATTCTTTGATGATTTGGATGGTTTTGCATTTGCCTTGACGAATGTGGATGATAAAAACGGAAACGTAATGCTTCAGAATACATTTGCGCACCGTAAAACCTATGGTCTTCAAAATATGGCTGACTTTAAAGCGAAAGTATTGGAGTCACATTTTGATGGCATGTTGTTGCAAATTGATGCGCATGATTTGTGGGTGAAATTAGTAGGGGGATTTAATGCTTATAATCTATTAGCGGTATACGCTTCTGCTATTCTGTTGGAACAGGAAACACAAAAAGTATTAGTTGCTTTAAGTGAAATTTCAGGTGCGGAAGGAAGATTCGAAACGGTTCGTTCGAAATCGGGAATTGTTGGAATTGTGGATTATGCACATACGCCTGACGCGGTGGAAAATGTGTTAGAAACAGTAAAAGATTTACGTAACGCAGGTCAGCAAATCATCACGGTATTAGGTTGTGGTGGTGACAGAGATAAAACAAAACGTCCAGAAATGGCGAATGTGGCATTGAAATACAGTGATAAATTGATTATCACGTCTGATAATCCGCGTACTGAAGATCCTGTACAGATTATCAAAGATATGGAAGTGGGAATTTCGCCAGAGAAGAAGAAAAATACGTTTAGCATTACAGATCGTCGTGAAGCTATCCGTGCTGCGGTTCATTTGGCTAATCCTGGTGATATTGTGTTGGTAGCAGGAAAAGGACACGAAAAATATCAAGAAATAAATGGGGTGCGTCATCATTTTGATGATAGAGAGGAGTTGGAAAATACATTTAACGAACAATAAGGGGAACGATGTTATATTATTTATTTGATTGGCTACAAGAAAATTGGAAGATCCCAGGATCGGGATTGTTTCAATATATTTCGTTTCGTACTGCGATGGCGGTTATTTTATCGCTTATCATTACGACAGTTTATGGTAGCCGATTGATCCGATTATTGCACAAAAAACAAGTAGGTGAAACTATTCGCGATTTAGGTTTAGAGGGGGAGAAAACGAAACAAGGTACGCCAACGATGGGTGGTTTGATTATCATCGCTGGTATTTTGATTCCCACTTTACTGTTTGCAAAAATAGACAACATTTATATCATCATTATGATTGTTACCACTCTTTGGATGGGGGCAATTGGTTTCTTAGATGATTATATCAAAGTATTTAAAAAGAATAAAGAAGGTTTAGCAGGTCGTTTTAAGGTAGTTGGTCAAGTTGGCTTAGGAATTCTAATTGCTATTACAATGTATTTCCATCCGGATATTGTAGTTCGTGAGCAAGTTTTGAATCCTACTTCGGATAAACCTGTTGAAGTGGTGGTGAATCCTAGCACGGGCGAGACAACCTATGCGGATAATGTGAAGTCTACAAAAACAAATATTCCTTTTTACAAGGATAATGAGTTCGATTATTCTAAAGTATTGACTGTGATTGGTATAGATAATCCTTGGGCAACATTTGGGTTGTTCTTGGTTGTCGTTGTTTTCATTGTTACAGCCGTTTCCAATGGTGCAAACATTACCGATGGTATTGATGGTCTTGCGACGGGTACTTCCGCCATTATTGGTATAACCATAGCGATTTTGGCGTATGTTTCGGGTAACATTATTTTCTCTGACTACCTGAATATTATGTATATCCCTAATTCGGGTGAGCTGGTGATTTTTGCGGGAGCATTTGTGGGAGCGTGTACTGGATTTTTGTGGTACAATGCTTTTCCTGCGCAAGTCTTCATGGGAGATACAGGGTCATTAGCTATCGGTGGTATTATTGCGGCATTTGCGATTTTGATTCGTAAAGAATTGTTAATTCCAATCTTATGTGGTGTGTTTTTGATCGAAAATCTTTCTGTGATTTTACAAGTATCGTACTTCAAATACACCAAGAAAAGATTTGGTGAAGGCAGACGAATCTTTTTGATGTCGCCATTACATCACCATTATCAAAAGAAAGGTTATCACGAGGCTAAAATCGTTACGCGTTTTGTAATTGTGGGGGTGATCTTAGCGATTTTGACAATAGTAACATTAAAAGTTAGATAATATGGGAAATATAGCAAATACCTATTATCCGCAGTCGGGACGTTTGGTAATCCTTGGAGCAGGTGAAAGCGGAGTTGGAGCTGCCATATTGGGTAAAGACAAAGGCTTTGATGTTTTTGTATCGGATATGGGGAGTATTGCTGATTCATATCAAGCAATATTAGAAGAAGAAGGAATTGCTTTTGAATCTGGACAGCATACAGAAGATTTGATTTTGAATGCTGCTGTTATTGTCAAAAGTCCCGGTATTCCTGAAAAGGCGCCTTTGATTAAGAAGCTTCGTTCTTTGAATATACCTGTGATCTCAGAAATTGAGTTTGCAGCACAATATACAGATGCAAAATTAATTTGTATCACAGGGTCAAATGGTAAGTCGACGACGACAATGTTGACCTATTACATGCTCCAAAAAGCGGGACAAAATGTAGGTCTTGCGGGTAACATTGGCAAAAGCTTCGCTTTGCAGGTGGCTCGTGAATCTTATGATACGTATGTGTTAGAAATTTCCAGTTTTATGTTGGATGATATGTATCATTTCCGTGCGGATGTAGCCGTGATATTAAATATTACACCGGACCATTTGGACCGCTATGAATACAAGATGGAGAATTATGTGAATTCTAAATTCCGCATGATTCAAAATCAATTTCCTGAAGACTATTTCATCTACTGTTTGGATGATGAAGAAACGGTAAAAGCGTTGCCAAGATTTGAAATAAAAGCACAGCAATTGCCTATGACACAAGAGCAGATTGTTGAAATCGGTGCTTATTTGGACGAAAATAAAAATGTGAAAATTAACTTACCTAATAGAGACGAGTTTGAGATGAATATTGAAGAGTTATCATTACAAGGAAAGCACAATGTCTATAATAATATGGCATCTGGCTTAATTGCCAAAGTGCAAGAATTACGCAACCAAAGCATGAAAGAAAGCATGGGATCGTATGTGAATATTGAGCATAGATTAGAACATGTCGCGCTGATTGGTGGTGTAAATTACATTAACGATTCTAAGGCTACGAATGTGAATTCCGTGTGGTACGCTTTGGAAAGCTTCTCTACAAACATCGTTCTGTTATTAGGTGGAGTAGATAAAGGAAACGATTACGATATGCTTCGTGATTTGGTAAAACAAAAAGTAAAAGCAATTATCTGTATCGGTAAAGACACTTCTCGTATTCACGATGCTTTCGAAGATGAAGTTGAGGTAATTGTAAACAGTTCTTCGATGGATGACGCTGTAAACATTGCATCGCATATTGCAGAAAAAGGTGATACTGTATTGTTGTCTCCAGCTTGTGCAAGTTTCGATTGGTTCAAAAATTACGAAGAAAGAGGCGATAAATTTAAGGAAGCTGTAATGGCATTATAGTTTAGTTATGGAGCAAATCTTTTCAAAACTAAAAGGCGATAAATGGATCTGGATTATCGTGATAATCTTATCAGGATGGTCTTTGCTTGCTGTATATAGTTCGGTAGGTACTTTGGCTTATAAAGAAGGCAAAGGAACAGAATTGTATTTGGTGAAGCACTTCTCCATTATTGCTGTGGGTTTAGTTTTGATGTATTTGTCTCATAAACTCGATTACAGATGGTACGCTGGTATATCGAAAATCTTAATGGTAATTACTATTCCATTGTTGTTTTATACGTTGATTTTCGGTAACAATGTGAACGACGCTTCACGTTGGGTTACCATTCCAGTAATTAATCAGACCTTTCAAACATCCGATTTAGCAAAATTGGCTTTGATTACGTTTTTGGCGCGAATGCTTTCACGTAAAGCGCACGAAATTAAGGATTTGAAAAAATCATTTATCCCAATCATGGGAACTGTTTGTGCGGTTTTTGTTTTGATTGCATGGGCCAATTTATCGACAGCATTGATGTTGTTTGGAACGAGTGTATTGTTGCTGTTGATAGGTCGTGTAAGTGCAAAGCAAATTGGAATTGTATGTGTGGGCGGAGGAGTGCTTTTGGCGCTGGTTATTCTATTAGGTCCTCGCCGTGCTACATATATGAGCCGTATTGAAGGTTTCTTCAAAACAGAAAAAGTGGATGGTGTTGCTGCGACAGTGCCATTTCAAGAAGATAAAAACTTCCAAGCTAATAATGCAAAAATTGCGATAGCAACAGGCGGTTTGTTTGGAAAAGGACCAGGAAATAGTATTCAACGTAATGTGTTGCCGCACCCATATTCGGATTTCATCTTTGCAATCATTATCGAAGAATATGGAACTATTGGTGGAGTCATTTTGATCATGCTGTATTTGGCTTTGATGTATCGTGTGATTCGTATTGTGACATTAAGTCCGCGAGCGTTCGGTGCTTTTTTGGCGGCAGGATTAGGATTTAGTCTGACTATTCAGGCCTTAGCAAATATGGCGGTAGCTGTTGGTTTAGGACCAGTAACAGGGGTGCCATTGCCATTGGTAAGTATGGGTGGTACGTCGATATTATTTACAAGTGTTGCATTAGGTATTATTCTTTCGGTAAGTAGAAGTATCGAGGAATTAAAAAATAAAGAGGAGTTGCAGGAAGGTAATATTACTGCTCCAAAAACAGCTTCTCCTAAAAAAGTGGTAGTAGGTACAGTATAAAGAAAATTGATTATGGCGCATAAAGTAATCATAAGTGGTGGTGGAACTGGAGGGCATATCTTTCCGGCAATTGCAATAGCGAATGCCTTGCGCCGTATCGAACCTGATATTGAGATCTTATTTGTAGGTGCAAACGGTAAGATGGAAATGGAGAAAGTACCTGCTGCTGGATATACAATCGTTGGGTTAGATATTCAAGGTTTTAATCGTTCTTCATTATTGAAGAACATTTCTCTTCCTTTCAAAATGATTAATAGTCTGTTGAAAGCGAGAAAAATAATAAAGGATTTCAAAGCCGATGTTGCAGTAGGTGTTGGTGGATATGCTTCAGGTCCATTGTTGATGATGGCAAACATGATGGGCTTGCCTACGTTGATCCAGGAGCAAAATTCTTTTGCAGGTAAGACGAATAAGAGTTTAGGAGGTAAGGCAAAGAAAGTTTGCGTAGCCTATGAAGGTATGGACAAGTTTTTTCCTGCGGAAAAAGTGTTGTTGACAGGAAATCCCATTCGTCGTCCTTCGGTAGATATCGAAGGCAAAAAAGGCGAAGCATTGGTTTTCTTTGAGTTGGAAGCAGGAAAGAAAACAATTCTGGTAACAGGAGGAAGTCTTGGGGCTGGAACATTGAATGACTGTGTTAAGCAAGCATTTGAAAAATTCAAAGACGCAGATGTGCAAGTCATTTGGCAGTGTGGAAGCTATTATCATGAAACATTGAATAAAGAAATTCAAGATTTACCTTACAATGTGAAAATGATGCCGTTTTTACAACGTATGGATTATGCATATGCCGCTGCCGATTTGATTATCGCGAGAGCGGGTGCTGGTACAATTTCAGAATTGTGCGTAGTAGGCAAACCCGTGATTTTGGTGCCATCACCGAATGTTGCCGAAGATCACCAAACTAAAAATGCAATGGCATTAGTGAATAAAAATGCCGCATTGATAGTGAAAGATGTAGAAGCTCGTCATCATTTAGTAGACAAAGCTTTAGCATTATTGAAGGATGAAAGTAAAATGAACGACTTAGAAGATAACATCAAAAGGCTAGCCTTATTGGATGCAGATGATGTAATTGCTCATGAGGTTTTAAAAATAATAAAATAAGGGAATGATAAATATTGATCAAGTAAAGCAAGTTTATCTTATCGGTATCGGTGGTATTGGTATGAGTGGTTTGGCACGTTACTTCCAACATTTGGGATGTAAAGTGTCGGGTTATGATCGTACAGAGACAGATTTAACTATTGCCTTAGTAGAAGAAGGTATTGATATTATTTATCAAGATGACGCGAGTTTAATTCCTTCGGGATTTGCTCAACCTTCGGAAGAAAGTTTAGTGATTTTCACACCTGCTATTCCAAAGGATTCGAAAATCAAGCATTATTTTATTGATAAAGGATTTGAGCTTTTTAAGCGTTCGCAAGTTTTAGGTTTTATCAGTGCGAGCCGTTTCACTATTGGTGTAGCAGGTACGCATGGTAAGACGACGACTTCGACTATGATTGCCCATATCTTGAAAGATTCTGGATATGATTGTTCGGCTTTCTTAGGTGGTATTAGTTCTAATTATAATACGAATGTATTGTACGGAAATAATAATGTAGTCGTAGTTGAAGCGGATGAGTACGATCGTTCATTCTTGACGTTGCATCCAAATATTGCAGTTGTGACTTCTGCCGATGCTGATCACTTGGATATTTACGGAGATGAATCGCATTTGATCGAGTCATTTCAAATGTATTTAGACAGAGTGGTAGAAGGTGGTCATCGTATCGTGAAAAAAGGATTGCCATTCTCTGGAGATATTTCTTATTCAAAAGACGAGCAAGCGGATGCGCATGCAGAGAATATTAAAGTAGTGGATGGCGAATTCTATTTTGATTATGTTAAAGGGGATTTTCGTCTCGAGCATATCAAAATGGGAATTGCGGGGCTTCACAATATTGAAAATGCTGTGGCAGCTATTACAGTTGCTTTGTTACTTAAGATTGAACAAGATAAAATTGTTGCAGCATTAGCGAATTTTAGAGGAGCTAAAAGACGTTTTGAATATATCGTTCGTAACGAAAAGTCAATTTATATAGATGATTATGCACACCATCCAGAAGAGTTGCGCGCATTTTTATCATCCTTGCATAAGTTGTACCCTAATAAAAAACTAACAGTGGTATTCCAGCCACACTTATTCTCACGTACGCGTGATTTCGTGGATGGATTTGCTGAAGTTTTGGGTATGGCGGACGAATTATTGTTGATGGAAATTTACCCAGCGCGTGAATTACCCATTGAAGGTGTTACTTCTTCTTGGTTATTGGATAAAGTAAAATCAGACAACAAGCGCGTGGTATCTCCAGAGGAAGTGTTGGGTTTCATCAAAAATGAAAAGCCAGAATTAGTAGTAACGGTAGGAGCAGGAGATATTGATAGATTAATAAAACCATTGAAAGCAATTTTAGAACAATAATATGAAGAATATCAGATGGGGGCTAGTTTTCTATACTTTCCTTGGCATTGCGGCCTTGGCTGGTTTGATCGTGCTCATGAGTCTGATTAATCATAAAGATGCTGCTCAGGTTTGCAAATCTTTGAAAGTAAATGTGGAAGGTAAAGAAACTTTTATTGACCAACATGATATTTCAAAAATGATTAACAATCAATTCGGTACCATTACAGGTAAAGAATTGAAAACTATAAAGTTTGAAGAAATAGAACAAGCTATTGAAAAGTTACCATATGTGTCAAATGCCGAGATTCATACCGACATGGATGGGACAGTCAATGTCAATGTTCGACAGCGTGAAGTCGTTTTGCGTGTGATTAACCAGGATGGACGCGAGTTTTATGTGGATACAAAGGGACATAAAATTCCAGTAACATTGAAATATGTGCCCCATGTGTTGGTGGCTAATGGTAAAATCCGTGAAAGTTACACGAAGCCGTTGGAGCAAGTAGAAACCAAAATGGTGAAAGACCTAGTCCACATCGTGGACCATGTGAAGGGCAATGATTTGTGGGAAAATCAGATTGTTCAGATTTATGTTAATGAACAGAATGATATTGAATTAATTCCACGTGTAGGCAAAGAAGTGTTGGTTGTCGGCTCAGCAGATTCTTTGGATTACAAACTCAAAAGATTGGAAATGTATTATAAAAATATATTGCCAAAAGTAGGAACAGAAGCGTACGCTAAAGTGAATGTGAAGTACGGCGGACAAATCATCTGTGAACGGAGAGAAGGATGGTACATGGATAGCTTGCAGATGAAAATTAACATGAAAAATTAAAAATACAGCATATGAAACCAAGAATTACAGACAATGAAAAAGAAAATCCGATCATCGTTGGTTTAGATATCGGTACGACAAAGATTTGTGTTACTGTAGGACGACGCAGTGGTACAAACAAAATTGAATTATTAGGTGTGGGTAAGGCAGAATCTGCTGGTGTGAACCGTGGGGTGGTTGCTAATATTCAAAAGACTGTATTTAGTATCCGTGAAGCTGTTTCTTTGGCAGAAGGACAGTCCAATGTGGATATTAAAGTAGTTAATGTTGGTATCGCCGGTCAACATATCAAAAGTATTCAACATCGTGGTATTTTAACTAAGAACGATGATGATGAAATCAACCGTATGGATGTAGAGCGTTTGATTTCTGATATGTATAAATTGGTTTTGCCTCCGGGTGAAGAAATTATTCATGTGTTGCCTCAAGAGTTTACGATTGATAATGAACCAGGTATCAAAGAACCAATTGGGATGGCTGGTCGTCGCATGGAAGCTAATTTCCATATCATCTCAGGTCGTGTAACTGATATTAAAAACATCAAGAAATGTGTGGATAACTCTGATTTAGAGGTATCTTCATTAGTACTTGAGCCGTTAGCATCATCCGAAGCTGTATTGGATGAAGAAGAAAAAATGGCTGGTGTAGTTCTTGTTGATATTGGTGGTGGTACTACTGATGTGGCAATTTTCCACGAAGGTATTATCCGTCATACTGCTGTAATTCCATTAGGAGGTAATATTGTCACAGAAGATATTCGTCAAGGTTGTGCTGTCCTTAGAAATCAAGCTGAGCAATTAAAAGTAAGATACGGATCAGCTTTAGCTGATGAAAATAAAGAAAACGAAGTTATCTGCGTTCCAGGTATTCGTGGTCGTGATTCGAAAGAAATCTCCGTTAAAAATTTAGCTTACATCATACAAGCTAGAATGGAAGAGATCATTGAGCACGTGTATTACGAAATTAAATCTTCTGGTTATGAGGATAAATTAATTGCTGGTATCGTGATTACAGGTGGTGGTGCGCAATTGAAACACTTGGTTCAATTGGTAGAGTACATCACAGGTATCGATTGTCGTATTGGTTATCCAAATGAATATTTGGCGAAAACTGACATGTTGAACAAACAAACATTGGAAGAGATGAAATCCCCAATGTATGCGACAAGTATTGGTTTGTTGATTAAAGGTATTCAAGCTGTCGAAGACGAGCAAGAAATGGCTTTTGAAGAGCGTGAGCTTAAAAAACCACGTAAAGAGCAAGTGAAAGAAATTGCCGACAAACAAAGCAAAAAAGAGAGTTGGTTTACAAAAATTATCTCAGAATTTATCAAGGATAATCAAGAAATAGACGACGAAACTTTTATCGGGAAAAAATAATTTTTCCACAACGGAATGAGTTTTCCACAATTTCACAAATGTGGAAAACTCTTGTTAAGATTTTGGTATTATTACATTCGAATTGTTGAGTTTGGTTTAATAGGTAAGCTTGGCAGTTCTTTAAAAATAGGATATTATTATGTCGATACAATTTGAAATGTTAAAGGAGCAATCATCTATAATCAAGGTTATAGGTGTTGGTGGTGGCGGTGGTAATGCCGTTAATCACATGTACAAGCAAGGGATCAGTGGAGTTGATTTTATAGTGTGTAATACCGATGCGCAAGCATTGGAATTAAGTCCTATTCCTAACAAAGTACAATTGGGAGCTAGTCTTACTGAAGGTATGGGTGCTGGTGCCGATCCTGATGTAGGTGAAAACTCTGCTATCGAAAGTATTGATGATATCAAAAGAATGCTAGGTACCAATACCAAAATGTTATTTATAACTGCTGGTATGGGTGGTGGTACAGGTACCGGAGCAAGTCCCGTGTTAGCTAAAGCAGCTAAAGAAATGGGTATCCTTACTGTAGCGATTATCACAACTCCTTTCACATTCGAAGGTAAAAAACGTCGTTCTCAAGCTGAAGAAGGTTTGAATGAATTGCGCAAATATGTGGATTCATACTTAGTAATCTCGAATGATAGATTGCGTGAGATCTTCGGAAACTTAACTATGACTGCTGCTTTTGCTAAAGCAGATGATATATTGACTACTGCTGCGAAAGGTATTGCCGAAATTATTACTATTCCTGGTTACGTAAACGTCGATTTCAAAGATGTACGTACAGTGATGAATGATAGTGGTGTCGCTATTATGGGTAACCATATCGCTACAGGCGATGATCGTGCTATTAAAGCGGTAACAGGTGCATTAGCTTCTCCATTATTGAAAGATAATGAGATTGAAGGTGCTCGTTACATTTTATTAAATATTACTTCTGGTAGAAAAGAAGTAACTATGGATGAGGTGGCTATTATTACTGACTATATTCAAGAGAAAGCTGGTTTAACAGCGGACTTAATCTGGGGTAACTGTATCGACGAAAACCTAGAAGAAGACTTGTCTGTAACCATTATTGCTACTGGTTTCCAAACTGCCGAAGAACGTCAGAAAGAAAGAGAAAACGAAAAAGTTGCTTTGCCTTTGACTCCTGAAACAGTTCATTCTTTTGTGAAACCTGTTTCTCAAAATCAATTTGCTGAAAAGTCTGCAGCTCCAGTAACATCGACTTATGTAACTCCTGTTACTCCTACGAATGTTGCTCAGTCTGCAACTGCTCCTCAAGTTGATTTATTCAATCCTATTAAATCAAATAATGTTTCTAATGTTGCCGTACAAGAGTCAAATGTAGTACGTCATACGTTAGATGTTCAAGAAGAAATTACTGCAGAGGAAAATACGGAAGATAACGGTGGTTTTGAATTGAAAACTTCACCTTCTGTATTTGAATTTAAATTACCTACAGTATTCGATGCTTATGATGAAAAGGTGAACGAAGAAGTAGAAGAAGAGGTTAATAATATTGTTGAAACAAATCATACTTCTACATTTACACACAATACTGTGAAGGTAGAAGAAGAAGTAAATTTCGAAGACCAACTTTTGAAAACTAAAGAGCGTATCCTACGTCTTAAAGAGTTGAGTATGAAATTAAAATCTTCCAACGGTTTACAAGAATTAGAAAACGAGCCGGCTTATAAAAGAAAACAAAAGTCTTTGGATGATGTACCTCATTCATCTGATTCACAAGTTTCACGTTTCACATTATCATTCGATGATGGTGTGACAGAGATTCGTTCCAATAATTCATTCTTACATGACAATGTAGATTAATATACCCCAAAATATATTATAATAGAAAGGCTCAACATATGTTGAGCCTTTCCTATTTTTATAAAAAGTAATATTATTTTAATATGTGTTTTGTGCGTGTAGTTTAAATAATTCTATTAATTCAGGGATATTAGTAACACCTAATTTTTCGAAAATACGGCTCTTGTACGTACTCACAGTAGACGAACTCAAATCTAGTAGGTTTGACACTTCTAATATTCCATGACCTTCAATGAGATGTTTAGCTACATCCATTTCGCGGTTAGATAATTTATTAAGAGGATTAACCTTGTCGATGCTTGATTTGGTGCTTGTCAATTTTTGTATGTACAAATCACGTACAGCGGGAGACATATACTTTCCTCTTTCTTGAATGCTTGTAATGGCGTTATTCAGCTCCTCCATGGCTGTGTTTTTATTCAAATACCCAGCAGCTCCTGCTTCAATATAACGAAGGGCGTAAATGTTCTCATCATAGGAGGAGAAAACTAATATTTTGATATCAGATTGTAAATCTAAAATTTCTTTAATTACGTTAATATTGTTTCCACCAGGCATATTGATATCCAAAAGAAGAAGATCAAAGCGTTTGAAATTCAGATGCGAATACACTTCCTTGATAGTGGAGGCATGCGTAATTTGCGCGTCTTTGAAAGACTCGTTTATGGCTACAGCAGTACCGAAACGTACTATACTGTGGTCGTCTGCAATAAGTATACTGTTCATATGGTGATTTGGTGTGTTGTTTTTTATTTATACTTTTCTTAAAATAGGAAAAATTTTATTATTTTAAAATAATAATAACGAGTAAATGTAACCATTTTAAGTGATATAAATTTACGGTTATAATTGTATTATCAAATTTAGAACTTTTATAGTTATTTTTGTTTCATTAAAATAAAAAATTTATGGGATTTATAAAGGAATTTAAGGAATTTGCAATGCGCGGCAATGTCATTGATTTGGCTGTCGGTGTAGTAATTGGTGGTGCATTTGGTAAGATTGTAACATCATTAGTGGATGATTTGATCATGCCCGTGATTGGAGTAATTACAGGAGGAGTAGATTTTTCAGAAAAAGTTATCACTTTAAAAGAGGCAGTTCTCAATCCAGATGGGTCAGTGTTGAATCCGGCAGTTACGTTGAATTATGGTAACTTTATTAATGTAGTAATTCAATTTTTAATTATTGCATTTTGTATTTTTGTGGTTATAAAAGCCATAAATTCTTTGAAGAAAAAAGATGAAGCACCAGCAGATGCTCCTGCTCCAGCTCCTTCAAATGAAGAAGTACTTCTTACGGAAATTAGAGATTTATTAAAAAATAAGTAGTTTTTACTGTTACTAAGAAAGAAAAAAGTTCACAGCATATTGTGAACTTTTTTCTTTGATATACTTGTATATATTGAAATTATACAGTACTTTTGCATTCCTCTTAGAGGATAATATTGGTTAATAGAGAAAAATAAATAAAGATAATAGAGCGTCATGAAAAGAACATTTCAGCCTTCGCAAAGAAAAAGAAGAAATAAACACGGTTTTAGAGAGCGTATGAGCACAGCTAATGGTAGAAGAGTATTAGCTTCTCGTAGAGCAAAAGGTAGAAAACGTCTAACAGTTTCTGACGAATACCGTCACAAAGGCTAATTCTTTTCTTTAGCGCCGGTGACTTTTACTGTGGCTATATTCCGGCCAAACTAGTCATCTAATGAAAAAAACATTTACGAAAGAAGAACGACTGTGTAGTAGGAGAAAAATTGATTCTCTTTTTCATAGTAGTTCTTCTTTTATTGTTTACCCTTTCCGAGTGGTATTTTTGGTTGGTGCTATCCAGCCTACATCTGCTCCTGTTCAGGTAATTCTATCTGTATCCAAACGTCGATTCAAAAGAGCACATGATCGTAATCGTATCAAAAGATTGATGCGCGAAGTCTATCGTTTGCAAAAAAATGAAATCTTATATGAGGAAGTGAATAAACTCTCCTTACATTTGGATATGGCAATTCAATATGTTGGTAAAGAAGAATTGAGTTATGAATTGTTATTTGTCAAAATGAATAAGACATTAAAACAGTTAGTGCATGAAATTTCTTCTTAGCATATGGAATTTTTTATTGTGGTGTTTGAAACACCTTTTTTTGTTTATAATAAAAGTTTATCAGCTTTTTATTTCGCCTTTGTTGGGAGCTAATTGTCGTTATACACCGACTTGTTCGCAATATGGCAAAGAGGCGATAACGAAGTACGGTCCTTTTAAAGGAGGCTGGCTCACAATCAAACGTATAGCTAGTTGTAATCCCTGGGGTGGACATGGACATGATCCTGTTCCTTAATTGATTAAGTTATAATGAGTACGTATATTTTGCAAATAGATACAGCAACAGAAGTTTGCTCGGTATCATTAAGTCTGGATGGACAAGTAATAGATCAAATAGATGCGGCAGAACCAAATTTGCATGCCACTAAATTGACCTTGTTTATCGACGAGCTTTTGCAAAGAACAAATATTACTTATGCACAACTTGCAGCTGTTGCAGTAAGTAAAGGTCCAGGTTCCTACACAGGCTTACGAATTGGAGTGTCTACTGCAAAAGGATTATGTTATGCATTAGATATTCCCTTGTTGGCTATTAATACTTTAGAAAGTATGTATAGAGGCTTTACGAAATCATCTATACAGTCTGAAGTAATATATGTTCCGATGCTGGATGCGCGTCGTATGGAAGTGTACATGATGGTTTTTAATGGTCAAGGAAAGGTAGTAGAGGAGACAAAGGCAGAGATTATTGATGCGGATACTTTTTCTGATTATTCTAATTATCAGCTGCATTTATTTGGTTCTGGTGCTGCGAAATTGAAAGATTTATTATCGGATCAGGCTAATATCGCGATTGACACAACTTATAAACATTCATCAGCATATCTATCTGCTGCTGCGTTTGAGAAGTATACGAATCAAGAATTCGAAGATTTGATTTACTTCGAGCCTTATTACTTAAAAGAATTTATAGCGACTACACCTAAAGCGAATAAGCTATAACCACTTCTTTCTTTTGAACCAAAGGTAAATTATTAGGCTTAATCCCAACATAGAACAAAGTACTATAGGGTAACCATATTCCCAATGCAACTCGGGCATGATGTCAAAATTCATCCCGTAAACGCCTACAATAAATGTCAATGGCATAAAGAATACCGAGATAATGGTCAGTATGCGCATTATCTCATTAGTATGATTGGATTCTATATTGAAATAAATAGATAAGAGTTGTGCTGTATTTTCGGAAGCGTTGCGATACAAAGTACTCGTTCTCGAAAATAAATCACGAAGGTCTTGGGTGTAAATATTTCTGTATTCTGGTAAATGAAAATAATCCACTATATCTTTATACAAAACCAAAATAGAACGAATTACATCAATCTGTCGCTTGATATAATATAGTTTTTTGAGGAAAGGCTTGCGCTTCTGATGTAGAAATACAATCTCCTCGTACTCATCCAATTTTGTCGCCATTTCTCCTAATACCATTGTCTCAAATGATTTCAAGGCTTCAGAAACTAACGTATTAACAAGTGATTTACTGGAGGACAGCACCTTGCTCTTGCTGTCTAGACGTTGAATGTGCTCTAAAAAGGGAATTTGACTTCTATGGGTGGTGATTACGAAATTCTGTCCATAGAAAATGGAAATTCTATCCGTAATTTCAGTCAATGAATCGGACGCTTCTTCCAATTTGGGAGGTGTGGAGCGGATAATCAAAAAATGATAATTCTCAAATTCTTCTATTTTGGGAAGATGACCAATTTCCAAGCAGTCTTTTATGGAAGCTTCTCGCAGATTGAATTTTTCTTTCAACTCTTTGAAATCTTCTAAAGTAGGATTGGTGATATCTATCCATTCAAAAGGATGCGATTCAGCAGACAAGATGTGAACTATCATAATTGTTGTTTATAATTTAAAAATAAAACAAAAAGGGATTTAATCCATCGATTAAATCCCTTTTTGTTTTATAGCTGTAAGCTTTATTATTTTTTGTCTGTTTTTTTAGCTTTATATTCTTTGTTTAAAGCGGCAACAACTTCTTTTGTGATGTCTAATTTTTCATCCGCGTAAATTACTGCAGGATTCGTTTTAGAGTAAGTTAACACATATTGGTAACCATTATCTTTTGCGTGTTTAGTCAAGTACTCTGTGATAGAGTTGTACACTGCAGTCATTTCAGATTGCTCATCTTGTGCTAAAGATGCTGAAGCATTTTGATTTAATTGCGCTAATTCTTGTTGTTTACGGGCTAATCTTTCTTCTGTTGCTTGACGCTCCGAAGCACTCATTGTCGCAGCTTTTTGTTCTGCCTCAGCTAATTCTCTTTGAAAAGCTTGACCTTTAGACTGTAAATTTTCTTGCGCTTTTTTTGCTTTACCTTCTAATTTCGCTTTAGCATCTTTGAAATATTCGTATTGAGCAGATAAAGTGTCCGCGTTTACGTAAACAATTTTATCAGCAGTTTTAGTTGCAGGTGCAGTAGATGAAGTGCTATCACCTTTTGCAGTTGTAGTATTTGATGTCTTTTGACCACATGATGCAGCTCCAGCTACAATAGCGATACCTAAAGTGATTTTCGATAAGTTTGATAAAAATCTATTCATTTGATGTCTATTTTCAGTTTAAGGAACAAACCTACTATAAAAAAATTAAAATTCCATTTTTTGTTATTTTTTTCGTTCTAGTCCGACGAAATTACCTGTTTTTCGTTGCGTGAAATGGTTGTTTAAGTCCCTTATTTTTATTAACTTTGAATGTTAAATTAATCAGATTTTTTTTAATTCATGAGCGAAGAAAAAAACAATCCTACGACGTATTCAGCGGATAATATTCAGGTTTTAGAAGGTTTAGAAGCGGTACGTAAGAGACCTTCCATGTATATTGGTGATACAGGACCCAAAGGTTTGCACCACTTAGTATATGAGGTAGTCGATAACTCTATCGATGAGGCAGTTGCAGGATATTGTAATGATATTGTTGTTACTATTTTAGAAGATAATTCGATCTCCGTAAAAGATAATGGTCGTGGTATTCCGACAGGAATCAACAAAAAAGAAAATAAATCAGCTTTGGAGTTGGTTATGACTGTTCTTCACGCCGGAGGTAAATTCGATAAAGATACATACAAAGTTTCAGGTGGTTTGCACGGTGTAGGTGTTTCCTGTGTGAATGCATTATCTACGCACTTGAAAGCAGAAGTTCACCGCGATGGTAAAATATATAACCAAGAATATGAGCGCGGTAAACCTATGTATGAGGTGAAAGAAGTAGGTGTTTCTGACAAAACAGGAACTATTGTTACTTTCTCGCCAGATCCAGAGATTTTCACACAAACTACTATTTACAACTACGATACATTAGCGAATCGTCTTCGTGAGCTATCATTCTTAAATAAAGGTGTTACATTAACCCTAATTGATAAGCGTGAGCAAAATGAAGATGGTACAGATCGTACGGATGTATTCCATTCTGAAGGTGGTTTGCAAGAATTTGTTAAATTCTTAGACGGAACACGTTCAGCGTTGATTCCTGAACCCATTTATTTGGAAGGTATCAAACAAGGAATTCCAGTAGAGTTATCTTTCCAATATAATGATACATATTCAGAAAACGTTCACTCTTACGTAAACAATATCAATACCATTGAAGGTGGTACCCACGTTGCTGGTTTCCGTAGAGGTTTGACACGTATTTTGAAAAAATATGCTGATGATTCTGGCTTATTGAAAAACTCTAAAGTAGAGGTAACAGGTGATGACTTCCGTGAAGGTCTTACTGCTGTAATTTCGGTTAAAGTTGCTGAACCTCAATTCGAAGGTCAGACAAAAACGAAATTAGGTAATACCGAAGTAATGGGCGCGGTAGATGTTGCTGTTGGAGAGATTCTAGGTCAATATTTGGAAGAAAATCCGAAAGAAGCTAAGACTATTGTTCAGAAAGTAATTATTGCGGCACAAGCTAGAGCAGCGGCACGTAAAGCACGTGAGTTAGTTCAGCGTAAGACGGTAATGAGCGGTTCGGGTTTGCCTGGTAAATTAGCTGACTGTTCGAGCAATGACCCTGCATTATGTGAGATATTCTTCGTCGAGGGAGATTCGGCGGGTGGTACGGCTAAGCAAGGTCGTGATCGTAATTATCAAGCGATTATGCCTCTTCGTGGTAAAATCTTGAACGTAGAAAAGGCTATGGAGCACAAAATCTACGAAAACGAAGAGATCAAAAATATGTTTACAGCTTTGGGTGTTTCGGTAGGAACCGAAGATGATCCAAAGGCTTTGAACTTGGCAAAACTTCGTTATCACAAGATTATCATCATGACCGATGCCGATGTCGATGGTAGCCACATTGCTACGTTGATTTTGACATTCTATTTCAGATACATGCGTGAGCTAATTGAGAGAGGTTATATTTACATTGCTACACCTCCGTTATATTTGGTGAAGAAAGGTAAAGAGCACGAATATGCTTGGACAGAAGATCAACGTTTGGCAGCTATCCAACGTTTGAAAGGTTCTGGTAAAGAAGATTCTGTAAGTGTACAACGTTACAAAGGTCTTGGTGAGATGAACGCTGAACAATTGTGGGATACAACTATGAATCCTGAACACCGTACGTTGAGACAAGTTACAATTGAAAACGCGGCAGAGTGTGATCGTGTATTCTCGATGTTGATGGGAGATGAGGTAGCTCCGCGTCGTGAGTTTATTGAGAAAAATGCCAGATACGCACGAATTGATGCATAATTCGCAGAAAATATAATAGGAAAGACCAGTCAATGACTGGTCTTTTTTGTTAAAGTATATTTTCTTTTAAATTAATTATATTTCAATATTTGGTTTTTCTTTATTAAATTTAATATAACCTCAAAGCCTAATAAATGATCACACGTATACTATTTATCTTATTGTTACCAGTGCAACTGTGTGCCCAAACTTTTAATGCGGCACCTTTTCATGGAATGGGAAATACGGGGTTAGCGAGTGAATCCCTTTATAGTATTACGTGTAATGCAGCAGGCTTGGCTGATCTTAGTTCTACGCACTTAGCTACAACATATCAACCACATTTCATGACCAAAGATCTTCGAACACAGGCGGCATATTTGGGAGTGCCTTTAAAGCATATCGGGGCGATTGGGCTGGGGATAAGGAATTACGGGATAGCTCAAGTTTCATCCTTCCTTACAGGAAATCTTGTTTATGCTAGAAGTTTTGGTGGCGTTTTTTCAACTTCGGTTTCTGCCAACTATCATCGTTTTCATGTTCAGGATTATGTGAATGATAATGCTTTCTCTTTTGATTTGGGAGCCTTGATCAAGCTAGGAGAGAAAGTTAATGTTGGGTTGCTATTTAGAAATACCACACTCACAAAATTCAAAGACGATACTGAACAATATTTACCAACGGAAGCAGCAGCAGGATTTCTTTATAAAATTTCGAATATATTGTCTTTGACAACAGATGTGTATTACGAATTTGATCAGGGGATAAATATCAGGTCTGGCATAGCGTATTCCACTGCAGATATAGTAATTCTTCGAGCGGGAGCCAGCTCTAACCCCATGCAATATTTTGGAGGGATTGGATTGAAATGGAATAGGTTTCAGTTTGATGTTTCTTCTGCTTTCCATACCAGATTAGGCTCTTCACCACAAATTGCTTTGGCTTATGCGTTTTAGTATTTTCTTTTGGACTTTTCTATTCTTTTTCGTAAATCCGATATTATTTGCGCAAGAATTGGAGTCTAATTTTGAAGAACTTTTACTGGAGCAGATTAGCGAAGATTTGGGTGAAAATGTTGATGTCAGTGAGGTAATGGAGCGCTTGTATAGTATTATGAAAAATCCTCTGGATTTGAATAAAGTAACCAATGAGGAATTATCATCGATTTTATTTCTCTCTCCGCAGCAAGTCAACAATATTATCCTTCATCGTGAATTATCGGGAGATTTTATCAATGTGTTGGAACTGCAAGGTATTGTAGGTCTGGATTTGCAGACCATTACTTTACTCAGACAGTTTGTGTTTGTCGGGCAAAAATCTTCTTTGAAAGATTTGTCTTGGAGAAGCATTGGAAAAGAAGACGAGCATAGTTTGATGCTACGCTTTGGTCGGACTTTGGAAAAGCTACAAGGGTATTCCATTACAGATGAAAATCGTTCCAGATATTTGGGTGACCCTAACGCATATTCGTTGCGATACCGATGGAATTATCAACAAAAAATTAAGATTGGTCTGAATGCAGAGAAAGATGCAGGTGAACCTTTCTTTACCTTGGCTCAAAAGCGAGGTTTTGATTTTTATTCAGGCTATCTCGAAATCAATGATGTAAATAAAACTATACGTAAAGTTGTAATAGGCGATTTCGCTATACAAAGTGGACAAGGATTGGTGATTTGGAATGGGTTGAGTTTTGGCAAAGGCACGTGGATAGGTGCAGTCGCAAAGCAAGGTATTGGTTTGAGGTCTTATTCTTCGATGAATGAAAATAACTTTCATCGAGGCATTGCTACACAACTCGCTTTTAAACGATTCACAGTAATACCATTCATGGCTTACAATCACTTGAGTGGAAATATAGAAAAGACTGATCATACGAACCTGATAAAGACCATAAATAGTTCTGGTTTGCATCGTACTCCAACAGAACAATCTTATCGAGATGCTATCAAACAATTCGTCGTGGGCTCGGATATAACTTATCAATATAAGCGTTTGAAATTAGGAATTACAGGATTATATACAAGGTATAAAGGGGAAATTATTAGAGGCAATGAAGTTAGAAATCAATATGATTTTGAAGGGAAAGATTTGCTCCAGGTCGGAATAAATTATAAATACAACTTCCGTAATTTTTATCTATTTGGTGAAACAGCACTCAGTATAGATGCAGGTTTAGCAACCGTAAATGGCATTATTGCCAGTCTTCATCCCAAAGTTTCAGCTTTTGTAAACTATAGAAACTTTCAGCGAAATTACCATAGTTTTTTGCTCAAACTGTTTCAGAAGGTTCTAATATTTCGAATGAAAAAGGGTTGTATACTGGCGTGGTTTATCATGTTACTAGAAAGTTTGAATGGGTTAATTATGTGGATATGTTTAAGTTTCCGTGGCTTCGATTCCGTGTGGATGGTCCAAGTCAAGGGTTGGATTTTTTGTCGCAGGCGACTTACTCTTGGTACAAGCGAGGAAAGTTTTTGGTTCGCTGTCGCTATAGAATTAAACAAGAAAATCTAGCATTGCCTAAAGCAAATGAAAATATCTTAGTAGATGTGGTTCGAAATCAAGTTCGATTGGAATATCAGTACAAGCTAAATGAAATTTGGAATATCAAGACTCGCGCAGAGTTGTCCCTCTTTGAAAAAGAATTAGACAATCGAAGTGAAGGTTATATGATCTTTCAAGATATGTCTTGGAAAGGACTTCGTAACAAGTTGAATTTGAATGTTCGGGCTTCCTATTTTAATACTAGGGATTATGATTCTAGGATCTATTCTTATGAAAGCGATGTGCTTTATGCTTCTAGTTTTCAGATGTATTATGATAAGGGAATTCGGACCTATTTGAATGCGCGGTACAGATTATTCAAGTCCACGGATATTTGGTTTCGATATGCTTTGACACAGTATTTTAATCGAGAAAATGTTGGGTCTGGCTTAGATTTAATTGAAGGTAATAAGAAGACGGACATTAAATTGCAAGTGAGATGGCAATGGTAAAAGCCGATATTTTAGATTTGACTATCGGCAAAGTTCCTATGCTGAAAGCCTTATTGCTATATATAACGGGCATTCTTATTGCTGTTGGCTCAAATTCCGATCTGTCACCGAAAATTCTATTAATTGGAATAGGATTGCTATTGTTCCTCTTTGTTGTGCTATCTTATTTCAAAAGCTTTTCTCAAAAGTATCTATTCAGCATTTGCTTTAGTGGGATAGTTATTTTTTATGGTTATTATCAGTATGCGAGTACTCAGTCCAAGCACATCAAAAACTATCATTCTTCCTATCCTGCGTTACAATATGTCGGAATTGTGGATGACGAACCTATTTATAAAGAGAAAACGATTAGGTTTCCTGTGAAACTGCAAGTAGCTTCGGATTCAGCGCAATCCAGCGTGGTTTCTGGAAAACTGATGTTGTTAGCAATCCGCTGCGCTCCTTGCTAACAATGGCTCGGCGACTTACGTCGCTTGCCGTAAGCCGCCGCTTCGCGGACTGCTTACAACAAGCGACTTGGCTAAATAGCTCCGCTTTTGTATCTTCGATACAGCTTCGCTACTTCGCCAAGTCGCCGAGCCATTGACAATTCTTCGGGATTCTCTAAAAGACCAACAATTTAACTACGGTGATAAGATGGCTTTCGTAAATAAACTTAATGCGGTTAATCCACCTTTTAATCCCAAAGAATTTGATTATAAAGCCTATTTAGCTAACAAAGGCATTGAAGCACAATGTCTCTTGAATCCGGAAGAAGTTGAAATCTTGGATAAAGGATTCGGGAATAAGTTGATAGCGTATTCTTTAGATTTGCGAACTCAACTTATTGCTAAATTTCGAAATTACATAAAGGAGGATGAAGCCTTTAATGTGGCTGTTGCTTTGATATTCGGATATCGTTCCCAAATCGATCAAAGTACCATTTCGGCATTCACCAGTACGGGTACCATTCATGTATTGAGTGTATCGGGATTGCACGTGAGTTTGGTTTTTGCTTTATTGAATTTTGTGTTTCGTTGGATGGACCGATTTCCGTATGGAAGATTGCTAAAATCAATTATCATTCTTTTGGCGATATGGGCTTATGTAATCTTGACAGGTATGAGTCCACCTATATTGAGAGCAGGAATTATGATTTCGTTTTTTGTGAGTTCCATCCTTATCAATCGAAAGCAAATCCCTTTGAATACCTTGGCGGCTTCGGCTTTGTTTATTTTGTTGTTCTCGCCAAATTATTTATTTGATGTAGGTTTTCAGTTGTCGTATATGGCAATTTTGGGAATAATTTTGCTATATCCAATTCTCAAGAACTATTATCTCACACAAAATAAATGGTTCAACTATGTGCTTGAATATGTCTATGTTTCCATTGCAGCACAGTTATTTACTTTGCCATTGACATTTTATTATTTTGGGCAATTTCCGAACTACTTTTTGTTAGCAAATCTGTTTATTGCGATTCCAAGTACATTGATAATGTATGTAGGGATAGGCTTGGTAATGATTCCATTGGAATGGACTAATCAACTTTTGGGGAAAATTGTGGAGTGGTTGCTCAATTTTATGATGAGTGGGTTGAAAGGGATTGAACAGCTACCTGCTGCGGAAGTGCATGGTGTGGATTGGCACTGGAGCCAGGTTTTCATTCTGGGAATAGGAATTTTGGCATTGATCGTTGCTTTAAATTCAAAAGTTGCCAAAGGTTTTATAGTACTGATGAGTGCTCTCTTTGTCTTAACGATGTTTAATAGTTACAACTTCTATCAAAAATCTAATTACTCAGCATTAAAATTTTATAATACACGTTCGGAGATCGGCATTTCTCTCATAAAGGACAACAAGGTTATGCTGTATTCTACGTTGGATTCATTGCAGCATAGTACCTTACAATTTAGTGTCTTGCCAGATTTAAGACTTTATTCTTCGGAAGATAAAATAGGATTTACATCTATCGCCGCTAACGAAAGACAAAATAGATTGATCGAGTTAGGTAAATATAAAATCTTAATTCTGGAGATTAAAACATTAGAGCTTCCTTCAGAAGTTGATTTTGTGTTGTGGCGTAAAAACAATTACACCGACATAAATAACTTACATTCCCTAAATCCCAAAGCTATCATCATCGTTGATGGCAGCAACAGCGATAAAACAATAACACGATTAAAAAATGCGTTGGAAAGTAATTCAGACAGACTTTATATTCTAAAAAATAATTTTGCTTATGTTTGGCAAGAGGAATAAACATGAGCACTACGATTCATTCCATACTAAAACAATATTGGGGTTATGACAAGTTCAGGCCTTTGCAAGAGGATATTATACAGTCCGTATTGCAAGGTAAAGATACGTTGGCGCTGATGCCTACGGGCGGTGGTAAAACCATTTGTTTTCAAGTACCTGCTATGGTGAATGAAGGAATTTGTATTGTTATTTCGCCTTTGATTGCATTGATGAAAGACCAAATCGAAAATTTGCGAAGCAAAGGTATCGAAGCTATTGCGATTTATTCGGGTATGAATTATCGCGAAGTGGATATCGCTTTGGATAATTGCATTTTTGGGAAGATTAAATTTCTATATATCGCACCCGAACGGTTTTATTCTGATTTGGTGCGCGAGCGCATTAAGTATATGAAGGTCAATTTGTTTGCTATTGATGAGGCGCATTGTATTTCCCAATGGGGATATGATTTTCGTCCTTCCTATTTGCAATTGGCTGATTTGCGTGAAGCACATCCAAATATTCCAATTTTGGCTTTAACTGCTTCTGCTACGCCGAGAGTAGTTGAAGATATGCAGAAAAGGCTCAATTTCCGACAAAAGAATGTGTTCTCCAAGAGCTTTGCCCGACCCAATTTGGGTTATATGGCCTTGAACGAGGAAAACAAAATGAACCGTATGTTGCGAATTGTAAAGAAGATTGGTGGTTCGGGTGTGGTTTATGTGCGTAATCGGCGAGAAACGCAGGAAGTTGCTCGTTTTTTGTTGAATCATGGGGTACCTTCTGATTTTTATCATGCAGGCTTGACAATGAAGGAACGAGAGTCCAAACAGAATGCTTGGACTTCTAATAAAACTCGGGTTATTGTGGCAACAAATGCTTTTGGAATGGGCATTGATAAGCCAGATGTCCGTTTTGTGATTCATATCGATATTCCAGATTCGTTGGAAGCTTATTACCAAGAAGCGGGTCGAGCAGGTCGAGATGGAAAAAGGGCTTTCCCAGTATTACTTTATCAGCAGGAGGATAGGGATAAGTTGTGGAAAAATTTTCAGGATAGTTTTCCTTCGGTTCAACTTATACAGCAAACCTATCATTATTTAGCCAATCATTACCAGATTGCCTATGGCGCAGGAAAAAATATCACTGTAGATTTTGACTTGGTAGAATTTGTTAAAAAATACAAATTAGAAGTGGTTCCGACGATGAGTGCGCTGAAATTTCTAGAGCGCGATGGTTGGTTGAGTTTATCGGAAGCTGTATTTATTCCATCGCGATTCAAATTTGAAATTGATTTTCAAGATTTGTATAAATTTCAGGTGCAGGCAGCGAAATATGATCCTTTGATCAAAGCGATATTACGCACTTACGGTGGTGTTTTTGATTTTTATGTGCCTATCAATGAATTTGAGTTTGCGAAAAAATTGGGTGTTCCTTATGAAACTATCGTGCAAATGCTCGATGGTTTAGAAAAACAACAAGTTGGTTCATACTTAAAGAGCACCGATAAGCCTCAATTGACCTTTCTGCAGCCTCGGGTGGATTATAAAAATCTGTTTATTGATGCGGAATTTATTCGAGAACGTAAAGATGTTAAAGAAGAGCAGATTAAAGCTATTTATCATTTTCTGGACACCAAAGAATGCAGAAGTAACGCAATTCTAGCATATTTTGGAGAAAGGAATACGAAACCTTGCGGAGAATGTGATTTATGTCTAAAACGTAAACACGTAGAAGGAATAGATGCAAAGATTGAACAAGAAATTCGAGTTCTTTTATTAGAAAAGCCGATGTCATTGCATGAACTCATCGATGCATTGACAGTAGGTGATGATGCTAAAAAATTGTCTGTATTGCGGAAATTGATTGATGAAGGTAAAGTATCCTTATTAACTGATAACTACCATTGGAAGGCCAATTAGGTTTATTGTAATTCAATCACAACTCCTTTAAAATTAATAGATTAAAGTTTCTTGTTTTCCAAAAAAAATGATAGCTTTATTATAACCAAAATAAACTTTTTTTATGGAAAACTTAATGATTTACTTGCCAGCAGCGCTCGCTGTTTTGGGGTTACTATTCATGGTTTCAAAAGCTAGTTGGGTCAATAAACAAGACTCAGGAGAAAGTAAGATGCAATTTATTTCCAAAAGTATCAAGGAAGGCGCAATGGCATTCTTACAAGCGGAGTACCGTATTCTATTAATTTTTGTGGTTATTGCAGCTATTGCATTATTTTTTGTCTCTACAATGGTGGAGACCACACATTGGATTATTGTAGTTGCCTTTGTGTTTGGCGCATTTTTCTCTGCTTTGGCAGGAAATATAGGGATGCGCATTGCTACGAGTGCCAATGTACGCACGACACAGGCGGCCCGTACAAGTCTTCCGCAGGCGTTAAAAGTTTCTTTTTCGGGTGGAACGGTAATGGGTTTAGGTGTTGCAGGCTTGGCTGTTTTAGGGTTAAGTGTATTTTTTCTACTCTTCCTAAAAATGTTTGTAACAGGCAATGGTAGTTTTTATAACGAAATGACCATTGTTTTAGAAGCTTTAGCTGGATTCTCTTTAGGAGCAGAATCTATTGCTTTATTTGCACGTGTAGGTGGTGGAATTTACACCAAAGCCGCTGACGTAGGAGCAGATTTAGTAGGTAAGGTAGAAGCTGGAATTCCAGAAGATGATCCGCGTAATCCAGCAACAATTGCGGATAATGTGGGTGATAATGTAGGAGATGTAGCTGGAATGGGTGCCGATTTATTTGGTTCGTATGTGGCTACGGTTTTAGCTTCTATGGTATTGGGAAATTATATTATCAAAGATATGGCGGAAGCCAATGGTGGCGTTTTTACAGATGCTTTCAATGGTATGGGCCCCATTTTATTACCTATCGTCATCGCTGGAGTAGGTATTTTGGCTTCTATTATTGGGACTTTCTTCGTAAAAGTTTCTTCTAATGATGCGAAAGAAAATCAAGTGCAAGGCGCTTTGAATTTAGGTAATTGGATTTCTATAATCCTTACCGTAATCGCTTGTTTCTTTTTAATTAGATATATGCTTCCTGAAGTTATTCAAATGAAATTTTTTGGAGAAGGCTATAAGGATATTGATCGAATGAATGTGTTTTATTCCACAATTGTTGGCTTGGCAGTAGGTGGATTGATTTCTGCATTTACAGAATATTATACTGGATTGGGTAAAAAACCGGTATTGAATATTGTTCGAAATTCTTCAACTGGAGCGGCCACCAATATTATTGCAGGCTTGGCGAATGGTATGATTTCGACTTTTTCGTCGGTACTATTATTTGCATTAGCCATTTGGGGTTCGTATTCTTTAGCAGGTTTCTATGGGGTCGCTATTGCGGCTTCGGCAATGATGGCGACAACAGCGATGCAATTGGCCATTGATGCTTTTGGACCAATAGCAGATAATGCAGGAGGAATTGCAGAAATGAGCGAATTGCCAAAAGAGGTACGCCAACGTACGGATGTGTTGGATTCTGTAGGAAATACCACTGCTGCGGTAGGTAAGGGATTTGCTATAGCTTCTGCGGCGTTGACAGCCTTGGCTTTATTTGCTGCATATGTGACTTTCACGGGTATAGACGGAATTAATATTTTCAAAGCGGATGTATTGGCTGCTTTATTTATCGGAGGTATGATTCCTGTCGTTTTCTCCGCTTTAGCGATGCAATCTGTGGGTAAGGCGGCAATGGATATGGTAAACGAAGTCCGTCGCCAATTCCGTGAGATACCAGGCATTTTGGAAGGAACGGGCAAGCCAGAATATGGAAAATGTGTGGATATATCTACAAAAGCTGCCTTACGCGAAATGATGCTGCCAGGCGCAATTACGATTGTGACTCCAATTATTGTAGGTTTTGTAATGGGGGCAGAGGCATTAGGTGCTTATATGGCTGGTGTTGCCGTATCTGGTGTCATGTGGGCTATTTTCCAAAATAATGCGGGTGGATCTTGGGATAATGCCAAAAAATCTTTTGAAGCTGGTGTAGAAATAAATGGCGAAATGACGTTCAAAGGTTCGGATGCACATAAAGCTGCTGTTACTGGTGATACTGTAGGTGATCCTTTCAAAGATACTTCTGGTCCTTCTATGAATATCTTGATTAAATTAACATGTTTGGTAGGGTTGGTGATTGCACCAATATTAGGAGGTCATACACTGAGCAACGCTAAAAAAGATAAGGTGGTAGATTCAAAAGAAAAGATTGTTCGAGTAGAACAGAAAAGATAAGAAGATGAAAATTCCCTTTGTTTATTCAAAGGGACTTTTCTTTTAACCAACCTAACTTATAGCACTATCGTTAATACTTTATTTTCAGAACGTGCACTTACCGAAGGTTCGTACATACATTCTACGGTTGTAATTCCTGAATTGAATACACCGACATTGTTTGCTTTGATTTCATATTCTAATTCTGTCAATCCTTTTTTCAAATTGTCATAAAAATAATTCGTAGAAGCATCTTTGCTCATGAAATAATAACCTTGCCACCATTTGTAACCTGACGGTTGATAGATATGTTCTACACCTGATGGTCTAGCATCCTTGATATGCACATATTGTAAAGGATTGTCGTTTACGACCGTTATTTTAACTTTGATGCGTTCGCCCAATTTCGCTTCCGAAGTTTCTACCCATTTGCCATTTCTTTCGACCAAGTATTGCTTGTTTACTGAAATATCTTTTAGTGTTTTTTGAATGACTTCTAATGGACTGAAATACTGATGAACAATATTTCCAAAAATTGTTCTTTCGTTATTGTTTTGAATTTTGACTTGTTTGTCTGTAGTTAATTCTGCTTTGCTTAGCGATTTTGTGAACTGACCTAGAACAGATTTATTTTGTTCAATTGGGGTATTATCTACCCAAACATTTACGGTATTTTCTACACTAAAATCTTTTTGATTGTTAGCCAATAATAGCGCATAAACTGCATCTACTGTCATCCATGTTGTTTGCCAATGATTGGCTTGTTTGCTGTAGAATAACCATTGTGAGATATCGAGCAATTTGCTTGGATCATGCAATTTATATGCTTCGACCATGTACGATTGTAGGCTGCTACTATTGAAATAAGAATTGTTGGATTCCCAATACATGCCTTTTTCCGAATCGAAAATAGCTTCTTGTGTGATACGGTTTTTAAGTTCATTGGATGTTTTACCCGTTCCAAACAATTGACTCGAAACCCAAGATTTGGCGGCTAAACCTGCTGGTTGATTGGCTGTGGTTAAGGATGATTTTTGCAATACAGCTTGTATTTTTTCTACTTTTTGTTTATCCAAAGGATTAGTTCCATTCCAATAATGACGCGCGTACAGATAATCTAAAGCATTATGGTAATTGTATTTCGGATTAAAAATCGTGGAGTCGCTATCCAAATACGTAACTAACTTTTGTGCAATTGCCTTCATGTTAGCATTAATCAATGTGTGGTCAAGTAATAACGCTTTACCCATCACTTCCAAGATACGTGTAGAAATGTAGATGTTTTCTTTACCGCCATCAAACCATGCATAGCCTCCCGAAGGCATCTGATTTTTGCTGATTTTTTGTTCTATGCTTTTTAATTCTTGTTGCATTCTGGAACTAAATAACAGCGCTATGGCTTTTAGTTTAGCTTCATCATGTTGTATATCCCGAAGCCAAGGCATTTCCTCTAATTTCAATAGAGACAAAGTCGCATTATCTTCTAATCTTCCATTTGCTTCAGTGGGATTTAAAGATTTGAAATAGGTTGCAATCGCTGGAAAATTTTTTCCAATGTATTCCACCATTTTTAACCCAAACCATTTACTAACGATTTGCTCATTGCATTCGTAAGGATAATTTTTCAAATAATCCAATGCCGAAATAATCTCTAGTATTGGATTGCTTTGTACCTGAATACGTGCTTGCAAATTGTCTTTATTGGCAGCTCCAATATTATATTCATGCGTCTGATTTGGTTTTAATACAATTTTTTCGGTTTCAGAAACTAAAATTCTATTTGGAAGGATTGCTAATTCTTGTTGTTCTCCATCAGAAAATTCTTCGCCAGCTGCAACTATTTTGATATGTACGGTAGGGTAGTCTTTTGGAACAATGACATCCCATTCTACTAGGGTATTTTTCGAAGCGTCAGCTTCAAAAGATTTGGTGCTATTTTCGGTAATAAATTGTGTGGTAATATCGTCGTTTGTCTCCGGATTGATGATTTGAATACGTGCATTACCCTTTTGTACTTGTTTACTTAGGTTTTGGATTTGAGTTTTCAGCGTGATTTTATCGCCTTCACGGAAGTAGCGCGGAAGATTCGGTCTGACCATCAACTGCTTTTGTGTCTGCGTGAAAAATGTAGCCGAACCCGATTGTAATGTTTTGCTGTGCGCAAATAAAAGCAATTTCCACTTCGTCAAAGCTTCTGGTGAATCAAATTCAAAAGATACATTTCCCTCCGCATCGGTATAAAGCGTCGGGTAGAAGAAAGCTGTTTCTCGTAAGTTTGTTCGAGCTTGTACGTTGTTGAGTTGTTTTTGTTTGTCTTTATTTTTTAATGCTTCTACTTCAGCTCTTAGATTAGGGTCTTTTAATTCGTCATATAGTGCAACGCTTTGGAATACGGCTTCTCCTTCGACTCCATTTGTGGAACCAGTTGCGAAGCCAGAAACATCACTTGATAATGTAACTGAGCCAGTCATCGCTACTTTATTTTGAATTCCATAACCACGAACTACCACTTCCTCTATTGTATTGCTATCATCATCGAAATTTCTTCTTAAATAATTGTATTCTTGCGGAATCCATAAGTTATAGGTGCGTGGAATTGATATTGAATTTCCTGTTTCAGAGTAATTAGATGGTTTATTAAATAAAGTATGGCTGACACCTTGCTGATTGAATTCTCTTAAGATATAGTAATATTGAATTCTGAAATAATCAAAATACAGTGAGAATTGCGATGGAAAAGAATTACTGGCGAAAGCATCCAAGGAACTGTCGTACATGCTGGCTAATAATTCAGCGGAAAGGTTATTATCTTTAGCTTTCAACGTAAAACGCCATTTTTCTTTTTGCCCTGGGCTTATTTTATCTCTGAATGTATGTGCTGTAATCTTTATATTTTTATCGTTCTCCAAAACAGGCACATAGATATCATAATGTTGTAACTGGTTATTCTTAACGAAAAGTGCGGTAATAGAGACCGTCGGAGACACCATTTTATCGGTAAGTTTAAAATTATACGTAACTTCTCTATTTTTCCATTTCAAAACTTGAGTAGGTTGTTTTTTACTTCCAAAGCTTTCAAATAAAAATAGATTTGCTGGATTTTCTACATCCGTCTGGAAAGTAATTTTTACGTTGTCGCCAACGGTATATGTATTCTTATCCAATTTGAAGGAAAAGAAATTAGCATTATTTACTTTTTTTGTCTGTGCATCATAAACCGCTATATCTGCAAAATTTCGGATAGTATCGGTGCCTTGAATACTGTAAGCTTCCACCTCATAAATCCCTTTTTTAAATAAGTTGGAATCTATTTTGACCAAAGATGTGTCCTTGGTGTCAAAATCATACGAAGCAATAAGCGTTCTAGATTTTTCTTTAATCGTTTGTTCATCAAAATACAAGGGGAAGTATTTTTCATATTCCTGATTTTGAAGGAGGTGATAATTGACATCTTTAAAATATTGACTAAACTTATAAGTAATAGGTTTTTTTTGCCTGTCTATTTTAAAAATTCTGACTTTGCCGGCAAACTTTAACGGATGTCCATGTTGATTCAAGGTAACGATATTGATTTTAGACCATTTTCCTTCTTCTAGTTTTTGCTCGGTGTTTATTGTTAATCTCCATGGTTTGGTTGTAAAATTGTACCCATCCGAAGCTTGTTGCATTTCTCCCGACTGATTGGTTACTTCTACGGAATAGTTTAATCTAAAATCATTGAGTCGACTAAAGACAGTATCCGATAAAGGAATTTTAATGTAAAATTTTCCTTCATCGTTGGTTTCTATTAAGGAGTCTATGTAATTAATATTTTTGTAAGTTTTGTTATTATAAAAATTTACCTTATATCTCACTGAGGCATCGGATAATTTAGCTCCTGCTAAGGATTCTACTTTACCAACAAAAACGGCGGTATCTGCGTGCGTATAGGTTTCTTTATTTTGCTCAAATTCTACTTTGAAAGTTGGACGTTTATATTCTTCTACACGAAAATAGTGACTTCCTGATTCATTATTTCTTGTTTTTAACTCAAGACGAAATGAACCCGATAATTTCTGCGCAGGAATTTTGAATTTTCCATTGATAGAACCAAATTCATTCGTTGTCAATGATAATGAATCAATTTTTTGGTGATTAGCGTCTAGCAATGACACATTAATTTTTTCATTCGTAAGTACACGACCTTTAATTTTATGATTGTTGTACAAAATTGATTTAAAATAAATTTCTTGTCCAGGTCGGTAAATTGCTCGATCAGACATAGTTTGAAATTGTGTACTCCCATCTGAATCGTCGTCCTCATCCAAATGCTCTGGAACTTCATTTAAATCCATTAAATCAATAAGTTGATTCTCTTCAGGAAGAAATATTTCTAAGTCATCTAAATCATTATGTTTTGTACTGGAATAAGATTTATAGAAAAATTCACCTTTTTTATCTGTTTTAAGCTTTGTAATTAGCTCAATATTTTTATTTATGATTTTGTATAAATTCAGCGATTTATTGGCATAAGGAGCACCTGTTTTTCGATTAATCAACAAGGCTTTGTACATGTCATAATCATCTGTTTCCGTGTCTAAGGAAGCAGATAAAAAAATATCAGAAACGATAAGGTTCGAAGTGACTACTGTTTTTTTTTCTCCGTCATTTTTGAATTCGGCATTGTTTGATGCTATAATCTTGTAATGGCCGTATGGAAGCGGATTCAACTTATAAATCGTAATATGATTCTCGAAATCGTCAAATGATTTTAAATTCTTTGATTCTTCATACATCAATGGGGCATCGATACTAGTCAAATAGGTAAGTGAATCATAGTTTACCTTCCAATCTTTATAATCTTTTGGTGTGTTCGTGGTTTTGTACACGCGTATATAGAGATTATCTGCATTTCTAGCTGTTAGTTTTATAGGGATATAGGTATTTGATGGCTCAAAAACATTATGTTGTATTTCTAATTCCGTTTGTTTTATTCTTTTTTCAAGTGTCAAACAGTTTTCAATCCATGGGGAATTGGGATAGTTTGATTTGGCTTTTTGAATGTACTGATATGCTTTTGCTTTGTCTTTATTATAATAGCTATTGGCAATTTGGTATAGCAAATAGGCATTGTAATCAGAGGAATGGTTGTTGATGATTTGTTCAACTTGCGGAATCCAGTCTTGTCTCCAATTATTAATTTGGATTGTTCTTGTCAAAAGATAACCAGTGGCATCATTAAAATTATGTTTTTTATTTAGAGCCAAAATATTTTGTCGTAGTATATCATACTCCTTTGTTTTGGATATCTGCTTCAGAAAATCCAAATACTGATAAGACAAGAAATGATAAATAGTTGGTGTAAGCGAAAGATTTTGTACTTCACTAAATAGGTCAATGAACTTGTCAGATTTATGGGGAATAATTAACGTCTCATTTTTGATGGATTCTTTGAAAACGGAATCAATGATTTGAAGTTTTTGAGCTGCTGTTGCCATTAGATAATTATCAGCACTTTTGGTTTTGTAAGTGTTGGCATTTGACCAAAGGAACATAGCGTAATAATTATTTATAATACCTTTTTCTATAGTGTTACTCTGAGCAATTGATTCTTTAAAATATTTATTGATACTAATGAATGCTTGTTCTCCTGTTTGATTTATGGTTTTAACTTGATTTTCGGCTAGTATGGCTCGTATCCACTCTGCAGAATTTCCTTGTTTCTTCGCATGAGTTTTTATGAGTGCAAGATAAGGAAGCGTTTGCTCATAGTTTTTGATGGTTAGAAGACTTTCCACCTCATCCCATTTTTCTGCAATGAATTTGTTGTCAAACTCTTGTCCAAATAATCTGATGGGCAATAAAAGAATAAATAACCAAAATATTTTTTTCATAATTAGGTCTTAAAAATTGTACATCTGAATGTTTAACAGATGGATGCAAAATATCTTACTATTCCATAAGATATGGATAATTATTTTTTTATATCCTTTAATATGTCAATAAACAATTGAATTCCAGGGTTTCTGTTTTCTTGACTCCAGGCCAAATAAAGAGTGGTTCGCTGTGGAATGTGTGTGAGTTCAATAAAATCCACATCCGCATTATATCCTTTCTTTAAGGAAGAAGGCACAATAGCAATCCCTAAACCTTGTGAGACAAGATTAAAAATAGACAAAGCATTTACCGTGCGAAGGGCAACTTTTGGCTCAAATTGATGATCTCTAAAAATACTCATGACGAGGTCGTAATATGAAGCGCTGTACTGTTTTGAAAATAGAATAAAGGATTCTTCTTTAAAATCAAGTAAGTTAATTTTCTTCTTATTGCTTAGTAGATGATTTTTCGGAACTACTAAGGCAAAGTTTTCGGTTAAGATAGGTAATGTCGCAATATCGAGTGGATAGCTTTCCGTACGAACAAAACCAAAGTCAAGCTCATTTTTGAGCAACATCTCCATTTGTATTTCGTTGCTCAGTTCGTTTAGCGTTACATCGATTAGAGGTTGTTTTGCTTTCAATTTTACCAACAATTCTGGAAGAATGGTTTGTACGGCAGAACCAATAAAACCCAATTTGAGCGTGGTTATTTTTCCCTCGCCAATTTTTTGCACCTGCGTGTGCATATTATTCAGCTGATTAAACAGCATTTCCACTTCTTGCTTTAGATATTGTCCAGCCTCGGTCAGTTTGACGGTGCGTTTTCCACGTTCAAACAAGGTCGTTTTATAAATTTCTTCCATTTGTTTGATTTGCCGGGTCAAACCCGGTTGGGAAATAAATAATCTTTCTGCTGCTTTTCTGAAGTGTAATTCTTCTGCCAATACATGAAAATAATGTAAATGACGGAGTTCTATTTGATAATTCATAGTTATCAATTATTGATGTAATTAGTATTACTAGTTATCAAAAGTAGCAAGTAATTTTGATATAGTAAGCTTAAAGACTATGAAAACTTTCAAATACGGTGACGATTATTTAAAAAGCTCTATCGCAATTGCGATTGCAAGGGGCGAAATACAAGGTAATTTATCAACAGAAACGATTGAAAATATCAATCGCAGTGCGGCATATGTGCAAAAGATTGTGGATAAAGGTGATGTCGTGTATGGTATCAACACAGGATTTGGTCCCTTGTGCACGACCTTAATTGATGCCGATGATACCCGAAAACTGCAAGAGAATATATTGAAAAGTCACGCCGTAGGATTAGGAGAACCTATTGATAAAGAGCTTTCGAAATTAATGCTTATTCTGAAAGTTCATGCTCTAGCCAAAGGATTTTCAGGCGTACAATTAACAACGGTTCAGCGTATAATCTGGCATATTGAGCAAGATGTTATTCCCGTAGTTCCGAAACAAGGTTCGGTAGGGGCTTCGGGAGATTTGGCTCCGTTGTCACATTTATTTTTACCCTTGATTGGATTAGGTAAAGTTTATTATAAGAATGACATACGAAATACGGTAGATGTATTGAATGAATTCGAATTGCAACCAGTTCAACTCGGTGCAAAAGAAGGTTTAGCTTTAATAAATGGGACACAATTTATGGCGGCTCATGCAGTCAAAGCTGTGGTCGAAATGAGTCGTGTGTTGGATACCGCGGATTTAGTTGCTACGCTGATGATTGAAGGTTTGAATGGTTCGATTAAACCTTTTTTTAAAGAGTTACACCAATTGCGTGATTATAAAGGAAACTCGTATGTGGCTTCAAAGATTTTTAATCTGCTATCGGGGTCATCTATTTTAGAATCACATAAAAATTGTTCGCGGGTGCAGGACCCTTATTCGTTACGTTGTATTCCACAAGTACATGGTGCGTCTCGAAATGCTTGGTTGCATCTGAAGGATATTATTGAAACGGAAATCAATGCCGTGACGGATAATCCCATTATTATCAATGATGAATTGACCATTAGTGGAGGCTCGTTTCATGGCCAACCAATTGCTTTGCCTATGGATTATGCGACGTTGGCAGTTTCGGAGATAGGAAATATTTCTGACAGAAGAGTATATCTCTCATTGGAAGGAGAAACCAATGGTGTACCGAAATTGTTGATGAAAGTGACTGGGTTAAACTCAGGTTTTATGATTTTACAATACACGACCGCAGCAATTGCTAGTGAAAATAAGGGTTTGTGTTTTCCATCAAGTGCCGATAGTATTCCAACTTCGTTGGGGCAGGAAGACCATGTGAGTATGGGCTCGATTTCTGGAAGAAGGCTATTACAAGTTATCGACAATGTGGATAAGATCTTGAGTATAGAGCTGCTTTGTGCGGCGCAGGCCAAAGATTTCCACTATCCATTAGTTTCTACACCAATTATTGAGCAGATTCATCAACATATACGGACCCGAATTCCACATTTGGAAGAAGACCAACCGATGCAGGATATTTTGGATGCGGGATTAAATATGTTGAAATCAGGCGAATTGTTGGCGATAGCCAAGAAAGTAGCAACCCAAGAAGGAGCACCTTATAAAGAAATCTACGGGGATTATTTTGATAATTATTAAGATGAAAAAACTAATTGGTCCTATCTCACAGCTTTTGACCATGCGCGCTTTACCCTTGAAAGGGGCGTTAGCTGATAATCAATTGGAAATTATTTCCCATGCGGGACTTTATATTGAAAATGAATATATCCTGGAGGTGGGGGATTATCAACTGCTGGAAGAAAAATATAAACATGTAGAACAAGTCATATTGGAGGCCGATATGGTTTGTCTTCCCTCATATGTAGATTGTCATACGCATATTGCTTTTGCAGGTAATCGTGCGAACGATTTTGCCTTGCGGAATGCAGGAAGTTCCTATTTAGAAATAGCCGCAGCAGGTGGTGGAATTTGGAGTACGGTACAACATACTAGAGCTTGTGATGTGGAACTCCTCACGCAATTAATCGTCATGCGTGCAAACAGTCTTTTGCAACAAGGTATTACAACAGTTGAAGTCAAAAGTGGATATGGCTTGAATGTAGAACAGGAAGTGAAAACACTACGGGCGATTAAGGAAGCTAACAAACAAACTGCAGTAGATTTAATTCCGACTTGTTTGGCAGCACATATGACACCGAGAGATTTCGAAGGAACTTCGGAAGAATATTTAAAATATATTCAAGAATTATTCCCAATAATAAAAGCGGAAAATCTGACCAATAGAATTGATGCTTTTATCGAACAATCTGCTTTTTCAGCTGAAGAAATACGAAACTATTTAGCGAAAGCTAATGAATGGGTTTTTGATATTACATTACATGCAGATCAGTTTACGACTTCGGGTTCAGCTTTGGCGGTAGAAGTTGGAGCCGTTTCGGCTGATCACTTGGAAGCTTCCACAGAAAGGGAAATTCAATTATTAGCGGCTTCGGACGTTGTTGCGGTGGCTTTGCCAGCAGCTTCCATAGGATTGGGCTGTGCTTTTACACCTGCAAGGGCTTTACTGGATGCAGGTGCTTCGTTGGCTATCGCAACAGATTGGAATCCCGGTTCTGCACCGATGGGGCAGTTAGTGGCGTCGGCTAGCATTTTGGCTACGATGCAAAAATTAAGTAATGCTGAGGTTTTAGCTGCGATTACTTATCGAGCAGCTCATGCTTTACGATTGTCGGACAGAGGTCGATTAGTAGAAGGGCAATTAGCCGATTTTACCCTTTATTCGACCAATAATTATCAAAACATTACCTATCTACAAGGTGCTTTGCAACCTTCTTCCGTATGGAAAAATGGACAAGAAGTGTATTCTCAACAAGCTTAATTTATTCTTATGACAACATTTCAACAACAGATATTACAAGGAATTCCAACTATTTTACCTCCTAAAAAGGAACGTGATGAAAGTGTAAGTCATGCGCCAAAACGTAAGGCTATCCTTTCTTTGGAAGAAGAAAAATTAGCCGTTCAAAATGCGTTGCGTTATTTCAAAAAGGAATGGCACGAAGAGCTGGGCGCTGAGTTTTTAGCCGAATTAAGAACATATGGACGAATTTATATGTATCGTTTTCGTCCAGAATATGAAATGTACGCGCGGCCTATTTCGGAATATCCTGCCAAATGCCAACAAGCAGCGGCTATTATGCTAATGATTCAAAATAATCTAGATCCAGCTGTAGCCCAGCACCCCCACGAATTGATTACCTACGGGGGAAATGGAGCTGTATTCCAAAACTGGGCACAATATCTCCTGACGATAAAATATCTGGCTGAAATGACAGAAGAGCAGACTCTGCATATGTACTCTGGTCATCCTATGGGATTGTTTCCATCTTCTAAAAATGCACCTCGAGTAGTGGTAACTAACGGCATGATGATTCCGAATTATTCCAAACCTGATGATTGGGAACGATTTAACGCCTTGGGTGTAACTCAATATGGTCAAATGACAGCTGGTTCGTATATGTATATTGGTCCGCAAGGTATTGTGCATGGCACGACTATCACAGTAATGAATGCTTTTCGAAAAGTTCTGCAAGCAGGAGAAAATATTAAAGGAAAAGTTTTTGTGACCTCTGGATTGGGTGGAATGAGTGGTGCGCAACCCAAAGCGGGAAATATTGCCGGCTGTATTACGGTTTGTGCGGAAGTTAATCCTGTCGCTGCTAATAAAAGACATGAACAAGGTTGGGTGGATGAGTTATTTTACACATTGGATGAATTGACAGCTCGTGTAAAACAAGCTATTATCAATAAAGAGGTCGTTTCTTTAGCTTATGTAGGAAATGTAGTGGATATTTGGGAAGAATTTTATGCCCAAAATATTCACATTACGGTTGGCTCAGACCAAACTTCGTTGCACAATCCATGGTCGGGTGGTTATTATCCTGTTGGATTATCATATGAAGAATCGAATGATTTAATTGCGAATCATCCTGAAAAATTCAAAGCAGAAGTTCAGAATACACTTATCAGGCATGCAGCAATTATAAATAAGCATGCTTCTCGTGGAACCTACTTTTTTGATTATGGTAATGCATTCTTATTGGAAGCAAGCCGAGCAGAAGCAGATGTGATGGCTCCAGATGGTCTAACTTTCAAATACCCCTCTTATGTCCAAGATATTTTGGGACCTATGTGTTTTGATTATGGATTTGGTCCTTTCCGTTGGGTGTGTACCTCAGGCGATGCAGATGATTTGCGTTTAACGGATAAATTGGCTTTAGAAGTTTTATTAGAATTAAGAGAGGGAGCTTCACAGAATATCGCGCAGCAAATGGATGATAATATCCAATGGATTCGCGAAGCGGAACAAAATAAGTTGGTCGTAGGTTCACAAGCTCGGATATTGTATGCGGATGCTTTAGGACGTATGCGAATTGCAGAAGCTTTTAATGCTGCGGTACGAAATGGTAGAGTTAAAGCTCCAGTGGTATTAGGAAGAGATCATCATGATGTTAGTGGAACAGATTCTCCTTATCGTGAGACAAGCAACATCTACGATGGCAGTCGATTTACGGCAGATATGGCTATTCACAATGTTATTGGTGATAGTTTCAGAGGTGCAACGTGGGTGTCTATTCATAATGGCGGTGGTGTCGGCTGGGGCGAAGTGATCAATGGAGGTTTTGGAATGGTCTTGGATGGGACTGAAGAGGCTGATGAAAAATTGAAACAAATGCTGTTCTTCGATGTTAATAATGGTATAGCACGTCGTGCTTGGGCTAGGAATAAGGAAGCTATGGAAGCTATTGAAACCGAATTAGAAAGAACGCACAGTTTGAAAATCACAAAAGCCCAATTGGTAGATACTTCATTGTTGGAAAAAATCTTTTCGTAATGGATACATTCAAAAATTTATATACTAAGACTGATTCTTCTTTATGGAAAGGTAGAATTGATGGTGAACAACCGGGATTTCAGCGGTGGCATCAGATAGTTTCCTGTGTAGATTTAAATGAGGTTCAATCTTTAGATAATGCAGTAGTGATTTTAGGTTTTTGTTGTGATGAAGGAGTACGCCGAAATCAAGGTCGTGAAGGCGCAAAAGCGGCTCCTGATTATTTACGGAAAATATTAGCCAATCTACCAGTACATTTTATTCCAGAAATTGCTTTAGTGGACGCTGGAAATATAAATACCAATGGTTACGATTTAGAATCAGCACAAGAAGCTTTAGTTATGGCTGTTCAAAAAATCAGAACTCTTGGAGGAAAACCACTTTTAATAGGTGGTGGTCATGAAATTACTTACGGTCATTTTAAGGGACTTCATCAGCCTAATAGAAAAACTGGTATAATTAATTTAGATGCGCATTTAGATATGCGTCCCTTGCTCGATGGGAAGGGAAATTCGGGAACGAGCTTCTATCAATTGAATAAAGAATTATTTGATAATGGTGAAAAGCTGAAATACTTAGCTATAGGAATTCAAGAAATTTCAAATACAAAAGGTTTGATTGATTATGCCCAAACTCAAGGTGTAGAAATTATTAATTCTAATGAGATCTATGCTGAAAACTTAGCGTCTATTCAAAATAAAATAAAACACTTTGCTGATCAAGTAGATGAATTGTACTTAACCATTGATATGGATGCATTTTCGGCAGCTTTTGCTCCTGGCGTAAGTGCTGTAGCATATAATGGAATAATTCCCGATGTTACTTTCTATAATATGTTGGATTTTATCTATCAACAACCCAAGTTAATAAATCTTGATATTGCCGAACTCAATCCGCGCTTTGATTTGGATGAACGAACTGCACGTTTGGCTGCGAATTTAATCTTTCAGTACCTTCAGAAATTTTAACTATTTTTAGGTTAAAATTTTTGAACTATGTCAAACATTGATTTCATCAGAGAAGAGACTGCTGCGAATATTGGTAATTTCTTGGTAGGAAGGCTGCTGCCATTCCGTCAAAAACGTTCTATAGGTCCATTTGTTTTCATAGATCATATGGGACCTGCATGTTTGGCAGATCACGAAAATTTAGATATTGGTCCGCATCCACATATTGGACTTTCAACTTTAACTTATCTTTTTGAAGGTTCTATTTTTCATCGCGATAGTTTGGGTACAGCTATGGAAATTACGCCGGGAGCTGTGAATTGGATGACAGGGGGAAAGGGCGTGACACATTCCGAACGTACTCCTGAACATTTGCGTCAGCGTGATAAATTTCTTCATGGTTTACAAATTTGGGTGGCTTTACCCAAAGCATTAGAATTTATGGAACCCGAATTTCATCATACCGAAGCAAAGGACATTCCTGCTTGGGAAGAAAATGGCGTAAAATATAAACTAGTCGCTGGTGAGGCCTTCGGTAAAAAATCGCCAGTGCCTGTGTATAGCAAATTGTACATGATAGAAATAAAAACTACGGAGGAAGCATTGATTGATATTCGTGGAGAATTATATGGCGAAAGTGGCTTGTATATTTTGGAAGGGGAAATCGAAAGTAACGGACATCAATATGGTGCAAAGCAAATTTTGATTACCAAAGATGCACATTTGTGTTCATTCACTATGAAAGCTAATACGACCGTTTATATTTTTGGTGGAGAACCATTTCCTGAAGAACGATTTATCTATTGGAATTTTGTAGCGACAGATAAGCAAACGATCGAAGAAGCTAAAGAACGTTGGAAAAATCACCAATTTCCAACCGTCCCTGGTGATGATGGCTATGTACCGTTGCCAGGGTATTAATAAAATTTTTTAAAGTGCTGTAGTTATACAGCACTTTTTTATGGAATTTGATTTAAAATGGCATCATTCAAAAATAATATCTCTTAGTTTATATTGTTAAAAATAGTTAAAGAATTAAAATTTAACTGTTTTTTAATAAATGTTAACAACTAAATTTTTAGTTTTATCCATTATAAACTTAATGCGCCAATTGAATGAATTCTAATCAATTAATGTCTTTTTTGGCATTTGTTCTATTTTTCAGCATTTCTTCTTCGTTTGCTCAAATCAAATTATCAGGAACAATTGCGGATGCTATGGACAATGTTAAATTACAAAAAGCTACTATTGCCTTATTGAATCCCAAAGATTCCATCCTTATGAAATTTTCCCGAACGAATGAAAGTGGAAATTTTACTATTCCAAAATTAGACACAGGTCAATACAAGATGATTGTATCTTATCCTCAATATGCGGATTATGTACAAGATGTGCATATCCTTGAGGATCAAAATTTGGGACAGATAAAATTATCTAAGGCTTTTTTATTGCTCGAAGAAGTTGCGGTGACTGGAAAACTTCCCATTATCATCAAAGGAGATACTATTGAATATAATGCCGCAAGTTTTAAAGTAGATAAGGATGCAAAAGTCGAAGATTTGCTTAAAGTGTTGCCCGGAATGACAATTGATGCTGATGGAAAAATTACAGCGCAAGGAAAAGAAGTCAAGAAGGTGCTGTTGGACGGGGAAGAGTTTTTTGGTAATGATCCTACATTAATAACAAAAAATATCCGTGCGGATATGGTGGACAAGGTGCAGGTTTATGAAAAAAAATCAGATTTGAACGATCGCACAGGAGTGGATGATGGCGAGCGAACACAAACAGTTAATATTACTTTAAAAGAAGATAAAAAGAAAGGTGCTTTTGGGCAGGTGTTGAGTGGGTATGGGGCAGATAATTACTATGGCGTAAAAGGTATGGTCAATAAGTTTAAAGGAGCCCAAAAAATCGCCGCTTATGCCATATCAGCTAATGATGGGATGGTCAGTCTTGGGTTTGAGGATGGACAAAAATATGGTGCAGAGGGTGGTCTAGAAATGATGGAAGATGGAGGTTATTACTTTAGTTCATCTGGATCAAGTGATGGAATGGATTCTTGGTCTGGTGCTTATAGAGGTAATGGTGTTCCTAATGCCTTGAATTTAGGAGCTAGCTATACAGACAAGTTCAAAGGTGATAAACATAAATTAAACGTGAATTACCGAAGAGGACAAATGGAAGTGGAAAATAATAGTGGAAGCTTTGTACAAAATAACCTTCCGCAGTTGGCTAGTTTTCAACAATCCACTGGTTTTTCATTGAACGAAAACACATCACATAATGCAAATATGCGTTATGATTTGAAAGTTGATTCCACATCTGATATGACTTTAAAGTTTGGTTACAACAAAATTAATAGAGATAATTTCAGCAGGAATAATTCATTAGAACGAAATTTGGAGGATAAGCTTTTGAATGATATCTATTCAACCAATGATAATACGAGTATAAATGAGACGTTGAATGCTAACGTAATGTTTACCAAACGTTTCAAAAAATTGAGAAGATCATTGACCTTAAATACTTCTATTTCTTCTAATAACACAGATGGTGTATCTAATTATTTTTCGAAATCGAATTTATATCAAACAAATGATTCTTTATTAATTGATCAATTAAAAAATAATGTTTGGGAGAATAGGAACGTAAATGCTTCTCTTAATTATACGGAGCCATTGACAAAGGATCTTACTGCTACCATTGGGTATACCATAGGAAAAATTGATTCGTACACTTTGAATCAATCATTTAACAAAAATGAAGGAACGGGTAAATATGATATTCTTGACCAAAGTCTTTTAAATGACTTTGATAATAGCAACTTCAGAAATTCTGTTAATACAGGGGTGAATTTTAAAAAGACCAAATTCACGCTAAATATGAGTAATACGCTTTCTTTCGAATCGCTAAAAAGAAATTATAACAACCTCAATCATGCGTTAAATAGAGATCAAGTCATTGTTAATCCTTCGGTTTCACTGAATTACCAAATAACTAAAAGCAAAAGTTTGTATTTGAGTTACTATGGTCGTACGGTACAACCCGATTTGGGACAATTTGAACCATTAAAACAAAATGATAATCCTTTAGTCAACTTTTTGGATAATCCAGACCTAGAATCAGGATTCAATAATAGCATATATGGATATTTCAATTCGTACAAACAGTTGAAAGATATAAGTGTATATTTCGGAGCTGATTTTAACCAATATATAAATCCAATAAATAGTAAAGTTACTTTTTATACTGAAACAGGGAAAAGAGATATTAAATATGTGAATGTGAATAAATCAAACATTTCATCAAGTATGTATGGGGGATACCGTCGACCTATTTGGAAAAAAATTGCCTTAAGTATGAATGTTGGAGCTAATTTGGGTTATCAGAATAACTATAATTATTTGGCGTTGCCAAACACAGATTCACAACTCAATAATACAGAAAACTATTCGTTGAGTCCAAATATAGGCTTTAGTACCTATAAAGCTAACAAATGGTCTTTTCATGCGAATGTAAGTCCGGGTTACCGTATTTCAAAATCCACATTACAGCCTGATTTGGATATCAATAATTTTATATTGAGTTCATATTTAGATTTGAGTTATACATTCCCTAAAGATTATAAAATAGTAATGAATATGCAGCAATCACATGAAGCGGCTACTAAAACTTTACCAGAATTCAATGTGGTCAATGTCTCAGGTTATGTATCTAAAAAATTCTTGAAGGATAAATCTCTAGAAGCACAATTTTTTGTGAATGATTTATTAAATAAAAATACAGGTGTCAGAAGATATCAATCAGGTTATACCTTCTCACAATCTACTAATGATGCGTTGAGAAGATACGGTATGTTTAAGTTGATTTACAATTTTACAACAATGAAAGGAGATAATTAAGATGAAGCAGCTATTCTATATAATGCTAACAATATTGTGTTTTGAAAAAGTAAGTGCTCAATATGCATATTTCCCTGTAAGTGGCACAGTTACTTATGAACGCAAATTTCATTTACAAAACTACCTAAAGAAAAAATTGGGCAGTAAGGCGGATATTGATTTCTGGGACAAAAGTACGTTAGATTATCTGCAAAAACATGGTCCTACCGAACTGGTTACCCATCATACTTTAAAATTTAATGGTATGGAAACGGTATTTGAGACGGTGAAGGAAGACTATCCCTCGACTTATCGTAATGCGATGTGGTATATTCCCTTAAGAGCAGAAACCAAAACCTATGTCAATTATGACAAAGGAATCTTTCACAAGTTGCTTCCTTTTGGGGATGAAGAATTGATTTTGGCAGATTCAGTTCCTTATGTGAAATGGAAATACACAGACGAATATCGCAATATTGCAGGGTATGACTGTCGACGTGCAAACGGGTTGATTCAGGATTCGATATACGTTGTGGCTTTTTTTACGAATCAATTAGAAGCGCCAGCTGGACCAGAGTTGATTCAGGGTTTACCTGGTACCATTCTCGGCGTGTCCATTCCTTCTTTCAATATCAACATGTTTGCTACTAAAGTAGAGCTTAATAATGATGTAGTTTCTTCGACGCTGACCAAAACGAAAAAAGTAGTTCCTGAATCAAAAGAAGCTATTATTAAAAAACTTAAAACATCCGCATATGATTATTTAGATGATAAGAGGTTTCAAGAGCAGTGGAGCAAGATAATTTTTTAGTTTAAATAAAAATCGGCGTCCAATTTGAACGCCGATTTTGTTATAATGATTTACGAACAATTTCGAAGGTTTTATCGATATCCTCTACGGTTACCGTTAGATGCGGTCTGAAACGCACACTTTTCTCACCACAGCCTAAAATCAGAAGTTTGTTTTCCATGGTTTTATTAATGAAAGCATCTCGATTTTCTACGGTGTCAAAATCAAATGCACATAAAAGACCTTTTCCACGTGGATTAGATAAGCGAGGATGTTCTTCAACTAATTTCGTTATTTGCTGAAGCAAATATTTACCCATTTCATCTGCTTTAGCAACAAGGTTTTCTTTTTCTATGACTTCTAGAATCAATTTGAAACGCACCATATCTACCAAGTTTCCACCAAAAGTCGAATTGATACGGCTTGATTCTTTAAAAACATTCTTTTCTACTCTATCGATTTTTTCACGATTAGCTAAGATACCGCACACTTGAGTTTTCTTACCAAAGGCAATGATGTCTGGAATAATGTCGTAATGTTCATAACACCACATTTTACCCGTCATCCCGATACCTGTTTGGACTTCGTCCAAGATCAGCAAAATATCATGCTCATCACAGATGCGACGCAGTTCTTGGAAAAACTCCTTACGAAAATGATTATCACCTCCTTCAGCCTGAATAGATTCAATAATAAGGCAGGCTACGTCCGTAGGATTTTTAGAGATAGCTTCATTAATCTGAACTAAAGCTTGATTCTCGATTGCTATCGTTGCAATCAAATTTTCTTCCGTAATCGGGAAATGAAGTTTTGGGTTTATAATACGCGGCCAATCAAATTTTGGAAAGTATTGATATTTACGCGGGTCCTTCGTATTAGTCAAAGACAGGGTATATCCGGATCTTCCATGGAATGCTTGTTTGAAATGAATGACTTGGGAAGCTTCTTTCTCGATTCCTTTACTTAGATTAAGTCTTGTTTTCCAGTCGAAAGCCACTTTCAAGGCATTTTCTACAGCTAAGGTTCCACCGTCTATAAAGAAAGCATAGCTTAATTCTTTGGGTATTGCTACACGTTCAAAAGTTTTTAAAAATTCCGCATAGCTCTCTGTATAAATATCAGACAACGCTAATTTGTTGATAGCCGCTGCCTCTAATTGTTTCGAGTTTTCTAAAATATAAGGATGATTGTAGCCGATAGGAGAGGATGCAAACATGCTGAACATATCCAGATATTCGTTTCCATCTGTATCGATCACATACGATTTGAAGGACTTGCTAAGGTCCATAGTGAATGGTAAGCCATCCGCTAATATATGTTGAGCTAATATTTCATGCGTCTTGTTCATAATGTAGTGTTTATTTAGGTTAGGTTTATAAATCGAATTTTATGCCTTGTGCTAAAGGTAAATTTGTGGTGTAATTAATGGTGTTTGTTTGTCTACGCATATACGCTTTCCAAGCATCTGAACCCGACTCACGGCCACCTCCGGTTTCTTTTTCACCACCGAAAGCCCCACCGATTTCAGCACCCGAAGTACCAATGTTTACATTGGCAATACCACAGTCAGAGCCATTCTGGCTTAAGAATAATTCGCTTTCACGAAGATTTGTCGTCATTATCGCAGAGGATAAACCTTGTTTTACATTGTTTTGTAAGGCAATGGCATTTTGAACTTCTCCGGTATATTTTATTAAATAAAGAATAGGGGCAAAAGTCTCTGTTTGAACGATGTCGTAGTGGTTTTCTACTTCGGCAATCACAGGGGTCACGTAGCAACCGCTTTCATAGCCTTCTCCTTCAAGCACTTTACCTTCTACTAAAATATTTCCACCTTCTTCTTTAATTTTATCTAAAGCTTTCAGGTACATATCTACTGCCGCCTTATCAATAAGTGGTCCCATATGGTTAATACTATCCAATGGATCGCCGATTTTGATTTGTTTATATGCTTCGACCAAAGATTCTTTCACTTTATCGTAAACTTCTTCGTGTACTATTAATCTGCGTGTACTTGTGCAACGTTGACCGGCAGTTCCGACTGCACCGAAAACAGCACCAATAATTGTCATTTTTAAATCCGCCGAAGGAGTTACGATGATGGCATTGTTCCCGCCTAATTCCAATAAGGATTTACCTAGGCGATTAGCTACAGTTACCGCCACTTGTTTACCCATGCGTGTTGAGCCTGTAGCAGAGACTAGTGCGATTCTTTCGTCTTCAGCTATCCATTTACCAACATCTGCATCGCCTGTTACCAACGAAGAAATGCCTTCAGGCAAATCATTTTCTTTCAAGATGTCGGCTATGATTTTTTGACAAGCTACAGCACATAACGGTGTTTTTTCCGAAGGTTTCCACACAATAACGTCCCCACAAACCAAAGCTAAAGCCGCATTCCAGGCCCAAACGGCAACAGGAAAGTTGAAAGCCGTAATGATACCTACTATCCCTAAGGGATGATATTGATCGTACATGCGGTGTCCAGGTCTTTCGGAATGGATTGTATTTCCGTACAATTGTCTGGATAGTCCTACCGCAAAATCACAAATGTCAATCATCTCTTGTACTTCACCAAGTCCTTCTTGGTAAGATTTGCCCATCTCATAAGATACCAATTTGCCAAGCGTCGCTTTTTCTTTACGGAGTCTATCTCCAAGTTGACGAATGATCTCACCGCGTTTAGGTGCAGGAATGTCTCGCCAAAATAGCTTTGCTTTCTCCGCTTCGTGAATTACTTTTTCGTATTCATGTTTAGTACTTGCTACCACGCTAGCAATATATTTTCCATTGGTAGGAGAATAAGAATCAATGTTGATTCCGCTAGCAAACCAGATAGAACCCGTGGAAGTTCCTAAGTTATTCTCTATTACTCCTAATGACGATAGTTCTTTTAGATTCATAAAATTATGTCGAATATTCTTTTAATGTATAAATATACCGAATAAAAACTTAAAATCAATACTTTTTATCGAATAAAACTTAATTATTAAGTTCATGATAAAGGAAATTTATTTCTGTTATTTTCTTATTTCTAAAAATATACCTAGAACTAGCGAGTGGTAAAAGAAAAAAATAGCGCAAACGTTTGATGTTCTTCCAGATTTTTTATTCAAACAAAAAAGATATAATATTGAATATGATTATGTATTACATAGTATAATAATACATAACGCAGTATAACTATCTGAAAAATCAAATTATAAACTTATTCAACTATTACTATACTAACCAAAGTTAGAGATCATAGAAGTCGCATCTACTTTTAATGTTTTTTGTTCTTTTTGTCCTCGCTATCTGGAAGTGAAGCCTGGGGGAAAGAAGAAAGTTATTACGCTGTCTTCGCTGAAACTGAGACCCGATACAGTTAATCAAGATTCTGTTAATTTTTTAAAAAAGCTACAAACCATTAATAAGAGAACTTCTGTTGGTGATAGTGCAAATATGGTTATTGTAGAAACGAAGCCTTTTGTATCCCCGCAGCAAGTTATTAAAGGAATGATTCCGGGTGTGATCGTTAATGAAAACACATACGAACCAGGTAGAGAGCAGAGTTTGTTAGTTCGGGGGTTGAAAAGTCCTTTGATTTATAAGTCTGATTTGCACAATCAACAGCCATTGTATATCCTTGATGGTATTCCACTCATTGGCGATCACCCATTTGTGTACGACATCAAAAAATACGATAATATCAATATTGGTCCAGCAACGAATCAATTCGCTACTTCGGATATGGACAATATCAAGTCTATCGAAGTCATCAAAGATCCAGCAATTTTAGCACAGTATGGTCCTTTGGCAACTAATGGTGTCTTATTGATAACCACAAAAAAGGCTGTAGTTGGAGATAGACAGATTAGCATCAATAGTTTTTTAGGTTCTAGTCTGATAGAAAGTATTACCCCTGTAAATGGCGATTACGAAAATAGGTTCAGATCACAATTCTATGCAAAATACGCTACTTCAGCGCAAAAGCTAAATTATGCGGGTTATTTAAGAGATTCCACGAATACCGATTATTACGGACCTACCAATTGGCATAAAGCTTATTACGATAATAGCTTAACACATAATGTGAATTTGTCTATTACAGGTGGTTCTGAAAGGGCAAACTTCAAATTTTATGGTGGTGTAAATTCTCTTCCAGGAAGTGCTGAAAGCACAAAGTTAGATCGATATAATGGTGTTTTCTACATTAATATGGTTCCTTTCAAGTGGCTTTCCTTAGCCAGTATGGTCAATGTTACTCGATTGGATCGTGATCGAAATAAATCTTTTCGAGATAGATACAACGAAACAGGCTATTTGCCAGATGTAACTACCCCGCTTCCTCCCGGAGGATCAGTTTATCAAGGCTTCTTGAATGAATATCAAAAAGTCATTGATAACAATATCAACAACATGACAAAGGGATATATCAGTTTGAATTTTGATATCCTAAAAAACTTGAGTTATAAAACCCAATTCTCCTTTGATTACAATCAATCCATCCGTGACGTATTCTGGCCAACCACTTTGATGGAGACAATCAATTTTGTTTCGAATTATTTTGGTTATAACCAGCGTTTCAACCTAACTAACCGATTGAATTATAAAATCGATTTGACTTCCAATCATAGCTTGTCATTCGATTTAGGGCATGTGTATTGGGCTGATAAAAACAAATACAATTATGCAACAGCATATGATGGACCAAGTGATTTTATCAAAGTGAATGTGGTTCAGGGAAATGCGAGTGAAGGAGGGTATTTGTCACCTGTAGGTTTTATGACTTACCGTTATACAGATGATATCGAACATAAGCTGTCTTCTTTCTTTGGGAATGTAAAATATACTTACAAAGACTTTTTGGATATCAATTATACATTGAGAACGGACGGTTCTTCCAATCGCACTCCGGATAAAAGATGGTATATCAGCTCTGGTCTTTCGGCCGAATTGGATTTATTATCCTTTGTTAAACCAAGTGATAACTTAAATAAACTTCGATTAGGTGCTTCATTTGCAAGAATTGGTGAAACTTTTTTGACTGATCAATATGCATATGGTCCGCAATACCGTACGGATTTGGGTTGGGACAAAGAGCCTAATATGATTTCTTACAATGGTTTTGCGACAGTATCTCGTCCATATACTATGGGGTGGGCCTCATGGACGAGCTGTAGCGGCAATTGATGTTGATTTGTCCACTTTTTGGCATACACAATGGAACGGCGCTAACCCTCCTCCTCCGCACCATATTATTATAGATATGAATGAGGAGTTGAATGTAAAAGGCTTCTACTTTTATGCGCGTCAAAATAGTGCGAATGGACGTTCTCGTAAAGTTGAAATATTAGTGTCTTCGGACAATCAAAATTGGACTAACCTAGGAACTTTTGATATGGCAAATGTTATTACCCGTCAAGAAGTAGTGCTGCCAAGCCTAACTAAATTTAGATATGTTCGCTTCAACTTCAATGAGCCTACAAATTATGCAGGTGGGGTACATGCTACAATGGCCGAGATAGGTACTTTTTATGACGAATAAGAAATTTAATTATGAAAAAAAATCTTTTTAAATATTTGATATTATTATGGACGATTATACTGTACAATTCTTGTACAGTGTATGACAATCCAGCTCCGTATTTTGAGGATAGTGAGGAAGAAGTAACTCCTCCTCAAAGAAAAATTTTGTTTATATCTATTGATGGTTTGGTAGGACGTGAACTAGAAAAATCAATACCTAAAAATCTTCAATCATTAATAGACAAAGGGAAGTTTACATTTAACTCTATCAGTGATGAAAAAAGTAATCCTGTATCAACATGGACCACCATGATGACGGGTGTTAATTCATCAATACATCATGTAGAAGATGAAACTTTTACAGCAAAAGCTGATGCTAGTGATCAACATGCTGAAATAGCTTTTGCCCCAACATTTTTTTATAGATTCTTTGCCACTAGACCAGAATACAATACAACAATAGTTTCTTCATGGGAACCGTTAGTTTCTAAATTATTGGTAGAAGCAGAGACACAAGTGATTACGAATAGTGATGAAATTACGAGGGATTCAGCGGTATTTCAATTAGCCAATGAGGATCCAGAAGTGATGGTTGTTCAATTTCGTGATGTTTTCTTTGCTGGTCAAGGTAAGGGTTTTACTGTTGAAAATCAAGAGTATGCTAATGCTATAGAGAAAGTGGATGGTTATATAGGTGAGATTATGAAAGCACTTTCTGCCCGTGAAAACTATGACAAAGAAGAGTGGATTGTAATGGTGACTTCTAACCAAGGCGGTTCGCCAGATGGTACATCGGGTTCTGACGCATTCCAAGATAGAAACACATTTACTATTTTACATTATAAAAATTTTACTAAACAAGAAATTAAGCCGGCTCTAATAGGCTCAACGAATTTCTCTCAATATGCTGGTGTGAGTGATGATTATATTGCAAATGTTGCAGAAGCGGCAGATGGTAATGAGTATAATTTCAACTCTAGCGAAATGAGCGTAGAGTTTAAATTCAAGAAAAATCAGCATATCAACCATACAAGTCAAGCGTTTGTGATAGGAAAAACTTCTAGAGAGAATCATAGCGGATCAGGTAAAGGTTGGGGGGTTGCTACAGCGAATAATAAGCTGATTTTTTATATAACTTTTGATGATGATGTGAAATACGAGTACAATTTTGGTGCTGATATTAACGATTTTAAATGGCATCATATTGCATTCTCACTGAAAAAACAGCAGAAAAGACAGTTCAATTAACTCTATTTAATGATGGTACAACAGCAAATACCGCTACAATTACCACGACTGGATCTGTTAATGGTACATTTACTACCTCAGCGCCATTATTTATTGGTGTTAGAAAGGGACATAATGGTAGTGCGTTAGCAAAAGATGATTTACAATTTGCAGATTTGAGAATATACAATAAAGCAATAGATAATAGGGATGCATCTAGATTAGCATGTTATATAAATGAAATTAATAATGATGATCCATTATTTTCAGCTCAAATAGGTTCTTATAAATTAGATAATGTTATAAATAATTCTTTCGAAAATGATATTGCTGATAAACCAATATTAAGATTTACAACAAATAGTATTTCCAAATCTGATGTATCGTTAATATCTACAAAGTGTAATGCAGATGATTTAAATAATATCTTGATAACTAGCCAAGATTATGTTACGATGATTTTCTATTGGTTAAGAATTACTCCTGAACCAGGATGGAATCTCAAAGGAGCTAAAGTGTTAAATACTTTTGAGAGTGAGTTTATTAATGTTAAAAAATAACCTAACCAAATAAGATTTTAATTATGAAATGTATTCGCTTATTATATAGTGTACTATTTATATCGGGAATGCTTATGTCATGTTCGAAAGAAGAATTAATTCTTTTGGACAAGACTCCGATGTTTGAAGATGATGGCTCACCTAGAATCATTGCTAGACCTGAAAATGTAATTGTAGAAGGAGAATTAAATCGTAAAATTAGGATAACTTGGCCAGAGGTTTCCAAAAATGTGACTTCTGCCAAAGTGGTTATTACTAAGGCTGATTTTGTAAATGAAATTACTGTAACAGATTTTAATCCTGATATTATATTCCAATCCGAAGATATGGAAGAATATAAAGTGGATATTACTTATTTCGGGAAGGATGAATCTTCTAGTAAAACGCATAGTATTTTTGTAAGTCCCAAAGATTATGAAGTAAATATCATTGGAGAAAATATGGTTGCAGAAGGTGTGCGCGGAAAAGCTAGATTTTCTTTTACCAAACTGTTGATGGGGGAGTATACTTATACGATTTCTTATAACTATGATGGAAAAGATGTAGTGAAGCAATTTAATTCTGGAGTTGATACCGTTGATACTTTTGTTCTGGATGAAATTGAGGATGAAAATCATATCTATAATTTTAAAGTTAAGATCAATGATAAAGTGTTTGATCACAATTCGTATGAATTTACAGCTAGTATTAAGCCTTCACCTGTTCCTTATTTGGTGATTAGTGAAACATTGACTGCCAAACAGTATTACGGAGGAGCATTATTGAGTTGGACAAATCGTTCTTTACGTTCGGACAAAGTTGTGGTTAAATATAGAGTGGGGGGCAGGAAATTACACGCATTAAAGAATCGGATTTATATACAGATACCTTATTGATTTTGGGTTTGCCATCCGAGCCAACAAATATTGAATATTATACAGCTGGTATTGAAGACGAAAGAACCGAATCTAGATATACGACAGTTAGTGGAACTCCTTTTATACATTTTAATACTGCAGCACTTAAATCGGATTGGATTGTAAATGTATCTTCTAATGTCATTGGAGATGGTATTGGAGGACCTGGGCTAATTGATGGTGTTCCAGGTACGTATTGGCACACTCCTTATGACGGATCTACTGATTATCCACATTGGGTTGCATTTCAATTTCCCAAATCTCATTTGATTACTAGTTTTAGTTTACAGAATCGTAATAATACTACGCCCAACGTATATAAGGATTTTGATATTCAAACAAGTGTCGATGGAGTAAATTGGGTAACTCATGAATTCTTTTCAAATAGTAATCGTGCTAGTGGCGCTATGGTGGATTATTCATTGGCAAATCCATTAGCGACTAAATATGTAAGACTTTATTTTAAAAATTCGCTAACAGGTCACGCGTTTATGAACTTGGCTGAAGTTAATTTCTCAGCCTATCCTGAAAATTAAGCATAATTTAACATCTACCTATAAGGCGGTCTTGGAAACAAGATTTCCTTTTTTAATTTTTATCCCCCAATGCTCCAATGACTTACCATTGTCTTCAAAAATATTTTACCAAAAAGCTTGGAAGTAGGGTAGAAACTTCCCTATCTTTGCAGCACTCCGCAAGGGAGGAATGCTGGTAACAGCAGTGAAATACGAGGTTAGAAGCGGTTTAAACTGAGAAATCAGGGAAAACCATAAGCCATCCCTAACGGGAGGTAAACAAAAAAAAACTTCAAATAAAATTTGCGGTTTAAAATAAAGTTTCTACCTTTGCAGTCCGACGGAAACGAAGGGAAAACAAAAAAAAGATAAGTACAGCAGTAATGCTCGAAATATAAGTCAAAGCGCGATGCGGCGACGAATGAAGTTCTTTAAGAAAATGATCATGTAGCGTAACGAGTAGTTTGAGAAACAACGAAAGTTAAAAAAATCAAACCTTAGTCAATAACGGAAATAGATATTAAAAAGACAATTCTATTTTTTTATAAATA
>NZ_JACOIJ010000013.1 GCF_014692495.1 Sphingobacterium litopenaei | reverse complement strand
TACTATATCTTACCGATATAATAGTCCCAAAGACTGTTAATGTTTAATGAACCGCCGTATGCCGAACGGCACGTACGGTGGTGTGAGGGGTCAGGTAATCAAATAATGATTACCTTCCTACTCTATTTCTTTTATTTATACAAATCAATTTACCTAAGAAAGTAGGATATAAGAGGCGGAGAATACGAGATAACAAATTTTATAATTCGCGAATCTTAATATTTCTAAACGAAACACCTCTAGACCAATCTTGTAAAGCAAGATGTCCTTTGGTTTGTTTACCAAAGTGTGGGTAATCCTTGAAATTGGATTGAGAAACTAGCTTTTTCCATTCGTTGCTATTGAAATCCATTTCGGCTGTTTGTTGACCATTTAGGTAAAATTCTATTTTACCGTCTTTTTGTACTATTCTTGACTGATTCCATTCACCTTGCATCTTAGTACGAGCAGAATTAAGTTGTGGTATGAAATTATATAGACAACCTGGCTTTTTAAGGGGCAAAGCAAAATCCATATGTGAATCCTCCAACAATTGATATTCTGGTCCTGAGAAATAAGTTTGCGCAATAGCAGTATCTTCTTTTACATTGATAAATATGCCGCTATTCCCTTCTTTCTCCAGTTGCCATTCAAATTTCAATTCATAGTTTTCAAATTCTTTATCCGTTACTAAATCAGCTTTGTCCAAATCACTTTGAGAATCACAGTAAATTGTTCCGTTAGAAACTACCCAAGCTGATTTGGGAATTCTATTGTTGTACAAATGCCAACCTTCAAGATTTTGACCGTTGAATAAAAGCGTCCATCCCTCAGATTTTTCTTTTTCTGTTAAGGTATTGGGAGTTGTATTTTCCGAAGAACAACTAAAGAAGCAGACTATAGAAAGTAATGCAAGGGTGTAAATGGTTTTCCTCATAGGTTTATGTTAAGTTTATTTTGGTATGTTTTTAAGCTTTCATCTTATTTTATAACGTCTTTTCGAACGAAATATGTAGTGAGAAATCTAAATCTAATTAAGAGATTTCTCCTTACGTCGAAAAAACGTGTTGTATTAGGATTGTAACACTATTGTCTCGAGCAAATGTGCTAAGCTAATATTATGAATATACTTCTTTATTCACAATCTGCATCATTGGATTACTGTATTTTACAGCAATCAGATTATTCGCTGCCATTATAGCCATTTGCGTACGCGTTTCTACGGTTGCAGAGCCAATATGTGGTAATACACAAACATTGGGCAATTGCAATAATGGATTGTTCGGAGATATCGGTTCAGGATCAGTGACATCTAGTCCAGCACCCCAAATTTCTCCTTGTTGCAAGGCTTCTAATAAATCCTGTTCGTGATGAACTTTTCCGCGAGCGGTATTGATAAAAATAGCCGATTTCTTCATGCGTTTAAACGCATCCTTATTAAAACGATATTGGGTTTCCAAAGAAAGATTGGTATGTGCAGAAATCACATCGGATTGAGTCAATAACTCATCGAAATTCACATATTTAGCTTCTACCAATTCTTCTGCTTCAGGATTTCTGCTGCGGTTGTAATAGATAATATTCATATTGTAAGCCGCTTTGGCTTTCTTCGCTAATTCCAATCCAATTCTACCCAAACCATAGATTCCTAATGTTTTTCCATTTAGCTCAATTCCTAAATCTTGCATAAATTCAAAATCTTTCCACTTGCCTTCGCGGACTTCGTTTGCACGATAAAAAGCTTTTCGGGATACAGCCAACATCAATAAAAATGCCACATCCGCTGTTGCTCCGCTCAATACATCTGGTGTGTTGGAAACAGGAATTCCCAATGCTGTAGCGGTTTCTACATCTACATGATCATATCCTACGCTTGCCAATGCAATACTTTTTAGATGCTTACAAGATTCCAAAAAGTGCTTATCTAAATCGGCATGTCCAACATTCAATAGTACATCCGCATGTTGACATGCTTCAATTAGCTCCTGCTGAGTAAGTTTTTTATTTTCAGTATTGACGGTGACTTCAAAACCATATTGTTTTAAAACATCAATGGCATCTGAAAGAATATTACGTGAGATATAAGCTTTCATAATGGATTTTTTAGTGTGTTATTTTTTGCTGTTAAAATAAGCTGTGATTTGTTCTAAAGAGAAAGCATTTAAACATTTTTCTGCCGATAAGCCTCCTTTTCGTCCCACGAATACACCATAGTGCATATCTAGGAGTCCTTCAGTACGGTGGGCATCGGGGTTGATCGACAGCAATACGCCTTTTTCTAAAGCGTAACGATGCCATCTCCAATCCAAATCTAAACGTAAAGGATTCGCATTTATTTCGATTACGACTTTATTTGCTGCGCAGGCATCAATAATTTTTTTGAAATCCAAAGGATAACCTGCTCTCGACAACAATAGTCTTCCGGTAGGGTGTCCTAATATAGTTGTATAAGGATTTTCAATCGCTTTTATCAAACGTGCTGTTGCTTTTGCTTCATCCATTTTCAAATTGCTGTGCACCGAAGCTACAACGAAATCAAATTTTGCTAATATTTCATCTGGATAATCCAATGATCCATCCGATAGGATATCGGACTCTATGCCTTTAAAGATTTTGAAGGGTGCCATTTGCTGATTAAGTGCATCTACTTCAGCCCATTGTTGTTCCAAACGTTCAACTGTTAAACCATTGGCATACACTGCCGTTTTGGAGTGGTCACAAATACCTAAATATTCTAAACCCAACTCTTCTTTACAATAGCGTGCCATCTCTGCTAAAGAATGCACACCGTCCGAATAGGTCGAGTGATTGTGTAAAGTTCCTTTGAGATCTTCAAATGTAACAAGTAAAGGTAAAGCATTTGATTTTGCTAATTCCACTTCATCCAGACCTTCTCGAAGCTCAGGCTCGATATAAGCTAGACCAAGTTGGTTATAAATTTCCTTTTCGTCTGTTCCTTGTGGAATTTCAGCATAGATTTCTTTTAGTAGTTCTATGTGTTTTGTAGAACCTGTTGTTAAAATCAATTGCTGTGCATAATTTTCGGGTGCTGAATACACCACGAAAGGGCAGGCATTTTCATCCGCGAATGAAATCTTATTGTCCGAAACTTCAATTTGAGATTCGTATTTAAGGTTGACAATAGCTTGCTCTAAGCTTGTTAAAGAAGCCTCTGTGATTAATTCTACTTGTTGAAGCACCTCACATTTACGACGAAATTCTCCAGTAAAACTTAACTTTTGTGTACCTAAATTCTGTTGTAAGGAATCGAAAGTTTTTTCGGCGAAAGGAAGAACTTTTGCATATAAAAACCAACCTTGATTATCCATTGCAAATTCAATGGATTTTTTGATGTCTTCTTGCGTTTTTAGACCAAAACCTTTGGCTTCGATTAATCGGTTTTCATTGCAGGCGTAATACAATTCCCCCACAGATTCAATTTCTAAATCATTCCAGATGATTTGGATTTTTTTAGGTCCTAAACCTTTAATCTTTAGCATTTCCAAAATACCTGCAGGTGTTTTGGCGATAAGATCATCCAATTCAGGAAATGAGCCGGTGGTGATGACCTGCTTAATTCTTTCTGCTGTACTTTTTCCGATTCCTTGCTGTGCACTTAATTCTTCCAAAGTAGCATTCGCCGCAGAGAAGGGGAGTTTATCTATTTTGAACGAGGCACTTGCCATTGCCTTTGTCCGAAATGGATTCTCGTTAAATAATTCCATCAGTTGTCCACAAAGTTTGAATGCGCGTGCTATCGTCTTATTATCCATAGTCAGTAAAATTTTATTATCAAAAGTACTAAATAAAAAAATGTCGGCAATTTTCATTACCGACATTTGTACTTATTGTTTGATTTAATATAGGATCAAATTATGCTTGAGGCTGCTCTTTGTCTGCAGGTCTTTCGTATTTGTCTACGATCAAACGAACACCTGAGTTTTTCGTTAAGAACTTAATAGACCAGTTTACAAAAGTTACCATTTTATTACGGAAACCAAAGATAGACATCAAGTGAACAAACATCCAAGTCAACCAAGCGATGAAACCGTTCATGTGTAGTTTACCTAAATCCACCACAGCGCGGTTACGACCGATAGTCGCCATCGAACCTTTGTCAAAATATTTAAAGTTCTCTGTATTGGGTTTGTCAGCTAAGATATTGCTGATATGTTTAGCTACGTAAGTTCCTTGTTGTTGCGCTGCTGGCGCTACACCTGGAAGACCTCTTGGAGTTTCTTCTGTGATCATTGCGGCCACGTCACCAATAGCATACACACCATCCATACCTTCTACTTGACATTGACCGTTAGTACGGATACGGTTACCTCTTTCGATGATAGAAGCATCAATACCTCCAGGGAATTGACCTTTTACACCCGCACCCCAGATAACAGTTTTAGTTTTGATACTTTCACCATTGTTGAAAGTAATCGTGTCTCCATCATAACCTGTTACTTGTGTATTAGTTAATACGGTTACGCCTAATTCTTTTAAGTATCTTTCCGAATCACGAGATGATTTTTCTGAAAGAGCACCTAATATTTTTCCTGTACCCTCAACCAAGTAAACTTTCATTTCATTTACTGATAGTTCAGGGTAGTCTTTTTTCAATACGTGTAATTGAATCTCCGCAATAGCGCCTGATAATTCAACACCTGTAGGTCCACCACCTACAATCACGAAATTCATGTATGGAGCACGGTCTGATGCATTTTTTAGCAATACCGCTTTTTCAAGATTTTGTAACACATAACTTCTGATGTTCAAAGCTTCTTGAATGCTTTTCATAGGAAGAGAGTTTTTCTCTACTTCTTTGTTGCCGAAGAAGTTGCTAGTAGCTCCTGAAGCGATTACTAGGTAGTCGTAATCATAGGTTCCTACAGAGGTGTGAACTTCTTTCTTATCTTTATCAATGCTCAAAACATCCGCAAGACGAAATTTAAAATTGTGTTGGTTTTTAAACATCTTACGGATAGGGAATGAGATCGAGTCAGCAGCAAGCGTACCTGTAGCTACTTGGTACATAAGAGGTTGGAAAGTGTGGAAGTTGTTACGATCGATTAGTAAAACCTCTACTTCTTTATCTTTTAATTTTCTTGCTACTTCGACACCTCCGAATCCACCACCAATAATGATAATACGAGGGAAAGAACGTTCAGAACGATTTAATAACATATCGCTAGTTTGTTTATTTTTCTGTGAAAATTGAAATGCAAATATCTTAAAAAAATAAGATATTTCCATATTAATTTATTAATAGTTTCATCATAAAATTGTCTAAAATGCAGGGAAATAGCGCTGTAAGGCTATTTTTGGTTGCTTATACAATTTTGTCTTAGTGTAATTTATACACATTCTAGATAAAACGTGTCAAATTCCTAATAGTTAAACAGTTTAAAGAACTATTTGTTGTGGAGTATATGCGAGAATATAGCGCTTCAAAATAGTATCATTAGAAAACAAAAAACGCTCTAATCTTAGAGCGTTTTAATATTTTGACGTACTTATCCGTAAATCCATTTGAATTTGTATTCCAATTCTGGAACCTTTATTCTATCCGCTAGACGAATAAGACGATCTGGTAGTCGCATTAAATAGTCACGGGCTTTTTCACCTTGTTCGTTCAATCCTGAGATTTGATCAACTTTCCATTCGGTAAGTAATTCTTTCAAGATATCTACATAGTCTAAAGCTGTATATACATTCATACGTTGCGCTGCATCCGAGAAATGTGCAAAAGCACCACCTTGAGGTTCACCTGATTCTCTCAAGAAGTGAGCAGGCATCACAATTTTCTTACGCATCATGTCCTCAAAAGCTAACATTACTTCGCTTTGATCTACTTCAAAAGCTTTTGAAATAAAAGACATATATGCTTTAGCGTGACGAGCCTCATCCGCCGCAATCACACCACACATTTTAGCTAATAATTTATCTCCACTTTTCTTAGAAATACCAGCAACACGTCTATGGGATACATTGGTAGCCAATTCTTGGAAAGATGTGTAGATAAAGTTACGGTATGGATCCGCTCCTGTACCGATATCAAAACCATCAGCGATCAAATGCTGTGTACTCATTTCGAATTCACGCATATTGATTCTACCCGATAGGTATAAATATTTGTTTAATAAGTCTCCGTGTCTATTTTCTTCCGCAGTCCAAGCGCGTACCCACTTCATCCATCCACCTTGTTCATTTTTATTGACATCCTCGACCATAGTCAACCAAGATTCGTAGGTTGGAAGCGCTTCTTCGGTAATTGTATCACCAATAAGTACGGCTACTAAGTCATAAGGAAGTTCTTTTGCACTTTCTTGTAAATCACTAACTTCTTCGAAAAAAGTGCTTCTAGATGAATCTGGAAGAAAGTCAGCAGGTTGCCACATTTCTTCTACAGGCTTTAAGTATTCACTCATTTCGTTGAGCATATAAGGCTCCAAATAAGTCATTACTTCTTTCCTAGATCCTTCTGGAATATTTAATGGTAATTCTTGCATATTGATACAAAGGTAGCTATAAAATTAAAATTTGTATTGTTAAAAATAAATAAAATGTATTTTATAAATATAACCTGCAAACATCATCTGAAGTTCATCTTTTACCAAAAGAATACATTAAAAACTCTCGTTTTGGGGATAGATGTATTACCTTTGTATCGAAAATTTGGAACATAAATTGGAAAAATTCGATATACATAAAGTACGTGCCGATTTCCCAATCTTAAAAAGAGAGGTAAATGGTAAGCCATTGGTTTACTTGGATAACGGTGCGACGACGCAAAAGCCAAAAGCAGTCATTGATGCCATTACGAATTACTATAGCGATATGAATTCGAATGTACATCGTGGTGTGCATTATTTAAGTCAGATTTCTACCGATGCTTTCGAGGTGACTCGTCGCAAAGTGCAGGAATTCATTAATGCGAAAGAAGATTTTGAAGTTATTATCACCAAAGGAACTACCGATAGTATCAATTTAGTAGCTTCTTGTTATGGTAAAGTTTTCGTTCACGAAGGTGATGAGATCATTATTTCAGCGATGGAACATCATTCGAACATTGTGCCTTGGCAAATGTTGTGTGAAGAAAAAGGAGCTGTCCTTCGTGTCATTTCAATGAATGAAAAAGGAGAGTTGGATTTGGAAGCTTATAAGAATTTACTTTCAGAAAAAACTAAATTGGTTTCTGTAACGTATGTTTCAAACTCGTTGGGAACGATCAATCCAATCAAAGAAATCATTGATTTAGCGCATGCTAAAAATGTTCCTGTTTTGGTGGATGCTGCGCAGGCAATTCAACATATCAAGATTGATGTGCAAGAATTGGATGTAGACTTTTTAGCTTTTTCGGGTCACAAGATGTATGCACCAACCGGTGTTGGTGTACTTTATGGCAAGAAAGACCTGTTGAATGCAATGCCTCCTTATCAAGGTGGAGGGGACATGATCAAAGACGTGACTTTCGAAAAGACGACTTACAATGAGTTGCCATTCAAATTCGAAGCAGGTACTCCAAATATTGAGGCTGGTATCTGTTTAGCAGCTGCAATTGATTATATCAATGAGTTGGGTATTGATAATATTAAGGCTTACGAAGACGAGTTATTAGAATATGCAACTACTAAAATAAAAGAAATTCCGAGCGTAAAAATTATAGGTGAGGCTGCTAAGAAATCTTCTGTGCTTTCATTTGTGGTAGATGGCGTACATCCGTATGATATCGGGGTGATTTTGGATAAATTGGGTATTGCTGTTCGTACAGGACATCACTGTGCACAACCAGTTATGGATCAATTCTGTATTCCAGGAACGGTACGTGCTAGTCTGGCAGTATATAATACCAAAGAAGATATAAATACTTTTATAGCGGGCTTGACTCGTGCATTAAATATGTTGGTGTAAAAATGACAATAAACGAAATACAAGACGAATTAATCGAAGATTTTGCGTTTTATGGGGATTGGATGGAAAAATACGAATACATCATCCAATTGGGTAAAGAAGTTCCTTTGATTGATGAACAATATAAAACCGATCAATTTATTATCAAAGGTTGTCAATCTAAAGTATGGTTGTATCCTGAAATAGTAGATGGAAAAGTAATTTTTAAGGCGGATTCAGATGCAGTAATTACTAAAGGTTTAGTAAGCTTAATGGTGAAAGTATTATCAGGTCACACAGCTAAAGAAATTGCAGAAGCCGATTTATATTTCATCGATCAAATCGGTTTGAAAGAGCATTTATCACCCACGCGTGCGAATGGTCTTTTGGCAATGGTCAAGCAAATGAAACTTTATGCAATAGCTTTGCAGAATAGATAAGATAAAAGGTCTCAAAAGAGACCTTTTATTGTTTATTAACTTTAATGTCAATTCTAGTTAATTAATATATTTCTTAAGCCCTCATGCCGCGCGGGCAATTATTTTTTTCTGCAAAAAGTAATCAAAAACTCGTCGCTGTACCGAGTTGACTCAAGTTTCGACATTCCTGCATTTGGCAACTCACTAAGGCGACATTTTTTGCTTAACAAAAGTTTTTGCAGCAACCTGACAATAGTATTTTAGTTGGATTCTAAGGTTTCGTCTAATTAGGAACATACGTTAACCTTAATACTTTTTGCTTCTATATTTTTTCCAAAAAAGATAAAGGCCTTCTCAGAAAAGTCTTTTGCATCGTCTGTAGTATAAAAAGCTAATTTACCTTCCTTACTGCATTTTTCTTCTACTTCTGGATGACGAATTAAATAGTCAGCTAAACTTTCAGCTACCAATTCGCCTTGTGCTAAAATCTGAATATGATCAGGTGTATATTTTCGAATAATCGGATAAAGAATAGGGTAGTGCGTACAGGCTAATACAATAGTATCGATATCTGGAGATTGACTCAAAAGCTCATTAATATCTTTTTGAATAAAATAATGTGCCCCCTCACTATTGATTTCATTATTCTCTACTAGAGGAACCCAAAATGGACATGCATGTTGATAAACATTGATTTCGGGATTAAATTTTTCAATCTCAATCAAATAAGATTGTGATAAAACTGTTCCTTGTGTTGCTAAAATACCTATAGAATTTGTTTTCGTGTATTGATGAATAGACTCGGTGGTTGGACGAATTACACCCAAAACTTTTTTGCCTTCAGGAAGATCGTTTTGCTGAATACTGCGTAGCGCCTTTGCAGAAGCGGTATTACAAGCTAAAATCACCAAGTTGCATCCCAAATCAAATAACTTGAATACGCATTCTTTGGTGAATTCATACACCGTTTCGAAAGAACGGGTGCCGTAGGGTACACGTGCATTATCTCCAAGATAGATGTAATCGTATTGGGGTAATTTTTCGTGTATCTCTTTGAAAACGGTTAATCCGCCGTAGCCTGAATCAAAAACACCGATAGGTCCTTGTGTACTCATATAAAACAAAAGACTTAGGATTATTCCTAAGTCTTTTTATTGTTTACTTATAAGAATAATCCATTTAAAACTTCAACAAAGATGGCTTTTCTTTATAAATTTTCCATAATAATTCTCCAAATAACGTATTTGCCCAAGCGAACCAATGGCGGGTGAATTTTTTAGGATCATCTTTGTGGAATGTTTCGTGCATAAATCCCGTATCTCCATGTGTAGATGCTAGCATTTTTATGCAATCCTGGATTTCATTGTCGTTTGTAGCAGTTAAGGCACGCATGGTAATTGCCATAGGCCAAATCATATCACGTCCAATGTGTGGACCACCAATTCCTTCTCCAGCTTTCCCTTTAAAGAAGAAGGGATTGCTTTCCGAAAGAATAAATTTTCGTGTACGCTGATAGGTTTCATCATTGGCACTAACTGCTCCTAAATAAGGTAAGGATAATAAAGATGGTACATTCGCATCATCCATCATCAATGCACTACCGAATCCATCAACTTCGTAAGCGTAGATTTTCCCAAATTTCGGATGATCAACAATTCCGTATTCATTTACGGCTTTTTGCACTTCATCGGCTAAAGCTTCCATTTTCGCAGCTAATACTGTATTGTTTTTAACTTTTCTAAGTATTTCTGCAGATTGTCTTAAACTGACTACAGCGAATAAATTCGAAGGAATCAAGAATAAAAAAATAGAACAATCGTCCGAAGGTCTAAAACTCGAGCAAATCAATCCAACAGGATTAACAGGATAGCCCCAACCATCTACTTGTAAAGTGTCGGTACCTCTAGGCGTAGTACGCATAAAATTGTAAGGACCAAGATTTTCCTTACGTTGTTGTTCTACAAAAGTTTTGTACGTGTTTTCTTGTGCTTTTACCCATTCATCGTTGAATGGGGTAGTATCATTAGTTGCTTTCCAGTATGCATGAGCTAAGCGAATAGGATAACACAAAGAGTCAATTTCCCATTTACGTTCATGTATCCCCGCTTTCATATCCGTATGGTCGCTAAACCATTCCCCTTCTTTGGTAGGGTCATTGTAAAAGGCGTTGGCATAAGGATCAATGTTGATACATTTTGATTGCTTATTGATTAAACCTAATATGAGGTCTTTCAATTTTTTATCCTTGTGCATGAATTGCAAATAAGGATATACTTGAGCACTGCTATCTCGCAGCCACATCGCATCTATATCACCTGTGATTACATAAGTTAATTTCTCCGAAGGTGTAGACTCATCATAAATCGTTGTATCCAATGTGTTGGGAAAACAATTGTTGAATAACCAGCCTAATTCTTTGTTTTGGACGTTTTTTTGAAACTCTTTAATAGCTTCTTCTATAGTGTTACTTTGAAAATGTCTTTTAGAAACAGGTACGCGTACTTCAGGAAAATTTGAGTTGAATTCGGCAAATGAAAATTTGCTTGCCATCATGCCTGCACCCAGCAATGCACTTTGTTGTAAAAAAGTTTTTCTATTCATGTTTATATGGTTATCAGTTTTAAATCGTATAAAACGTTTTAGCTATGCTAATATAGTGTTTTTTATATAATATACGAAAATTGGCATGAATTTAGCTTTCAAGTATAAAAATTTCTTTTAAAATACATTATTGAATTTATAATTATTGTATTTTATTGTAAATATTACAATGTTTATTATGAGGATAACTGCAGAAAATATTATTTTTAGACTTTTTACATTATCGGTTTTTGTTTGTAATTCACTGATAATCAATGCTCAGGTTGTTAATCAAACCTACTCATTTGATCAATATCAGAAATACAATAATATATTGTATAATACCAATTCAAGGTATCATACATCATCCAAACCATTCTTGTTTAAGAATGAATTATTGAACCGTAAGGATTCATTGGAGTATGCTAATCCTTCTTCTTCCAACAATTGGGTGATGCGCAAACTTTTTAATGAACACCTTGTAGATGTACAGAAAGAAGATCATACTTTTTATTTAGATTTTCTGCCCGACTTTCAAATCGGTTCGGAGCTAATAGACAGTGACAAACGTACAATGTGGAATAATACACGCGCTATACAAGCTGGATTGACTATTAAAGATAAGTTTACATTTCACACGGCTGTTTTCGAAAATCAAGCGGTGTTCGCAGAATATCTTGATGAGCATATCGCTGAAACAGGTGTTGTTCCAGGCCAATCATCAGCAAAAAATGCAGGAAAAAAGACCAAGGATTGGATGTACGCCACAGCAAGTTTGACTTACGATTTTAGTCCTTACTTCCAACTTACAGCAGCCTTTGACAAAAACCATATTGGTGACGGTTATCGTTCAATGTTATTATCTGATTTTTCTTCAAATTACACGCAATTAAAATTTACGGGTGAAATTGGTAATGTACAATATACTTCGGTATGGGCATATATGAATGACCCTGCAAATCCACGTAGAGATTCCTTAGATTCTGGTGGTCGATTCGGCGATGGAATTAAGTATGGCGCATTTCAATATATAGATTATAATGCAACAGACCGATTATCTATTGGTTTTTTTCAATCTGTAGTCTGGTCCAATCGTAATCAGGCAGGCTATAGAGGATTTGATTTCAACTATTTGAATCCAGGTGTAATATATCGTCCGGTAGAAAACAACAACCGTACCTCTCCTGACAAAATGTTTTTAGGATTAAATGCAAAATACAAGGTGTTGAACAATATCACAGCTTATGGGCAATTTTTGTTGGGAGAGTTTACCGCCAAAGAGTTTTTTGCAAATAATGGGTATGCCCATAATAAATGGGGAGCACAAATGGGTGTGAGAGGATTTGATTTATTTGGCGTTCGTAATCTTCATTTCTTAGCGGAGTACAACTTAGCAAGACCTTATACGTATCAACACTTTACTTCAATATCTAATTACAGTAATAATGGTGAACCATTAGCGCATCCGCGAGGAGCAAATTTCAGAGAGTTTTTAGGGACTGCACATTATTCTTGGAATCGATTTGAGTTTTCGGGAAAAGGATTGATCAGCAATTTTGGAACAGATCCTAACCCCGAAACCAATATGGGAGGTGATATTTTTCAATCTTACAACAATCTACCAAATAAGTACGGAAACAAAATTGGGCAAGGGGTAAAAAACAACTTGTATTACGCGGATATGCGTGCTTCTTACGTGCTGAATCCTAAATACAACTTACGTTTAGAATTAGGCTATACACAGCGTTTTAGAAAGATTGAGGGTATGGAGACACAAAAATCTGGTGTGATCAATTTTGGTTTACGTTCTAGTTTCCGCAATTTTTATGGTGATATTTAAAATCTGAATATCTATATTTATTCATTAATTTATAATATGAAGAAGATATTGGTATTAAATGGGCCTAATTTGAATTTGTTAGGTGTTCGTGAGAAAAGTATATATGGTGATCAGTCCTTTGAAGAATTCTTCAAATCGCTGAAAGCGCGTTTTGCCGATGTAGATTTATCGTATTTTCAAAGTAACTCTGAAGGAGCTATTATCGGTAAGTTACACGAAGTAGGTTTTGAATATGACGGCGTAGTATTGAATGCTGGAGCTTATACGCATACTTCCGTGGCTATTGGTGATGCTATTGCAGCTATCAAGACGCCCGTTGTGGAAGTTCACATTTCTAATGTACATCAACGCGAAGCATTTCGCCATCATTCCTATTTATCCAAAAATTGTAAAGGTGTAATTTTAGGTTTTGGGCTAGACAGCTATCGGTTAGGAATCGAGAGTTTAATATAGATGAAGAGGCTTTATTGTAAAGCCTCTTTTTTATGTTCTTTCAAATTTCTTTTTACAAAATGCAATAGCAATGATAATACAGCACAGATACCCATTGCGGATAACATAGGCTGAGGGGTATTATTATGCAGTAAACTTACTAAGCCCGAACTCAATGCGCCTAAACCCATTTGCAAAAATCCTAATAAAGCAGATGCACTTCCTGCGCTTACTTTAAAAGGTGCCATTGCCATTGCGGAAGCGTTCGGAAAAATAAATCCTTGACACATTAAGTATCCGAAAGTTAATGCTAGAATTGATGGCAAGGTAATATTGTCGGTCCATAAACAAATTAGCATGGTCAATCCAACAGCCACTTGACAATAATTTGCAATAATGCAGATTTGTTGCATAGACCAACGCTTCAGAAAGAATCTATTCAATTGCGTAGATAATATTAAAGCTGAGGCTACAAAGGCGAATGCAAGGCCATATTCTTTCTTACTCAAACCAAATAATTCTTGCAAAACAAACGAAGAACCAGCGAGATAGGCGTAAAGTCCTGCAGATGCCGTCGAAGCAATTAAACAATAAAAAATAAAGGTGCGATTGACAAATACCTGAAAATATTGTGTTATGATTGCTTTTGGAGCCAGCGAGAAGTTCTTATTTCCCGCATAACTTTCTGGTAATACAAAGATCGTCAATATCAATATCAATGCTCCAATACTAAATAGCGCAATAAAAATATAATGCCAATCAAAATGATCCAATAAAAATGCGCCTGCAGAAGGAGCCAAAATAGGGGAGATGGCAATGACAAGCATCAACAAACTAAATACGCGAGCGGCTTCTTTTCCCTGATAATAATCTTGAACCATAGCACGAGAAGCTACCATGCCGGCACAACTCCCTAAAGCCTGAGCAAAGCGCAATATTATCAAACTTTCTACATTGCGTGTCAAAACACATAAAATAGAAGTAATTACATAGATACACAGTCCAATGATTAATGGTTTTTTGCGACCATATCGATCGAGTAGTGGACCGTAAATCATTTGTCCAATTGCAATACCAACAAAAAAAGAGGTAAGCGATAATTGTACTTTTTCAATATTTGTATCAAAATCTTGTGCTATCGTATCGAAAGCTGGTAGATACATATCAATGGAAAAAGGACCAATAGCAGATAATAATCCGAGGGTCAGCAGAATAAGTTTTTTATTTGTTTTCATAAGGAATTAAAAAAGCCTCTTGAAAATTTTTAAGAGGCTTGGTATAGTGTAATATTTTTTATGCTTTTTTTGTTGTGGGTCTAAAAATTAAAAATAATCCTGCCAGAATAAATGGTATGCTCAGCAATTGCCCCATATTGATAAACATATTATTCTCGAAGGCTTCTTGATTCTCTTTATAAAATTCAACAAAGAACCTTATACTGAAAAGACAAACTAAAAATATGCCAAACAGTAAACCTGGTTTTGGATTTGACTTTTTCTTATAAAAGGCCCACAATACAAAGAACAGAATGATATAGGCTACTGCTTCATACAATTGCCCAGGATGACGAGGAAGATTGTCTTCTTTCGTAAATACCACCGCCCAAGGAAGATTTGGATCGGCTTCCTTTCCAATAATTTCAGAATTAAAGAAATTTCCGATACGTATAAAAGCGCCTGCGATAGGAACAACTAATACTAATCTGTCTGCAAGCCACATGAAGTTGATCTTTGTTTTTCGCGAAAATAAAATCAAGGCTGTCAAAATTCCTATAGCTCCTCCATGAGAAGCTAATCCAGCAAATCCCGTGAACTCCCAGCTACCCGAACGTTTGCTAAATGGCAAAATCATTTCTAATGGATTTTGACTATAATAATCAAATTCGTAGAACAAGCAGTGTCCTATTCGTGCACCTAAAATGGTGCCTAAGAAAATATATATGGTCAATTTATCCAATAAATCTTGCGGTTTTCCTGCTTTGAAAGTCGCTAATGCTAAGGTTTCACGCTTAAATATTTCCAACATTAAGATGTAAGAAACCACAAAAGCAAGCAACCAGCACATGGAGTAATAGCGAATTCCAAAAGAACCTATACTAAAAATATTTTCAGCACCTGACCAGTGAATAACATTATAAATAAAATCCATATATGATTATTTAGAAGCTGTAAATATAAAACTAAAAATTGTTTATATGCTACCGTCAATAAGAATATGATTATTTTTTGGAATCGAATAATTATTTTTTATTTTGTGTGCAAACAAAATAAGGCATGGCAAAGAAGAGTAGTAAAGAGGTAAAACATCAAACTGTCGTAACAGAAGAATCTGTAAAATTCTTTGAAAAATATATAAATAATCCTTCGCCAACAGGATTTGAATGGGAAGGACAGCGTTTGTGGTTAGATTATTTGAAACCTTATGTAGATGAGACCTATATCGATAATTATGGTACTGCAGTAGGTATTATCAACCCCGATGCTAAATATAAAGTGGTAATCGAAGCGCATGCTGATGAGATTTCTTGGTTTGTGAATTACATTACAAAAGATGGACTTATCTATGTCATTCGCAATGGTGGTTCTGATCATCAGATTGCACCTTCTAAGCGTGTTAATATTCACACAGATAATGGTACCGTGAAAGCGGTTTTCGGATGGCCAGCTATTCATACGCGTTCAGGAGAAAAAGAAGAATCACCATCATTGAAAAACATTTTCTTGGACTGTGGTTGTACTAGCAAAGAAGAAGTAGAAGCTTTAGGTATTCACGTGGGGTCAGTCGTGACTTACGAAGATGAGTTCATGATTTTGAATGACCGCTACTATGTAGGTCGTGCATTGGACAACCGTGCAGGTGGTTTTATGATTGCTGAGGTAGCGCGTTTGTTGAAAGAAAATAAAAAAAATCTACCTTTCGGTCTATACATTGTAAATTCAGTACAAGAAGAAATCGGTCTTCGTGGTGCTGAAATGATTGCAGATTGGATCAAACCGAACGTGGCTATCGTGACAGATGTAACACACGATACGCAGACACCAATGATCAACAAAATTACGCAAGGAGATTTGGCTTGTGGTAAAGGTCCTGTAGTATCATATGCTCCTGCAGTTCAGATTAATTTGAACAGACAATTGATTGAAGTTGCACAGAAAAATGATATTCCATTCCAAAGACAAGCTTCTTCAAGATTTACAGGTACCGATACCGATGCATTTGCATACTCCAATGGTGGTGTGCCTTCTGCATTGATTTCCTTACCTTTGCGTTATATGCACACAACGGTTGAGATGGTGCACAAAGAAGACGTGGATAATGTTATCCGCTTGATCTATGAAACATTATTGACAATCGAAGATGGTCAAGATTTTAGAAGTTTTACGAAATAAATAAAGATTAAATAGTATAGAGATGAGTGAAAAAAATCAAAACCTTCCACAAAATAACGAATTAAGTATCGAGTTATCAGAAGAAGTAGCTGAGGGTATTTATTCTAACTTGGCTATCATTAACCATTCTTCTTCAGAATTTGTATTGGATTTTATCCAAGTAATGCCAGGAATGCCTAAAGCTAAAGTAAAATCAAGAATCATTATGACGCCTGAGCATGCAGCTCGTTTATTAGGTGCATTACAAGATAATTTAGCACGTTTTGAAGCGCAGTTAAAAGCTGCCGCACAAAACCAACAGCAACAACAAGCTGAATCAGTATCTAAAGATTTTCCTTATCCTTTGGATCTTCACCCAAAAGGCGAAGCGTAAAAAATTAAAGCCCTATCAATTTTGATAGGGCTTTTCTGTTCGTTCTCCATTACCACTGAATAGCCTGGTCTTCGTCAGGTATTTGCGTATTTAATACACGTTGTAAACTCAGGGTTCCTTTTACAGCATACCGAATATTGATATTGGGTATCATCGTATAGTCTGTAAAATTATAATCTATATTGTTAATTGTTATTGTTCTCCGTAGCAAGTATGGATAGTTCGGTTCGATCATTTCATTCACCGTATAACTCAAATCTTTGTTTACCACAAAATTCAGAAGCGGATTATCCGCGTACAATTCTACGCCGCCACTGTCGTTGAAACGAGCATAAATCTTATAGTTCTGTCTATCTTGTCTTTCTTCATCAAGGGCGCCTGCATAGAAGAAAACGGTATTTTCATCCACCACATAGGCTTTTACTTCACTTTTGACGATGGAAGTTTCATTTTCGGCTCCATCCATAAAAGTTCTTAAAGCAGTCCCTCCGTATGTCCCAGAGAAATTATTAAACGGATTTACTCGCAATAGCGCTTTTTTGTAATGTTTGCGTGGATGAGGCGTGTAAGAAGATGATCCTTCCACAATAGTCAAAGGCAACACCCATTTTTCAACTAGATTGATATTCTTTAGCGTGAAATCAATATTTAACAAGCCGATGTTTTCTCCAGATTTTATGTCTAAAGTTGGATTGAAAGAAAAATATTCACTCGGAAGCATTCTGTAATAGAAATCGGTTCTATTTTGAAATCTTTCATAATTTAAGATATCCAAAGTATCTCGATCTACATCTATTTTGACCGAAATGTTTTGTGCATTCGTAGTCGACCCACTCACCACAACAGGCAACTTAAAAGTCGTTTTTTGATTATCCTTATAACGTACGTAGATGTCCGAAACGCCCTGATTGCCTAAAGGAGCTTTGAATGAAATGTAGTTTTCATATTGTTCTTCCTTCCATTCGTCATTACATGAGGTGTTAGCAAATAAAAGTGCTAAGACTAAATATTTTATATAATTCTTTTTCATGTGATACTCTTAATCGTTATATGTCCAACCCGGATTTTGCGTAAGTTTTTTATTTCTTTTTAGTTCCGAATGTTTAATAGGCCAAAACCACATTTTGTCTGCAAATGTTGTTTTCAATACCCAAGTCGCTACTGGTGTATGGAATAGATCTCTATTACCTGCATTCATCAATATATTACAACCATACACAGGTAGAGCTTCTTCCACAGCAGCATCCAACCAACGTCTCAAATCATAATAGCGTTGACCTTCTGCAAGCAATTCAATAAATCTCTCTCTCTTAATCGTTTTACGTAATTCAGCTTTATTAGAATAAATTGCTGCGGAATAGTCAGGTACACCTGCACGTATTCTTACGGGATGAATACCTTTTTGTATTTCGGTAATATCTCGAGATAGGGAATAGGTGGTTCCTTTCCATGATGCAATACTGTGTGAACCATCTAATTCATTGAGCGCTTCTGCGTACATCAATAGTATATCGGCGTAGCGAATAGCCGGTTCGGCTTTTTGCACAATACGCTCTGCAATACCTCCCTCATAAGTATCACTTGGATGAACATATTTTTTAATACCGAATCCTGTTCTTAACCAGTATGCATTCGAGGAATTGAAACCGTTTCCACGTGAATCTTCTCTATAATAGAATACTTGTTGATTTCGGTTACGTTCTTGCGTTTCATTGAAAAGTGTCCAGAAACTACCGTTGAAAGCTACAGAAGCATAAAACCTTGGTTCTCTATTGGCGTATTGGAGAGATACACCTTCCATCAACGGTCTGTATCGACGCGCTGCAACGTCATTGGCCGTTACATAACCTGTTGCCCGGTTGGATCCATTTCCACGTCCTATTTCTTTATCTTTACCCGGTACATCCGTACCGTCATTCATGTAGTAGGCATCTACCAATTTTTGCGTCAATCCATGCGTATTCCAACCTGTTGCTGATCTTGGCAAGGCATGCGCAACCATCATTCTTATATCTTCCGAGCTTTGATTGTTTCCTCTGGTAAAGATCAGTTCTGGATTACCTGAAGGTACAAGTGTTCCATCAAATACTTGTGCATAAGATTTCGTAGGATCTATGTTCGCCCAACCCAATGGCCAATCCTTGTTGGCAAAATTACCATCGTTTGGTGGGATAATAGTAGCATCATTTCCCGTTACTTGGATAGGAACAGTATATAATTCATATACACCGAGCTCCATAACATCACGAGCAGCAGCAGCAGCTTTAGCCCATTTTACTTCTTGATATTCTGCTGACAATAATCTTTTACCTTCATGATCCACAAGCTTTGCAGCAAATTCAGAATTATTACCGTTTGCCATTGGACTTGCAGCATATAGTAAGGCTTTAGCACGTGTGGCTAATGCTGCACCTACTGTAGGTCTAGCGGAAGCATCTTGTCCTCTAGATAAGCCCAATTTTTCCATTTCTTTGGCCGCTTGTAGCATTTCACTACTGATAAATTCGGCACATTCTTCGTAAGTATTTCGTGGTGTAGCTAATTCGTCATAACTATCCGTATAATCCAATCCCTCATCTGGAAGTATTGGAATAGGACCGTATTTACGAAGCAATAGCCAGTACAGGTAAGCACGTGCGAAGCGCGCTTGTCCACGATAATCTTCGATTTCATCAGCAGACATTTCTTTATTCATGTATATCTTATGAATAAATGTTGTCGCATTTCGTATCCCACGATACGATTGCGTCCATGAACCTTGCATGTCGTTTTCGGTATACAATCCCATTTTGAACATATTGTACGATAGTTCATTTTTCGAGGGATCATAATCTTTGTCACGGTCACCGTAATACATATCATCCGAAAAATTGTGCGGTGTATTACCTTTACTCGCTACGTCCGCATTAATACCCTTAAATTCTTCAAAGATGTGAGCTAGCCATTGTTCAGCATAGTTTTTGCTTTCAAAAACTTTCTCCTCAGTCATTCTATCTTTAAATAGTGTGTCGGATTCTAAGTATCCTTTTTGACAGGAACTAATACAGATAAAAGCTATTAGTATAGGTAAATAATATATTGATTTTCGCATTTCTTTTACTTTTACAGGTTTATGTTTACACCAAAAGTTACTGATTTTGGCAATGGATAATCTTCTCCTCGAGGTGTCGCCAATTCCGGATCCCAAAGTTTGAATTCTGACCAAGTCAACAAGTTGTGACCTGCTAAAAAGAGTCTAATATTGTTGGTTCTGATTCTATTAGTAAGACTTTTAGGCAATGAATAACCAATATCAATATTTTTAAGTCTTAAGTATTTACCATTTCTTAACCAATAAGTAGATTCTCTGAAATTATTTGGATTTGAGCCATAACTTAATCTTGGGTAGGAAGCATTTGGATCTTCTGTAGAAGGATCTCCTGAAATATCTGCTGAAATCCATCTGTTATCTCCCATAATCCCTTTCATGACCTGTCCCCATTCACCTTCACTAAACACATATACTGTCTTTCCGTAGGTAGAAAAAGTGGATTTTCCCGCACCTTGAATATGCAAATTGATGTCGATTCCTTTCCATTGAAATGAAGATCCTAAACCATATATTAAATTGGGTCTTCTAGTCGCACCAATAGCTACAATATCACCATTGTCGACCACGCCATCTCCGTTTACATCTTTGTATTTGATATCCCCAGGTTGGTAAACCCCGAAGGTCTGTGTAGGGCTGTTTCTGATATCTTCATAGTCTTTAAATAGACCCAATGCTATCAAACCTTTCGCTTGATCTACACGAAATCCTTCTGAATTTTGGTACGGATAAACATTGTTTTCTTCGTCTCTTTCTATTATTTTATTTTTGCTATAGGTGACATTTCCACGGGCTGTAATGTTTACTTCACCTATTTTTTGTCTATAAGAGAATCTTCCTTCGAAACCTTTAGAACTAACCTCTCCAACATTGGCGCGAGGAATACTTTCTAATCCTACAATTTCAGGTAGGAAATTTCTTGGCATATAAATGTCGGTACGTTTCTCATCAAACAATTCAATAGAACTTTCAAATTTGTTTTTGAATAGATTGATGTCGAAACCTAAGTTTTTCTTAATAGATACCTCCCAAGATACATAAGGTGAAGCTACTTGGGAATATCTTAATCCTCCATATCCTCTATCAGATCCGAAGTCAGCCCATTGGTATCCTCCTGCCGTAGAGATATTGTAAAGATAAGGGAAACGCTCACCTCCCATGAGTTGGTCATTACCTGTTTTACCATAAGAGAATCTTACTTTTAGCAAATCCATCCAATCGGCATTTTCTTTAAATATTTTTTCTTCTGAAATATTCCAAGCAAAGGATACAGCAGGGAAGAAGCCGTATTGATTGCCGCGAGAAAAGTTTTCAGAACCTGTATATCCAAAGTTGAAATCTGTAAAGTAGCGATTTCTAAAATTGTAGGTTAGTCGACCAGCTAAAGCTTCATTTCTGCGCGCTATACCATTTTTAATATCATTTCCTAAATTAACTGTTTGAACAAGTGCATCACGCGTAAAGCGTGCTACAGCACCTACATTGTGCCCATTGAATCCACGGTCATAATTAAACATGAAATCTAAGAATTCCCTTCTATTACCACTAGCAGAACTCTCTTGATACATTTCTCTTGGATCCGATACTTTATAGAAAATAATTTCTCCAGTATTCACATTACGTGCTCGATCTGCGCGCCATTGTTCTGGCCATTTTAACCTTCTAATATTATTGTTGTTCCAAGTATCATAGCCAATTATTCCCCTTCCGCGAAGACCTCTTGTAATAAAATCTAAATTTTGTTCAACATTAATGTCAATTTGAATATTATTAGTCCAGTTTTCGTTATAGCCTGACTGTGTAGCCATTACCCAAGGATTGGTTTTATTTCCTTCACCTGCAGCAGGAATCCGTCCATTGGAATAGGTTATCGGATAATTAATTGGGGAATATCCAAATAAGGCACCCCAAAAGTCTCCATCTCCTAAGCCCGGACTATTGCGCTTTCCTAAAGCTCCCGCTACGCCGACTTTTAATATTGTAGTTTTGGTGATGTTCATATCAGTATTAAGACGGTAATTCCATCTTTTGTAATTGGCGTTGGTATTGTAATCCTTTTTTAGATTTTCATCAATTTTATACATACCACCTTCCTCGATATAGCTACCTGAAACGAAATATCGTGCAGTCGAACCACCACCACTCATATTCAAATTAGCACGGTAGGTCATAGCGCCGTCGTTTAATAATTTATCTTGCCAATCTACATTTGGATACAAATCGGGATCAAGCCCTAATCGTAAAATTTCAAGTTCTTCGGGTTGGTAAACTGGCTCAAAATTTCTTGTAATACGCGCTTCATTTAAAAGCTTAGCGTAGGTAAAACCATCTTCAAACTCCGGCGTGATGGTACGCGTATTATAAATGGTTTCACTTTTGACACTGATGTTGATTTTACCTTCTTTACCACGTTTTGTAGTGATTAAAATTACACCATTAGCTCCTTTGGAACCGTAAATTGCTGTTACTGCGGCATCTTTAAGTACGGATATGGATTCGATATCTTCGATGTTAATATCATTGATGTTTCGTTCGATATTGTCCACAAGAACTAATGCCGATGTTCCTCCTCCAAAAGTAGATATACCACGAATCCAGAATTCAGATATATTTCTTCCAGGTTGTCCGGATTGCATCATCGCCATTACACCAGCTACATTTCCCGCCAAAGCATTCGTAATACTAGAAGTAGGATTCGATTTCAAATCATCAACATTCACTGTTGTGACAGCTCCTGTGAGGGTCAGTTTAGTCTGGTTACCCATACCCGTCACGACTACCTCTTCTAATACATTGGATTCATCTTCGAGTAGGGTAATATTAATCTTGAAATCATCTTTAATCAGAATCTCTTGGGTTTTATAACCTACTGATCTGAAAACTAATTTTTTATAGCGTTCTGCTTTAATTTTGTATTGTCCTTTATTATCTGTGATTGTTCCCAGGCCAGGTGCATCCAGTACATGGACAGTAACACCTGGTAAAGGATTTTTTTGTGCATCTAAAACAATACCAGTTACTTCAACTATTTCCTGTGCTAACGTCAGACTGATGACGCTAAGAAGTAAAAAACAGGTTAGTAAGAATTTATTCATAATTCTATGCTGTTACTAAGGTTGTGATTTTTTGAATATTACGTGTTATTTGGTTAGCTTAATTATCACCTTCCAAAGCAATTTTTCTGAAGCGTCTATTGGCACGATCACCGATATAGAATGCTTTCTCTTCCTCACTGTAGGCAATACCGGTAGGTCTATCAAAGCGAGCTTCCAATCTTAAATCACCGTCCACATAACCCCATGGATTACCGTTGAGACTAGAACTTCCGCGTCCAGCAAAAGTGGATACAATACCATCTGGTGTAAGTTTGCGAATCGCGTGATTTAATTGGTCAGTGAAATAGAAATCATATTCATCAGTTTTGCCAGCAGCGGCATAATCCTCATTTTTCACGAATACACCTTGATAAGGCTCATTAAGTCTTACGCTTGCTCCTACACCATCTGTATAACCCGCACTTTTTAACTGCCCACAAACCAGATAAGGTTGGTTAAATTGTTTCTTTTCCCAGTTGTAGTCTATGCGCAATATATAATGTCTATTAATCACAATGATATACGCATAGTTCCCTGTTGGATGAATAAATGTCTTATATTCCCATTGTGGATCATGTACAAAGAATAGAGTTTCATAATCTTTCTGCCCTAAACCCTGAGAGAAATACTTATTCATATCAAATTTGAAAAATTGACCTTTTTCGTAACTGTTGAAATACATCTCTCCATTGACTGGATGTACAGTAGCGCCGTTGCATTGACGGTAGCGTGTTAAAATTTCTGTATCTAAAAAGTTTCTTCCACGAGATAATAGGGTGGTGGCACCATCATTTTCACCTCCGCGATCTTCTGCAATAATCATATGATCTCCATCTAAAGTGAAATCTACGCTGCGTGGTCTATTGAAGTTGGATCTCACTTTGGTTACGGTACTGTCCTGAAAATTCAGTAAGTATAGCCCATTATTATTGTCAAAAGTTACCCACAAATGCTTTGGATTTTTAGGATCAAACTTCATGTGTGAAGGTTCCCAAAATCCACTGGCCATTTTATTTTGGTCAGGATCTTTGAATTTTCCATCTCTCCAAGGTTCATCTCCGCGTTCATTGCGGTAGCCTATTACGGTAGATACTACCATTTTACGTTGATAGGCAAACTTTTCGTTTGCTTTACCAATAACTGGAGTTTGATTTTCCCCAATACGCACCTCGATATCCCCTTCATATGCCTTAGATGGAACTAAGCAATAAATAGATTCTCCTTGTGCACTAATCACAATTGCTGGTTGTCCACCAATAGTGACATTAATGATAGAAGGATCGTTCCCAAAGTTTTTGCCATAAATTACTAAGCGTTGGCCCGCTCCACCAGTTTTCGGTGTAAAATCGGATACCACTACGGGTTGGCTAGGGTTGAAGGGTGTGACCGTTTCTGTGGTTTGTTGTTCTGATTTGCATGACCATAATCCAAATGCAATGGTTAATACCATCCATAGCAAATGTTTGTAATTATGGGTAAAGCTTAATGTAGTTATGTTTCTCATAAGCGATATAATTGGCTAAATGTTTTTCTTAGAAATAACTTAATTATTTAAGAATAGCTAAATCGTTTTAGTTAATTGATTTTAACTTTCGATTTTTTTAGCTGACAAGAACCAAATAATTCATTATCCTATTTGGTTGGGCTTGCGTGCGACAATAATTAAATTTATTATGCTAATTTATTTATAATTGATTACTCAAAGTTAGCTTATAATGAATTGGTTGGGATGTCAATTTTTCTCATTAAAGATGTAATTTGTCTCATATATTTTACATACGATTTATTAATTAATATCTTCGAAATAGAAGGGTATAACAACCTGACCCTATGAATTTTATTTGCTAAATTATAAACTATAATGAATATTTCCCTTAAAAGAGCTCTAGCCTGTTGTTTTTGCATTTTATTGATGTGGTGTAATACAGAAGCTTTAAAGCTAAAGGCTTCAACTACAGATACATTTCAATTGAAGCCCCATAATTCGGATCTAAATAAAAGTATGGAATTGCTAGATAATGCATTACGCTATTACTTTTCGCAAGATTATTCAACTATGTATAGATTTTACAATCCGTTTACGCAAGAGCGTTCGCGAGAAAAGGCAAGCGTGTGGATGTATACTTCTGCTATTGAGGCTGTGAATTCGATTTTAAAATCTTTGCACCAATCTTCTTCACAAGATTTGGAGACCATTAAAAAGTATAAAAATCTACTCGAGAAATTATATGATAACGCGGATTATTATTTAGGCACTTTTGAGCTTACCTCATTTACACAAACAAATACCTGGAGTGTATATGCTGTGGACAGAGTGAATGAAAAAGGAAAGGCTAGAGTATCAGGTATTTATAATGTATATGACGATCAAATGTGGTTGATTCGCGAGTTGTTAGATTCGTATCATTTAACAAAAAATGAAACATACTTGCAAAAAGCAGAATATTTAACATCTTATGTACTGGATGGCTGGGATGCGACGCGGGACGAAAATGGTAAAGAATATGGCGGGATTCCTTGGGGACCAGGTTATGTCACCAAACACGCCTGTAGTAATGGTCCAATGATTAGTCCGCTTGTTTGGCTGCACGAAATCTATAAAGGAAAAAAGGATAAGGTCTTTGAGCGATATATTGATACCAAAGATCGTAAAACTAGAAAGACTAGGTCGATAAACAAGAAAGACTATTATTTGGCTTACGCTGTAAAAATATATGAATGGCAAAAGAAGTATTTACTAAATGATAATGGAGTGTATACGGATATGATGGGAGGCTGTGACCCGAATTGTTCTATTGTTTATGAAGAAATAAATGGAGAAAAGTTCAGAGCACACACCGCATTGAATAAGCCAATTGGTAAAAATTTTACCTATAATAGTGGCACTATGCTTTCAGGAGCTGTAGACTTATATCGAGCAACAAAGAAAAAAGTCTATTTGGAAGAGGCCAAAAATTTGGCTAAGGCGAGTTTTGAGCATTTTGCAAAACCTAATTTACAAGTACAAAATCATTACACTTTTCCACATGAGGGATTTAGCAATTGGTTTAATATTGTCCTTTTAAGAGGTTACATAGATTTGGCCCCATTTGATAATTCAGTAACTCCATATATTGAAGCATTCCATAAGAATATAGCGTATTCGCATGTTAATTTTAATTATAAAGGTTTATTGCCTTCAGATTTGTTAGGAGGATGGAATAAAGACGAAGCGAAAAACCAAGTCGAGGGCATGTTTATGTTCTCCTTTGCGACGCAGTGGGCATTTTGCGATCAATTCAAGAAGAATAAGAAATAGCAAATAAGGACATACTAATCGAGAGGTATGTCCTTATTGTTTTGTTTATTTTGAAATTCACTCGGACTTAAACCAAACTGTTTTTGAAAATTCCTAGAAAAATGCTGAGCAGAGCTATAACCTAACAGGTTGGATATTTCGTAGATTTTTAATTTTCCTTGCGTAAGTAATTCAGCCGAACGACGAAGTCTGGTCAGATTAATTAATTCATTGGGTGAGAGACTAGAAACCACATTAATCTTTCTATATAAAGTAGGTCTACTCATACAAAGAATATCAGCCATTTTATCGACATTAAATTGCGAATTATCCAAATTCTCCAAGATAATTTCTTCAATTTTCATCAAAAACTCTTTGTCGCTCTGATTTTGTCCAATTTGTTGTATTTGCGAAGTCGGATTCTTAAAAAAGAATTCTCTTACGCGCGTACGGTTATTCAGTAAACTGCTTATTTGTGCACGTAAAAAGGCTAATGAAAAAGGTTTTTCGATGTACGCGTCAGCGCCGTATTCCAAACCTTTGATTTTAGACTCCAAGGTATTTTTCGCCGTAAGCAGAATGATTGGAATGTGCGCTAAATTCATGTTAGTTTTGACTTTTTCACAAAATTCAAAACCATCCATATCCGGCATCATCACATCGCTGACTATAAGATCGAAATTTTCATGCTCAAAGAGGGCATAGGCTTCGACTCCATTTGATGCTTTGGTGATATGGTAATCTTCCATCAAATCATCGGCAATGAATTCGAGCAATTCAGCATGATCATCTATTAATAAAATATTGGCTTTAGCATTCATAGACATAAGTTTGGTTTAAAGGTAGTCGTAGCGTAAAGGTATTAAGATTTTTATTATCAATATTGTAATTAATTATTCCATTCATTTTGAGTGCCAGAGATTGCGATAATGCCAGTCCTAATCCGCTTCCAGGTATGCTTTTGTTGTGTTCTAAGCGGTTAAAAGGCTCGAAAACGTATTCTCTATCTTCATCAGGGATAAGCAGGCCATCATTTTTAATGGTTAATAGTAATACACTGTTCTCTTCATCTTTTTCAAGATGTAATTCAATTATCTTTTTGGAATATTTCAAAGCGTTGTTGAGTAAATTATTGCAAATAATTTCATAAGCATCCAAATCGATATACGATTCAATGTTTTTTGCTATGACATAGGTCAATTTCTTATGTTGTGAATCTAGAGTCTCTCTGAAGTTATCAACAATATCCTGCGTCGCGAGGCTAATGTTTTTTAGTTCAAAATGGAATTTAAAACCTTTGGTTTCTACTTTTCTAAAATCCAACAGTTGATTGCTCAGCGATATCAAACGTTCTGTATTATTTTGAATATTCTTTAGCAATTTATCCGTAATTGGATTTTCAGGTACTTTACTAATCAATTTCTCCAGCGGTGCTTTTATCAACGTAAGGGGTGTACGAATTTCGTGTACTACATCCGTATAAAAATTAATTTTTGCTTGATAAAGCTCTTGTTCACGTTGATTTTGAATGGTCAATAAATGTTCTTTATTCTTTTGCTTTATTCGTTCACTGAAATGATATGCTACAAATAAAATAAGTCCTATAATAATAATGAAGTAAAGAATGAAAGCTGGAATACTTGCCCAAAATGGAGGTAGTATTTTTATTTTAAGTTTGCGTTCGCTGCTGATGGCTATGCCATTTGGATCCTCAGCTTTCACGACGAAATCGTAATTTCCTGGCAGTAATTTAGTAAAATGTGCGCGATTGGAACCATTTGTTGTGACCCAATCTTTATTTATACCATCCAATTTATAACTGTATTTTACGGATTGTGGCGAATCAAATAGTAAAGCTGTAAAATCCAGGCTAAATGAGGACTGGTTGTATTGAAGAATGATTTCATCAGTAAATAGTATAGAATGTTTCAATAGTGAATCAGGATCATATTGATGGATTTCCTTATTATTGATGGTTAATTTGGTAATATAAATAGGCGTATTAGCATTGTATTTTATTTGATTAAGTTTTTCTGGATTGAACCGAATCAAACCATTGATAGTGCCGAAATAAAAATTTCCCTCTCCATCATCAAATGCTGAGTTATAATTAAACTGAATCGAGGGCAATCCTGATTCTATATTAAATAATCGTGTATTATTTGATGTAGGGTTATATCTAGTTAGACCTTTAGATGTAGTAATCCAAAGGTTATTACTTTTATCTTCTAATATCGCGAAAACAATTTTACTAGGAAGCGATATTTTAGGCTTAACAAATTCAAAATCACCATTTTTGTATATTAACTTACTCAGGCCACCTTCGGTAGCTATCCAAATATTTCCCTTGGAATCTTCAGCAATAAAATTAATCTTATTGTTGGGTAGTGAATTTGGGTTGTCTGCTTGATGAATAAAATGTTTTTTAATTTTTTTGTTTGGGTGATACATATATAGCCCATTTCTCCAAGTGCCTAACCATACATATCCATTGCTATCTTCGAATACCGTAGTATAAGACATTCTAAAAGGAACATCTAGTATGGGATGAAAGAATTTGTTTTTTATATCGAAGGAATAATGCCCACGCGTCGAAGCAAGTAATATTTTTCCAGATTTACTCTTTTTTATATCATATAAGAAGTTGCTTTTTAATGAAGTTGAAGAGTTGCCATCATATTCGGCGTGGTAAATAACCCTTTTTTGTGTAGAATTGAAAATATCCATACCGTAGACGAAGGTGCCAAGTATGATATTGTCTTCATATGTTAGGAGACCGTGTATATTATTGTCTGCTAGACCTACATTTTCAACACTATAGTTTTCTATCTTATTAGTAAGGGGATCGAGCTTACTCAGTCCTCCATTTTCTGTACCCAGCCAGATTTTACCATTTTTATCTTTGTTGATGACTCGAACTACTGTTCCTAACAGATCTCCTCCTTGCATTTTGGACATGAATTTCTGAATAAGATTATTATTCTTATGGTAGTAATTAATGCCGCCAAAATATGTGCCCAACCAAATTCCTCCATCTTTATCTTTTAGAATGTTGTAAATAGCGTTGTCGGATAGACCCCAAGGATTATTTTCTGCTTTCTTGATATTGATGAATTTTTTACTTTCAATATTATATATGAATAGCCCTGATTCGGTAGCAAACCAATATTCTTGATTATTCAATTGAAAGATGTCGCGTACATATAAAAATTGCCTCAGATGTTCGATTCCTAACAGCCAATTTACTGTTTTGTCACCTTTTGATATGGATCCAACCCCTGCCTTAGAGGTGCCAAAAATTAATTGTCCTCGATCATTTTCAATAATTTTTTGAATGGCAAACCAATCTTTAGGGCCATATATGCGTTCAAGGTCGAGAATGGTTTTTGATTCAAATTGTTCTAATAAACATATTTTTCCAGTGAATGTTCCATAATATAATTTACCTTCATTCGTACAGTATAAAGCAGAAATATTATTTTGGTCAGCGGTTATTTTTTTGATTATTTTTTTAGTGAAATCATAAAAATAAAGATTTTGGTTAGCGATAAACCAAATATTATTTCTGTAATCTTTTTTGATTACGGGGACGTCAGAATTAGCGAATTCTTGATTCAGTAATGTAAAAGTTTCATATAGCGGATTATAAATGTAAATTCCCTGATCGGTGCCGATCCAAATTTGTTTGTGGTCATCTTCTACTAGCGAAATTATATTGTTAGCAATTGTATTGCGTAGTTGATTCTTGATATCAAAATGTTTGAAGCTATTTCCATCAAATCGATCGAGACCATCTTTAGTTCCGAACCACAAAAAACCGTAACTGTCTTGCATGCTACAGATAACTGTATTATTGGAAAGACCATCATTGATTTGGTAATGATTGAAGTAATAGGGCTGGGCATACAACGCTGTAGGAAGTATAATAACTATGAGGGCGCATAACCATAGACCTATATATTTCATCATGCTGTCGTGAAAATTTTTGTTTATAATGGTATCTGTAATTGTTATAAATATATAACCTATTTCTACAAAAATATACAAAGAATATATCTATAGTAGCATTCGAAGGGATAAATAGGGTGCATTGATACAAAACGATATTATTTTGAGATAAATTGTTGACAGGATTAGGAATAAGGCTTTTATATTTGAGTAATCAATTATTTCAAAATTATAATCCTATCTACACTGATGAAAAGGCATTTATTTCTTGCACTAGTTTTAGGCTTGACTTTTTCTAATTTATCTGCGCAGCAGGAAACAATTGGTAGTACACAAGACTTGCCAGTAGAATCTAGCAATGCTTATTATATTAATAATCGTCAGCCTTTGAAGCAAAATGTGCTTATTAAGCTTCCTGTCGGAAATATTCGACCATCAGGATGGTTAGGACGCTATTTGGAATTGCAAAAAGAAGGCTTAACAGGTAATTTGGGCGAGATCAGTGCTTGGCTTTCAAAGAAAAATAATGCTTGGTTAAGTAAAGATGGTTCGGGAGATCATGGTTGGGAGGAAGTTCCGTATTGGCTAAAAGGCTATGCGCATCTGGGCTATATCTTGAATGATCCAAAGATAATTGAGGAATCCAAAATTTGGTTGGAGGCAGCGATTCAAAGCCAACGTCCTGATGGTTACTTTGGACCTCTAATTCTTCGAAACAATAAACCTGACTTGTGGGGAAATATGATTATGCTTTGGTGCTTGCAATCCTATTATGAGTACAGTGGAGATGAGCGCGTATTGACATTGATGACCAATTATTTCAAATGGCAATATAATTTACCAGATAGTTTCTTATTAAAAGATTATTGGGAAAATAGTCGTGGCGGGGATAATATCTTATCCGTGTACTGGTTATATAATCGCACTAAAGGAAATGAGTGGCTGCTTGATTTAGCGGAAAAATTACATCGCAATACGGCGGATTGGACAAAGCAAAATGATTTGCCGAATTGGCATAATGTGAATGTGGCGCAATGTTTTCGAGAGCCAGCAACCTTTTATTTACAAAGCCAAGATGCAAAACATTTAAAAGCTACGTATGACAATTTTCATTTTGTTCGCGAAGTATTTGGACAAGTTCCAGGCGGAATGTTTGGCGCTGATGAAAATGCTCGACCTGGTTACACGGATCCGCGACAAGGCGTAGAAACTTGTGGTATGGTGGAACAGATGGCTTCCAATGAGATTCTATTAGGCATCACGGGCGATCCATTTTGGGCTGATCATGCGGAGGAAGTGGCTTTTAACACTTATCCAGCAGCTGTGACGGCAGATTTTAAAGCTTTGCGATACATCACTAGTCCTAATATGACGATTAGCGACAGTAAAAATCATGCGCCTGGTATAGATAATAGTGGACCATTTTTGATGATGAATCCATTCAGCTCTAGGTGTTGTCAACATAACCACAGTCAAGGTTGGCCTTATTATGCCGAACATTTATATATGGCAACGAATGATAATGGTGTAGCTGCGGTTCTATATGCTGCATCGACGGTCGATGTGAAAGTCGGAAATAAAAGCGAAGTAAGTATTAAGCAAACTTCTAATTACCCATTTGAGGAAGTGATAAACTTTGAAGTGAACACCAAACAGAAAAATGTTCAGTTTCCCTTTTATTTACGCATTCCAAATTGGGCTGAAAAAGCTGAGGTAAAAATCAATGGAAAAAAATATAACGTGTCACGTGGAGCAAAATACTTCAAAATTGATCGTATGTGGAATAATGACGATAAGGTAGAACTTATTTTGCCTATGGCTGTAAAAGTCAAAACTTGGGAAAAGAATAAAAATGCAGTAAGTATCATGCGTGGCCCTTTGACTTATTCTTTAAAAATAAAGGAGCAATACGTTGAAAAAGACAGTAAGGCGTCAGCTATCGGGGATTCGAAATGGCAAGAGAATGCCGACCCTTCAAAATGGCCTTCTTATGAAATTTTGCCTGCCAGCGATTGGAACTATGGTATTGTAAAAAGTGAGTTGGAGCGTCCAGAGAATTTGACAGTCAACAAAAAAGCGTGGCCTAAGGATTCATTTCCTTTTGAAGCGAATACTGTTCCTATATCCATCACTATAAAAGCTAAACAGCTGAAAGAATGGTTAGTTGATCGGCATGGATTGACAGGTGAGCTCCCTTTAAGTCCGCTTGTGGTAGACAGCAAAGAGCAGGTCGTAGAATTGATACCGATGGGCGCAGCAAGATTGCGTATATCAGCATTTCCAGTTGTAAAATAATAATTAACATAATAACACAAATTTGATGAAAAGAAAGATTTTTGTAGCATGCCTAATGCTGGCGGGCCAGCTTACTTTTGCCCAAGAATGGAAACCAGCGGGTTCGAAAATTTCGACTCCTTGGGGTGAAAAAGTTAATCCACAACAACCTCATCCGGAATATCCTAGACCTATGTTGGTTCGTGAAAAGAACTGGCAAAACTTAAATGGTTTATGGAATTATGCTATTACAGCCGCTGACCGAAAAGAGTTTCCAGAAAAATGGGAAGGTAAAATATTAGTGCCTTTTGCTGTAGAATCTGCTTTATCAGGTGTAGGAAAAGAAGTCGGAAAGGATAAGGCTTTATGGTATCATAATACCATTACCTTGGATAAAAAGGTGAATAAGGATAATATTCTTTTGCATTTTGGAGCGGTAGATTGGCAATGTGATATCTATGTGAATGGAAGTTTAGTTGGACGACACGAGGGTGGTTTTGATTCATTTAGCATGGATATTACTTCTTTTGTAAAAAAAGGAGCCAAACAAGATATTGTGATTCGTGTTTGGGATCCTACAGATGACGGTCCTCAACCAAGAGGTAAGCAAATTAAAAATCCTCACGGAATTTGGTATACACCAGTGACGGGAATTTGGCAAACAGTATGGTTAGAGAGTGTGCCAAAAACATATATCGCGAGTACAAAACATACTCCACAATTGGATGAAGGAAAGCTAACTTTTGCTTCTAATATTGGAGGAGCTACCGCAGGAGATCAAGTCAAAGTAGTGGTATTAGATGGTAATAAAGTAGTAACAGAGCAAGTTGGTGACGTAAATTCTACTTTAGATATTAATGTGCCAAATCTAGAACAATGGTCTCCTTCCAACCCTAAATTGTACGATTTAGATGTACAGGTAATCCGTAAAGGTAAAGTGCTGGACCGCGCAAAAAGCTATTTTGCTATGCGCAAAATTTCCATGGAAAAAGATAAAAATGGTATTCAACGTATGTTGCTTAACAACAAGTTTGTATTCCAATATGGACCTCTTGATCAAGGCTGGTGGCCTGATGGATTGCATACTGCTCCCTCGGATGAAGCGCTTAAGTTTGATGTTATCAAAACAAAAGAAATGGGCTTCAATATGATTCGTAAACATATCAAAGTAGAGCCCGCACGTTGGTATCGTCATTGTGATAGTTTAGGAATTTTAGTTTGGCAAGATATGCCGAGCGGGGATTTAGGAGGAAATAGCTGGGATATGCAGCCGGGAAAAATTTCAGGAGATAGAAGAGACAAAAATCGTTCTCCAGAATCTGAAGCTTACTACCGTAAAGAATGGAAAACCATTATGGAGACATTGCATAATTATCCAAGTATTGTGGTATGGGTTCCTTTCAATGAAGCTTGGGGACAATTTAAGACTAAAGAAATTACAGAATGGACGATAGCGATGGATAATTCAAGATTAGTGAACAGTGCTAGTGGTGGTAATTTTATGAATACTGGACATATTTTGGATATTCACAACTATCCAGACGCAGCTATGCCTGATCCAGATTTGTTTGGAGCTACACAAATTTTGGCGTTGGGTGAGTTTGGTGGACTTGGTTTACCTGTAGATGGACATGTTTGGCAGCAAAAAGACAATTGGGGCTACCAAAGTTTCAAGAATAAAGAAGAATTATTTAACAGATATAGACAACTGATTGAAAAATTGGATAAACTTATTCCAATGGGACTTTCTGCAGCAGTTTATACGCAAACTACAGATGTAGAAGTGGAAACAAATGGTCTAATGACGTATGACCGCAAAGTAATTAAGATTCCTGAAACACAATTAATTGAGGTACATCGTAAGTTGTATGCTCACTAGAGCCAGGTTATTTTAAACACTACACTATGAATTTTTTGAGAAATAAAATCACTTTTTTGGTTGTTTTGGTTTGCTGTGCTATACATGTGTTAGCGCAGCAGTCAAACTCCAAAAATCAACTTAGAGCACCTGCATTTCCTTTAATTACTATTGATCCCAATACTAGTGCATGGTCTTATTCGGATAATTTGTATGATGATGCTGTTCGTCATTGGACAGACAAACCGTTTCCATTGTTGGGTGTAGTTAAAGTCGATGGTATTGTATATCGTTTTCTTGGAAAAGAGGAAATTGAGCTTGAGGCTATTGCGAAGATGGGTGAACACGAGATTTGGTCTGCGAAATATACGGTGAACGAACCTTCTAAAGATTGGACTCAAATCAACTTTACGGATTCGGATTGGAAAACTGGAGCTGCTCCATACGGTACGTTGGATAATGAACCTAATTCCAGAACGGATTGGCAGGAACCTAAGATTTGGGTACGCCGGGAAGTGATATTGAACGAAGATTTAGGTGGTAAAAATGTGTATCTGGAATTTACGCATGATGATGATGCTATAATGTATGTAAACGGGATCGAAGTCGCTAATACTGGACAGGCTACCGGCAAAAATCGGAGAGTAAAACTTTCTGAAGAAGTGGTTAAAACTTTGAAAAAAGGCAAGAATATCTTAGCAGGTTACTGTTATAATCGAGTGGCTAATGGATATTTTGATTTTGGAATGTATACGGAAAGAAAAAATACTATTTCCTTTACACAAACCGCCCTTCAAAAATCAGTAGATGTTCAGGCAACGCAAACGCATTATCAATTTGAATGTGGACCAGTTGATTTAAACATTTCCTTTATTGCGCCATTATTATTGACCGATCTGGAATTAGTTTCTAGGCCTGTGAATTATTTAGCTTACGAAGTGACCTCTCGGGATGGAAAAAAACATGATGTACAGCTTTATCTCGAAGCTTCTTCACATTGGGCATTAAATTCTCCTTTGCAAGAATCCACTAGTTCAACGTATAAATCTGGAAATTTACAGTATGTAAAAACAGGAAGTAAAAGTCAAGAAGTGTTGGCTAAAAAAGGTGATCATATTCGTATCGACTGGGGTTATTTTTACATGGCTGCTGATGCGAACAAATCGAAATCAGCTACAGGAAAGGGAACGACTTTGCGCGAACAATTTCTTAAAGGGCAAACGCTTCAATCAACAGCAAATGGAAATCAGCTTGTCTTAACCCAAAATTTTACTGTTTCTACTAAACACTCTGACAAAATTATGCTGGGATACGATGATATTTATTCCATTCAATATTTTGGTAAAAATCTTCGTCCATATTGGAATAGACAGGATAACAGCACGATTGAAAAACAATTTCAACTAGCAGACAAAGACTTTGCGAAATTGAAACAGGCATGTGATAAATTTGATGCCGAACTATGGAACACGGCTATACGTGTAGGAGGATATGAATATGCAGCCTTGATAGCCTTGTCGTACAGACAGTCTATCGCAGCGCACAAACTTGTACAGGCTCCGAATGGTGATCTGCTATGGTTATCTAAGGAAAATGACAGCAATGGTTCTATTGGAACTGTGGATGTTACTTATCCTTCTGCACCACTTTATTTGTATTACAATCCCGAATTGGCAAAAGGTCTTCTCAATCATATTTTTTATTACAGTGCGAGTAAAAAATGGACAAAGCCTTTCGCTGCACATGATATCGGGACATATCCAATTGGTAATGGGCAGACCTATGGGGGTGATATGCCAGTGGAAGAATCTGGTAATATGCTGATTCTGACTTATGCAATTGCTAGAATGGAGAAAAATGCTGATTATGCCAAAAAACATTGGGAAGTACTTACAACATGGACGGATTATTTGGTAGAACATGGTTTGGATCCCGATAATCAATTGTGTACAGATGATTTTGCCGGACATTTTGCACATAATGCGAATTTATCGGTCAAAGCTATCGTAGCGATTGGTTCCTATGGATATTTGGCGGAAATGTTAGGAAAAACGGATGTATCCAAAAAATATATTGCCATAGCAAAGGATATGGCAGCAAAATGGAAATCTATGGCTGCAGACGGCGATCATTACCGTCTCACATTTGATAAGGAAGGTACTTGGAGTCAAAAATACAACCTAGTGTGGGATAAGCTTTTGGATATGAATATCTTCGATAAATCTATCTTCAAAACAGAAATAGACTATTATCTCACCAAGCAAAATCAATATGGTTTACCGCTTGATAACAGAAGAACATATACAAAGACAGACTGGATTATGTGGACTGCAACTTTAGCAGATGATATGGTGACTTTCCAAAAATTTATAAATCCTGTTTATAAATTTATGTATGAAACTACAGATCGCGTACCTATGTCTGATTGGGTTTATACGGATAAACCTACACGAGCAGGTTTTAAAGCGAGATCAGTGGTGGGAGGTTATTTCATAAAGATGCTTGAGGAAAAAATAAACAATCAAAAATAGTATATCTGGTTATTCAAATCTGAACCTCATCAATTTCCACATTGATGGGGTTTTTCTTTATCAATGCGGTTACAATGGTATCAGATTTGCGTATATTTAATAGACTTAACGCTGAAATTTTATGGATATTAAAGTAAGATTGCTTTCGAAGAAAGATTATTCGGATTTGAAAAAATCTATGACCGAAGCATATCATGGGGTAGGAGATGTCTGGTCAAGGGAGAATATTGTGGATCTAATTGATGTATTCCCTGAAGGACAATTGTGTGTCGAAGTGAATGGACATGTAGTAGCCTGCGCACTTTCTATTATTCTCAATTCGAAAAAAAACAACATATACGATTCTTATTATGAAATCATCGATGACGGGAAATTCTCCAAGCACGATTACGAGGGAGACACCCTGTACGGAATAGAAGTATTTGTGCATCCTGAATTCAGGTCTTTGCGTTTGGGTCGACGTTTGTATGATTCCCGCAAGGAATTGTGCGAGCAGATGAATTTGAAAAGCATTATCGCTGGAGGACGTATTCCTAATTATTACAATTATGCTGAGGAGATGAGTCCTCGTGTTTATATTGAAAAGGTTAAGCGTAAAGAAATCTATGATCCTACCTTGACGTTTCAATTATCGAATGATTTCCATGTTAAAAAAATTTTAAAAAATTACCTGCCCGAGGATGCAGAATCCATGGAATTCGCGACGCTGTTGGAATGGAATAATATTTATTATGAACCTGATGCCCGATCCAATTCGGCAACAAAACAAGCTATTCGATTGGGATTAGTACAATGGCAAATGCGTTCGTTTAAAAATCTGCAGGAATTCTACGATCAAATCGAATTTTTCGTGGATACGGTTTCAGATTATGGTACTGACTTTATTATGTTTCCCGAATTTTTTAATACGCCATTGATGAGTCCATATAATGACTTACCCGAGCGTATGGCTATGGAAAAATTAGCAGAACATACCAAAGAAATCAAACAAAAGATCACGCAATTTGCGGTTTCCTACAATGTGAATATTATAGCTGGTTCTATGCCTTTGTACGAGCGAGGGAAATTATATAATGTAAGTTATCTGTGTCATCGTAATGGACACGTGGATCAATACCGTAAGGTACACATTACGCCTAATGAGTTTAAATACTACGGTATGGTGGGCGGAAGTGAAGTGAAAGTATTCGATACAGATTGCGGAAAAATTGGTTTATTAATTTGTTATGATGTGGAATTCCCTGAATTAGGGCGTATTCTGGCAGATCAAGGCATGCAGATTTTATTTGTTCCATTTATGACGGATACGCAGAATGGATATATTCGCGTACGTCATTGTGCGCAAGCAAGAGCTATTGAAAATGAATGTTATGTGGCTATTGCGGGCTCGGTAGGTAATTTGCCTCGCGTCAACAATATGGATATTCAATATTCGCAGTCAGCAGTTTTTACCCCTTCGGATTTCGCCTTTCCGAATAATGCTATTAAAGCGGAAGCTACACCAAACACAGAAATGGTACTAATCGCCGATGTGGATCTGTACGCTTTACGCGATCTACACGAATATGGTACGGTTAAGATTATGAAAGATAGAAGGAAAGATTTATACGAAGTAAATCTACTGAAATAAGAAAGAGCTGCATTTTTTGCAGCTCTTTGCTTTTATAATAAATTGATATTTTCTTCGGCTAGGATTTTCTTTTTGTGATCGTCCCATATACTTACTTGAACTTCTCCGATATGCGATAATTTGAGCATAAACATACATACACGAGATTGCCCAATACCACCACCAATGGATTCTGTCAATAGATCATTCAACAGCATTTGGTGAAAAGATAATTGTGCTCTATCTTCACAATTTCGGATTTCTAACTGTCTTTGTAAAGCTTCTTTACTGACGCGTATTCCCATGGATGACAATTCAAAGGCACTATTTAAGATAGGATTCCAAACTAAAATATCACCATTCAAACCTTGGTAGCCAGCCTCATTTTCTGTACTCCAGTCATCATAATCTGCGGCTCTTCCGTCATGCGCAAAACCATTGGACAATACACCACCAATACCATATAAGAATACAGCACCGTATTCTTTTGCAATAGCGTTTTCTCGTTCTTTAGGAGTAAAATAAGGGTATTTTTGTAATAATTCTTCCGAAGAGATAAATGTAATTTCGGCAGGAAGAATAGCCTTTAAGTGCGGAAATTTAGCTTCTATGTGTTTTTCAGTTTCTACTAAAGAAGAGTATATATCTTTTACTGTTTGTTGTAGAAAAGCTAAGTTTCTATTTTCTGGTAGGATAACTTTTTCCCAATCCCATTGATCCACATAAATAGAATGTATTGGCGAGTAATCTTCATCTGGACGCAAAGCGCGCATATCTGTGATGATTCCTTCGCCAGCTTCCAGTTCTAATTCTTTCAATCGTACGCGTTTCCATTTCGCTAGAGAATGTACAACGACAGCGCGTTGTTCATTCAACGATTTAATCGGAAACGAAACTGGTCTTTCAATACCGTTTAAGTCGTCATTAATTCCTGTTCCATCCAATACGATCAAAGGTGATGAAATTTGTATTAAGTTTAAAGCTTGTTTTAAATATGTTGAAAAAGTATCCTTAACAAACGTAATGGCTTGTTCTCTTTGTAATAATTCTCTGCCCATTAACTGATTAAATAATTGGTTATTATGTTATGATAAATGTAGGGAAAGCTACGAAATTTCATTAAAATAACAACCTATAAATGTGATTTTTAATAATATTATAAAAAGAAAGAGCTGCATTTGCAGCTCTTTAATATTTTAAGTAGAAAACTGCTTAAACGGAGAAGCTTTCGCCACACGCACAAGTTCTTGATGCATTTGGATTGTGAAATTCAAAACCTTTACCGTTCAAACCGTCAGAATAATCTAGTTCTGTGCCTGCAAGATATAAGTAGGATTTTATGTCCAAACAAATTTTTACGCCGTTATCTTCAAAAAACTGATCGCCTTTTTTCTCTTCGTTATCAAACTTAAGATCGTAAGAAAGTCCTGAACAACCACCACTAACCACAGCAACACGTACAAAATAGTTTTCATCGTACTTTTCGTCGGACATGATTTGTTGTATTCTCTCTTTCGCTTTTTCTGTTACAGTCACCATAATTATTAATCTTTTAAGATTAGAACAAAGTTCGTAAATAAATTGCAACCCACAACTACAAACCGTATGAATTTTGTCATTTTATTAGAGTACACCGGACTTGTACAATTGCCAAATAGGAGAGTCCTTTCTGATTTTTTGTACTGCAGATTTAATGTCTTCAATAGCAACATCTAGTTCTTCTTTGGTTATAAATTTAGACAAGCTAAATCGCAAACTGCATAATGCATCCTCGGCCGCTATTCCCATCGCTGTCAGCACATGTGAAGGATCTCGATCACCTGATACGCATGCTGAACCCGATGATACGGCTATATTGATCAGTTTGGGCATCAATTCAGCACTTTTCACATGTTTGAAAAGAATGTTTGTCGTATTGCACAAACGGTCAGCATGAGATGCGTGTACAGCTGTATCTTCGATCTCTTGCAGAATTCGGTTTTCAAAATAATTCCTTAGTTCAGCTGTTTGTTCTTGATATTTTAAGGATATAAGTTCAAAAGCTTTGCCCATTCCAACAATTGATGGTGTATTATAAGTTCCGCCTCGCAGACTATTTTCTTGTTTTCCGCCTGTAATCAGAGGTTCAATTTGAATTGGTCTGGTCTTCCTTTTAATGTAAAGTCCTCCAATTCCTTTTGGACCATGTAATTTATGTGCACTGAAGCAGCAAATATCAATTCCTGACTTGGCATAGTCGAAAGCATATTTGCCAATAGCTTGTGTTGTGTCACTAAATAACAACACATCTTTGGAAGAGATAATCTCAGCTATTTTAGCTAGAGGATGAATGACGCCCGTTTCATTGTTTGCTTGCATAAGACATACTAAAATCGTTTCGGGACGAATGCTATTTTCTAAATCCGACAGATTGATATTACCTTGATTATCCAAAGGTAAGTAGGTAATTTCAGCTCCTTTTTTTGTTAAGATTTCTAAAGTTGTCAGAACAGCTTTATGTTCTGACTTAGTCGTGATAATATGCTTGCCAATTGATTGATAACGCTCAAATATGCCACGTAATACCATATTAATAGATTCCGTAGCGCCACTGGTAAAATAAATTTCTTTTGATGAAGCGCCGAAATAGTTAGCAATACTACTTCTTGATTTTTCTATAGCTTGATGTGCAGTTCTGCCCAATTTGTGCTGTAGACTGGAAGCATTACCATATTCTTCCTTCAAAAAAGGTAGCATAGCATCCAATACGGCATCATCTATACGTGTGGTGGCATTGTTATCTAGATAGATCATTGTATAAAGTTATTCAAAAACTAAGGATTACCATTCGAAAATTGTATATTTTGTGGAATTGAAAAATAAAATTATATGGAAAACTTTGAAGGAAGAATTGAAAAACTTATTGATTTGTTGGTACTAAAGGTCCCAGAGTTAGTGGCAGGTGTAGTAATTCTCATTGTAGGGCGATATGTAATTAAATTAATTTTAAAAATTTTAAATTCAAGATTTGAGAAGAGGAATCTGGATATATCCATAAGAGGATTTATTTTAAGTTTATTGAAATTTGTATGCTACACGCTATTGATTCTAACTGTAGCAAGCACTGTTGGCATTCAAACTACCTCTTTTATTGCTGCTTTATCCGCTTTTGGATTGGCAGTTGGTATGGCATTACAAGGTAGCTTATCCAATTTTGCTGGTGGAGTCTTAATCCTTTTATTTCGTCCTTTTGAGGTAGGGGACTATATCGATAGTCAAAATGGATCAAGTGGAACAGTAGAAAAAATTGATTTATTGTATACAACGCTTAAAGATGCGAATGGTATCCGAATATTTAGTCCTAATGGTACTTTGGCAAATTCTGTAATTAAAAACTTTACAAAAATTACTTCTCGAAGATTTGATTTTATCGTGGGTATCGGGTATGAGGATAATATTAAAACTGCGAAGGAAATAATTTTAAATATTCTAACCAAAGAGGAATATATTTTGAAAAGTCCGGCTCCTATGGTTTTTGTAGATTCATTAGGAGATAGTTCTGTCAATTTAACTGTAAGAGGTTGGATTGATCGTGACCAATATTGGGATACGTTCAATAGTCTTCAGGAAAAAATAAAATTAGCTTTTGATGATAAAGGTATCACTATACCTTATCCGCAAACAGAAATGTTAATAAAGAATGCGCCTAAAGATTTACAGAATTAATCCAACGAATTAGTCAGCACATAATAGCGAAAAGCCACAATAGCTTGTTGAAATTTTGATAATTTCGAGGGGTCAAGCTTGCTGTATTTAGGCAATATAGCTTTATTAATGTTATTTAATATCTTGAAAAATTTCTTTTTCATACTTTTCGCTTTTAGTCTTACTAAAATAAACAAAAAAGTCTTGTGATTCGTTCACAAGACTTTTTTATGTGGAGTATTTTAAAGCTTATCTGTTAAGAATTTCTTTTTCTCTGTTCCATGTGAAAGCAGTAAAGATAATTGCCAATACCGATGAGGCTAGAATCATTTCGAATGAAGCATCCCAACCGCTTTTATCCACCAATCCGCCTAATGCCGCATTCGCCAACATATCACCGATGAAATAGCCAAATAAACCTGTTAGACCTGCTGCGGTACCCGCTGCTTTCTTCGGAACTAAATCCAATGCTTGTACGCCAATCAACATTACTGGTCCATAGATTAAAAAGCCGATTGTCCATAATGCAATGTTAATTACCCAAGGATTATCACCCGGTGTCAACCAGTACAACAATACCGCTAAGAAAGTAACTGCCATAAATATAATGGTCACGGGTGCGCGTCTTCCTTTGAATAGTTTATCACTCATAATCCCACAAAGGATAGTACCAGGGATAGCTGCTAATTCATAAACTGATGCAGACCAAGCTGCTTCAGCAGAAGAGAATCCTTTGGCTTCTTGCAGGAATGTGGGTGCCCAGTTGATAATACCATTTCGGACTAAATACACAAAAGCATTCGCGATAGCAATAAACCACAACAGCCTATTGTTGAATACATATTTGAAGAAGATTTCTTTTGCTGTGAATTCTTGCTCTTGCGATTCCTCATAAGTTTTTGGGTAATCGTTTTTGTATTTTTCGATAGGAGGTAAACCACAAGATTGAGGTGTATCACGCACAAAAAGAATCACAATAAGGGCAAATAGCATAGCCACTAAACCTGGAAAATACAATCTAGCTTGCCAGTCTACAAATAATTCCACACCCAAAATGGCTAATGGACCTACTAAAAATCCACCTACATTGTGTGCTAAGTTCCAAATAGACATCGTAGTACCGCGTTCTTTGATGGAGAACCAGTGTACGACCACACGACCACATGGAGGCCATCCCATTCCTTGTACCCAACCGTTTATAAAAAGCAAGATAAACATGATGGCAACGGAAGAAGTAGCAAAAGGGGAAAAGCCCATAAAAATCATCGTCAACGACGATAATACTAAACCAATCGCTAAGAAATATCTGGCATTACTACGGTCTGAAACATTCCCCATTACGAATTTACTTAAACCGTAGGCAATAGAAATTGCGGACATCGCAAAACCTAATTCTGCTTTACTATAGCCTAATGTATCTTGTAAATCTTTAACAGCGAACGAGAAATTCTTACGTACAAAGTAGTAAGCGGCATATCCAAGGAATATCCCGATAAAGACTTGTATACGTAATTTTTTGTATTCTGGATCTATTCTATCTGCTGGTAATAGTTCCTTGTGTTTTGGTGGTTTTAAAAAATTCAGCATGTATTTTCTAAGGTTTGATTTTAAAATAGGTTAGGATAGTCACTAATAATACCATCCACGTTCAACGCTTTCAACGCTTCAATTTCTTCTTTGGTGTTAACTGTCCAAGGAATAATTTTGATGCCTAATTGATGTGCCTGCTCCACGAAATCTTTGGTTACAATTTTATAATTAGGACTAATGATAAAAGGTTTAAAACCCAAATCTTCTATCAATTGCACTGGAGTTTTTGTGTTTTTTGCATCGATTAAATAAGATGTACGAATTGTAGGGTATTTTTTGTTGATGTATTGGATCGTGCGTTTGTCAAAAGATTGGATTACCGTTCTTTTGTCAATGCCTTTGTTGAAAACAACTTTCAATAATAAATCTGAAAATTCCTTTGGCTCAGGATGTGCTACGTTGTCTTTTTTGTCACTGCTTTTGGTTTCGATATTATAAAACATCTTTTTGCCTTTAGCTGCAGCATATTTTTCAGATTCTTCGACCAAATCCTCTAGAAGTGAAATTTTTGTTGACACCTTTTTTTGCTGTGGGAAATCAACATTTCCTTTTAATCCCAAATCAAACTGTTGCAACTGGTCATAAGTATAATCGTAGATTAAACCTTTGTTGTCCTTTCCTTCTAATTCTTTACCGCTGTTATAAGTAACGAATTTTGGATTTAGAAAATCATCGTGATAAACAACTACTTTCTTGTCTTTGGTGATATGACAGTCCATTTCCAATGTAGTGACTGTTGGCAAATCCATTGCTACTTTCATAGCGCCAATAGAATTTTCAGGATACAATCCACGCGCACCTCTATGACCTTCGTAAGCGAAAGTAGGGAAGTTGGGTTCTACGTTTTTTGACAAGTGCATTTGCTTACAAGATATGAATGCGGTACTTGAAATAAGAATAGATAAAATTATGTTTTTCTTAATAAACATGGTTTATAGTAGTATGTGGTCGTAAAAATAACTAATAAACACAGTTCACAAAAATGATATTGTATTAAACAATGTAACTTCGATAGGACATTTCTATGAATAGAAAATGTCCTACCGAAGTTGAATACTATAAAGTTATTGCTCTTATGGAGCAGGAATCATTTTTGTTGAATTGTTGGTTTCAATTTGATTCAATGTTGAATTATCCGTTAAAGATATCAAATTGAATGATCTAGCTGTGGTCCAAGTTGCAGATGTTACATTATAAGTTCCGCGCAATTCGTAGAATTGTTGTTGAACTGGAGCTCCCGTAGGGTAAGGTACAGCAAATGTATTGTTGCCTTGGCGATAGAAGCGATCACTTGTTCCGGTTACAGTATAATGATCTGTATTCGTCACTCGATAACCTCTTTCTTGACCTGTAGAAGGTGCATAGCTACGAAGACCATATAATGCTCCAGTGCCCGGACCAATAAAGATAACATCTATTGGTTCTGTTTCATGATCTACAGCTGTGCCCTTGAATACAGCTAAACCTGAGGTGAGACCAGAGTTAGCGAATAAACCTGAGCTTTTATCTCCGATTCCATCAGCGCCAGGATTATTAACATAATCATATTGTGTGATCCATTTTGCATTATCCATGCTAGTAGAATTAGGACCATTGATTTTTGCTCCAGTTCCTCCTACATAGAAATATTGCCCTTTTTGAACAGATCCAGAAGTAATATTTATTTTGTATGTACGTGCGACCGATGCATTATTCAATGTGTAAGTTCCTGAAGCCCATCCTTGTGGTGGATAATCCTGTCTACGGTCAAGTTGACCAGCAGATGGCGCTGCAGTAGTTCCCGCATTGTTACATATAATAACAGAATACGCATTCGCATTATTATCAAATGTAATATCACGTAAGGCTAGGAATTGGATGTATTCATAGTTACCATCTGCTCCATTAGGATCTGGCATGAAACCCGAAATCACAAATGGTAAAGAATCTGGATGTGGTTCATTTGGATCAAATACTTCTCTAGAAATAGGAGCTGGCATCACAAGTCCGCGATCTGTTTCAGTAATGCTTACAGTGAATGTTACATCTCCTTTTGCTGTAGGATTACCATTCAAAGGAATACGAATTTCACCTGCTGTAGCTTCTAATTTTACGAGAAGATTTTCTACTTTGTCTATTCCAGCAGCACCAGCACCAGTTACATTCACTGAAAAATGAATCTCATCACCTACTATTCCTTTTTGGTAAGGAATAGTGATGTAAACATCTTCAAGAGTTTCACCGATATTGAATAATTCTGCATTAAGAGAAGCTTCTCCCAAAGTCAATCTTCCGTCTTCTTGAGCAACAGCTATCTCACTTATCTCTTCGCCGACTTTAATCTGGATGTTAGCAGTTCGTTGTTCTCCTTTATTTGGCGTTACAGTTACTAAGACAGGTTGTCTTTTTCCTGTACCAGTTCCTGAGGTTACATCAAAACTTATCCAATCCGCATCTGGAGCAGAAACAGTCCAAGATTCTCCGTTCGTCGTAAAGGCAAATCCTTTTTCGCCACCTTCCCAAGGGAATGCGAGTTCACTCGTCGTTTTGTCCAAAAAGAAACCTATAACCTCGTCTTTGCTACATGAAGTAAAAAGGCCGAAGAATAAAGCTAATAACAAAACGTAACTTTTAATTCCTTCTTTTTTCATCTTAATATTTTTTTACAATCAATGGTTAGTATAATTGGTAGGCAAATACTCTATATGCTTAGCGCATAGAGTAAGTGAAAGCTTTAGGCCTTACCATTGTTTCTGTATATTTATTTCCAAACTCATCTTCTACGGTTATTTCTAATGTCGAAGTGGCATTAGATGCAGTAGCTAAGAATAAGTGAGCAGAATTTACCGTCACAAATGACGAGGTCGGTTCTGCATTGGCATTCAAGCGCTGCATCTCATAGGATATAATATGTAAAGGGTCTTTTTTACGTACACGAGTTACAGGTAAAGTGTTACCATTTTCCTTCACCGTAACTTTCCAATTATCTTGGTATCCCCATACATTAATAAGCACTTGGTTATTTTTATTTGCTGTAGCAAATTCACCAGCATAGCCTGCAACTTTTCCTTTAAACTCATCCGTAGCACTTGGTGTATAAGTAGCTGAAGTAATGTGTATATTATTCAAATCGTATGATCTGAATTGATAGTCTTTATCAAATCCTATACTCTTATAATACCATTGTTGGTTTCTTCCTGTCATCTCCCAAATCGCATAACCACCTGGACTACCATCTCTAGAGATATGGTTTGCTGCTGATGTAGCACCAGTCCACCACCAAGTTGCACTTACTGCAGCAATATTTTGTTCATATACGTTAGAACCTGCAGGAGAGTTGCGGTAATTAATATGGGTGTGACCTGTAGCTACTTTTACGTTTGTGAACTCCGATACCGCAGCTAAAAGCTCTGAAGTATTTTCCATTGCATTGTTGAAATTTCCGTTTTGATCGGGATTTGTAAATAATGGAACGTGAGTAGCGATCACAATCGGTGTGCTCTTGTCCGTAATATAAGATAAGTCTTTAGCCAACCACGTCAATTGTTCTTGGTCTAAAAAGTCTCTGTAGTTTCTTTCACCAACAACGCCTTGACTTCCGCCATCATTCAACCACTGCATGTTATCCAAAATAATGTAGTGAACACGGCCAATATTGATAGAATAATAAGTAGGTCCTAATACTTTTCTGTATTCAGCCGCACCTAACCAGTCATTCGCACTTACATAAGGGTTGTAGTCATGATTACCAATAACATTATAAATTGGGAATTCTAAGCTCTTGATTTGATCGACATAGTTTTCTAATTTAAAGTTATTTGAATACCAGTATTGATCCCATGTCTGATCACCTAAAGTAATACCATAGAATTTTTTATTTTGACCTTTGTATTCCTCATAGACATTCTTTACATCTTCAATGAAACTTTGAAATTGTGTCAAATCATTATTTCTGTTTGCAAGGTGCATATCAGTCATAAAAGCCACCACATGGTTTTCATTATTTACTGGAAATAATTCAAAATCTTTGATTTCAGTAGCAGAAGCTAACCCCGCAAGTCTCTTGAAAAACTGAGGAATAGTATTGATTACCGATACTTCATAGTTAGCAGGTACCGTAATGAACACAAAACCATGTTTCTTAGCAGAAGGTAAGTAATACACACCATTCTGATCGGTGACAGCAAATTCGATACCATCTGAAACGATGACGTTTGCCACACCTTGGCCATTGGAATGTACCGTTCCTTTTACTGTCATTCCTTCACGATCCGGAATACTAGCATTGAAGATGCGGTTTACAAATGTTCTACCTAAAAGTTGATCTAATATTCCTCGTTGTATGCGGATTTCATATTCTCCGTCTCTAAAATAAGGGCTATTTTCTAGAGCCACTTTCTCGTCTTCTATTGTTTTAATCCCCAATTTAATAGTTCCACCACCTTGGCCTCCACGTGGAATAAATGTGATACTATCTGTTTGTTCAAAACCTTTTCCTTCGATAGTGATATCAGATTCATTGGTTACATTATACACATATGGAATATTGATATGTGTGACTTTAATGGAGGTTTGAATTTTATCCTCCGTGGTATCGATAATCTTATCTTCACAGGCTGTAAATACAGTAGTAAAGATGAAAATTAACATTAAAAATATATTAAATTTTTTCATGATAGTCAGGTTATATAGTTTAGTAACTTCTGAAAATAGCAAAATCATCCACACCTAATCTTCCACCAACGTTGTTTGCTTGAGGACGATTTATTCTGAAGCGAACAGGGCCTTGAATATTCATTAAGAATATGGCTTGCTTGCTGTCCATACTTTCCGTTGTTGTATGCGCATCTCTAATTGGTTCACCAGCTTGCTGCCATGTAGCACCTTTGTCTGTAGAGTATTCTAATTTGAACCAGCTAGTAGGGTCATTCCAATACGATCCGTAGAAGAAAGTTACTTTGGAAGCACCATTTGGCACATCAAAATCCATTTGCAATAACGCATCTAAAGAAGCATGGTTTTGTTGGAAACGAACAGCATTCGCACCCGAAACAATACGATCTCTTCCTTGTGTCACACCTAATAATGTTTGTTGGAACCACCAAGGTCCTGTGGAAAGGACGACAGTTCTATTGGCGTATCCATCTTTTGGTGAATCAGGATTCTCAAATGTCTCAGGCCATCCTGCATATATTTTACCACTTGGATAAGCCATGTCCGCATACGTTAACAAACGTAAATGAACTTCCTCTTGCTGTTTCGACACTATTCCTCTAAACGTTGCACTAGGAGCGACCACTTCCTCAGCGAAATTTGCTTCATTGCTAACAGTTACATACACTTTATTGCCACTTCCATCTGCTAAAGGTCGTGAACCTTTAATTTTTTCTCCTGGGTTAGGTTCAACTTCTAAATCCGACGTAATTTCTACGTATGTAGATTCATAATTGTCATATTGTTTGTTAAGCGAAGAAATAGCTACTGCTTTTGCAACAACAGGGTTATTTCTGTTGATGATATACGTATTGTTGTGATCAGCGCCTAATAAAGCTAGTACGCCTTCACGACGTCCTAATGTAAGACCATCTACCCAGATGTCTACTGAATCGCCCAGCTTATAGCGTTGCGGATCAGCTACTTCTAACAATATACCACGAAGCTGTCCTCTCCATTCATTCTGTACAGCAATGTAATTCTTAGGGAAATTATTGCCTTCATGAGTGGATACTACTAATGCTTTGATATGATTAGCACTTGTTAGTTCAGTATCGGTAAGTTTAACATCGTCTTGTTTGTGAAGATTGCGTAAAGCATAAATAGAAATCTCCGGATTATTCGTACCGATAGCTTCATTTATATCTTCCTTGAAACAACTTGAAAGCAAAGTTGCTGTAATCCCAATATATATTAATTGTTTTATTCCTCTCGTTTTCATAGTCTTCATATTTAATTAGCAGGTTGCCACCACATTAATCCGTTTGGAGTATTTCCTCCCATACGAGCAGATGCTTCATCATAATTAACTTTATTTAATGCCTGAGTGATTAACGGATAAGTCATTCTTACTGGCATTTTGCGTCCTTCTAAACCTGGTCCTGGAATTAAATCCAAAGCTTTAGTTCTGCGGTATTCATACCACTGTTGGAAGTCTGTAAAGAATAAAGCAAAATACTTTTGTAAATGGATTTTCTTCAATTTGGTTTCGTCTGTGTCGGTAGGGAAGAAGCCTACACGTTCATTGCTAAAGTAATTTACAGGTACATTTGCATCCCATATTTGCATAGCCGAGTTTACACCATCTTGATAATGTTGCCACGAATCTCCAAACGTAAATCCTCTAAGTGCACATTCTGCTAATATAAATTGCAATTCCGCATAATTTAGGATATTACCTAATTTAGGACTTGTCTTTAAAGACAGGTGAAATGTAGACTGACGCTCAGGTACTAATCCGCGTGGATAACCAGATTGCATACCTAAATAAGTACCTAATGTTGGTTGAGTAGCCCACAAAGCAAGACGAGGGTCACCAAGCGCAATTAAATTTTCAATAAAGAAATGTGAATAGCCTTTATTACCATTGAAATCAATGTCGCGGGCATTCAAGTAAGGATTGATATATGGCTCTTGCGAAGAGAAATAAAGAATAGCTGAATCATCATGACTAGCCATAATAGGATATTGTGATGATTTAGTTTCTACAATTTCACGAATTTTCACCGCAGCATCCAATTCTGGTTTATGAGAAACACGTAGCAATAATCTTAGGTAAAGTGAATTACCAAACTTGCGCCATTTTTCTGTATTTCCAGCAAATAGAGGATCCATGTTTTTTTGTGCATCAGGAATCGTATTATCCGTCAACAATTGATTGGCTTGTTCTAATTTTAAGAATAGATCACGATAAATATCTATTTGCTTATCATATACGGGTGTCGTATTTAATTCCTTGTATCCTAGATTACTTTGGAAATAAGGAATGTCACCATACATATCCGTAAGTAATGAACTAACCCATACATCTAAGATTCTAGAGATACCTTGGTAAGCTTGGAAACCTGCTTGTTGAGCTATTCCCGCACTATGGTAAATATCACGAATGTTAGTAAGTTCTACATACCAGTTTCTCCACATCGCCTCAGTTTCTGTTGCACGAACCTCATAACGGTGAAACTCTAGATTGTTGTTAGTTGTAACTGTAACCTGCATTAGCTCGTTATTAATACGCATATTACGGTCAATATTAGCTAATATGGTTTTATATATTGTGGGACCCAATAAAGCTTGAGGCGATACTTTCGCCGCTTCATTTGGGTTGGTATTCACATCCACAAAATCTTTTGTACAACTCAATGAGGTAATGCATAAAGTTGCAGCGGCTATAATTAAGTTAAATTTAAATTTCATAACAATTCGATTAGAAAGACACGGATAAGTTAATACCAAAATTGCGTGTTGAAGGGAATTGAGCTATCTCACCACCTTTTTCCACACCACTTGCATTTAATGATCCAAATTCAGGATCAAACGCAGGCCAGTTACTAAATACAAGAAGATCACGTCCATAAATACCTACAGTCACTTTGCTAGCTTTTAACTTGCTCAATACGTCTTTTGGTAAAGAATAATCCAAACGTGCTTCTCTTAACTTAACGAAGTCGGTAGAAAATGTATTTGATTCAATGTTATCTCTGTTGAAATGGGTACGGTAATAATCTCCTGCAGCAACCACAACATTATTTGGAGAATACGTACCGTCAGCATTTTCGATTACACCATTACCAATAATTCCGTTATATCTTCCTGGAATAGTTTTTCTTAATTTACCTTCTTCCATCAGTACCGCATGTGTCAAAGAGTAACCAACACCACCGAACTGACCATCAAATAAAACGTTGAATCTTAGGTTTTTGTAGCTTAATGTAGTACCGATACCAAATTTTTGTCTTGCATTCGGATTTCCGATGTAAATAACATCGTCAGTATACACAGGCAATCCTGAACTGTATACTATTTGACCCTCAGGACTACGTAAGTAACCCAATCCGTACATATCACCAAAACGTCCGCCTAGTCTTGCTTCTACAGTACCACGGCTTCCGTAAATAGTAGATAATACTAATGGTTTATCTTCGTCCATCACTGGCAATTCTTCGATTTTAGTATCAAAAGCTGTGTAATTACCGAATAATGACCAACCAAATCCTTGAGAATTTTTAATGATATCGCCGTTCAATTCAATTTCAAGACCTTTATTACTTACCTTACCACCATTGATGATTTGGTTTCTATAGCCCGATGATGGATCGATAGGCGTTTCGATGATTTGATTTACATTGAATCCTTTATAAAATGTTACATCTATTTTAGCACGGTTTTTAAACATTCTAAATTCAGTCCCTAATTCGTACGAAATTTTATTTTCGAATGTTAATTCTTCATCTGGAATAGATGTAGGGTTGGATGCACCACCTGGGAAGTTGGTTTCGCGAGGGTAGGTGTAACTATTTAAGTATGGGCGTTTACCACCACCTCCGACTGCGGCTGCACTCGCTCTAAATTTCCAGAAACTGATATTTTGAGGAAGTTCAAATACATCCGACAATACCACACTGGCATTTACTGAAGGGTAGAAGAAAGGCTTAACATTTCCTTTTTTAGGAGAAGCTAAAGTACTAGCCCAGTCCGTACGTAATGTAGCATCTAAGAAGACTACATCTTTATAACTGGCATTACCCATTCCGTACAAACTGTTAACAGCATATTTAGACAAATATGGAGAGTATGTAACCGTTGTAGCGGAATTAGAGAAATTATATTCGTTAGGAACACTTAATGATCTTGTCCAGCCATCTTCTCTATCATACACGTTTACTAACATCGCTCCACCGAAGTTTCCGCCAAATTTGAAATCCTCATTTCTCTGATTGTTGTAAGTGAAAAGGAAATCCGCATTCACTTCTTGGTTGTAGACACCTTGTTCACGGTAGTAACCAAAAGCATATTTGTACGTGTCAAAAGGTCTTGACTGCGTACGTTGATCGTAAGAAAAGTCTAGACCACCACGAAGCATCAAACTCAGTTCGGAAGTGAATTTGTAGTCCGCTTGAATATTACCAATAACTTGATGTTTGTTTTGGGAGTTAATCATGTCATAAGACATGGTTTTTGGATTATCCAATAAGTTAGAGAATGGCGTTGTTTGTTCAATACCATATCTATTTGGTCTCCAGTTATCTTCAAACCATTTGGAATCCATGTTTGGAGTAATACCACGAACAAAATACATATAACTTTGGTTGTTATAACCCGAGTTAGGTAAGTTGTCAGATCCACGGTGGTTGTAATTAATTTTGGTAGAGAATGATAACTTCTCTGTAAGTTGGTTTGTTAAGTTACCCGCTATGGAGTTCCGGTTATATCCCATGTTTGGAATAATCCAAGAATTATAAACGTTAGTATAAGCGAAACGAGCAGATGTTTTATCTGTCGAACCCGAGATGCTGATACTATTTGTCGCAGTAACATCTGTCGTAAATAAATCTTTTCTATTGTTTGGATAAGCTTGCCACAATGTACGATTTGGTGGAGCTATTCTATAATATTCTGGATCATATTGGTAGAACATTTGTCCATCAAATTTCGGACCCCATGCCGAAGAAGTACTAAATGTAGATGATCCATCATCTGTTTGTCCATACGAGTAGTAGAGGTCTTGACCAATATCACCTTGTCCGTATTCATATTGATAATCTGGCCAACGGTTAATAGTTCCAAAAGTAGTATTGGAGTTTACAGAAACACCAAATCCACCACCTTTTTTGCCTTGTTTTGTCGTAATAATCAAAGCTCCATTTGCACCACGATAACCATATAATGCGGATGCCGCAGGACCTTTTAATACTGTTATGGATTCTATATCATCTGGATTGATGTCTGCTAATGACGAACCAAAGTCAACAGGAGAATCGTCTGCTAAATAATTGGATTGACCAGTAGTAGTCATTCTTTTACCAGCTTCCATGACAACACCATCAATCACGATAAGTGCACTGTTGTCACCTGAAAACGAAGTTTCGCCTCGCAATACGATTTCATTTGATCCTAAAGGACCTCCATTGGATTTCGTAACATTCAAACCTGCTACTTTTCCGACTAAGGCATCTGACCAGTTGTTAGATATCGCATCAGTTAATTGTTCTCCTGAAACCGTACTAACGGAATAACCAAGAGCCTTTTGTTCTCTTTTGATTCCTAACGCCGTAACAACAACCTCGTCGATATCTTGAGAAGATTCGGTTAATCGGATAGTAATGTTACTGTTCGCTGTACTATACTTTTGAGTATAAGATTCATATCCAATAAGATTAAATCTTACCTCTGCTCCTGTAGGAACATCTAAAGTGAATGTACCATCTACTTTAGATGATGTCACGGCTTTTCCGTTCACCTGAATAGAAACATTAGATAGGGGCTGATTGGTTTTAGAATCTAAAACTTTACCACCTATTTTTATGGTCTGCTGTAATACCCATGCATCTGTAGGTGTCTTTTCATAGGCAAATGCATTTCCCACAAATGGGCTAGAAATAAGTGCAAGCCAAACAAGTTTGGTCTGAAATGGTCTATCTCCATTTCCCCATTTTATTTTATTTAACATAGGAGTATGATTAATTCGTTGCTAATTTGCAAAGCTTAAATTAAGTCGATGTTAAACTTATATTAAGCTAATTGTTGGTTATGTTTCTTTTCTTAATTTATCTATATATGTTTATCATTAATGTATGACAAGATATAGTAATGCTGCTAATGCTGCGCCTATCATTGGCCCCAATACTGGAACCCATGCATATTCCGCATTAAATGACGCTTTGTTTTTAATGGGTACTAATGCATGAACAATGCGCGGTCCCAAATCTCTCGCTGGATTGATCGCATATCCCGTTGTTCCTCCTAATGAAAGTCCTATTGCCCAAACAAGAAAAGCCACTGGTAGTGCACCAATAGAGCCTAAGCCAATAGGTGTGGTGGAATTCAAAGTGGCATCCTTAAAATGCAGAATAGTGAAAATTAGAACAAAAGTCGCTAGTGTCTCACTTAGCAAATTGCGAGGTAAGTTTTTGATTGCAGGAGAAGTGCAGAATACTGCTTGTTTAGCGCCAGCATCTTCTGTTTGGTCAAAATGATCTTTGTAGAATGCCCAAACGCAAAAAGAACCAAGCATAGCACCTGCTAATTGCGCAGCCATATAGCCTAATGCTGTCATCAAACTCATTTCGCCCATGATTAATACCGATAAACTAACAGCGCAGTTCAAATGTGCTCCGCTATAGGGGCCTGCAATCGTAACGCCTACGAAAACAGCTAAAGCCCAAGCAGTACTAATCACAATCCAGCCAGAATTGTTGCCATTTGTTCCTTTTAGAAGGACATTGGCTACAACTCCACCTCCCAGAAGGATTAATACAGCTGTTCCAATAAATTCAGCTAATAAAGGTGTCATAATAGTAGTTTATTAGTTATAATTTTTTAGTCTTTATAGTTAGCCCAGAATTTTGCTGTTTCAGTTGCTCTTTTCCATTCACGCAACAGCTCTTTATTCGAACCTTCTTCTGATTTAGCTTCGAAAGCCTTATCTTCTTTCCACAGAGATTTTAATTCATCAATATCACTCCAAAATCCTACTGCTAGTCCCGCCAAGAATGCGGCACCCATTGCTGTAGTTTCCGTGATAGCTGGACGAATAACTTTGGTTTGTACAATATCGGCTTGAAATTGCATCAAGAAGTTATTGTTGGTAGCGCCACCGTCCACACGCAATTCCTGGATTTGGTTTTCCGAATCGTTTTCCATGGCTTTCAAAATATCATAAGTCTGATAAGCGATGCTTTCCAAAGCTGCACGTGCAATATGTGCGTCTTTTGTACCTCTTGAAAGACCGACGATAGTTCCACGTGCGTTAGCATTCCAGTGTGGTGCACCTAATCCCGAGAATGCAGGAACTAGATAGACTCCATTGGTATCCGGAACACTCGTTGCCAAAGCTTCTACCTCAGATGATTTTTTGATAATGCCTAATTCATCCCTTAACCATTGTACAACAGCTCCACCAATGAAAATACTGCCCTCTAAGGCATAATTTACTTCCTTGCCAATTTTCCAAGCAACTGTAGTGACCAATTTGTTTTTTGAAATTACAGGCTTACTGCCAATATTCATTAACAGAAAACAACCTGTTCCATAAGTATTTTTAGCCATACCTTCTTTTGTACATAACTGACCAAAAAGCGCAGCTTGTTGGTCTCCTGCAATACCCGCTATCGGAATATTTACATTGCCAATTTCCAATGAAGTATGACCGTAAAGTTCAGAACTGCTTGCTACTGTTGGTAACATCGATTTTGGGATATCAAAAATATCTAGTAACTCTTGATCCCAATCTAAAGTATGTATATTAAGAAGTAATGTTCTTGAAGCATTAGTTACATCAGTAACATGTTTTTCACCATTTGTCAAATTGTATACTAACCAAGAATCTACGGTTCCGAAAGCTAATTCACCATTTTCAGCCATTAGACGCGCTCCTTCCACATTTTCTAAAATCCAATTAATCTTAGAAGCAGAAAAATACGCATCAATTAAAAGACCTGTTTTTTCTTGAATCAAGGTGTCTAATCCTTTTTCAGCAATTGATTTACAATAATCTGCCGTGCGTCGATCTTGCCATACTATCGCATTACAAATGGGTTTTCCTGTTTTGCGATGCCAGACAATTGTCGTCTCACGTTGATTGGTGATGCCTATTCCTTTTATAGAATCAAGTTTTACATTAGCTTTTGCGATAGCTTCGGTCATGACAGCAAGCTGTGTAGACCAGATTTCTTGCGCATCGTGCTCTACCCATCCTGATTTAGGATAGATTTGTTTGAACTCTTTTTGCGCTACTTCCACAATCTCCCCATTGTGGTTGAATAAGATAGCGCGAGAACTCGTAGTACCTTGATCTAAGGAAAGAATGTATTCCTTTTTCATATCAAATTTGGTTTATAGTGTTACTATTTATTGTTATAGCGTATAGTTTTTGACTAATGCACTATAATTTTCCAATTGTGCTTTAACCCAATTTTCATCTTTTTGCAGTTCGTTCGCCATTAATTCGGCCACTCGAGGTGCTGCTAGAAGGGATGCTTTGGCATCTAAAAGAAGAAAACGAATTCTACGTGCTAAGAAATCTTCAATGTTGTAAATCATTTCATTTCTGCTTGCCCAAACTACTTCTGCTTCGATAAAATCATAATTTGGATGTAGTCTATTACCTAATGAAGGTGTTTCTTTAACCAAATTTTTGATTTGCTCAGTATCTGAACCGTACACTTGCCAATGTCCCTCACGTCTCTCTGTAGAGTAACCATGGATTTGAAGTGTGGTTGTTTGACAAGCTTTTGGTGCAAGATTTCCTGTTGTAATCGCTAAGTCTACAGTTTCTTCTGCCATCTTACGATAGGTAGTCCATTTACCACCTGTAATAGTGATTAATCCAGATTTACTTTTGATTAATTTGTGATCTCTAGAAATTTCTTTTGTACTGTTGCTGTCATTATCAGTAGGGGCAGCCAAAGGTCTTAAACCAGCGAATACACTTAATACATCTTGACGGGTAGGTGCGTTGTCCAAATAATCATTCGCTGTAGTCAAAATGAATTGGATCTCTTCTTCCAAAGGGCGAGGCTCAATTTGATGTGCATTCAAAGGGGTATCCGTCGTGCCTAATAAGACTTTGTCATGCCAAGGCACACCAAAAAGTACACGACCATCACTTGTTTCGGGAATCATAAGGGCATCAATATTGCCTAAGAATTTTTTGTCAATTACAATATGTGCTCCCTGACTTGGTCTTACCAAATTTTTATGAGCAGCCACATCTAATTTCAAAATATCATCCACAAAAATTCCTGTAGCATTAATTACTGCTTTGGATTTAATGGTGTATTTCTTATCCGTATCTCTATCAATAAATTCAATGCCGGTTACAGTACCCTTGTCGTCTTTTAAGATAGCTGATGCTTCAGAATAGTTTAATACAACAGCACCATGTTCTGAAGCAGTCTGCCCTAAATTTAATGCTAAACGTGCATCGTCAAATTGACCATCAAAATATTGGATACCACCGATTAAGTTTTTCTGTTTTACTTTTGGTAGTTTTTCGATAACCTCAGACTTACTCAATAACGTTGATTTACCAATACGAAGTTTACCTGCAAGCCAATCGTATAACTTTAAGCCAATCAAAAATTTCATTTTGCCAAAGAAATCATACGAAGGGATAACAAAACTTTGAACAAAAGAAACATGAGGGGCATTTTTGAAAATTAAACCGCGCTCTTTTAAAGCTGACATTACCAATTTTACATCACCGTTAGCCAAGTAACGAACTCCTCCGTGGACAAGCTTCGTACTTTTACTTGATGTACCTTTTGCAAAATCATACTTCTCGACAAGTAATGTTTTATAACCTCTGGATGCGGCATCAACTGCTATACCTAGGCCCGTAGCACCACCACCGATAATCGTAATGTCCCATTCTTGGGTGCTTTCAATGCTTCTAATAGCTTCGTTTCTAGTAAATTTCATTTTGAATAGATGTAATTGTGTTTTGGTTATCGCGTAAAATTAATAAAAAACGTAAATAAACGAAACAAAATGAAAAATATTTTATCTTTTTCTTTCGTTTTAGAATTAATTGATAAATTAGACCATTATGAATAACGTCGAACGTCATCAACACATTATCAGGGAAGTAAACCTTAAAGGACATATATCGGTAGTAGAACTTTGTGAAAGTTTAGGAGTTTCATCCGTAACAATACGAAAGGATTTACAATTTTTAGAAGATTCTGGATTGGTGTATCGGACACATGGAGGCGTAACCAAACAAAACCCTTATCAGACAGATCGTTCAGTTATTGAAAAAGAAAAATTGCATGAGGCAGAAAAACGTGCTATTGCAAAAGCTTCCGCTAATTTTGTGACGCCAAATGATTCCATTATCATTGGATCAGGTACGACTACACAATTTTTTGCGCGCGAGATAATACCTCAAGGTCATTTGACCGTGGTTACGTCTGCATTAAATGTCACTTTGGAACTTTTAAAGCATTCTAATGTAGAGGTTATTCAGTTGGGAGGTTCTGTTCGACATACTTCTTCTTCCGTGACAGGTCAATATGCTATTAATACCCTGGAACAATTTTTTTGCTCCAAACTTTTTCTAGGTGTGGATGGTATAGATTTAGAATATGGCATTTCTACTACTAGTGCGCAAGAAGCTTTGTTAAACCAAAAAATGATTTCAGTCGCTCAACAAGTTATTGTGCTAGCGGATTCAAGTAAATTTAGCAGAAAGAGTTTTGGTAAAATTGCTGATTTCTCTAATATAGATGTTATTATTAGCAACGAAATACCTTCTTCTTTCCAAGAATTATTTGATTCTCTGGGAATACAAACCATCGTATGTAAATAGCATACCGTTAGGAAACAAATACAAAATTTTGTTGTTATACTTATTGTATGACAATAAGAAACCTATACAAAAATATCCTTCCGTTTGTCAAACCTTACAAACATCTAATTTTTCTAGCATTAGGATTGACAGTAATCGGATCATTTGCAGCACAGATTAATGCATTTGTACTGAAATATACTGTAGATAAATAAGTGATTTGTTGGTAAACAAAACCCCACTCCAGCAGGGCATGCATATCATAGGGATTATTTCTGCCATCTTGTTAGGAAAAGAAATCATTTATTCGCTGGTACAATTCGGCCAGAAGTTTTATGGGGAGAAATTAAAAATTATGATTGCCCGGGACTTTTCGCAGACTATTGTCGAGAAGATTCTGACCTATAGAATGGCATTTTATACCACCGAGTCCAATGAATCAGGTAAATTACAAACGCGTATTGATGCTGGAATTAGTTCATTGACACGTTTGGTGCAGAATTTCTTCATAGACATTTTACCGCTTTTTACGACAGCTATTGTAGCTTTGGTATGCATGTTTTTGGCCAACTTTTATGTTGGTCTTATTGGACTTATTACCGTTCCTATTTATTTCTATATTTCTCAATTACAGGCCACCAAATTATCTGGTTTCCGTCGTAATATGCGGTTTTTCAGAGAGAATAAAAGCAATCAAATTATCAATCTTATTGATTCTATCACGGTAATCAAATCCTTTGTGCGAGAAGGCGAAGAAGCCGAACGTCATCGTAAAATTCAATACGATATGACGGAAAATCAAATGTCTACACGCAAGACGAGTTACCTTTTCGATAGCCTAAAAAGTTTTGTGGAGCAGATCGGTATCGTATTGGTAATTATTCTTACAGCATATTTTGTGCTGGATGAGCAAATGACGCTAGGGGCAATTATGTTTCACATCATGTTATTTAACAATGTTTCTGCCCCAATCAGACAACTGCATCGTATATATGATGAGGTGAATGATGCTTTGATATATTCAGAAAGCTTTTTTGAAATTTTAAAGGCTGACGATCAAAAAGAATTAACAGGATATTATAGACCAACAAAAATTACTGGTGCTATCGAAATGCGTCATGTAGATTTTGAATATCCCAATGGAACACCAGCCTTGTACAATGTATCAATGCGTATAGAACCTAATGAGATTACGGCTTTAGTTGGCTTGAGCGGAGCGGGCAAAAGTACCGTTATTAATGTTTTGGATAAGTTTTACTATCCTACATCGGGCGATATTTTTTTAGATGGAGTGAATTTAAAAGAATACGATACAAAATTTTTGCGCGAGAATATTGGCTTGGTCCTTCAGAAAAACCACATTTTCAAAGGAACTATTGCGGATAATATCCGCTATGGAAAGATTACAGCATCCCTTGAAGATGTGATGGAAGCTGCGAAGAAAGCGTATATCCATGAACAGATAATGGAATTGCCAAAAGGATATGATTCCGAAGCTCATTTATTATCCGGAGGACAGCAACAGCGTATTGCAATAGCCAGAATGTTTTTGAAAAATCCTCCGATTATATTTTTGGATGAACCCACGGCCAATTTGGATGCTATAGCGACAGAGCAAATTAAAAATAGTCTTGATGCGATCAAAGTCGGGCGTACAGTAGTAATCGTATCTCATTCCATTTCCCAAATAATTGACGCTTCTCATATTATTGTGATGGAAAAAGGTAGGGTAGTGGAAGACGGAACACACGATGATTTATACGATCAAAAAGGAACTTATCATCGTATTTTTTCCGCTATGGCGAATAGCCTGAATATTCAGAAGATTACTAAAAGTATGCAGGATAATTAATGGATGAATCAAAGGAACCCAAATAAAAATAGCGAAGTAAATACTCCGCTATTCGTTGATATAAATTGAAAATTATCTAAAACTTAGCTCCAATAGTAAACAATGCATTTGTGCGTTGAAGTTTTAAATCTGCGATTGGTTCAAAACTTCCTCTATCGTACCAAAAATCACTTAACACATAAGGTGCAGCGCTGTAAGAATTAACTTGATGTACAATAGCTATATCAGCATATAAGGTGTTCGTCAATTTGAAACCTAGACCAACACTACCACTAACATTAGTTTCTTCAGCATATTTGTAAGGATTGCCTATAAAGTTGAATCCTGCACGTCCACTGATAATATTATTAATCAAATATTCACCTCCTAAACGAACATTCACTGCACCTTGCAGCTCATCCTTGATAATATCATTCATATTTTGGAATGAGTTAAATCTTGAAGGATTACTGTATCGTGTAGTATTGTAGGTTATATATTCCATTTCTGCACTAAATAATCCTCGATTAAAGAATTTAGTAGCGCCTAATGCGAATTTCCAAGGCGTAGTTAAGTTATAATCTTGATCACTTGAGTACAATTTTGACTCATAAGTGTGAAATGAATTATTAGATCCCATATCAGGAAAAAAACTAACATCAGTAAAGGCGTCAGTAGTTTCGCTGATGCTTAACAACGTAGGAGTGGTGATTGTTAAGCCAATATTCCAATCGGTAGCAGGCTTGTAGATCATACCTAATTTAAAGTCAACACCTGAACCTTCACTAATTTGAGAATAATCATCTATTAGTTGATAGCTTTTATCTCCAAACTTTATATAATCAGCAGAGGTCGGGTCAGCGAAATCAGAATTTGGGTTGTCCTTTGCTACATCTACTGCAAGTTTTGTCAAACCATTTTCTTCAAATATCTTACTCTTTTCATATTTAAAGAATGACAAACCTAAAGTACCTCCGATATAGAATTTATTATTATAGTTTGCACCAAAAGCGAGAGCAGTATTACTATGGTAACCTTTTGTTAATAAATCATTAACTTGATCTTTATCATAGCCTTCTTCTGCTAAAGGGAAGTATCCATCTGCTGGATTAGCAAATTTTTCAACAAGATAACTATTATAAAAATCATTTTCAAAGCCTTTATCTTCAGCCATGATGTCTGTAAGATTATTTACATAGGATGTTTCATTATTTATTCCATTGTAAATAATTGAATTATTGAAATTCTGCTTTTTATTGTAGCTGATTCCCATATTAAAATTTTGCCAGCCTGCATACCCCGCTATCTGATTTCTATTGGGAAAATTAAAAACTACACCAGCTTGCGAAACGCCAAAATTTCCTTTATTACTATTAGAATTAGTGCCAAGGAAATCGGCCTTATTGCTGTTCTGTAAATAGTCAAAAGTAATGCTTATATCAGAGCGGCTGAAAAATCCAAGACCTGCAGGATTACCATTTACCGCAGTAATATCACCTCCTAGAGAAGTTTGTACATTTCCCATACCTTTGATTCTGGCTGAAGCTGGATTATCATCTTTAGAAAAAGAAACAGCATCGTCTACGGATTGCGCTTGAGCATATCCCCAAAAAGCGCTAGACACAAAAACAGAAAGTATAATTTTTTTAATATTCATGAGATTATTAGTCAAAATAAGGTTAAAGAAATGCCAGCTCATAAGAGCTGGCAAATATTTTTATTAATGTTATCTTCTTGAAGAACGCGAGCTTGAGCCCGATGAACTTGATCCAGAAGACGAGCTTCTTGATGAAGAACCTGAAGAACTGCTACCTACTGATGAAGAAGAACTTCTTGAAGAACTTCCTACAGAAGAAGATGAAGAAGAAGAGCTCGATGGTGTATATGAACTTCCTCTGCTACTGCTAGAAGATGAACTTGAACTTTCTCTAACACTTCTATTTGTTGTTGTAGATCTATTCGTGTTATCCGATGATGATCTCGACGAACGGTCTGTAGTAGTAGATCTAGTAGAAGGATATGTTGTAGTTGTTCCTCTTTCACTTGAAGTTCCTCTCTGGATAGTAGTACCTCTAGAATTACCCGAATTAGAATTTCTATCTGGAGTTACACTGCGTGAAGAAGTACCTCTTTGTATAGTTCCTCTTTCAGTAGTACTAGATGATCTTTCTGATACGCTACGTGAAGATGTTCCTCTTTGTACAGTACCATTTTCTCTGCGTGTAGTGCTAGTACGTGATGAACCTTCAGTATTTCTAGAAGATACTCTTGAACCTGTCACTATGCGTCCGCTTGCATCTCTGCTTACACTGCGAGAGGATGTTCCTGCTGTAGCTCTGTTAGTTGATCGATTATTAACCCTTGAATCGTATGAGCCACGATTTGTCGAGCGAACAGACGTATAAGTAGGGCGAACTCTATAACCATTTCCATAACCTACATTACTATATCCGTAATAAGGATGTCCCCAATGATTGTAATAAGAGTTATATCCCCAATACGAACCATAATAATATGGATTACCCCAGCCCCAACCGTATGAATAGTAAGGATTTCCCCATCCAAAGTTATAACCGAAACGTCCGTATGGATAGCCCCATCCAAACCCTAGTGACCAATTAGAACCCCAGCCCCAATTAGACCATCCCAAACCCATTCCACCATAACCATAGCCAAACCATGGATCAAAGAATGGATCATAATATGTCATACCTGGAGAAGAATAATAAAATCTATTGATACGATTAGCGTATTCTAGATCTTCATATCCATCCTCATAATATTCTTCATCAGAATATTCATCGGCATAATAATCATTATTTTGTTCTGTATATTGTTCGTCCGTATAGTAATAATCTGGACTTTGATAAGGTTGATCAACATTAGCCTGACGATTATTGTACATGTCATCTTTGTAAGCGATTTGCTTACTTGTTGAACATGAACTAATAGCCACGGCTATTGTCAATGCTAAACCACCTAATACTATTCTATTCGCTTTCATAATATCTTTATCGCTAGTTGTTGTAGATAATCCAACGTCTTTTTATTATCTTAGACGCGAATTTTAACAAAGGTTTAATACCTCTAATCAAAAATATAAATAAATTTTTACAGCGCGAGAATATGTGCTTTTTTAACATATATTTTCCGATTTATAAGATATAGTTTAAGCAATGAGTAAAGGAATAACAAGTCGTAGTGAAGATTATTCACAATGGTATAATGATCTGGTTATCAAGGCGGATTTGGCGGAGTATTCTGCAGTCAGAGGTTGTATGGTGATAAAACCTTATGGTTATGCTATTTGGGAGCGTATGCAAGCTATTTTGGATAAGCGGTTCAAAGAAACAGGACATAGCAATGCATATTTTCCCTTGTTTATTCCTAAATCATTTTTCTCCAAAGAAGCTTCTCACGTAGAAGGTTTTGCTACGGAATGTGCGGTAGTGACACATTATCGTTTAAAAAATGATGGTAATGGAAATATTATCGTAGATGAAGAAGCGAAATTGGAAGAAGAATTAATCGTTCGTCCTACTTCCGAAACTATTATTTGGAATACATACAGAGGCTGGATTGAATCATACCGCGATCTTCCTATTTTGGTAAACCAATGGGCGAATGTGGTACGTTGGGAAATGCGTACTCGTTTATTCTTGCGTACGGCTGAATTCTTGTGGCAAGAGGGGCATACAGCGCATGCGACTTCGGAAGAAGCTGTTGCTGAAGCACAACAAATGTTGGAAGTGTATGCTGAATTTGCGGAGAAAACATTAGCTGTTCCAGTTATTCGTGGTAGTAAAACGGAATCAGAACGTTTTGCAGGTGCATTGGATACATACACTATCGAAGCGCTAATGCAAGATGGTAAAGCATTGCAAGCTGGTACTTCTCACTTCTTAGGTCAAAATTTTGCTAAAGCTTTTGATGTGAAATTTACATCGAAAGAAGGAAAGCAAGAGTACGTATGGGCTACCTCTTGGGGCGTTTCTACGCGTTTGATGGGTGCATTGATTATGGCGCACTCGGATGACCAAGGTTTGGTATTACCTCCAAAATTAGCTCCAATTCAAGTTGTAATCGTACCGATTTTCAAAACAGCAGAAGAAAAAGCAAACATAGATGCTTTTGTAGATAATTTAAATGCAGAGTTGAAAGCGCAAGGTATTTCTGTGAAATACGATGACCGCGATACACAACGTCCAGGTTTCAAATTCGCGGAATGGGAATTGAAAGGTGTTCCTTTGCGCGTTGCGATTGGTGCACGTGATATGCAAAATGGTACCGTAGAATTAGCGCGTCGTGATACACAAACTAAAGAAACTGTTTCACAAGAAGGTTTAGGTAATCATATCGTTACCTTGTTGGATCAAATCCAAGATAATATCTTCCAAAAAGCGTTAAATTTCCGTGATTCTCACATTACAGAAGTAAATTCTTACGAAGAATTTAAAGATGTATTAGAAAATAAAGGTGGTTTTGTTTCTTGTCATTGGGATGGAACACCTGAAACAGAGAAACGTGTGAAAGAAGAGACCAAAGCTACTACACGTTGTATTCCTTTAGACTTCGCAGTGGAAGATGGCGTTTGTATCTTTACAGGTAAGCCTTCGAAAGGCAGAGTATTATTCGCAAAAGCATATTAATTTTTATTAAATAAAAATTCAAAATTTCATATCCGGAGAGCAAAGATTATTTCTTTGCTCTTTTTGTTTAAATTAGCTAGATGAAAATATTGATTTTAGGTTGTGGTTGGGTAGGAAAAGAGGTGGCAAAATATTATGTCGAGAAAGGTTGGCAAGTCTTCGCTACATGTACTTCGCAGGAGAAGAAGAATTACCTTTCTGCATTAGGTTTGCATGTTGCGGTAGTTAATTTTGATTTGAAAGATTCTAATTCTGAATTCCCCACTACCTTTGATTATATTTTAAACAGTGTTCCTGCCAGTTCTAAGAATTCTGTAGATGAAATATCTAATCGTTTTGAACATGTTCGACAATACATCGATAACCTAAAATTTCGAAAGCAAATCTATTTGAGCTCTATAGGGATCTATCCGGATCAGGATGGTGTTTTCACAGAAGACTATACTGAAGATTTGAATGAGAGGTTGTTAGTCGCAGAGCAAAAGGTAGAGTTGACAAATTCTCATATTTACCGTCTTGGAGGATTATTTGGAAAGAATAGAATTTTTGCCAAGTATTTTGCTAATCGTATCTGTATGACAGGCGATCAACCGGCGAATTTTATTCACGTAGATGATGTAGTGGCGTTAATCACAAAGGGATTTGACTCACATCTACATTATCCAATTTATAACCTTGTAGCACCAGAACATCCTTCTAAAAGGGATGTAATTTTAGCATCCGCTAAAAAATATGGTTTTGACTTACCCTTATCATTCAATTCTGAGAATTCTTTCCAAAAAATAGTTGATGGAAGTCTTATTATTAAGGAATTAAAATATAGTTTTAAGCATTCCTCCCCTGTAACCTTTTAAACTAATAATATGGTAAAAGAATATCATATCGTTTATGGCGAAAATTCATTAAATAATTTAATGATAAGCGATGTTATTGATTTATCAAATGAGAATATTAAATTAATTACTTTATTAGATACATTAGTATTAGGTCCTTTGTATGATTTAAAGACATTAAAAGGAATTAATGAACGTATTAATTGGTTTGAAGAATTTTTTCAAGAACCTGATTCTTACTATCACAGAGAGATAAAAAGCAAGGAACTCGCTGACAAACTAAGTGAAATAACTTCATTAGATACTGTTTATATGTGGCTAGGTGATGATGGTAATGAATACATATGGAAAGCAGCTACATTAAATTTTTTGAAGGATAAAAAAATCTCTATTTACACAGTCGATTGGGAAAATATTTCTTTTAATAACCATAATGGATATGATGCAAAATTGTTTTCATTGTATGTCTGTACATCGGAAAACATACAGCTTGCAAAACAATATTTTAGATTAATAACTAATAATGAAAAGCTATTTTTTGAAAAAAGTTGGGAGAAGTATTTAAGAAACAACTCCAATTTGAGAATTTTAAATAATCAAAATGAGATAGAAGAATCAAATATTACATATTTTGATGATATATTAATAGCGCATTGTACTCCTGAATTTCAGTTTTCCTTCAAAGTAATTGGATTAACCATTGGTAATATGTATAATGGATATAATTCTAATGGAATAGGTGATTATTTTTTAATAGAACGATTAAAGCAACTTTGCTATGAAGGTCAGTTACAAATGCGAAATCAAGAGCATGGTCAGCGAAATGGACATATATTTGAAGTGGCTTTAGTAAAATAAAATGTCAGATTTTAATCTTAAAGAATTTTTGGATAGCAAGGTTGAGGAATATAATCAACCGAATTTTATACCCAATGATCCGATTTGTATCCCGCATCTTTTTACTAAAAAGCAGGATATAGAAATTATGGGCTTTATCGCATCGATATTAGCTTGGGGACAACGAAAAACCATTATTAATAAGTGTAAGGAGTTGATCGAGCGAATGGGCGGAAGTCCATATGATTTTATTATGAATCACAAGGAGGAAGATTTGAGATCTTTGTTGGGCTTTAAACATCGTACGTTCAATGATACGGATCTGCTTTATTTTGTAGAATTCTTTCGTTATCACTACAGCCGTTTTGATTCCTTGGAAGACGCTTTTCTAATAGGGCAGGAAAATTTGAAACCATCAGAAATTTCCATAGAAAAGTCTTTAAATGAATTCAAACTCTATTTCTTTTCGCTACCAGATTTTCCATTACGGACGAGAAAACATGTGAGTTCACCTGCTCAAAAGTCCACATGTAAGCGATTAAATATGTTTTTGCGCTGGATGGTTCGCCAGGATGATAAGGGCGTAGATTTTGGAATATGGAATAGAATTGCGCCATCCCAATTGATATGTCCTTGTGATGTACATGTAGAGCGTGTAGCACGTAAATTCCATTTAATAACATTGGAGAAATTGCAATGGAAGGCTGCTGTTGAATTATCGGAAAATTTGTATCAATTGGATGAATCGGATCCTGTAAAATATGATTTCGCTTTATTCGGCTTAGGCGTGGAAGGGGAGATGTAAACAAAAAAGTCATTTCCAATGAAATGACTTTTTTGTTTATCCAATATATTTAAACATTTCACGATGAGGACCGATGCCTGGAATATCAAACTCATCGGACATAAATTCGAATCCTAAAGCTTCATAGAAAGGAAATGCTATTGTGCGAGCATTGAACCATAGGTATGCTATACCCAATTGATTTTGAAGATGTGAGATACAAGCATTCAGCAATTCAGCAGCATAGCCTTTGCGTCTATGATCGGGATGTGTAGCCATTCCACGAAGACGATAAGCATCTTTCGGAAGTTTACCGTGATTTTCCTTCATACAAGTTAAGATGCAAGTTAACTCAATTTCTTCGTTATAATATCCTAGATGGAAGGTTGTGGGTAATGTATCATGATCAAACATACATTCTGCCTCTGGAAATCCGTTTCGTAAGACTAAAGAGCGCAAAGGGAGTGTTTGCTCTGCAGAAATAAAACGTATCATCTTTTGCTTAATTTCTCTAAAATATCCACAAGACGGTTAGAATATCCAAATTCATTATCGTACCAACCCACTACTTTTACCAAACCACCTACAATAGATGTTAACTGCGCATCAAAGACACAAGAATATGGATTGTTAATAATATCCACAGAAACTATGGGGTCTTCTGTATAATAAAGTACCTGTTTTAGTTCGTTCGCAGCAGCAACTTTGAATTTTTTGTTGATTTCTTCTACCGTAGTTTCTTTACTCAATGTACAGGTAAAATCCGTCAAAGAACCATTCAAAACCGGTACTCGGATACCTGCTCCACCTAATTTACCTTCTAAATGCGGAAATACATTGGTAATAGCTTTAGCAGCTCCTGTAGTCGTAGGAATGATAGAAGAAGATGCAGCACGTGCTCTACGCAAATCACGGTGAGGAGCATCATGTAAATTCTGATCACCTGTCATGGAATGCACTGTCGTAATATAGCCGTCATTGATAACCCAGTTTTCATCTAAAATCTTTACTAAAGGTGCTACATTGTTGGTTGTACAAGAAGCATTTGAAAATAGGGGAGTATTCCAATCGAAATCTTGGTCATTAATGCCTAATACGACTGTTGGTACTTCCTTATCTGGAGATGGTGCTGAAATTATGACTTGTTTAGCTCCAGCCTCCAAATGTTGTGATGCTTTTTCTTTTGTTGTAAAATGCCCGGTGGACTCTACAACAACATCAATATTCAAATTTCCCCAAGGTAGATCCGCAGGATTTTTCTCCTGGGGCACTAAAATTTTATGCTCATTAATATACAGGTATTTTTCATCAAAGGTCACTTTCCCTTCGAAAGGCCCATGCACTGAATCATACTTGAATAGATGAGCTAAGGTAGATGTACTTGTTAAATCATTAATAGCAACGACATCAATATTTTCTAAATTTCGCTTTAGCAAATTGCGAAGCGTGTGTCTTCCAATTCGACCAAAACCATTTATTGCTATTTTCATTGATTTTATTTTGTGTATTCTTTTATGATTTCTTCGATTTTGCGATCACCATCCCAATAAGACTGTAATTTTCCTTCAGCTGTGTAAACATAGTTAGCTGGGAATTGCTTAGGAACGTGAATTTTTTGGATGAAATCTTGGTTTTTGTCGTATAACACTTCAACATTTGGCTTGCCAACCAATTCTTTTCCAAAAGTTTCTAAGAAATTTGCCATCAATGCTGGATCATTCATCGAAACGAAATAGATATTTATATTTTTAAGCTTGGCGTAATTTTTAGCGATTTGTCCTGCTTCCAATTGACAATGGCCACAGCTTGGATCGAATAATATGAAAGCTGATTTTTTGCCCTTTGGAATGTCCTGCTGTGTATAGCTGATGCCTGATTTTACTTTATAGAAGGTGAATTCTGGCAAGACAGGAGCTGGGGCTTTTTGAGATAATTCCTCTACTGTCTGTTGTTGCGCTTCTGCTGTAGTGGCTTCAGGACTGTGTGTGCTATGATCGTGTCCACTGTGATCATGGCCTTCATGATTTTCTACTTCAGTAGCTGTATTCGTATTGTTAGTAGAATTAGAACAACTCGAAAATCCAAGAATAGTACTTAATATTAGAGTTGAGATCATCATTTTTTTCATATAAATAGTTCTTTACACAAATCTATAAAAAATAACACGGTCTTCAGGAAAACTATCTATTTATGATGAATTTGTGATAAACGAAAAAGGCTATCCAAATGGATAGCCCTTAGTTTTATTTTTGAAGTTGTTAAAATTATGGAGTAACAACTTTTGGTTCTACAGCTTTTGGTTTAGATATACTGTTGTTGTTTTTACCTAAATCGTAAACAACAGGTGAAGCCAAGATAATAGATGAATAAGTACCAACTACGATACCTACTAAGATTGCAAACGCAAATCCTCTGATTACTTCACCACCGAAGATAAACAACACTACCAATACGAATATAATTGTTAAAGACGTAATAATCGTACGAGAAAGAGTCGTGTTGATCGCGTGATTCACTACATCTCCAAAATATTTATTTGTACCTAATGATTTGTTAATATCTTCACGGATACGGTCAAATACAACCACGGTGTCATTCACGGAGTAACCCAATACTGTTAAGAATGCAGCTACAAAGTGTTGGTCTATATCTAATGAGAAAGGTACTATTCCATCTAATAAAGAGAATAAACCTAACAAGATAATACCATCGTGAATAGTTGCAACAGCAGCACCTACTGAATATTGCCATTTGTGGAAACGTACAAAAATATAAACAGCAATAATTAATATAGAGATAATTGCTGACCAAGCCGCTCTATCAGTAATATCTGAAGCGATAGAAGGACCAACTTTTTGAGAAGATAAGATTTCGTATTTATTACCCGAAATTTTTTCTAAACCAGTATTCAATTTAGCTAATACCTCTGCATCCGCTTCATCCGAAGTTTCTGTGATATGATAAGTGGTAGTAACACGAACTTGATTCGCACTACCAAAAGTTTTTACTTCTGTAGTGGATTTGAATTCGTTATCTAAGTTTTTACGAACTTCTTCCAAGTTAACTGGTTGCTCATAACGTACCGTGTACGTACGACCTCCTTGGAAGTCCACACCCCAACTAAATCCTTTTGTGAAGATAGAAATCAAGGATACAGCAACTGCAATTATCGAAATTGTATAAAATAATTTACGTTTTTTGATGAATTGGAAATTCGCACCCAATAACGTGTTTGCTGACCAAGGGAAAGATACATTAATCTTCATATCTCTTTCAAGCATGAATTCGAAAATCAAACGAGAGATAAAGATTGAAGTAAATAATGATGTAATAATACCAACCATCAAGGTAGTAGCGAAACCTAAGATAGGTCCTGATCCGAAGAAGAATAATACCACACCTACTAAGAAAGTCGTAATCTGACCATCTAAGATAGATGGTAAAGCGTGCTTGTAGCCATCTGCGATAGCTTGACGAATACTTTTACCTCCACGGATTTCTTCACGAATACGTTCGTTGATAAGGACGTTGGCATCTACCGCTGTACCCATTGTCAATACTATACCCGCGATACCAGGGAGTGTCAATACCGCATTCAAGGAGGCTAAAATTCCTAATAAGAAAAATACGTTAAAAATAACGGCAATGTTTGCAGCCCAACCTGCTTTATTGTAATACGCTACCATGAACAACATTACAACTACAACAGCGATTAATGATGAATTCAAACCAGCGTCGATAGCAGCTTGACCTAAAGAAGGTCCTACGATAGCTTCTTCAACGATTTTAGCAGTAGTCGGAAGACGTCCTGATTTTAATACGTTAGCTAAGTCTTTTGTATCTTCAATAGTGAAGTTACCCGAAATTGATGAGTTACCACCTGCGATTTCTGATTGTACAGTAGGGGCAGAGTATACTACATTATCTAATACGATAGCGATAGCTTCTTTCTTTTGAGATGCTTTAGCCGTAACTCTTCTCCATTCTTTAGCACCATATGAGTTCATTTTCATACTTACTACAGGAGAGTTAGTTTGAGGATCAAACTCATCTCTGGCATCTGTAATTACATCTCCAGATAATACTGAACCTGTTTCTCCAGCGCCAACTTTGATAGCATATAACGATAATAAGCTAGCACTTTGTTCAGGTTTTACTGCCCACAATAATTTTACGTTAGCAGGGATTAACGCTTTGATTTCAGGTCTTTCAAAATAAGCATTTACTTTAGCTGTATCTTTCAAAGCAGCGATACCTATCTGTGCACCTGGAGCTAACTGTTGTTGACCATCAGGAGTTTGATAGATAGAAGGCATCAACACGCTGAATAATGGATTTTGAGCAGCCATGTTTGCTACTGCAGCAGATGAATCTGTTTTAGCAGCTTTGTTACCACCTAAATTCGCTAATAAGTTTTCTTTTTTAGTTGTATCCGTTGCTGCTGTATCCGCTTTAGCTACTGTATTCTCAGTAGATTTTAATGAAGAAGCTAAAGTTCTATTTATATTATCTAAAAGAGGATAAATCTGACCGTTGTCATGAGTTTCGTAGAATTCTAGCTTAGCAGATCCTTGTAATAATTTACGAACACGATCCGCGTCGTTTACGCCTGGTAATTCGATTAAGATACGGTTTGTACCTTGTTGAATTTGGATATTAGGAGATGCTACACCAAATTTATCAATACGTGTACGTAATACTTTAAATGAATTTTGGATAGCATTATCTGCTTCTATTTGTAAGAATTTCTTTACGTCAGCTTCTGAGCTGTTGTTAGAAATAAAGTTTGAATTATCTTTAGTAGCAAAGAATGAAGCTAATGTTGCAGAAGCACCACTTGCTTTATATTCGTTTATAAATAAATCAACAATAGATGTATTAGTTGATTTACTTTTTTGAATTGCTGTAGTTAACGCATTGTTGAATTTTTCATCTTTTGGATTGTTCGCTAAGTTACGAATCAACTCATCCAATGAAATTTCCATTGTTACGTTCATACCGCCTTTAAGGTCAAGACCCAAAGGCAACTCTTGTGCTTTACATTCTCTGTAGGTAAATTTAGCTACGCCTAAATTATACACTACTTCCCCAGCGATAGAATCTAAATACGCTTTTTCTTTGGCAATATCGCCACCTGCGTAAGCTTCAGCATCTCGCTCTACTTTCCTAGTAACAAATGTAAATGATAACGCGTAGAGACAGGCTACTGTCAATACGGCTACCAAAAATTTAATCAGCCCTTTGCTCTGCATTTTCTTATTCGTCTATTAATTTGATATAGTTTATGTTTTTATTACGATGTAATGATAAAAATATTTACCAAGATTCGCAAAGGTATAAAAAAAATACAGAAAGAAAACAAAGGAATGAAGAGATTAACTATATAAGGATTATATAGTTACAGGAAAGAAAAAAAATATTAAAGGGAACCATTTGATTCCCTTTTTTAGCTTATTTCTTATCTAAGAACGTATTTAATACCAAATGTAAAGCCATCTCCATGGAAATGTGCATCATTGTTTAATCTTAAATAAGGTTTATAATCTAAGTGCATAGCAAATGGAATTGTAGGGATTTTGTATTCTAAACCAATTTGAGGTCTTAATCCAAAACCAGTATCGCTATCACCTTTTCCTGTCCAGATATTTACTTGTGCACCAACACCCGCGTACCAGTGTAAACCATCAGCTCCATTGATAGGTCTTTCGTATTGCCAGTCACCACCTAAAGTTACCCAATGATCACCAAATGCTGCTTGCAATTGCAATGCTTGTGGACCATTTAAAGCTGTTTTGTATTGGATACCTACGTTAGCACCATCATTACCATCGAATACAACACCTAGTGCTGATTTGAAAGGAGTTTGTGCTTTTGCTTCATTAGCTCCGAAAGTCAAGGCACCCACTGCAATTAAAGATAAAAATACTTTTTTCATAATCTATAACTTGTTTTTAAGAACGAACTTGAGGTCAATCCTGAGTTCAGTGTTTAATTTTTATTGTGATAAAGCAAATATGTTGCCAAAGTATTTGAAAACTACGTATAGGTTAATATTAAAAATGGGATTTTAATTTTTTGTACTTATTATCCTTCTCTTAAATTCATGTCATTTGAAAATTAAATTATAATGTTGTAAGGATAGATAAGTATTTTTTATTAGTAATTATTAAATTATTTTGTATCTTTGTCCGGCAAATAGAAAACCCAAGAAAGGTATTTGCCATGCAATTAGATCCACAAAAATTCGTAGCTGAAGGTCTTACTTATGACGATGTATTATTAATACCAGCTTATTCAGAAATATTACCTAGAGACGTAGATACTAGTACTTATCTAACACGCAAAATCAAATTAAATATTCCTTTAGTATCAGCTGCAATGGATACTGTTACTGAATCTGATTTGGCTATTGCTATAGCACAAGCAGGTGGTATCGGTATGTTGCACAAGAATATGACGATCGAACAACAAGCTGCTGAAGTACGTAAAGTGAAACGTTCGGAAAGCGGTATGATTCAAGATCCTGTTACTTTATTAGAGAATGCGACTGTTGGTGATGCTTTCAGTATTATGAAAGAGCACAAAATAGGAGGTATTCCAGTTATTGATGGCGCAGGTAAATTGGTAGGTATCGTCACAAATCGTGATTTGCGTTTCCAAAAAGATATGACTAAGCCTATTAAGGAATTAATGACTAAAGATAATCTTGTTGTAGCTCCAATAGGAACAGACTTAGTGAAAGCTGAAGAAATCCTTCAAAATTATAAAATTGAAAAATTACCAGTTGTAGACGGTAATAATGTACTAAAAGGACTTATTACTTTTAAAGACATTCAAAAATATAAACATTATCCTAATGCGGCTAAAGATGGACATGGTCGTCTTTTAGTAGGTGCTGCTGTAGGTGTTACAGCTGATACTATTGATCGTGTAGATGCTTTGGTGGCTGCAGGTGTGGATGTCGTTACCATTGACACTGCACATGGTCACTCATTAGGTGTAATCAATAAATTAAAAGAGGTAAAAGCTAAATATCCAGAATTACAAGTAATTGTGGGTAATATTGCTACAGGAGCTGCCGCAAAAGCATTAGCAGATGCAGGTGCAGATGGTGTTAAAGTCGGTATTGGTCCGGGTTCGATTTGTACAACTCGTATTATTGCAGGGGTAGGTGTTCCTCAGTTGTACGCCGTATATGAAGTGGCTAAAGCATTAAAAGGTACGGGAGTTCCTTTGATCGCGGATGGTGGTATCAAACAAACTGGTGATATTGCGAAAGCAATTGCAGCTGGTGCGGATACAATTATGGCTGGTTCATTGTTCGCGGGGGTTGAAGAAGCTCCAGGCGAAACCATCTTATTAGAAGGTCGTAAATTCAAATCTTATCGTGGTATGGGGTCTGTAGAAGCTATGGAAAAAGGTTCAAAAGACCGTTATTTCCAAGATGTAGAAGCAGATATCAAAAAATTAGTACCTGAAGGTATTGTTGGCCGTGTACCATACAAAGGAACATTGGCTGAAGTTGTTTACCAATATATTGGTGGTTTGAGAGCGTCAATGGGTTATTGTGGCGCGGCAAGCATTGAAAAATTAAAAGAAGCTCAATTTGTACGTATTACTGGTGCAGGTTTGAGAGAATCGCACCCACACAATATTCAAATCACGAAAGAAGCGCCTAACTACAACAGTAGAGGTTAATCTTTTACTTTATAATATTTTTAAAAGCCTAGATATTTCTAGGCTTTTTTTTGCTCTAGTTTTTAATAATTATTAAATTAGTATCTCAAGTAATCAATTTATATTCACTAATTCAGTTTTAATTATGGGAAAAGGAGATAAAAAGACAAGACGTGGAAAAATTATTATGGGATCTTATGGCAATAAACGACCAGGGAAAAATGGACTAAAGAAAAAAGAGACTGCTGAAGAATCAAAATAAAGCAACCCAAAAGGTTGCTTTATTTATGTTTTAATTTTATTTTTTTATTAAAACTCTTGTTTTAATTTTATATTCGCAAAAAAAAGGTTGAAAAAATATAAATTTTATATACATTTGGGCCAGATAATATTTTTTTTACCTACACCAAAATATTAATAACATTCATAATGAAATTAAGTCAAAAGCAAGTTGTATTTGAAAATGAGGTACTGACAAGATTTGACCTGTTTAAAAGCTTGTTTTTAACACTTCCATTTCAACGTGTAAAGCACACAGGTACTTTGTTGCCATTTTTTGCTGCGCATTGTGAAAGAGGTGTTGAACAACATTTAGCGCCAGAGCATATTATTGATAGCTTTTTTGGCCAATACGAGCAATATGTACAAGAAAGCGATCGAGTGGATTTGCTTTTTCGTATCGTGCAATATATTGAAAGACAGGTTGTTTTGTTTGATGCGATTGAAGATTCTTCTTTTCAAGCTTTAGGAAAAACAGATGAAACGGCTGGTTTGGATTCTTTGTTCAAATTAGCGCAGACTGATCCAAAGTTGAAGAGTCGCATCGTAGAGAAATTGAAAGACTTCTCTGTTCGTCTTGTTTTGACAGCACATCCTACGCAGTTTTATCCAGGACCTGTGTTGGGTATTATTAACGATTTAATTGAAGCTATCAAAAATAATGATATTCCAAACATTAATTTGTTGCTTCAGCAGTTAGGTAAAACGCCTTTTATCAAAAAACAAAAGCCTACGCCGGTGGATGAGGCTATAAGTTTAGCTTGGTATTTGGAAAATGTGTTCTACAAAGTTACTTCAAGTATTCATTCAAAAATTGATTCGGAATTAGAATTACCTTCTGATGATGTAAAACAATTGATTGAATTAGGTTTCTGGCCTGGAGGTGACCGTGATGGTAATCCAAATGTGACGGTAGAAAGCACGAAAAAAGTAGCAACAATGTTGCGCACTATACTTTTTAGATGTTATTACCGTGATTTTAGAGTTGTAAAAAGAAGAATTACTTTCCGTGGTGTCGAACAATATCTTGAAAATCTTCAAGAGTTGTTGTACAATAATAGTTTCAACCCAGTAGAGAATCCTGTGGACGAGACATCCAAAATATTAGAGAATTTAAATAATATCAAGGATGTATTGTACAAATACCACAATGGATTATTTGTAAATCTAGTGGAAGATTTAATTCGTAAAGTAAATACTTTCGGATGTTATTTCACGACATTGGATATTCGTCAGGATAGTTCCATACTAAGAAAAACAGTTAGTTATTTAGTTGAAACATTTGATGGCAAAACAGGTTTAAAACAGTCTGATTTAGATCTTGATGAAGAAGCGAAACAAAAAGCTTTTAAATTCAACGAAGAACAACTTGATTTCTCTACAGAAGCTGATGCGTTAGTACAGGATACTTTAGGTGTAATCCGATTGTTAAAAGATATTCAAGCCTCAGGAAGTGAGCGCGCGGCACAGCGTTTTATAATTTCCAATTGCCAACAAGCTTCTGATATTTTGGGATTGATGCAATTGTTCTTGTGGCAAGGATGGAAAAAAGAATCCCTAACAATTGATTTTGTTCCTTTATTCGAGACCGTAGATGACTTGTCTAGAGCGCGTAGTGTAATGCAAGCTTTGTATACCAATAAAGCTTATGCAACGCATTTGAAAAAACGTGGCAATATGCAAACAATTATGCTAGGTTTCTCAGATAGTACCAAAGATGGTGGTTATTTGATGGCGAACTGGTCCATTTATAAAGCAAAAATCGAATTGACAGCATTAGCGCGTGAATACGATGTAGACTTAGTGTTTTTTGACGGTCGTGGTGGACCTCCTGCACGTGGCGGTGGTAAGACTCAGCGATTCTATGCAGCCATGGGTGGCGAAATAGAAAACAAACATATTCAATTGACGATTCAAGGACAGACCATCAGTAGTCAATACGGATCATTGGATACCGCGCAATATAATATTGAGCAATTGTTGCATGCAGGTTTGATTTCCGAGATCAAACAAAATAGCAGTGATACATTGACCGAGAAACAAAAAAGTGTGATAGATGATATGGCTGCGGAAAGCCATCGTAAATTTATGACTTTGCGTAATCATCCTCAATTTTTGAAATATTTAGAAAAATTGAGTCCGTTGAAAGCGTTGTCATCAATCAATATCAGTAGTAGACCTGTAAAACGTAATTCGGATAAAGAATTGAGATTGCAGGATTTGAGAGCGATTTCTTTTGTAACATCTTGGAGTCAATTAAAGCAAAATATTCCAGGTTTCTTTGGGGTAGGTAGTGCTTTACAATGGGCTGAAGAGAATAATTTGTGGTCGTATGTGCGTAATTTGTACCAAACGTCAGGTTTCTTTAATACATTGGTTGATAACTGTATGATGTCGATGACAAAATCTAATTTTGACATTACAGCATACATGAAAGACGATAAGGAATTTGGAGATTTTTGGAAAATGCTGCATGATGAATATGAAAAAACAAAAGCATATTTATTAAAATTGAGCAATGCGAATGTGTTAATGGAAAATTATCCCGTAGAGCGTGCTTCTATTCTCGAGAGAGAGAAAATTGTATTGCCGCTTTTGATTATTCAACACTATGCAATACGCGCAATTGACAATAATCGATTAAGTGAAGAGCAACAAGAAATTTATAGAAAAATCATCGGACGAACAATATATGGAGTCGTGAATGCAGGTAGAAACCTAGCATAAGACTTATTCTGAAAGTTTTAAGAATCTTTATCAGATATTTTATATTTTTGTGTTCGGAAAAATTGAATAAACATGAAATTTAATACATTATTTGTTGCGGCAATCTGTGCAAGTTCATTGATGACTTCATGCGTACATGATACTGCTAAGGAAAATCAATTGAAATACACGCATACATCTTTAGTAGATGGAGATGCTTACGCGTTTTTTCAAGTTGTAGGTGAAACAGCATTAGATGGCGTTAAATACGCAGAATATGCTGAAAAATCTGGCGATGCAAAATCTACAGAAATTGCGACTAAAGTAAAGGCTTTCTATACACAATTGTTGCCTACTTTAGATTCTTTAGCTACAGCGAATCAAGTTGATTTCCCAATCAAAGGTATTCCTCAAGGTCATGGCGAAGAAGAAGCTAATACTGCATCGGTAGCTGATTCTACAGCACATACAGCTACAGTAGCACATGAGGCGCACGATCATTTTGATTATGCGCACCATGCACAGCATGAGTTAGCAACAGTGAAAGATCATTTAACTCGTTTAACTCACAATACTAATGCTGCTTTGCGTTCATTCGCAAAAGAGCAATTAGAAATTGTCTCTGAGTTGTACGTTCAAATTGGTGGTAAAGAAGAAGCTCACGGGCATCACTAAGCCAATAGAACTTTAGATATTGAAAGGCGTCAAATTTTTGACGCCTTTTTTGTTTAATGAAATTTTCAAAATTTCATATTTGATATGCTAATAACACTTGTTTTATTTTATTTTTATAAAAAACATGTATAAAATGTTAAAATTTCAATAAAAATCAATAAATGTTATGATTTTTGTTTTTAAAGCTGTTATTTTGTGTTATTAAATAATTTAGAAATAACTCAAAGAAAAATATAAATTATGTGTGGTATTATTGGAGCATTTGAATTAGTGCAAGAGGAGTCGCAGATTAGACCCCAAGTATTAGAAATGTCAAAACGTATTCGTCACCGCGGACCAGATTGGTCAGGTATCTTCAGCTCATCTAAAGCTATCTTGGCGCACGAGCGTTTAGCTATTGTAGATCCTAAATCAGGAAGTCAACCGTTGTACAGTCCTGACGGGAAAGTTGTATTAGCAGTTAATGGTGAAATCTACAATCATCAAGAACTACGTAATTCCTTACCACATTATAATTTTGCTACTAATTCAGATTCTGAAGTAGTATTAGCTTTGTACTTAGAAAAAGGCCCTAGTTTCGTCGAAGATCTAAGCGGAATTTTTGGCTTTGCATTATATGATTCAAGAGAAGATTCATTTTTCGTAGCACGTGATCATATGGGGATTATTCCTTTGTACTATGGTCGTGATGATGAAGGTCAATTTTTTGTTGCTTCGGAATTGAAATCATTAGAAGGTTTCTGTACTACAGTCGAACAATTTCCTCCAGGACATTATATTTACAGCAAAGAAGGTTTAGAACCTCAGAAATGGTATAAGCGTGATTGGGAATCTTATGAAACGGTAAAGGATAATGTGACGAGCATTGATGATTTACGCGATGCATTAGAAGCTGCTGTGCACCGTCAATTGATGTCCGATGTGCCTTATGGTGTATTATTATCGGGAGGTTTGGATTCATCAGTAATTGCTGCTGTTACGAAAAAGTTCGCTTCAAAACGTATTGAATCAGGTGATCAGGAAGAAGCTTGGTATCCACAATTGCATTCATTCGCAGTAGGATTGAAAGGTGCTCCTGATTTAGTAGCAGCTCAAAAAGCTGCTGATCATATTGGTACTATTCACCACGAAGTCAACTTTACTATTCAAGAAGGTTTGGACGCTATCCGCGATGTAATCTATCACTTGGAAACCTACGACGTTACTACAGTTCGTGCTTCTACACCAATGTATTTATTGGCTCGTGTTATCAAATCAATGGGGATAAAGATGGTGTTGTCAGGTGAAGGTTCGGATGAGCTGTTCGGTGGTTATTTGTATTTCCACAAAGCACCAAATCCTCAGGAGTTCCACGAAGAAACAGTTCGTAAACTGAAAAAATTATATTTATACGATTGTTTGAGAGCAAACAAATCTTTGGCAGCATGGGGTGTAGAAGGACGTGTTCCTTTCTTGGATAAAGAATTCATGGATGTAGCGATGCGGTTGAATCCAGCAGACAAAATGATTAAGGATGGTCGTATGGAAAAATGGGTAGTTCGTAAGGCTTTCGAAGACTACTTGCCAGAAAGTATTGCATGGCGTCAAAAGGAACAATTCTCTGATGGAGTAGGGTACAGCTGGATCGATACATTGAAAGCACAGGCTGAATCTAAAGTTACAGATGAGGAGTTTGCAGCGGCTGCTACACGTTTCCCTGTGAATACACCTAAAAACAAAGAGGAATATTACTACAGATCGATTTTCGAATCGCATTTCCCTTCTGAAGCTGCAGCGAAAACTGTTCCTTCAGTGAAATCAGTAGCTTGTAGTACACCGGAAGCTTTACTGTGGGATGCTTCATTCCAAAACTTGAATGATCCATCTGGTAGAGCGGTAGCAAGTGTACACAATGAGAGCTACGAAAAAGCTAAAACAGAAGTAGAAGTTAATTAATAGATTTTTTGTAGGTTTTTTCCGCTTTAAAAAGGAACAAAGAAATTTTAAAATTCATTTTGAATCTATAAAGACAAGTGTTATCTTTGTGCCGTTGGCAGGGAAAACCTACTAATATGATCCTGAATAGCTCAGCAGGTTAGAGCATCTGACTGTTAATCAGAGGGTCGCTGGTTCGAGCCCAGCTTCAGGAGCTAAAAAGCCGAATCTCATTAAGAGATTCGGCTTTTTCATTTTAGTATGCTATAGCTTTGTTTTATTCATTAAGGTAGCTACCATTAAGTCACCGGTCACGTTTGTGGCAGTTCGTAGCATATCAAGTGGTCTATCAACTGCAAAAATTAAAGCTATACCCGCAGGATTTACACCTATTGATTCGAGGACTATAACCAACATCAAAATTCCTGTGCCCGGAACTGCAGCTGCACCAATAGAAGCTAAAGTGGCTGTGGCTACAATACTTAATTGTTGCGAGAAATTAAGATCATATCCCATTACCTGCGCTATAAATACCGCTGCAACGCCTTGATAAAGACAAGTCCCATCCATATTGATTGTAGCACCTATAGGCAGGACAAAACTCAATACATCCTTTCGTATCTTCAGATTCTCTTCTGCACATTCCATTGTCACGGGTAGGGTGGCTGCACTTGAACTTGTCGATATACCCAGAAGCTGTGCTGGTAGTATTGCTTTAAAATATTCTAACGGATTTTTTTTGCCAAATAGATATATAAATGATCCATAAATTAAATAAACCATGATTAAAAGGCCAAGGATAACAGTGACGGCATATATGCTTAAGGCTTTAAACATATCCGTAGAGGGAGCTTCGGCAATTAGTGTCACGATAAGAGCAAATACGCCGTATGGAGCAAATAGCATAATTATATCCACTATTTTCAATACGACATCGTTGGCTGCGTCAAGTACTTTTTTCAATGGTTCTATTTGAGTTAATGGAAGCATAATCATAGCAATACCAACTAATAGACTGAAAAAAATCACTTGGAGCATATTGCTATTAGAGGATGTTGCTGCAAATATATTTTCTGGAACAATGTCTACCAAAACTTGTAGCGGGCCTCTTCGTTCGTTTATTTTGTTGACTTCATCCACCTTCTGATTGATTTCACCTCCAAAAGACTGTAACATCTCTTGTCTTGTGTTGTCTGTAATGAAAGATCCAGGTTGGATTAGATTTACTAAAAGTAATCCGATACATACGGCAATTATGGTGGTGCTGATATATAATCCGAAAGTCTTTAGCCCCAAGCTTGACAATTGTGTAATATCTTTTAGATCTGAAATACCTTTTATCAGCGATACAATAATAAGAGGGATTGCAATCAGTTTTAATAGATTTATGAATATAGTACCGAATGGTTTTATCCAGTCTAAAACAAATTCTTTGCCTTCATTAAATTGTATCGATAATACGCCAAAGAATATTCCTAGTAAAATTCCAATTAATATTTGCCAATGTAGTGCTAGTTTTCTCATAAATTTTTGTTTATATGATGGGCATATGCGTTTATAACTTAAATATCTCTTAGTAGAGGGATTGGACCTGAAGCCCATATTGAAACAACAAGATAAAGTTATTGTTCTTTAATAACAAAGAAATCAGAAGAAACTTAAATAATGCTCGAAAGCGTTTACTTATTTGCATTGACTCAAATACTTTATATCTTGGGTAATACATATTAAATGATTAATTTTGCACCTTGATTTATAAAATCCTAGTAGTTATCTACTATAGCTCAAGTGAGCAGCTGTGAGGATGACGGGGGACGATTCCAAAGATTGGAGCAGTTATTTTCGGTTATTGCCGATATGGTATTACACTATTCATAAAAAAATAAAATGAGTTTAGTTATTGTGGGGACAGTTGCCTTTGATGCGATAGAGACACCTTTTGGTAGAACTGATAAAATAGTTGGAGGTGCTGCTACTTTCGCTGGCTTATCGGCTTCTAATCTTTATGATGATGTGAAATTGGTGAGTGTAGTGGGAGAGGATTTTGGGAATAATATGGATATTATTCAATCCAAAGGAATCGATATCGAGGGAATAGAGGTGGTAAAAGGGGGTAAATCCTTCTTTTGGTCAGGAAAATACCACAATGATATGAACTCACGTGATACTTTAATCACGGAATTAAATGTTCTAGAAGATTTTGATCCTAAAATCCCTAGTTCCTATCAAGATTGCGAATATTTATTGTTAGGTAATCTGACTCCTCAAGTGCAATTAATTACTTTAGAACGTTTGGAAAAGAAACCAAAATTAGTGGTTTTGGATACGATGAACTTTTGGATGGATGTAGCTTTGGAAGATTTGAAAAAAGTCTTGCAACGAGTGGATGTTTTGACTATTAATGATGCGGAAGCACGTCAGCTTTCTGGTGAATATTCTTTAGTAAAAGCTTCTGAAAAGATTTTGAACATGGGGCCCAAATACTTGATCATCAAGAAAGGTGAACATGGTGCATTGCTTTTCGGTGAAGGTCAGATTTTTTCTGCACCTGCATTGCCTTTAGCAGATGTATTTGATCCTACAGGTGCCGGTGATACTTTTGCGGGTGGTTTTATAGGTTATATGGCAAAAGTGAAATCGATTAATTTTAATAACATGAAAAATGCTATTATCTATGGATCAGCTATGGCGTCTTTCTGCGTAGAAAAATTCGGTACGGAGCGCTTACAAAATCTTACACAAGAAGAGATTGCTGCTCGTTTACAACAGTTTGTTGCTTTATCAAAGTTTGAAATTGCGTAATTGTATTTATATAAAAAAAAATAGGCAGATTGGTTATCCAATTCTCCCTATTTTTTTGAATCTTTCGAAGACAGATTCTGAATGTGGCGCATCTGCTAACTCTTCTGTCAGATCTTGTCCTGCCCAATGCTCATAATGCATGCCTTTTTTCCATAATCTGCTTTCGGAGACATCATAAATATATCCTTTAAACCCAACCCATATTTCGGGTTTATCCTGTCCATTTCGTAAAGCTAATTGTGATTTCGTGTATACGGTTAAGTTATCATCGCTCATCTTACAAATGTACAAATATTAGTACTTGTAAGTAGATAATGTCTTTTTCATTACTTTACGTGCAACATGAATTCTGGTTTTTACTGTTCCTATAGGAATGTTCAAATGTTCGGATATTTCATGATATTTATATCCTTCAAAATACATCGTAAAGGGTGTATAGTAATCTTCTGCTAATGATGAAAGTGCGCAGTTAATGTCTTCTAATACGAACTTGTTTTCTCCTTGATTTTTAGTAGCAGAATGGACAAGATTTACTGGAGAAATTTCTTCTTCTTTCGTAATAAAGCTATTTGACTTCGTAATACGACGGTAGTTGTTTATAAAGGTGTTTTTCATAATGGTATATAACCAACCTTTAAGATTCGTTCCATCCCTGAAGTTTTTGAAATAAGTGACAGCCTTTAGCAGCGTGTCTTGGACTAGGTCATTTGCATCATCACTATCTTTCGTAAAATTTCTTGCATACGATCTTAATGAATCTGAATGTTCTATCACCAAAGTGTTAAATTCTGTTCTGTTCATAGCCTTGAGGTTTGTAATTAAAAAAAGTAGCCTTCAGATTTATAAAAAGAATACTACGGTTAATAAAAACCTTACAAACACTGTGCTAGAATTTTATCGCTTTTTATTAAATTTTTGTTAATAATAAATAAAAAATATTAAAAAACGTATTTTTGCTACTGAGAATAGCATTTTTTAAATTTTAATTAAAAAAAGTTTTTAAGAATTGTGGAAAACTTTTTTATAAAATATTTACTTCTCTTTCCAATTCTATACCGAAAATATCAAAAACCGAATCAATTATTTCTTGTGACACTTGAAAAATTTCTTTACCTGTAGCGTTTCCTTTATTTGTTATTACTAACGCTTGATTTTTCCAAATTGCAACATTGCCTATTTCTTTTCCTTTCCATCCCGCTTGTTCAATTAGCCAACCAGCAGCCACTTTGCTGTGTTGCTCATCTATAGAATATTTAACAATATTTGGAAATGATTGTTTTAACTCATTTAATTGGGAATTAGAAATAATTGGATTTTTGAAAAAACTACCTGCATTCCCAATAGTACTTGGATCTGGAAGTTTTTCTACACGAATAAAAGATACAACCTCTGCTACATCCTTCATCGTAGGATTATTGATACCTCGTTTTGCTAATTCAGATTCAATAGCGCCGTAAGAAGTATTTCTTACAGAATGAAGGTTTAATTTGTAGGTTACAGATACAATGATATATCGACCCTTGTATTTACTTTTGAATATGCTATCACGATAGGAGAAGCCGCATTCTTTGTTTGTGAATGTTTTGAATTCTCCTGTCAAAGTATCAAAAGCTCTACAAGTATACATGACATCCATCAGTTCAGTTCCATAAGCACCGATATTTTGGATTGGTGATGCACCTACTGTACCAGGGATCAACGCCATGTTTTCTAAACCAGGGAAACCATGATCGACACAATACCATACTAGATCATTCCATATTTCACCACCTGCTGCAGTAATATATATATTATTCCCCTCAATAAAATGTTGAATTCCTTTATTTGAAATTTTAATTATTGTACCTTCGAAATCGGTTGTAAACAACACGTTACTTCCTCCTCCAAGGACAAAAAATCTATTTTGGAAAATACCAGAATTATATAATTCTATAAGCTGTCTTTCGTCTTGTATTTCAACAAATTGATTCGCTATTGCTTGTACACCGAAAGTATTGTACTCTTTTAAAAAAATATTTTTCTGTAGTTCCACGTTATTGAATTTGATCTTTTGCTGAATATTAATGAATTTATGTAGTATATTTAAATTCTTTAGTTCGCTGTAAAGATAGTATAAGCGGATGAATACCTAAAAATTTTATTTGAATATGGCTAATAATGCAGATGAAAAGAGAGTAAGAATTTTAGAAACCGCTAAAAGACGTTTTGCTCATTATGGTATGGCAAAGACAACTATGGCGGAGATTGCGAAGGACTTATCTTTTTCTAAAGCATTATTGTATTATTATTTTCCAGATAAAAATAGTCTTTATGCTGCTGTTCTTGAACATGTGATCGAAGAGTGTCAAGGGTTGATAGAAAACTCTATTTCGAACATGATAAATGTATTGGATGGAGTCAATTCTGTATTGGACATTAGCATGAATTTCAAAAAGAAATATTTCTATTTGTTGGAATATACCATCATTATGCGCAAAGAACTTCCTACAGAATTGGATAAATTAATAATTGATTCGTTCGAAAGTCAGCGTAAAACTGTAGAACAAGTTTTCCAAAAAGGCGTGGATTCTGGAGAATTGAAACCGATAGATGTGGAAGATACGGCACGCATTTTTGTCTTTGGTACTTTAGGTATGCGTATGTCTGTATTGAAAGACTTCAAAAATGATTTTATTCCAGACAAATGTGAATTTGATGAAATTCTGGCTATGCAGAAAAAGTTGGCTGAAATTTTTGTCGCTGGACTTAGAGCTTAATTCTTCGAAAGAATGGAATCCATAATCATTTTTGCGTGAATACGTGAATTTTCGATGAACCATAGGTGTGTATTTAATCCACCACAAACTACCCCCGCTAGATATAGTCCTCCAATATTTGTTTCCATTGTCTCAGGATTGTGTTCGGGAATCATACATTCTTCATCGGGAACATTAATGCTGAATTTTCTCAATAATTCGAAATTAGGTCTATAACCTGTTAATGCAAGCACGAAATCATTGGGAATAGTCACATCACCTTTTGGGGTACTGATTACCACTTCATTTTGTCGGATTGCTGACAAATTACTTTCAAAATACACATCAATAGAGCCTTCGGAGATTCTATTTAAAATATCTGGCCTTACCCAATATTTGACACGGTGACTGATATCAGTTGCACGAACAACTAATGTAACTTTTGCACCTTTACGATATGTTTCAAGAGCCGCATCTATGGAAGAATTGCTCGCTCCAACCACTACTACATTCATTCCTGCATAGTAGTGCGGATCCTTATAATAATGACTTACCTTTGGTAGATTTTCGCCAGGTATATTTAAGTACATAGGGATATCATAAAAACCTGTTGCAACAATTACATGCTTAGCAATGTACTGTGCTTTTGAAGTTTTAATTTCAAAAACGCCCTCGTTTTTATTACAAGCTAATACTTCTTCGAAAAGGCAAGTATTCAATTTATATTTATCATGTACGCGACGGTAATATTCTAAAGCTTCAGCTCTTTTGGGTTTGGGATTTGTTGTCACAAAAGGGATTTCTTCTATTTCAAGGCGTTCCGAGGAAGAAAAGAAAGTCATATTGATTGGATAATTGTACAAAGAATTAACGAGACACCCCTTTTCAATAATTAAATGCGATAGATTATTATTTTTCGCAGCAATACCACAAGCAATTCCAATTGGTCCAGCACCTATAATTATTACGTCGTAAATACTATTATCCATTTTATGTTAAATTTCTTTAGAAGCTAATGTAGCTACATTCTTTTGCAAATCTCCAGAAATTTTGGTCAAAAATTGTAATTGTTCGGTAATTAATAAGGTATCATCATTTGATAATTCTGAAAAATTTTTGTCCAATGATTTGATAAAATCTACAGGAGAAGAATCAGCGGTAGAAATCTCTTCTATTGCCATTTGAAGATAGGTCAGGGATTTCAGCAATAATTTGATATGTTCTTTGGTGTAATACTTGTTTTCTGTATTATAAATTTGTGTCAAAAGGGTAGCTGTATAAGACGAAAAAATGTGGTTTAGAATCACAAAGCGGTTAACTTCTTTGGTGTGTTTTTGGCGCCATTTAGGTTCTGTCAACAAGCGCTGGAAAGTAGAACCCATATTGGCAGATGCAATGTATACTTCTTTACGTGCCAATTTGTAATCAATGATAGAAACTTTCTTGTCCGCTAATATCAATACAGCTTGCGCTAGGTATTTATAATTTGCAACAAGTAAGTGGCGCATATTGCTTTTAATCTGGAAACTTTCCCAATTCGGAAATATTACATAACTCGATAAAAAGGCAATAGAACCGCCAATAAATGTGTCTAACACTCTTTCTTTTGCCATCTCTAAAGTGTTTACGCCCGAAAAGCTCAGCATGATCAGCACATAAGGTGTCATAAAAATGACCGCCATGATGTAATTGACACGGAAAAGGCTATACGCAATCAAAAAGAAAAAGATGAGTATAGCAAAGCGTATAGTCACATCCGGAACGGTTATTAAGATAATACCCCCGATAATACCTCCAATAATAGTTCCAATAAGGCGTTGCAAATTCCTTTCTTTAGTCAATCCAAAACCAGGTTTTAAAATCACTAAAATTGTCAATAGAATCCAATACGTCGTAAAGCTGGAATAATTGAAAATATTAAATAGGAAATAGGTGCCAGATAATACAATAGCCATTCGTAGGGCATGCCTAAAGACACTGGATTGCAGACTTAAATTGTCTTTAAAATTCTGCCAATTCAGAATATCTCTATTGATAAACTTGTTTGACTGTTGGATTTCTTCTTTCGTAATATCGTCAGCTTTGAAAGCTACATATTTATAAATATTTTGAATGTGCTTGGTAATCGTGCGAATATTGATTACAATTTTTTTTAGTGGAATGGAATTAACATTTTGCTGTGCATCATATTCCTCGATAAGGATTCTTAATTTATCAATCTCTTTTTCGAAATCATATAACGGTATAGGACGCTTGTTCGCATGCATCTTATAGGCAAAATTGTCCAATTCATGCGCCATTTTATCAATGATAATTTTAATTTCTTCCAAAATGCCTGACATCGCATATTTAGTTCGAATCTCGGTATAATCATAATGCGTGGTCATACTTTGCTCAAACAAATCGACCATTTCATTAAAGATTAAGGTCAGATAACGACCTTCTTTTGTCGTGTCTTTGATGGATCTTTTACTTTGAAATAATATATCACGTACATTTTCTTGGTGCTCGTTGACACTTATTTGCTTTTCAATGAGTTTGAGGTAATTTTCCTCTGCATCTTTATTTAGGTCGTAAAAATTAGCTTTTAATCGTAAATAATCTCCTACATGCACAATAGTCTCGGAAAGTTCTTGCTGAGCTAATCGATAGGGGCGAACTTGCATTAATGAAAAGCTGATTAGCATATACCATACCGCACCAATGATGAATAGTCCCAAATAATTCATCTCTTCTTGAAAGGTGAATTTTGCATCGATGTTAATCAGCATTATTAGAATTCCCATCATTCCCACAGTAGCTGCTCGTGCATTGAATACAGAAAGCATAGAACAGAGGAAAGAAAATCCTGCAATCACTAAGGTCATGATGAAAATATAATCATTAGCCAATGCGGTAACAACTATCGCAAAGATGGAAACGAGGGTACAATAAAACATTCCCCACTTGCGGTGTCTAGGTGCTCCAGGCGTATCGGATAATCCTACTATCAATGCTCCTAAGGAAATAAAAGTTCCCATTAAAAATTCACCTAAGAAAGCACACACTATCACTGGAATAATAGTTCCTAGCGTAATGCGAAGACCTTCAGCGAAGTATTGACTATAAAAAAAACTGCTTAATTCTTGTGTTTTTTTCATGAGGAATCAGATGGAATTTCAATTGTTTTATTTCTCGCACAATTTACCGTTTTCTTTTTGCAGCAAGAAATAATATTAAAGCAAAAAGGGGCCGTCTCAAAATAATTGAGGCGGCTTTTTTAGTTTTAAATGAATCCGTCATGGTTTGACTACCTTGTGAGCAAAGAGTTCATAATATTTCAATATTTAGTTCAAAATATCAAAAAGCGGTCTTTTTAGGCCGCTTTCTTTCTTAAATTTTGTGCAATTGCCAATAATCCCCATTCTATTGACACAAGATCTTTACCGCGGAGCATAAAGCGGCGGAAATTATGATTTTGTTTTATGT
>NZ_JACOIJ010000012.1 GCF_014692495.1 Sphingobacterium litopenaei | reverse complement strand
AGAACATACTTTCTGCTCTGATGGTTATTTTGTTTGTTCAATAGGTGAAGCATCTCCTGATACTATTCGTGAGTATATTCTCAATCAGGGTTAGTCGCTTACATCCCACAGGCTAAAGACCTGTGGGGTTTACGCTCCGTTTTATAAAAATAAGGCGGTCAATAATTATTTGACCGCCTTATTTTTATGCTGTAACATCTAATCCTTCTAACACTGGAATAGGTTTCTTCTCATCATCGAGTGCAACAAAAGTAAACATCCCTTGAATAGCAAGTTCTCTTCCATCCTCATACATGTGCTCTAAGTAGATCTCAACTTTAACTTTTAAACTTGTACGTCCTACACTTTCTACTCTTGCAATAGCCTCTATAATACTTCCTGAAGGAATCGCTTTTTCAAAATTAATTTTATCTGAAGACACGGTAACTAAACGTTTACGACAAAAACGTGTAGCTGCCATAAACGAAACCTCATCCATAATCGCCATAGCTTTCCCCCCAAATAAGGTGTCGTGGTGATTCGTCAAAAACGGGAATACAGTAGTACATACTCGCGTCTCTGCCTGATCTATTCTTTCTTCTAAAGTCATTTTTTATTTTTATTTGCACAAAAGTACAATTTCTAAACTTTTTGCACGTCCACGCCTATACCTTTAAGCAAAAGAGAGGCATTAAAAATCGTACATTTTCCATTTTTCAACTTATAATCAAATAACATTTCACCATCGTGAACCTGAATATCAAAATGGAAATTTTTCAATTTTCCCACATATTCTTCTTCTAAAGAAGCCAATTGCAAGTCATGCGTAGCGACAATACCTTTTCCATCAATCGCTAAGATTTTACGGATTATAGCTTTAGAACCTAAATATTTATCCACAGAATTTGTACCTCTCAACATTTCATCTATTAATACATATGTATCTGGATCGGGAGCCAATTTCTCTAAGATAAATTTCATACGATCTAGTTCTGCCTTAAATGTTGATGTACTTTCATTTAAACTATCCTTAATACGCATGTAACTCACCAAGCTATAAATTGGCAATGAAAATTGCGCTGCACAAACCACTGCTCCGGCATAAGCCAAAACGGCATTGATACCTATTGTACGCAAAAACGTACTTTTACCCGCCATATTTGATCCTGTAATTAAAGCCAACTGGTGATCTCGTGCATCATATGTATTAGCAATTGCTACTTCATGACTAATTAAAGGATGATTGATTGCTGTGGCTTGGATTCTATCTGTCTGAGGATTATCCAAAATTGTAGGCGTCGCCCAAGTAGCATTATTACTTTTTAAAATTGCTAAACTAATTAAAGCTTCAAACTCAGCGATAATATCGAAAGCCTTAAGCACGTTACCTTCATAGTTTTTCTTCCAATCTACTATGGCTAAGACTTGTTTGAAATCCCAAAGCAAGAGCATATTCAGAATGGAACCTATCAAAATATTATTGCGCGCATCCAACTTATCTACCAAACTACCCAAATGTTTAAAAGCTGTGGATAAATTCTCTTGTTTATCGGTCTTCAGTTCTGATTGTAGCCTTTGATTTAAAGAAGCTGCAAATTGCTCCTCTTCTACCATCTTTACCGCATCCGAATAAGCGATCAACGTCACTCCAATTTTGTCGATGCGACTGGAGAAATAAGAAACTTTACCTCCTAATGCTATTGACCACATCAAATGAACAATTGCCAGGAGTAGCATATAATTCCACAGTGGTATTACGAATAACGATATGAATACTCCTAATAGAAATAGAAAAGGAGCTATTTTCACATAAATACGCATAAATGAAGAACCAAACTGTAAAGCCTGGTCTTCCATATAACGCGTTAAGAAGGTTTTGATATTAACTTTTTGTCCGAGATTAAACAACAATTTGGTTTGCAAAAGCTGTGTCCATTCTTTTTTTGATGAAAGTTCAGCACTAGCTTCTTGTCTTTCCAAAATAGCTTTTTTTGAAGAAGGCCTTAAAAACCAGGAGGCCAGCAAAGACAGACCATCATTCGTTGCCGTCCGATTTACTAAAGCAAATAAGGATTTTGGACCAAAAATATCTAGATCCGAACTGTAAGCATGTTTTCCATCTTCATATTCCGCTCCATCTACATACATATTTTCTGCACCTGCCTCTATGTGCACTTCATTCTCATTCACCTGAAGAAAAGCTTTCTTCTCATCACGCACTTTTTCCAACTTACTTTGACGCAACACCAAATACGCAAAGCCTAAAACTATCGCAAAAACTGCCAGCAATAAAATCCAAATATTATTGAGCTGAAATATCTGGAATAAGGCAGTAGCACCAATCAAAATTAGTGCTAAGCGCATAAGACTATTGCGGTTGATACTTTTCTCTAGAACGATAAGTTCTTGTTTCGTCTGTTGAATATTTTGTTCGTAGAATGCCTTCATTAGGGCTAAATATAGGCAAAAGCCACAGAAGAATTCAAATGCAGAGAGAATTTACCAGGCTTTGTCACCTACCAAAGGAACAAAGCGGAATGTATCCAATTCAATGCGTTCGAAATCATTTTCTCCAATACGCAGTATGGTCACCATCTTCTGCGACTTTTCATCCCCCACAGGAATGACTAATAAACCACCAAGCTTCAGTTGCTTCAGCATGATTTCGGGCACAAAAGGAGCTCCTGCAGTCACGATGATTTTATCATATGGGGCATGTTCCGGAATGCCCTTAGAGCCATCCCCTAAGAAAAAATTAGGTTTGTATCCCATATAAGGCAAAACTTGAATCGTACGCTGGTACAAATTTTCTTGACGTTCGATGGTATAAACTTCAGCCCCCAACTCCATTAAAATACAAGTTTGATAACCTGACCCTGTACCAATTTCAAGAACTTTATCACCCTTTTTTACATGTAATAATTCAGATTGATAAGCCACAGTATAAGGCTGTGAAATCGTCTGGCCATCTCCTATGGGAAAGGCTATGTCTTTGTACGCTTGATTCCAAAATGTCTCGTCAAAAAAGAAGTGACGAGGTACTTTTGCGATAGCTTCGAGTACACGTTTATCTTGTATACCTCTACTTTCTAGATGCTTCACCAGCTTATTCCTTGCGCCCTTCTCTCTATAATTATCTATGAATTTATATGCCATCGTCCTTCAAAAATACCATTGTTTAACCATATTATTAAAGAATAAATACAATTAATTCGAAGCCAATAGGTTTAGATTTTTGATTCATATTTTTTGGGTTTCTAGCTTTTAATAGGTAATTTCATAAATTTATAAAATCTTATGATCATGCGCTATTTTCTACCATTAGTTTTGTTACTTTTTTTCGGATGTGATTTCCAAGCAAACAATATCAAACGCAGTGATGAGTTTAAAGGCGAAATAGAAAAATTCTTAGCAGAACAAGATCTAAAAGGAACAATTTTGGTTTTTGATGCTAAAAATAAAACATACTATTCCAATAATTTTCAATTAGCAGAAAAAGGATATTTACCTGCCAGCACTTTCAAAATCGTAAATTCTATTATTGCTTTAGAAACCAATGTTCTGAAGGATGAAAACGATTCTATGCGCTGGGATGGACAAAAAAGAGCTTTTGAAACATGGGAAAAAAACATGACTGTTCGGGAAGCTTTCCATGCCTCTTGTTTACCCTGCTATCAAGAAGTGGCACGACATATCGGAGTGAAACGCATGAAATCTTATCTAAACAAATTGCATTACAGCAATATGGATGTGAATGAAAGCACCATTGATAATTTTTGGATTGAAGGTAAATCTCGCATTACCCCTTTTGAACAAATCGAATTTCTGCAGCGACTTTACACTAAGAAACTTCCTATTCTGAATTCTACATATGACAAAATGATTCGCATTTTCGAAAAAGAAAATACCGAAACTTACAAATACTTTGCTAAAACAGGTTGGTCACAAGACAATGACCACAACAACGGTTGGTTTGTAGGCATCGTAGACAAAAAACCTTCCATATACTATTTTGCGCTTAATGTAGAACCTGAGGATCAAAAAAACACGAGGAAATTTGCCGCAGGAAGAGAAATAGTCACCAATGAAGTCTTAAAACTCTTACAGATCTTATAAACAGCATACATTTACACTATGAAAAAAATTCTTTCCCTTTTATTTGCTCTTGCCTTTTTAACATTTGACAGTTCGGCTCAAGAAAAAGTTCTTAAAATCTTGGCTATTGGAAATAGTTTTTCCGAAGATGGTATAGAAAATTATCTACATGATTTAGCAAAAGCCGATGGACAACAAATTATCATTGGCAATATGTATATTGGCGGTGCTTCCATAGAGTTGCATGTAAAAAATTCTAGACAAGACAAGGCTTCTTATTCCTATCGAAAGGTAGGTCTAGACGGCAAAAAGGTAACAACAAAAGATGTGAGTATTTCCCAAGCTATCGCAGACGAAAATTGGGATTATATTAGTCTGCAGCAAGCAAGTCCTTATTCTGGACAATATGATGTTATAATGAAAGACTTGCCAGAACTTATAACTTATGTAAAATCCTTGAAAAAGCTACATACAAAGTTATTGTATCACCAAACTTGGGCTTATCAACACGATTCTAAGCATGCAGGTTTTGCAAACTACGACAACAGTCAATCCAAAATGTATTCAGGAATTGTAGACGCATCCAAGAAAATTAACAAAATAAAGGATTTTGTGATGGTAATTCCTGCAGGTACAGCTATTCAAAATGCGCGTACTTCTTCTCAAGGCGACACCTACACACGTGACGGTTACCATTTAGAATTAAATTATGGTCGCTTCACTGCTGCTTGTACTTGGTACGAAAAGTTATTTGGAAAAGATGTACGTAAAAACAGCTATAAACCAGAAAAAGTTACGGATCTACAAGCTCAAATTGCTAAACAAGCAGCACACAAAGCCGTAAAGAAACCTTTTAAAATTTCAAAAGTTAACTTATAACAGAAAGAGCGAGTTTAAACTCGCTCTTTCTGTTTAATAGGGGTCTACATCAATTACCGTTCGTACTTTAGCATTATGCTTATCCAATTCAAAATGTAATAGAGCTGTACGAATAAGTTCTTTAACTTTATTGATGCTGATATTTGTGCGTTCAATTTTAAGTGTGATCGTCTGAATATAATGATTCCTGACTCGAGACACTAAAGGAGGCTCTGGGCCTAAGATTCTATTTCCTAACGAAGCACGTAATAGATTCGCGAGTTTTTGTGCTGAATCTAAAGTCTGCTGCTGATTTGGATGCTTTACATCTATTTTAATAATCCGATAGAAGGGCGGATATGAAAAGTTTTTTCGCTCGGTCACTTCCTGCATAAACATACCGCTATAATCGTGATGGACGACCTGCTCGATAACACGATGATTCGGAGTATAGGTTTGGATTATAACTTTACCTTGGTCTTGACGACGACCAGCTCGACCTGCTACTTGAGAGAATAAAGAAAATGCTCTTTCGTACGCACGGAATTCAGGGAAATTGATAATTGTATCTGCATTTAATATCCCAATCAAACTCACCCGACCAAAATCCAATCCTTTAGCAACCATCTGCGTACCGATAAGCACATCGTATTCATGGTCATCAAAAGCTGAAATTATTCGGTCAAATCCATATTTTCCTTTTGTCGAATCCAAATCCAATCGTCCAATACGCAAGTCAGGCATCAAGATTTCCAGCTCCTCTTCTACCCTCTCCGTACCAAAACCTTTGCTTTCCATATGCGGCATTCCACAAGCGGGGCAGACATTCACCGTGTTCTCCGAATGTCCGCAATAGTGACAATGCAAAAGATTGGAAGACTTGTGATAGGTCAAACTCACATCACAATTGACACATTTGGCCACATAACCGCATGTACTGCACTGCACAAAAGGGGTGTGTCCACGTCGATTTTGAAATAAGATAACCTGTTCTTTTTTGGCAACAGCCTCTTCAATTCCTTTCAACAAGCTGGCACTGAAATACGAGTGCATTTCTTGTTTTCGGGTAGCTTCCGAAATATTGACAATTTCTATTACTGGTAATTGGGCTTCCCCAAAGCGTTGCAACAATTCCACTAGACCATATTTATTGGCTTTGGCATTGTAATAACTTTCCACCGAAGGTGTAGCAGACCCCAACAATACTTTGGCATGATGTAAATGCGCTAAGTAAATAGCTGTATCGCGCGCATGATAACGCGGAGCTGGGTCATATTGCTTATATGAATTTTCATGTTCTTCGTCAACAATAATTAATCTCAAATCCCGAAATGGCAAAAACACCGAGGAACGTGCGCCTACTACTATCTTAAATTCATTTTTAATGACCTTATGCCACACTTCTGCACGCTCATTGTCATTAAATTTGGAGTGATATACACCCAAATCATTTCCAAAATGCAATTTTAGTCTTTCAGTAATTTGTGTGGTTAAAGCAATCTCTGGTAATAAATACAAGGCATTCTTGCCCGAAGCCAATGCCTGCTCTATCATTCGTATATAAATCTGTGTTTTGCCCGAAGCTGTTACTCCATGCAACAAAACCACATCTTTTTGTTCAAAGTGCTTATTGATATCGTCAAAAGCTTTTTGCTGAATTTCACTAAAAGTAAATTCTTTTGTCAGCAGTACATCCATACCTTGAAAACGGCTTACTACTTTTTCTTTGACCTCAAAGACTCCCTTATCAATTAAAGAAGTAATAGCTCCTGTTCCGCATCCTGTTGATTCCATTAAATCCTGACGGGAAATATCCCCCTGCTTTTTGGTCAATTGTAAAAATCCCAAAACAGCATCCTGTTGCTTTGGCGCTCTATTTAAGCTATCCAATAAGATTCTTTTGCCTTCATCATCATTATAAATTGATGCTAAACGCAAAAAAGCTTTGGTTTTCGGTTTATAACGTTCTTTGATTTCTTCCGAAATTTGGATAAATCCTTTTTCAAACAAAGATTTCAATAAGGGGAAAACGGATTTCTGACCCAGAATCTTAGATACGTCACCAACAGATAATTCGCCAGCAACATCCAGCGCATCTAAGACTAAAAATGCTTTATCCGAAAGTTCAGAACGGTCTAATTCTTCATTATCTACTGCAATAATCTTCGTTTCAGAAGCCATTTTCAACGCAGCGGGCAATGCTGCTTGCATCACTTCGCCCAAATGACACATATAATAATCCGCTATCCAATCCCACAACTTCAATTGTCCCTCATCTACAATAGCATAGTCATCCACCACATCCAAAATATATTTAGCTTCATATTTCTCAGGCGGTTCTGTTGATATATGTTTGACAATAGCAGAATACACTTTATTTCGCCCAAATTGCACAATAACACGTATTCCTATTCCTATTTTATCATTCAATTCAAAAGGAACACGATAAGTATACGTTTTGGCAATAGCCAACGGCAAGATGACTTCTACAAAATAAGTTTTTCGTTCTGCAAATAAATCTGGACTCGACATATGCACAAATGTAACGAAAAAGCCCCTGATAGCATTTATCAGAGGCTTAATATTTTAGTTCATAATATTATGCTCTATTCTTCAAAGCTGCAATAAATAATCCTACCCATCCAATAATGAAGCATAAGCCTCCTAATGGTGTAATAGGGCCAAGAATGGAGATTTTTGTAATACCTAACAGTTCTCGTACACTTAACAGATAAAGTGATCCTGAAAACAACAAAATCCCTATCGTAAAAAAGATAAAGGAAACACGAATAGACTGACTTTTGGCACGAGAAAAAGTCGATAAAAACAATAAAGCAAAAGTATGGTAAAAATGATATTGATTCGCAGTTTTCCACGTATCAATATGGTATTCGCTAATTTTACCTTCTAAACCGTGTGCACCAAAAGCTCCTAAAATCACAGCTATTACTCCAAAAAATGAGGCTGTTAGAATGATTTGTTTATTCATTAATAGCTATACAAAAAAATATTTTCAGTTAATACAGGCATAAATGTACAAAAAATACAGACTAAAACACCACAGAAATAATGTTTTTGTCTCTTTCGTTTCTTTTCAAAATTGGAAATAATTAGGTTTGTAAAATGAGGAATACGATTATTGTTACGGTGCTGTTATTTATTGGGGTGATCGCTGCTTCCATCTATTATTTTCGTGATATTAATAAAGAACAACATAACACGCTAAAACCTTTAAAATATTTACCAGAGAACACTTTTTTAATTGCTTCTATCAAAAATGACGAAGTAACGGATAATATTTTCAAAGACTTTGATTTGTTCGATGCTCTTATTGGCAAAAAAGAAATAGAACTGATAAAAAAATACAAAAACCAGATTCTTCGCCATGAAGCATTGTACGAATTTATCGAAAATCAGGATGTGTTTATTTCTTTTCACCCAGAAGCAGATTCCTTAAACACATTATTTATAATTCCAACCTCAACAAATATTGAAGAAAGTGATTTCACTTCACTCCTAAATGAATATAGTAAAACATACAAAATTGCTTCAATAGATACTTTAGGTCATAAGATCATATCATTTAGTTTTGGCAATCCAGATACTACATTGTACACCACGTACTATGAGCATTTAATTTTTGCTTCGTATTCAAAAAGCACCTTACTTTCTATTTTGGATAAAAGCAAACCTAAATTATCCGAAAATCAGATTGATTACTTTATCAAAAATAATTCGCGTAATACCCCTTTAAGTGTTTATTTTCCCCATCAGCAATATCCAAATGTTATTAAGCATTTCCAACAGAGACAAAAAGGAATTTTTGCGGATCAATTTGCTGGATTAGAGGGCCAATCCGCTTGGAATATTAATTTTAAGCAAGATGCTTTAATGCTTACGGGCGAAAGTGAAGTGGATAAATCTAGAGGGAACTATATAGCCTTGTTCCGTAATCAGTCTAAAAAAACACAGCGATTATACAATTACTTCCCCGCCAATACAGCGGTATTCATGGAATATAGCATCAGCAATTACCCTAAGTTTTCGACAGATCTTCACGAATATTTCGAAGCGCGTGAGGAAACAAAAAAAATTCAAACGGCATTAGAATCTTTACAAGATAGTAGTTCTTCACTAAGTAAATTGCCATCAGTTTTGCAGCACGATTTTGCTTTAGTTGAGCAAACTAATCAAACACATATTGCTTTTATAGCTGTAAGTGACACTGCGGCTTGGATAGAAGTGGCGAATAGATTATTGGAAGACTCGAATGATAATATTTACCGTTTTAGAAACGCGAACATTCCTTACGCGTTATATGGTGAAGCTTTCAAAAACATGTCACGTCCTTATGTAGCACGTGTAGATGATGTTTTGGTGCTATCTAATTCCAGCAATGAATTACGTCAATATTTAAGTGATTTTCGTCGAAAAGACTTGTTGACAGGAACTTTAGGTTTCAAAAATTTCGAAAAATTACAAGGAAATGAAGCGAATGTTACGCTCTTTGTGCACAATAAAAATGCTTTTTCAAAAATTTTATATTCGTTACCTAGACATTATCAAGCAAATTTTAGAGATAAGGAAAACTACGGGTTCAAAGACTTTTATTCTTGGTCATTACAGTTATCGGGTAATGCAGGAAGCTTTTCGTCTCAAATCTATGCTTTGTACAAAAGCAAAAATGCGCTAGGAAGCACAGCAGAATGGACTTACCAGCTAAATGATAAAGCTATCACTGCACCTTATGTTTTCGAACAATCGGATACCAGTCAAATGATCTTGATTCAGGAATTAGATCATACGCTTCACGCGATACATCCTTCAGGCAATAAATTGTGGTCTGCCGTTATATCTGGACGAATAGTCGGTGAAATGCAACAATTAACAGACCGCAGCATTATATTTGTAACGGACAAAAATAGATTGTATCGTATCGATACTTTTGGAAAAACATTAAAGGGATTTTCTACTGGAATCGCAGAGGAACCCATAGCAGCCCCGCTCTTGGCCAAAGTACAAAACAAATATGTGCTGCTGGTACCTACACGTAATAGGATTCTTGCATATAGCCAAGAAGGAAATCGTGTAGATGATTGGAACAACCCAGATATACAAGGAAATATTTTAGGAGGTATCCAAAATGTAGGCTCAGATTTTGTAATCGCTACTTCTTACGGGCGCATTTATCTATTGAATAATAATGGATCCTTAAAGAAAGAAATTGACCTACCTGGGGATATAGAATTTAAAACGCCTATTGGAGTGATAGATTTAGGTAATAATTCGTTTGAATTTCTTGCTTATGACAATAAATCTATTCTTTATAGAATTGGATTAGATAAAATACAATCAGAAGTAAAAATAGAACGCCACGAAGAGAAGTATTATGGCGCATTTGCAAACATAAATAGCTCTTCAGTTCCAGAATTTATTTTGATTTCCGATAACAAAATTAGTGGCTATGAGCATAGCTCATTCAAACCTCTTTTCGAATATCATTTCACGAAAAGTATTGATGATAAGCCTCAGTTTTTCAAAAATGCTAAATCAAATGATCATCTAATAGGTGTTGCCTCCAAAGCAACCAATCTGCTGTATCTTTTTGGTGACAATGGCACAATAGTCGAAGGTTTTCCTGTTGAAGGACAACCTCTTTTCTACTATGGAAAGATAAATTACAACAGTGAAACGTATCTTTTGTGCATGCGCAGAGACAAAAAATTGTATGCTTTCAAGCATCAAAAATAATTTGAGGTAGACACTAATTATTTGTACGTTTGTATTCTTAATAAAAATATGTTACAAGGAGAAGATAATTTACAATTACTAACCAAACCTAGACGAATTGCCATTACTACTCACCACAAACCAGATGGTGATGCATTAGGGTCTTCATTAGGCTTATACCATTGGCTTAAACAGAATAATCATGATGTATCTGTGGTGGTATCCTCAGATTTTCCAACATTTTTGGACTGGATGCCTGGTCGTCAAGAGGTAATTGCTTATCCTGAAAAACCAGAACTTGCTAAACAGTTAATCGAAGAAGCAGAAATTATCTTCTGTCTAGATTATAGTGCTTTATCGCGCACCAATATTTTAGAACCAGTGATTGCGAATGCAAAGGGTCAAAAATGGATGGTAGACCATCATTTAGATCCTGAAGAGTTCGCGCAATTAACGTACTGGGATTCTAATGCAGCTGCAACGGCACAACTGATTTATACTTTCATTGCGGAGGTTTGTCAGGGGTCCGCTCAGATTGATGCTGATATTGCGACCTGTCTTTATGCAGGTATTATGACAGATACAGGCTCTTTTCGTTTTAGATCGACAACTTCGGCTGTACACCATATTATTGCAAGTTTAATTGATGCTGGTGCACGCAATTGGGAAATTCACGAACATATTTACAACAGTTCCACAGAGCGTAGACTTAAATTTTTAGGCTACTGTCTTTTAAATTGTTTAGAAGTTATTCCTGAATACAACACAGCGCTATTTGCGATTTCAAAAGAAGATTTAGCACAGTTTGAAATTACAACAGGGGATACTGAAGGGTTAGTAAATTATGCCCTTTCAATCAAAGGAATTCGTCTTGCTGCATTATTTGTTGACAGAACCGAATTAATTAAACTATCTTTGCGTTCGATCGGTGAAGTACCTTGTAATGAGATATGTAAAAAATATTTTAATGGAGGAGGTCACTTAAATGCATCTGGAGGAAGTTCTTCGGATGAATTAGCATCTGTTGTGAATAAATTTAAATCAATTTTACCTGAATATTCAGAATTATTAATAAGTAAATAAGTATTAATCAATAAAATGAAAAAATCAATATTTTTATTAGCTGCTGCAGTAGGATTATTCGCTACTTCATGTCAGAATTTTAAGAAAGCGGAAGGCGGTCTTGAATACAAAATCGTAAAAGACGAAGGTGCTGTTAAAGCTACAGATGGTGACCACTTATTTGTGGACATGATCGTGACTTCAGACAGAAATGACTCTTTGATTCAAAGCACATACGATATCGGTTTACCTCAATACGTAAACGTAGTTCCTGACACTATTGCTGGAAACTACAAAGGTAGCTATTCTTCTATGTTCAAATATTTAGGTGAAGGTGATAGCGCTGTATTCCGTCTAAACTTAGATACTATGGCTGCTAAATCTGGCCAACCAAAACTTCCAATTGGTGACAAATTCTTAACTTTTACTATCAAAGTTAGAAAACACTTCAAAAAAGCAGAATTACCTGATTCAATCGCTCACGTAGAATTAGATAAATATTACAGAGAGTTGATCGCTAACTTAGAAAAAGCTGAAGCTGGTAAAATCGAAAGCTATGTAAAAGACAACAAATTAGAGCCTAAGAAAACAGCTTCTGATTTACAATATGTAATTAAAGAAGAAGGTAAAGGTGCTAAGCCAGCAATCGGTGATACTGTAAAAGTTAACTACGTAGGTAAATTGACTCACGGTAAAGTATTCGATACTTCAATCAAAGAAGAAGCAGACAAAGCGAAACTTCCAGTTAACCCAATGCGCACATTTGAACCTATCAAATTTAAATTAGGTGTGGATCCAGTTATCCCTGCTTGGGTTGAAGGTCTTCAATTATTAAGCAAAGGCGGTAAAGCAACATTAATTATTCCTTCAAAATTAGCGTACGGTTCGAATGGTCAGCCTCAAGGTGGTATCCCTCCTTATGCGCCACTTATTTTCGATGTAGAATTAGTTGACATTATCAAAGGAACAGCACCAAAAACAGATTCTACAGCTACACCTGCTCCTGCTCCAACAAGATAATAAAATGCAATATATCTCTTGATATATTATCATAATTAAAATAAAAACACGGTTTTGTTATCAAAATCGTGTTTTTTCTTTTGTAAGCAATTCTTTTTTAACATTTTATTACTTTTACAGCATTATTTTAGCCATGACAATTCCAAATACTATTCTTACAGACACCCATACACATATCTATTATCATATAGGAACAGATAAAATGGAGGAGCAAATCGAAAGATGTATTGCAAACAATATTCATCGATTATTTCTTCCTAATGTAGAATCTGAATCGATTCCCCAAGTGATGGCCACTGTTAATGCATATCCTAATATGTGTTTTCCCATGTTAGGCCTACACCCTTGCAGTGTAAAAGAAAATTATAAAGAAGAGTTACAAAAAATAGAACAGGCTATTGCTAATACTAAGATTTACGCAATTGGTGAGATTGGTATAGATCTCTACTGGGACAAAAGCACATTAGCATGGCAACAAGATGCTTTTCGCACGCAAATCAATTGGGCAAAATCTTTAGGTTTACCCATTGACATCCACTGTCGTGAAGCTTTCGATGAGATATTCGAAATCTTGGAAGAAATGAACGACGAGAAGCTTTATGGTATTTTTCATTGCTTTACAGGAACTTTGGAGCAAGCTCATCGTGCAATCAACCTCGGATTTAAGTTAGGAATTGGTGGTGTAGTTACTTTCAAAAAAGCAGGTTTAGACCTTGTAGTCAAGGAATTGAACCTACAAGATATCGTATTGGAAACCGATGCACCCTATCTTGCACCAACTCCTTACAGAGGCAAAGAAAATGAAAGTTCTTACTTAATTCATGTAGCCCAAAAGGTAGCAGATTTACAAGAAACAAGCATTGAAGAAATTGCTAAAATTACTACTCAAAATTCTATAGACATATTTGGCATCTAGTCATGAATATATTTATCATATATACAGGAGGTACTATTGGAATGGTTCAAGATGAATCTGGCACCTTCGTACCTTTTGATTTCGAACTCATCAAGCGTAATCTTCCAGATCTAAGCCGTTTGGATTACCATCTGACGATTCATTCTTTTAATCCGATTATAGACTCATCCAATATGACGCCTGAAATTTGGGTTGAAATGGCACAGATTATTAAAGACAACTATGATAATTATGATGGCTTTGTAATTCTTCACGGATCAGACACGATGGCTTTTTCAGCTTCTATTTTGAGTTTCTTATTAGAAGGACTACAAAAACCAGTCATTTTTTCTGGTTCACAGTTACCTATTGGCGAAATACGTACGGATGCGCGTGAAAATATGATGACTGCTTTAGAAATTGCTAGTGCAAAGCACAATGGCAAATCTATCGTGCAAGAAGTTTGTATTCTATTTGACAATAAACTTTTCCGTGGTAACCGTTCTTTTAAGTACAATTCTGCCAAATTTGAAGCATTCCGTTCGCCAAATTATCCTGTATTAGCTGAAGCTGGAATTCATTTGAAATACAATTTCGATGCTTTGATGAATAATTCGGATAAAGAATTTATTTGCCACAATCACGTAGATAATAAAGTGGCTGTTCTCAAATTATTTCCAGGTATCAGTCCTGCAACTATTAAGTCTATTTTAGATTCGGATGTAAGGTCCATTGTTATGGAAACGTTTGGTTCAGGCAATACAACTACGGATAAATGGTTTTTAGATTTATTAGCTGATGCAATTAAATCAGGAAAAAATATCCTTAACATATCACAATGTAAAGTAGGTTCAGTTGAATTAGGCAGATACGAAACCAGTCAAGGATTGAAAAGCATAGGTGTTTTGAATGGTTATGATATGACCTTCGAGGCAGCAGTTACCAAGCTCATGTATTTACAAGGAGAACTAGCAGATCAAGATGCTGTGGCTTATTGGATTGAAAAAGATATTCGTGGAGAATTAACAGTAAACGACTAAAAAGATATAGCCACACTAAATAATGTGGCTATTTTAAACCAAATATATATACAGCAACTACATTCTTTCAGTAAGGGAGCATACGTAATACATAAAACTCCTCATTGGTTAATCATATATACAGACTAAAAACTAACCTCATTTTCACCGTCCCAATTTTCATTTTTAGTGATTTGAAAAGCAACATTATTTGGCGCGCCCTCCAATAAATTTCCTCTAAAATCCAATTGGATGTTATTTTTAAGAGAACTACTCAATTCAAATGATTGTAACACTCCTGCATCACCTATAACATTTAAAATGTAGTTAACTGGTTTATTTTCATTTAGCAGTCCCATAAATTGATTGAATATAACCTGTTTATTCGATTGAAAATCATCTTCTATTTCAATCGCGGACTGATCCAGAATTGGATTTAATAAGCCAGTTGCAAAAGGACTATAAAAGAAGGGTTCATGTAATTGGTTAAGAACAATTTTCTTTACAGCTGATAAATCCTGGTCTGTAAACTCAACTTTAACTTGACTGTACAAACGTTGTAGCACAATATTGACCGACATATTACCCGAGACTTCTAAAGTACCCTTATAGCCAAATATTTCTGCATCCTTATTTGAGAATGGATTAGATATATAAATATCTGATGCTTTTCCAATATCCGGAGCAATTATTAAATCATCATTCGAACTATTTATCACAAAAAACACATCATATTCGCCTTCAGGTAGTTATAGTTGCAAATCAAGATTTGTAAGATCATCGTTAACTCCTTGAAATCCCTGTCCATTCTCCTTATTATATAAATAATAATATAACTTATTAATCGTGAATTCATCTGTAGATGTTGGAGAAATGCCTACTAAATGAAGATTATCAATGCGTAGTGTTCCCGATTTACTACTGTAAGCACTACCCCCATCTCGAATGCCCTCTTTAGGGTTGATTCGTATCCACAATTCTGTTCCCTGTATTTCTAGGTCTTCTAAAAGGTAGGTAAATGAATTTTTGCCATTTCCGGCTAGGTTGCCAAATTGATTTTGCATAGCAAGAATATGGTACGTATCCCCTTCGTCAAAGCTATAATACAAATCAAAGTCCTTTGGCCCCATAGCAGAACCAGTCATATCAAAACCGAGTCTACTGAGTGAAAGCACATCTTTTATAGGAAATTTTAAGAGTATTTCGCTCGGTCCTACAAAATTAGCTGCTCTTCCTGCCGTATATCCTTCAAACGCAAATCCAGCTCCATAGTTGATTTCCTTACCATTATTATAAGTAATTGAGGGATTTGCAGATTTAGAATACTTGACATCGGGCACCAAAGTTTCGTTATTGAAACTCCAGAAATAAATAAACCCTTCGCTATAATTTTCGGGGACTGAATTTGCTGCGCGAAATTGATTTTTCAACGAAGCAGTCTTCAAAAAACTCGTTGAGCTTTTGAAATTCGTAAATGTAAAGTTTACAGGATAGACTAATTCATTTTCCTCATCAACGTAAATATCCTTTTTACATGAAATAGCTAAAATAAAGATGAAAATAAATGAAAGTCTACACCCCAATTGAAATAGACTTTTCATAAAAATGGTTATTTAAAATGTTATGAAATAAATAGTTAGTAATTATAACTAAATACATATAATTAATTTAAAATAACAAAATTTAATTTTATAGAATTTTATTTTCATTAACACCATTAACCCGAACCTGAATTTTCTGACCTTTAGGACCTTTCACCGCATACTTGATGATTGTATTATCCTCCCATCTAATATCTACGGTCATATTACCTCTTACACGAAGTCCTTTTACTTCTCCTTTTTTCCAGGCAGCGGGAAGAGCAGGCAAAAGATGAATGAATCCTTCATGACTCTGCACCAACATCTCAGCAATACCCGCTGACCCACCAAAATTGCCATCAATTTGAAAGGGTGGATGTGCACAGAATAAGTTAGGATAGGTTCCAGCTGATATTTTACCTTGATCATTAATCGCAGGTTTTAATAGCTGACGTAAGATTTCTAAGGCATGGTCTCCATCATGAAGACGTGCCCAAAACAATATTTTCCAAGCTCGTGACCAACCAGTTCCACCATCGCCACGTACTTCCAACGTTCTTCTGGCAGCGGAAGCCCATTCTGGGGTAGTTATTGGTGATATAAAAGGTGCTGGATATAATCCATATAAATGAGACACATGGCGATGTTGTGGTTCAATTTCTTCATAGTCTTCCAACCATTCCATTACCCTTCCATCTTTGCTCACTACAACCGCTGGTGGCAGCAAATTCAGATCATTCTTTAATGCCGAAGCAAACTGATCCTTTTTCTGAAGAATAGAATCAGCAGAAATTACCGAAATATATAATTCTCGTACAATCTGATTGTCAATTGTGGGACCCATGACTACAGATGCAACTTTTCCATTTGGTAATCTAAATCCATTTTCAGGAGATACAGAAGGTGATGTCACCCAATATTTTGTTTTTGGATCCTGAACCAAAGTATTTTTATAGAATAACGCAGCATCTTTAAGAATTGGATACACTTCATTCAAATAAGCTTTATCTTTTGTGAACAAATAATGCTCCCACAGATGATTACACAACCAACCTGAAGCCGTACTCGCTCCCCATGATGCATGTTCTCCCGGAGCGCTATAGCCCCATACATTTGTCATCATATATACTACCCATCCTGGTGCATTATAATAAGCCTTTGCAGTCTTTTCTCCTTCTTTGGCCACTCTTTTAATAAGATTTATGAAAGGCTTATGATATTCAGACAAATTATTTACTTCTACTCCCCAATGATTCATTTGCGCATTTACATTAAGGTGGTAATCTCCATTCCACGGTGTTTGGATTTGATGCGCCCATAACCCCTGTAAATTCGGAGGTAATGCTTTATCCGAATCTCGAGCTGTACTCGAAATAGTCAAATAACGACCAAACTGATAATACAATACCGCTAAATTATTATCCTTTGCAGGATTTTGAAAAAAATTAGCCAATCTTTTATCTGTTGGAAGGTGGCTTTGAACAGTATCATTTTCTATATTCAATTTTACGCGATCAAAAACTTCCTTATACTTACGAAGGTGTTGTTTCTTCAAGGTGGCGTAATCTAATTTTTCAGATAATTGATTTTCCACATATTGTGTAGGATGGTGTTCATAATAATCTGTAGATGCTGTATAGTAAATTACTATTTCTTGTGCTCCTTTCACAATAATTTGATTATCGTAATTCGTTATCTTTCCGTCTTTATTTACCACTAAGAATTTCGTAGCGTATCGAAGTCCTTCCCCTCCGTAGCCATTAGGAAGATTACCTTCAACTAAAATGGTATTGCCTTTTACTGTATGCGTCTTTACATTTTCATCTCTGTAAAAATGTAAGGCTATATCAATAGCGAATTTTTTATTCGAAGAAAATCTCATTGCTCCGATATTTTTATCTTGTGAAACAAAATACTCTCTGAAATAAGAAGTATCTTGGTTAGAATAATGAGAACTAGCTATACCTGTTTCCAAATCCAATTCCCTACGGTATTGAGTGTAAGTTGCATTATTTAGAAAATGGATATTCAAATAGCCTAAATTTTGAAAACAGCCGTAAGGTACTTTAGCTCCATTGCCATGTCCGGATCCCGCACCTACACAAACAAAATTTTGATTAACTAATTTCTCCGCCTCATCATTCTTTCCTTGAAATAATAATTCTTGAATGCTGCTAACTTTTTTATAGGCATTATAATTATTGGGATCCTGAGGACTTCCTGACCACATGGAAATTTCATTCAAAACAATATTTTCTTCTTGAACGCCTCCATTAGGCATCATACCTATCCAGCCATTTCCTAATGGAAGAGTTTCCTCCCAGATTTTAGCGGGTTTGTCATACCACAATTTAAGATCTTGTGCGTAAGAGGTTAAACAGCATACGCACATCAAAATAGTAAGGATGTTTTTCATAGTTTATTTAGTAGGTTCGGCTATTTATATACGTTAAAATCCCCAAAGGTAAATCCTGTTGACATATCTTTCGCAACGAATTTTAAATATTTACTAGATATAATCTTATCGAATTCAATTATTTGCTCAATAGGATTCGATAAAACATTCGCAAATTCACCCTCCTGGACTTTTGTCCAATTCACTTTATCTTGACTTTCAAAAATATCATACTTTAGCACTATTCCTTCTTTTATTCCATCTTGTCTTGGAAAATATCCCAATGCTACTATAGGCTCTGTAAGCTCTACAATAAGGTCTGCTGATTTAACTGTTGTGTAGGCAGAGGTAGAATTAACTGCCAAATTAGAATTCAAAATTTTGTGTGTTGCCCTTATCAACGTTTGACTAGAGATCACATTAGAATCAAAAGCAAATGGCTCATCATATTCCTTAAACAAGGCAAAATCACTCAAAGTCGGGGCTACTGGCGCATACAATTTGACCTTCAATTTAGTTGCTTTTATTGCTGTTCCTAATTTAATTAAGCGGTTAGCACCTATGCTCGTCGCTGAAGCAATCTTTTCCCAGTTTCCATCGTTCCACTTTTCTACTACAACCGAATCTAAACGCTGTCCTAGTTTAATATTTTCTCGAATACGAATTAAATCAAACTCCTTTTCCCCATTTAAAGTAATTATAATTTCAGGATTCAGCACCTTATCCTTTGGTGCATAATAACTGTATCTATCATCATCAAAAATATTCTTCAATGCAAACTCAGCACTTTTCCCGCGTAAATGTTTAGTTGTAGCTTTAGCGTCTTTAGCTAGATTATGCGCAAATGTTTTTTGAAGTTTTTCTCCAAAATATTTCAGCGATTTTACATCGTTAGGGTGTAAAATTCCTTCTGGCATAGGTGCCAATCCTAAATTCATATTTGCTCCACGCCCTACCGATTTGAGATAAATATCAAAAAGTTGATTAGGGGTTTTCACCTTAGTATCTTGATTTTTATGGTAAAACCAGCCTGGTCTTTGAGGCACATCACATTCTGCAGGTATCCAATACTTACCATTTCGATCTCCAGTAGGCAAATTAGATGCATCGGTACTCGCCCCTGGCATCGGCTTCACACCTTCAATAGTACCTTTCGGTGTGATAGTTGCCCATGAGGTTTCGGCTGCATGTCCGTGTTCATTTCCCACCCAACGCATATCTGGTCCTACATCCGAAAATATAGAAGCCATAGGCTGTAGTTTTCTAATGATGGGCCAAGTCTTTTCTTCCCACTCATAATATGTTGCGGAATTAATAGTACGTTTTTCATTACTTCCTCCATAATATCCATCTCCCCCATTCGCGCCATCATGCCAAGAAGTAAATAGCTCCCCATAATTGCTCATGAGTTCAGTGAGCTGCTCGCGATAAGCATCCGTATAAGCGGGAGTGCCATAGCGCAAATCATTGCGATCCCAGGCGGAAAGATAAGTACCGAAAGCCATTCCATTTTTATGTGATGCTTCCATAAATTCCTTCACCATATCTCCTTTACCTTCTTTCCAAGGAGATTGACTAATATTATAAGTATTCGTTTTAGTTGGCCATAAGCAAAAACCATCATGATGCTTAGCCACGCTAATTAACCCTTTAAACCCTGCTGAAGCTGCTGCCTTTGCTATCTGATTAGCATCAAATTGTGAAGGATTAAAAATTTTAGGATCTGCATCTCCAAATCCCCATTCTTTATCCTGAAAAGTAGTTGGAGTATAGTGAATCAGACAGTATGTTTCCATTTCATGCCATTTTAATTGGCGCTCAGAAGGTAAAACGCCATAAGGTTTTGGAGCTTCTTGGGCGTGCAAACTACATACAACCAAAGTATTCGCTATTAAAAAGGATATCGTCTTCATGGGTTTATAATGTTATCAATGATTATTTAGGCTATCATCATAAAATATTAAGCCAAATTAAAGCTTTAGGACTAAACAATTCTAAACTAACTTATCACAAAAGTAAACTATTTTACCTGCAATAACTTATAAACACCTCATAAGAGATAACATAATAAAAAACAAAACAGTATATCCTTAGCAATCCTAAAACGAATTAGATGAATCTTTTATAAAATTTTAAAAAATCACGACTTGATTAATAGATATTCAAACAACAATTCCTTAACTTTACCGCCATTATGAAAAAAGATCAATCCAGAATAATACGTGAGCAAGCCCCACGTTCAGCTACTCGAGAGCATTCTGTACCATTATATTTAACTTCAAGTTTCATTTTTGAAAGTGCAGAACAAGGTCGTGCGATATTCGCCGAAGAAGAAGAAGGAATGGTATATTCTCGCTACGCGAATCCTAACACGACAGAATTTATCAACCGTGTATGCACATTGGAAAATGCAGAAGCGGGATTAGCATTCTCCTCTGGTATGGCTGCTGTATTTGCATCTTTTGCTGCATTTATTGAATCTGGTGATCATATCGTTTCTAGCCGTGCGATTTTCGGTTCTACCCATCAGTTGTTGACACAACAATTCCCTAAATGGGGCGTTTCATTCACGTATGTGAATTCTGCCAATATTGAGGAGTGGGAACAAGCGATTCAGCCGAATACTAAAATTGTATTCTTAGAATCACCTTCAAATCCAGGTTTAGAACTTTACGATTTGGAAAAATTGGGCGCTTTGAAACAAAAATATCCTAACGTAATCTTCTCCATTGACAACTGTTTTGCTACACCATATCTGCAAAAACCTTTGCAATACGGATTTGATTTATCGATTCATTCAGCTACGAAATATATGGATGGTCAAGGTCGTGTGTTAGGTGGTATTATCGTGGGTTCTCAGGAATTGATCAACAAATTAATGTTCTTTATTCGTCATACTGGTCCATCTATGTCTCCTTTCAATGCTTGGATTTTGTCCAAAAGTTTAGAGACATTAGGTTTACGTATGGATAGACATTGTTCGAATGCGTTAGCTTTAGCTCAAACTTTGGAACATCATGATGAAATCGCTGACGTAAAATATCCTTTCTTGGCTTCACATCCACAATATGAGTTGGCTAAAAAGCAAATGAAAGCAGGTGGTGGAATCGTAACTTTTGAAGTAAAAGGAGGAAAAGATCGTGCGTTTCGGTTTATAGATGAATTAGAAATGATTCGTTATACTTCGAACTTGGGGGATTCTAGAACTATTGCCACACATCCAGCTACTACTACCCATGCTAAACTTACAGAAGATGAAAGAAATAGCCTTGGCATTAAACCCGGAACTATTCGTTTATCTGTAGGCTTAGAAGATCAAGAAGATATTATCAATGATATCTTGCAAGCTTTGAAAAAAACTAAATAGCATAAAAAAACTCCGATGAATATCGGAGTTTTTTTATGTACCTTAATTTGCTTGTCTTGTAAAGTTAAAAATCAAATAACCAGTACCATTATCTAAATCTACCGGCATTTTCATTGTCAATGTTTGACCATCTGCAAATGAAAGACCTAATCTATATCCTGTAGTTACATTCGAAGCTTTATCTCCTGCATACAATTTCTTAAATTGGAATTCAGGGTTTGAACCATTTTTTGGATCAAAAATAGACCAAATAATCGTACGAACCGCTCCGTTTGCACATAATGTCCCCGATGCATTGAACGAAATACTACCTCTATAATTCCCTGTTGGAAGATTCCAAACACTACCGATGAAACAATCTACTGGAGCTTCGTCAAAAATATTTTTAATCGTATAAGACTGAGGAATATCTTGACGTGTTACGGAATTTAACACCCAAGTACCTTTCACACCGTTACGCCATTGGGAAGCTGAAGGACCTGAAGCAGTTGTGGAACTAGTTGAACCTGTGCTATAACCACCGTCTTTGCGTTGAGCACCGCAACTAGATAATAAAGCTATCACTACAAAAAGTGACATCAAAGAAAGAATATGTTTACGCATAACTATTGTTGTTTATTTCTAAGTAAGAGTTAGTAACACAAAGATATATTAATCTTTGATACATAACTGGCGATATAAACCAAAAATCATACCATAAGTAATTTTATTATTGCACAGAATCAATCTGCAGGAGAATGTTTACTTTTGCAAAATACATTATAATAAATGAAGAAAAACAAAGCTCTTGAGATTACCAAAAACATCTTCAAAGTCATTGTCACATTTGGAGCTTTGTATTGGGTTACCCGCAAGATTGATTTTGTAGAATTAAAAAATGCTTTAATCGACTGCAATTGGGGATTTTTATTTTTAGCATTTTGTAGCTATGCCATTTCTCAATTAATAGCTTCCTCCCGTTTAAATTCTTTTTTCAAAGCCATTAAACTTTTTTTGACCGAACGTTATAATTTTAGATTGTACCAATTGGGTCTACTTTACAATTTCTTCCTTCCGGGAGGTATTGGAGGCGATGGCTATAAAGTTTATTTTTTGAAAAAAGAACATCATGTCAAAGGAAGAAAAGTGCTTAGTGCAGTCTTTTTTGACCGACTAAGTGGACTTTGGGCATTGGCAGTTATCATATGTGCCTTAGTTATTTTCATGCCGAGATTGGCTATACCCAATTACCTTACTATTTCTGCAGCAATAATTGGTACAGCTAGCTATTACTTTATTCTGCACACTTTTTTCAAAGATTTTGCGAAGAAATTCATTTCTACTCACATCAAAGCTATAGGCGTACAAAGTTTTCAAGTTATCGCTGCTATTTTAATATTGTATTCTTTGAATTTTCAATACAAATTCTCTCCTTACCTACTAATATTCCTTGTATCATCTTTAGTTTCCATAGTACCATCTATTGGAGGAGGAGTCGGTTTACGAGAATTAGTAATGTTGTATGGCGCAACTTATCTGCAAATTAACGAGCATACGGCAGTCTTATTAAGTCTATTTTTCTACATTATATCTTTATTAATGGCTACATCAGGAATCTATTATATATTTAGACCTGAAAGATTAGGAGCAAAAAAATTACCCTCCGTTGCCGAGGTGGAAGAAGAAATTATTACGGAAAAAATCGAAGAAAACTAAATTATCATGGCAAATATTATTATCACAGGAGCGAGTAGCGGTATTGGATTTGAAACAGTGTTGGATTTGACCGCAAATAAAGAAAATAATGTAATTGCATTAGCGAGATCTGCCGATAAATTAAGAAGACTACATGAAATCGCTTCTGATTTAAATTTTGATGGAGGCAAACTGTACCCTGCGCAATTTGACATCGTGTATGATAATTATCCCGATTCTTTAGTGCCTTTTATCAAATCAAAATTTGACCAGGTAGATATTTTGATTAACAATGCAGGAGCTATAGTTAACAAACCTTTCTTAGATACTTCTGCGGAAGAATTTGCTCACATGCTACAAAGTAATGTCCTGGGACATGTTAAAATGATTAAACATGTGGCACCTCTAATGACTGAAGGGGGACATATTGTTAATATTAGTAGTATGGGAGGTTTTCAAGGTTCTGTAAAATTTGCAGGACTAAGTGCTTATTCTGCAAGTAAAGGTGCATTAGCTGTATTGACAGAATGCTTGGCTGAAGAATTTAAAGACCGCAACATAAAAGTAAACTGCCTTGCTTTAGGCTCTTCACAAACGGAAATGTTTGAAGCAGCCTTTCCTGGATTAGAAGCTGGAACATTAGCATTTGAAATGGGACGCTATGTCGCTGAATTTGCTCAAAACGGAAGTAAATTTTATAACGGAAAGATATTACCAGTGTCGAACATGACGCCTTAAAAAAAAAGAAGCTTAATCAATTTTGATTAGGCTTCTTTTTCTTTTACAGCCCTTTTATCCAGGATGCAATATCTTTTAAAACCTGCTCATTTATAGTTTCCTCTAATTGCCCATATTCTACAACTCTTCCACTTTTAGCCTTCTGAAATAAATGATTCATACCATCATATTCTTTAAGAACAGTTTTTGAATTCCTCGGTAAATGGTCATGATATCCCCTCAAATTTAAAGTAGAAGGCACTTGCACGTCTAATGTTCCAAACGCACCGAAAACAGGTATATAAATTTTCTTAATAAAATCTGTTGGATCTATCCGAACAAAATATCTATAGGCTGGTGTAAGCATCATCAACATTTCCTTACGGATCGCCTCATTCTGTGATGACTCCTCCATGATATTCATATTCTTTTTCAATTGTGAAAATGCTTCATCGGTATTCAGTTCACTTTTTACTACGTCAAAATTCTTCTTATTAATTTCTTTAGCCATTGCCAATTGAAATTCGGACATACCTTCTGCTTTGCCCACACTGTACAATTGCTCAATCATCAAATCTCGAATCGGAACTGTTGGAGCTGCCAAAGTCACTATAAAAGAAACATTTGGAATGCCTTGTCCTGCCAAAAGATTTGCCACCAACCCGCCTTCGCTATGCCCAAGTATGCCAATTTTATTGATGTCAACATTTTTCTGTTTCTTCAAAAATTCCAATGCCGAAATAGCATCTTTACTGAAATCATCAATCGTACTCGCTTCAAATGATCCCCCACTTTTTCCTGCTCCGCGATCATCGTATCGTAAAACGATTATCCCATTCCGCGTTAAATAATCTGCCAATACTTTGAAAGGTTTATGTCCAAACATGGTTTCATCACGATCCTGTTGTCCAGATCCTGTCAATAGAATTACCGCAGGATATTTACCTTGTTCTTTCGGAAATGTAAGCGTACCTGCTAATTGAATGTTAGCATATTTATTGGGAAAGACAACATCTATTGTATCATATGAATAGGGAGGCTTGGGTGTTTGATAGGGAAGAACTTTTTTGGTCAGTACGTCCTTCGCTGTACGCGCTAATATCACAGGAATTTTCATTCCGCTTTGGTAGAATTGACCTTGTAATTTATCTTGACTTGCAATAAGTAAACTCAATTTTATCCCTTGCGAATTGTTTAAGAAGACAGAATCCCCTTCTACGTGGATTTGAAAAGGAATACCAAAAGCTCCTTGATCTGGACTATCCGCCTTGGCTGTCCATTGCCCATTTTCATGTGCTATATGCACTACAAAAGTTAATTTTTGGACGCCAAAATCCAGATTCCCCGACCAACTTCCCATTAATTCCTGCGAAAAACCCATACAGGATTGAAACAACAAAACCAACAATAAACCTATGTATTTCATATTTAAATAAAAGGATTAAGAAATTGTATAAGTGTGTTCCAAATGGATACCAAAACGATAATTACAAACACGTCTACCTTACTTTTACTATTCATTGCAATTATCATTCCGACTATCAAAAGATAAAAGAAATAGACAATAAGTGACAATGTCAGAATCCCAAAAATTCCTATGGTGAACATATGCAACTTCGAAAGTTTTGGAGCAGCAAATCCTTTATCTAATATTTCCAATTCTATAGCGATAAGTGCATTTTGAACAACAGGTAGAGCCGTCAAGAAAAGTAAGACATAAATGGCCATATGCGCAATTAACACCACATTAAACACGTCAATAAATCGTGTTTTATTGTACCGAAGGCGACCAAATACAAATAATACTAGCGAATTGGAAACCAAAATAAGTGTTAAATTAAAAATTGCAATATACCAGGTTTGGTGGTAATTATTGATAACCTTCAACGAACCAAAAATCAGAAGATTGGAGTAACTCGAAATCAAGGCTGCTATAAAACCAAAACCAACACCTAGCCAAAAAAGCTTTTTCTCCGAATAGATTTCAAAAGGATTTATAAACTTATGCATTAGCTCTTATTTTTTAAGATCTTTTATGACCTGTTTAACAACTTCTGGATTCTGCGTACCCACCATTATACGAGCACCATTTCTCAAAATTAACTGTAAACCGTATTTACCTTTGGTATTGTAAGCCTTCCCTTTTGAACTTACGCGATAACCCCATCCTCCGTAATCTGCAATGGAATATTCGGTCACAAAGACATCACTTATCTGTTCCCATTCCCAAGTTTTCTTTCTAACAAAAGGAAAGAAACGTATCGTGATTCCATGATCATCGATCGTCGTACGCAACCGCACCATCAACATAAGCAATAACACGGTTCCCACAATACCTAGCGCAATAAAAGTAGAAGAATCCCAATTCTTTTCGCCTGAAAAAATGGGCTCAAACTGCATATACAACAAGACTCCAAACAACACCCCTAACCACCAGGTCCAAAAGCTCTGTTTTTCTGAATATATGTTATTTTTCATCTTGTAAATTTTTAAATTTTTCTATCAAATCATCCAGCTTATTTCGTACTGTGGGATAACTTTTACCCATCTTGTTTGCCATTTCTTTTAAACTTCCCGAACTCAACAAAAATTCTAAAATAAACTCTTGTTCTTCCCCGCTCAACTGCATAAACAAAGGCATACTATACTTACCCAACACTTCAGTTTCACAGGTCTCACACCATAATTTTGAAACTTTCAACTTTTCCTCACAACTGGGACAGCGAATTGGTAATTTCATTTTCAAACTATTTAATTACATAAAAATAATTAAAATTTTAACATTATTAAAGCAATACTTAACAATGTTAAAAGAATTCTTCTAAAATAATAACCCTATAAACATTTTTCGACACTCAAAAGCTTATGCTTATATTTGCTAAATTTTATTTTTACAGGAAATGAGAAAGATTCTAGGTTGTATACTTACTCCAATATTTTATATAGGATTTGCTGTATGTTTGTTGATATTTCACCCTATTCAATGGTTATCCTTAAAATTAGGAGGCTATTCAGCACATAAGAAAAGTGTAGATATTCTCAACTTCTTTTTAACACACTGCAATTACCTTTTATTCAACTCTGTCACTTTCATTGACAACAAAAAACTACCCCTTAATACGCCTATTATCTTTGTTGCTAATCATCAAAGCACATATGATATTCCCGCAATGATTTATTTCCTACGTCGTTTTCATGGAAAATTCATCTCTAAAGTTGAACTAGCTACAGCTGGTATTCCAAGTATTTCTTTTAACTTGAAACATGGCGGAGCCGCAAATATTGACCGTAAAGATCCAAAGCAGTCTATAGCTGAAATATTGAAACTGGCAAATAACATGAAGCAAAAAAACTGGTCTGCTTTTATCTTCCCAGAAGGAACTCGTACGCGTAACGGTAAAATGAAAACCTTTAATGTGGGTGGAATTGCGACTTTAATGAAGAAAAATCCAACAGCGTTAATCGTTCCTGTTGCGATCACTGGTTCTTATGAAATGGTGCAATATGGAATGTTTCCTTTAAGACCATTTACCCCGTTGAAATGGGAAGTATTAGATCCTATCCAAACCGAAGGATTAACAATAGAAGAAATTGTGAAGCTAGCTGAAGAAACGATTAGAAATAAGGTAGAAGATTAATTAACCTGTCTACCTTTCCAATCATATTTTCCAATATTACCTGCAATCCCGATATACACCATATAGAAAGTATGTATTACCGTTAAGAAAGGTAAGTATTTCAATAATTCCAATCGCTTGGCAAATGATAAAACAGGCAATAAGAATATAAATTCAATAATCAATTTTAATGCAAAGGCTGTCAAAAGCCACCAATTTAGGCTAGGCAACAACACCACAAAACCTATAAGCGAACATATCAGAGCTAAATTGAACAGCCAAATACAAACACCCAAAAAGATTACTTTTTTGTCCTTGTATTTGGTACTTTTTGAAGCCCAACGTTTGCGTTGACTTATAAATGACGCTAAATCAGGTTTGGCATCGGTATACACAATCGCATCACGGGATTTACAAAAACCTATTTTGTCGGCATATTTTTCAGCTACCTTGTGTAAGAAAAGTTCATCATCACCAGAAGCCAAATTATCAATTCCTTTGAAACCACCCATCTCAAAAAAAACATCTCTACGATAGGCCAAGTTTGCGCCATTACAAGTCGTCGGATTGCCATTTCCAATTCCGGCAGCCCCCAACCCTATCAGATATAGAAATTCTAATGTTTGCAGCTCTTCAAATCTTGATTTTTCTTCAGAATAAGCTACTGGAGATGACACCAAATAACTATCATGCTTATCAAAATAAGCCATAATCGTCCGAATCCAATCTGGTCCCATTCGACAATCCGCATCTGTAGTTACAATAATCTCACCAGAAGCCATTTCTATCGCTTTAGTAATTGCGTATTTTTTGTACGAATTAAGTTTATCTCCCACCTGTAGCTGCAACAACTTAACACCACGATCCGCATAAGTTCTAACGATGTCAGCCGTTTTATCTGTGGAATGATCATCTACAATAATTAATTCCAACTGTGCAGCAGGATAATTTTGCTGAAGAACAGCCTCAATTGTACGCGCGATATTATCTTCTTCGTTACGCGCAGCAATAAGAATGGAAACATGTTTAGAAGAAGTTTGTGGTGATGAAAATAAAGGAATTGCTCCCCACCCTTTACGCAAATAAACAAGAATAAGCACATACAAAAGTGCTCCTATTGTAATGCCAAAATTAAGAATTGTTATCACCAAAATAATTTACATTCAACACAAATACTGATCCTATAATTGCCGGAAGAATCAGATTAACAAACCATATAAAAGAAACAATTGCCATTACAGCAATATCTTGCGTAGTAATATATCCGTATAAATTACTTGCCACAAAGCTACGTACGCTAAAATCAAAAATATCCATCGTAGGCAGTGCAGATTGCACAAAGAACAGGATAAAAATCATCATCACCATAGGTAGCAAAGATAATTCGGGTAATATTACGACCATCAAAATCACATACTGCGAAGTAAAAATGATGAAACGGATTAAAGACAATAACAATACATTCCCCAATTGGTTGGTCGTTACATCGCGCAATACATCAAAGAAAGATTGTATTCTTTTCAAAAAACGTACTTTCCCAACCAAATAATCTATCCAATGTACATTAAAATACAAAAGAACAAAAGCTAAACCATAAATTATAGCCAGCACCCAAATTCCAAATTGTACCGAGGAAGGAGTATCCAAAAATGTAGAAACAAACCAAGCAATTCCCAAAGCACCAAACACACTGGTCAACACCAATTGTGCAAATAACCCCACCCCCATTAATACGGCTCCTCTGGCTCTATTGTCTGGTTTCAATAACAATATTCTACCACCATATTCACCAATGCGATTAGGAGTAAAGATGGCCCAAGTCAATCCACAAAAAACCGATTTGGTAGCTGTCCAAAAACTTATTTTTTGCACATCACGAATAATATATTGCCACTTTACAATTTCAAAAAACCAGTTGCAAAACATTAACACCAGGACTATCGCGACTGTTCCGAAGATCAGGTTATCATCTAAACTATTTATGAGATCCTTGAATTCTAGTAGATTTTTTTGATTGCTGACTTTAGAATAAATAAACCAAAATGCCAAACCAACAATTGTCAATTTGATTCCATAGTCGAGATATTTCTTATGCGTTTTTGTCAGCATAGTAGTTTTGGTCGCACAATTTTAACAATAATTTTATGTAAAACAATCTTAATAGGCAAAAAGCCTAAGCAATTACTTATTTTTGCTATATGTTAAAACAAAAAGCCAAAGAACGTCTCATTCTAGGCATCGACCCCGGTACTGTGGTGTTGGGATACGGTGTAGTGAAGGAAACGGGTAAAAAAGTAGCACTCCAAACGTTAGGAGTCGTGAAGATGGGACACTTGGATGACCATGGCTTAAAGTTGCAACGTATCTTCAAAAAAGTCTTAGCACTCATAGACGAATACAACCCCGACTGTGTGGCATTAGAAGCTCCATTTTACGGCAAAAACATTCAAGTGATGCTCAAATTGGGACGTGCTCAAGGCGTAGCTATGGCTGCTGCACTAAGTCGCGACATTCCTATTTTTGAATATTCTCCTCGGAAGATAAAACAATCCGTAACTGGTAATGGTAATGCAAGCAAAGAACAAGTAGCTGCTATGCTTCAAACGCTTCTTGGATTCAAAGAAACTCCTGAATTTTTAGATGCTACCGATGGACTAGCTGTTGCGGTCTGTCATTCATTTCAGCAAAACACTAGTGCTGGATCAAAAAGTTATTCCGGATGGTCAGCCTTTGTCAAAGACAATGAAGACCGAATCGGCTAAATCTGCACAGAACGAATTACATTTTTCACATTCAACTCCACTATATCTGTCATGGTCTTACAGCGATAATATTGATCGTTATTATATATTTTCGCATATCCTTCTTTCAATTGACGAATATTCTCAGGTGTGGATAATTCCTGCCCACGAGAAGCATCGCGCAAATCTTTGATGCGATGGCGCTCACTGCGTACACGGTGAACGATGGAAGACCTTTCCTCTTGCTGATATTGCAGCACCGTCTTATCATTCAAATGTTCCATGCACAGCTTAACATAGGGAAAACATTCCTTGAAAAACTGCGGCATATAAACTTTCGGATTTCCTTCATAAAATTGCTGATCAAAATCAATAGCACGGATACGAAATTGAAAATCATCAAAATCTGGAGTTATTTGCATCACGAAATTATAAGATCGCATATCCCCTAATAAAGCAATAGTACATCGTTCATTGAATTTTACGAATTCTTTCGCTATACGCGTTTGGTTATAGTCAGGATGATCCATTCGTGTCTTACTAAACACATCTCCTGGAATCCCAACAATATGTTCTTCTACCAAAGTTTCAAAATCATACAAATAATTTACTTGATTAGGCGATAATATTTCCTCCAATTCTAAACCATAAATACGGGAAGCATCCGCTTGTTTGATATAAAAATAATCATATACATCATTCAACCTATTGATAATTCGAATTCGAAAAGGACGTGTATTGCCAAAAGCACAATATTCAATACGATCAATAATTTTGTGCTGCACAATACGTGTATTTCCTGAGGCCTTTAATTTCGCATAGATAATTTTCAATCCATCATATAATTGGTCTTGAATATAAGGGGGATATAACGGTGTTTCCCAAAAAGTATCATTTCCAAATTTATCCATGACAGGAACAGTTTCCTGAAAATTCAGTAAATCAAAATAAGATATAGGCAACTTAGCATCCCGTTGATACATTTTCAAATACTTAGCCAATCCTTGCCCTACTGGATATATTGGTTTTTTTCGAGAAATTACTACATCTTCAATTTCCATTTCGTCTACCTCTGTTTAAATAATATTATTAAAGCTAACAAATTTAAAAACAATGTCATATTATAAAAATATGTTAATTTTAATTTGCATTCCTTCAAAATAACCAAATAATATATCAAATTTTGTTATTATTTTTGCAAAAGATTCAAAGAGATTAGATCTATAAAAAGATGGAATAGTGCAGAAAGAAAAATTTAACTCTTTGCATAGGATTATCTAATTATAAATCTATAAACCTGAGCTTTAGCTCAATAAAAAAGTATCTCAATTATCGTGATATAGATTGCGGTTGTTGGAAAAAAATCACATTTATGGAAAAAAATTATTCTAATTACGATTTAGACAATCTTGATGTACAGATCCTTTCCATTCTTATGGAAGATGCATCAATTCCATACACTGAAATTGCGAAAAAGTTGATTGTCTCGGGGGGAACAATTCACGTACGCATGAAGAAAATGGAAGAGTTGGGGATTATTCATGGATCCAATTTGATCATTAATCCTCAAAAAGTTGGATTTGATATCACAGCTTTTTTAGGCATCTATCTAGAAAAAGGTTCCCAATATTCGGATGCTGTAGCACAACTTAAAAATATAAAAGAAGTCGTAGAATTACACTATTGTACTGGTCAATATAGTATGTTTGCTAAAATCATCTGCCGTGATACAACACATTTGCGTAAAGTATTGAATGAAGATATTCAAGGTTTAAAAGGTATACAACGTACCGAAACAATCATCTCTTTAGAAGAAAGTATCAAACGTCAAATTACCCTATAGTAATTGATTCTTAAATATTTAGAAAAGGCAGCTTGCGCTGCCTTTTTTTTGCCATATAATCTATCCCGCAGCAATCGTTAGCCATATTATTTTTTGTAACTTTGCCTCGTATGTCGGATATTATTCAATTACTTCCTGATGCGGTTGCCAATCAAATTGCAGCTGGAGAAGTGGTACAAAGACCTGCTTCTGCAGTCAAAGAACTGATTGAGAACGCTATTGACGCAGGTGCGGACCGTATAAAACTTATTGTCAAAGAAGCTGGAAAAACACTTATTCAAGTCATTGATAACGGCTGTGGCATGAGTGTAACTGATGCTAGACTTTGTTTTGAACGTCACGCTACTAGCAAAATTCGCAAAGCTGAAGATTTATTTGCTATCCGATCAATGGGATTTCGTGGTGAAGCTATGGCTTCTATCGCGGCCATTGCACAAGTAGAGCTTAAAACACGTCGTGTAGAAGACGAATTAGGAACTGTAGTGCAAATCGAAGGTTCGAAAGTTGTAAATCAATTTCCCGAAGCTCTTCCTGCTGGAACTAATATTTCCATAAAAAACCTTTTTTATAATATCCCGGCGCGCAGAAATTTTCTGAAAAGTAATTCTGTGGAGATGCGCCATATTATTGAGGAATTCCAACGTATTGCGTTAGCACATCCTGAGATATTCTTCAGCTTACATAGTGAAAACAATGAATTGTTTCACTTAACTCCTGGAACACTAAAACAACGTATTGTTCATCTTTTTGGGAATAATTATAACCAAAAACTTGTGCCTGTTGAAGAAGAAACAACCATTATCGATTTAAAGGGTTTTATTGGCAAACCAGAATATGCGAAGAAAACGCGCGGAGAACAGTTTTTCTTTGTGAACAAACGTTTTATTCGCGATCCGTATTTGAATCATGCGGTGATGAATGCTTATGAGGAAATTCTTCCTGCAGAGACATTCCCGATGTATGTATTATTTATTGATATTGATCCTTCAAAAATCGACATCAATGTACATCCCACTAAGACGGAGATCAAGTACGAGGATGATAAAGCAATCTATGCGATTATTCGTTCGGCAGTAAAAAGGTCTTTAGGACGTTATAATATTACACCTTCTTTGGATTTTGATCAAGAAACTAGTTTTAGTGGAATGATCTCATCAAAGCCTCTAGAAGAAATTCAGGCACCTACTATTACTTTCAATCCCAATTTCAATCCTTTTGAGAATGAAATTGGCACTTTACGCCCTTCAAGCAATTCGCGATCGAATGATTACAGTTCAAGATTTGAACGTGAAGCTATTCCAAAAAATTGGGATACATTGTATCAAATTACTGAGAATGAATCGCCCGTACAATTGCCATTAATTGATACGGAAGAAGAAAGTCCAGAAGCAGCTGAAGTAGTAATTCCAAAGGCAGAAAATAAAAAAAGCTTCTTCCAAATACACAATAGATATATTGTTTCGCAAATTCATTCTGGAATTATGTTGATAGATCAACAGGCGGCGCATGAAAGAATTTTGTTCGAACATTATAAAGAACAATTGGAAAATAATCAGGGTAGCAGTCAACAAAGTTTGTTCCCTACTACTATTGATTTGTCACCTGCGGATTTCGAATTGATGAACGATATTCTTCCTGAATTGCAAACTTTAGGCTTTCAATTAAGACCTTTCGGAAAAACTACTTATATTGTAGATGGAATTCCTGCAGATTTAGGAAATAACATCAACGAAAAGCAGATTATTGAGCAGCTTTTGGAAGATTATAAACACAATCGCACTGAACTAAAAGTAAATAAAAGAGATAATCTTGCCAAATCACTTGCGAAAAGTTCAGCTATCAAAGCAGGTACAGCTTTAGATAATGAAGCTATTGCCGAATTGATTGATAAACTATTTGCTTGCGAAAGTCCTAATATCTCCGTTCATGGAAAACCAACCATTATCACGCTGACTTTGACAGAATTAATGGAGAAATTTGACAAAATTTAATTTTAGAACATTTGATGAATAATATATTAAGCAATCTCTCACCCGTTGTAAAAAACATATTGATATTAAATATCATATGTTTTGTTGGGACCATTATATTTCCTGCAGCAGATCGATTATTAGGTGTATACTATCCAGACTCACCGTTTTTTGAAGTGTGGCAGCCTATTACCTATATGTTTATGCATGGTGGATTTTCTCACCTTTTTTTCAACATGTTTGCCCTAGTAATGTTTGGTCCTATAATCGAACGTATGTTTGGTTCTAAACGGTTTTTAAATTATTATATTATTACTGCATTAGGCGCGCTAGTTCTTCAATATGGTGTTCAGGCTATTGAAGTTTATCAAATTTTTGGTTCTCCATTCGCAGCTAAAGTAATTAATTTGAATTTAGCTGCCAATACAATATCATCAAACTTGCCTTTTACAGGGGATCAATTATCTACCTTAGGCTCTATTTATGGCACGCCTATGGTTGGAGCTTCAGGAGCAATATTCGGTTTGTTATTAGCATTTGCATATTTCTATCCGAATATGCCGTTATATTTTATGTTTATCCCTGTTCCAATCAAAGCAAAATACTTTGTGGGCGGTTATATTTTAATAGAAATTTATCTAGGTTTTAATAATTCTGGTTCTTCTATTGCACACTTAGCACACGTTGGTGGGGCATTATTTGGCTATTTGATGATTAAAATGTGGGGATATAAAAAGGGTTATTATTAATAGAATAAATATGAAAGAGAATGTCCTAAAATCGTTTATTAGAGACACTTATAAGACTACTTCCATAATTCCTTATGTGATTACTGGACAAGTTGTTTTATTCATTCTCATCCATATATTCGACTTATTGACTTTTTCGGAGACGACTTCGGTCGACTTATACCGCCTATTAACTCAAAAAGTCATTCTTCCGGGTAATATACAGCTCTTTATTACCCAACCCTGGTCAATTCTGACTCATCCTTTTATTTATACAGGTTTATGGAATCTCTTGTTTGATTGTCTGTGGCTGTATTGGATCGGAAATTTGTTTTTAAACTTCCTAAATACCCGACAATTTAATACTGTTTTTTTAGGAGGAATAAGTGTAGGCGCAGTATTATTTTTAGTAGTAAACTTAATTCCTTTTTTCCAAAATGAAAATACAGATTGGAGTACAAGTGCTTTTGGTTTAGCAGCTGTAATGGGAGGCCTGGTGGTACTAGTGCCAAATTCAGAAGTGCGTCTTTTATTGCTTGGCAATATCAAACTTAAATGGATTGTTAGCATTTATTTAGGACTTCAATTTGCATTCCTTATGGTGACCAATAAACCAGCGGCAATCAGTTATATTTTGGTAATAGGTCTAGGGATTATATTTACTAAACAATTGCAACAAGGCAAGGATTGGAGTATAATTTTAAAAAAGAAAAATAACAAATTAAAGGTTGTAAAAAGAAGCTATACATATACATCAAAAACCACGGAAAAGGAATATCCGGATCAACAGCAAATTGACCAAATATTAGATAAAATTTCGCTCAAAGGCTACGAGAGTTTGACCTCTAGAGAAAAAGAAATGCTTTTTAGGGCAAGTAAAAAAGAAGATTAATGGCAAACCCATCGTTTTTACGCAAGAAAAAACTAGGTTACTTTAGCAAAACTGTTTTTATGGCCAATATTTTGGCTGTATTGGCTTTGCTATTGAGCTACTGTGCTTCTTTTATTGATCCGCGTGATTTTTGGATTATAGCATTTTTTGGATTGGCTTATGCTCCTATTCTGCTTATCAATGGTGGCTTTATCATTTATTGGTTATTACGCAAGAAAAGAAATGCCTTGCTTAGTTTAAGCGCCATTCTGATCGGATGGTCCTTCTTGAATAACCATATTAATTTTAAAAATAAAAACGACAAAATCTTAGTAAAGACGGATACAACAATTCGTGTCATGAGCTTTAACGTACATCTCTTTCAACAATATGATAATAAGAAAAATAAGTTTAGAGATGAAACAGTAGAGTTTATTCGCACTATAAATCCCGATGTGGTTTGTTTTCAAGAATTTTACAGCCGTATACGCGGTTCCAAACAATTTACCAAAGCTCTTCAGGAAGAAGGCGAGTTTGAAGATTTTTATTTTGAACCCTTTGAAAAGAATGATTATGAAGGCTATGGTCAGGCCATCTTTTCTAAATATCCTATAATTCACTACGGCACTATTGAAGAAAATAGTTTTGGTGTCAACCGTATCATTTTTGCGGATGTAAAGCGCGAGACGGATACACTTCGTATTTACAATGTCCATTTACGCTCCTTTGCCTTGCAAGAAGAAGACAAAGATTTCATCCAAAAATCTCCTTCAGAACAGGTTAAAGATGAAGAGCAAACAAAAAAACTGGGTCGTAAACTAAAAAGAGCGTTTACGAGTCGAAGTAATCAAGCCAGAACACTTGTTAAACATATTTCAAAATGTCCTTATCCGTATGTAGTAATGGGGGATTTCAATGATACACCTATGTCCTATAGTGTTAACCTATTGAGTAAAAATATGAATAATGCTTTTGCAGAGAAGGGATTTGGTTGGGGCGTTACCTATTTTGGAATACTTCCTATTTTCCAAATAGACTACATCATGAGTGACAAAAGAATCAAAATCGACGACTACGGTATTCTGAAAGAAAGATTGTCAGACCATTACCCAATTTGGGCTGATTTAATCTACTAAGAAGCCGTTCGAGCAGGAATTGGCCGTAGAAATTGAAGTCCAATATCTACATAATTGTCGTATCTATTTTTCACTTTGAAATACGCTTCTCTACCAAAATAATACCGCCCAACTATTGCCTCAATATCCGATTGAATAAGTTTTAACAAATCTTGTTTTTTACGGTCGCTAATAGCCACACCGCGTTGTTTTAAATATTGAATAAAAGTATTATACTCTTCTGATGGAAGTCTATAGCCCTGCAGGAAATTTTCTATAGAATAAGCTGGTAATTTTTTAGTAAATCGCTCGTAAACGAATTGTTCGATATAACTCGACTTAATAATTTCTTGATACAATAAGCTGGTAGCATTAGAATCTATATTAATCGTGACATCAGGTTTAATACCACCGCCACTAAATAATTCACGACCTGCCAATGTTTTGAAAATCTCATTACTATTGTAGGTAGTATCCAAGGCCCACAAACCGCGATACATGGATACATAATCCACCATATTTGACCAGTTAGCGGTATATTTACGTTGAATCGACCGTCCCAAAGGAGTATAATAACGCGATATACTTAAATTGATGCGTGAACCATCTAAGAAATCAAATTGTTCTTGTACAATTCCCTTGCCATACGATCTGCGGCCTACAATAGTCGCTCTATCCCAATCTTGCAAAGCACCAGCCACAATTTCCGAGGCCGACGCTGAAGACTCATTGATAAGAACAACCAGTTTGCCATTTGCAAAGCTTCCGTTTCCTTCCGAAAAATATTCTCGTTTCGTTTCATGCGCACCTTGGGTGTACACCAATAAATTTTTATTCGCAAAAAATTCACTCGCCACCTTTATTGCAATGTGAAAATATCCACCTCCATTGTCTCTTAAATCTAAAATCAAATTGGTAGCCCCCTGCTTCTTCAATTCCGTTATTGCGGTTTTGAATTCATCGGCTGTTTTCAATCCGAACCTCCGAATCTTGATATACCCAACCTGAGGTTCTAAAATATAAGAAGCATCTATAGAACTAACATTGATTTGATCACGTTTTACTTTGATCAATTGATTCATCAACGAATTGTTTCTATTGACGTACAAATTAACAATAGACCCTTTCTTTCCACGCATCAAGCGATCTACAACTTTTTGTCCTATATTTCTGCCGGATACATACGTTGTATCAATACGTATGATACGATCTCCCACTTTCACACCTGATTTTTCAGCAGGGCCATTGCTTACCAAGCCTACTACAAGCAACGTGTCATTTAAATTGAAAAAATCCAATCCTATTCCTTCAAAGGTTCCTTCTAACACTTCATTTTGATTTTTGGTTTCATTAGGAACTAAATAAGAAGAATAGGGATCTAAGTGTGAAATAATATGATTGATAGCTCCATTTTGCAAAGAATCCAAATTTATGCTATCCACATAAGAATTAGCTAGCAAATCAAGAACTTGTTGTATTTTATACGAATTGTCGGAGAATCCAATGGGTACAAGGGATACGCCCGGATTATTATTCTGCTGTGCAACGTAATTTTGCCCCAGAATAAGACCCAAAATAAGAGTAGCAGCATATGTCGCAGCTACAAACAGATTCCTTCCAGTACCTTTTTGCATGAAATGTGCGCGTGTGCAAAAATAAGAGTTAATTCAATTTATTGTATGGATATTTCAATATTTATTAAAACAAATTGTATTCCAAATTCTTTATTATCAATAAATAAATACTAATATTTGAATAAGATTAAAAATAATGCACGAGATAGAGCCTTTTTACAATTGGAGACATGACTATATTGCAGCGGATGATGAAAAGTCGCCATTCTACGGTACTGTATATAATGAGTTTGAATTTGACAAACAAGTATATAATTACCTCTTACATCCACAGTGGGACGAATTTGGTTCACAGACATTATACCTCAAAATAATATTTGTGGATTATGACAAAGGTTTTGCTGTAATTGAGCTGATAGGCGAATGGAATGATGCCATCTATAATGACATTATGCTGCTCAAAAGAGAGATTATAGACATGATGATTGGAGAAGGCATTACCAAATACATTCTAATTGGCGAAAATGTATTGAATTTTCATAGCTCTGACGACTCTTACTACGAAGAATGGTTCCAAGATATTGAGGATGGATGGATAGCAGGTTTACATTTCCGCGAACACGTACTCGAAGAGTTTCAATCTCAAAACATTGATTATTACATCAATCTAGGAGGTTTTCTGAATGAAATTCCTTGGCGAACGCTAAAGCCACGCCAATTGTTTCATTACATCGAAGAGCATTTACAAAAAAGATTAGGCCTGTAATTATTGTGATATTTTATTATCGAAATCTTTACGCGAATAAAGTCCTGGTGTAGCATGATCTACTTCTTGAAAATCTAGATAGACATAGTTTACATCAGGAATTTCTGTCAAGGAGTAAACAATCTCAGCCATAAATCCATAATTACCACTAGAACCTAGCTGCTGTAAGTAAGATACATCTGCTATTTTCACAAAAAGAGTATCACCAGAGTGCTTTTGTAACTGAAGATTAGCCGTAGAATAACGGGTATTTAACGTATCTAACACTCCTTTTAGAGACAGAGAGGCTGGAGCTTCCTTTTGAACCATCGAATCACCTAATGCATCATAGGTCCAAAGAATAGAATTGGAAATTCTATCTTTCGATTCAGGGGTGTCTGCAATGGAATCTTGCACTTCTTCTGACGAAGTATTATCTCCAACACAGGAAAGATTAAAATTTATAACAGTAAGTAGAGAAAATAGGACAAAAGGGCTAAATAATCTTTTCATGGCAAAAAGTTCTTGATTTATATAACATTTAAATATACAATTTTTGAAATAAAACAGACATTTGCTCCTATAATCAAAGTTCCTATTCTATATATAATTCAGTAACTTTGTCACACATAAAAACAAAACTTTACTATCATGTCATTCAGAATAGAAAAAGATACAATGGGTGAAGTTCAAGTACCTGCAGACAAATACTGGGGTGCACAAACTGAACGTTCACGTAATAACTTTAAAATCGGACCTTCAGGCTCCATGCCAAAAGAAATCATTGAAGGTTTTGCTTATTTGAAAAAAGCTGCTGCTTATGCTAACCACGAATTAGGAGTATTACCTATCGAAAAACGTGATGCTATCGCTGCAGTTTGTGACGAAATCTTAGCGGGTAAATTGGATAGCGAATTCCCATTAGTAATCTGGCAAACAGGTTCGGGTACGCAATCAAACATGAACGTAAACGAAGTAATCGCTAACCGTGCGCAAGTATTGGCTGGTGGTAAAATCGGCGAAGGTGAACCTGTATTGAAAGCGAATGACGATGTAAATAAATCGCAATCTTCTAACGATACATTTCCTACTGGCATGCACATCGCTGCTTACAAAGCTGTAGTTGAAGTAACTATTCCAGGTGTGGAAAAATTACGTGATACTTTACAACGTAAATCACAAGAATTTATGAACGTTGTAAAAATCGGTCGTACGCACTTAATGGACGCAACTCCATTGACTTTAGGTCAAGAATTATCAGGTTATGTAGCACAATTGAATTACGGTATCAAAGCCGTTAAAAATACATTAGCACATTTATCAGAAGTTGCATTGGGTGGTACTGCTGTAGGTACAGGTTTGAACACTCCAAAAGGTTACGATGTTACTGTAGCTAAATATATTGCAGAATTTACTGGTCTTCCATTTGTAACTGCTCCAAATAAATTCGAAGCTTTAGCTTCTCACGATGCTATCGTGGAAACACACGGTGCATTGAAACAATTGGCTGTATCATTGAACAAAATTGCTAACGACATCCGTATGTTAGCTTCAGGCCCACGTTCAGGTATCGGCGAAATCTTAATTCCTGAAAACGAACCAGGTTCTTCTATCATGCCTGGTAAAGTTAACCCTACACAATGTGAAGCATTGACAATGGTTGCTGCACAAGTAATGGGTAATGATGTCGCTATCACTATTGGTGGTACACAAGGTCACTACGAATTGAATGTATTCAAACCTGTAATGGCTGCGAACTTTTTACAATCTGCACGCTTAATCGGTGATGCATGTGTATCTTTCGAAGAGCACTGTGCTTCTGGTATCGAACCAAATTACGCGCGTATCAAAGAATTAGTAGATAACTCTTTGATGTTGGTAACAGCATTGAACACTAAAATTGGTTACTACAAAGCTGCTGAAATCGCGCAAACAGCTCATAAAAACAACTCTACGTTGAAAGAAACAGCTATTGCATTAGGTTATGTGACTGCTGAACAGTTCGACGAATGGGTGAAACCAGAAGATATGGTTGGAAGTTTAAAATAAGTTTAGTGATTAAAACTTCGAAAACATATCATTTTTATAATACATACCTATCTATCCTGATAGGTATGTTTTTATTGACAATATCTTGCCAGCGCCAATCGGATATGCAAACTGAAGGCGTGAAAGAATTGCAAGGTGTGTGGGTGCAAGATAGTGTTGACAATCAAGATCAACTTTTATCTTATACTTTACACGAATTCACATTCCGATGTGATTCAATTTATGCAGTAATGAATGTCCACGCTAAAACCAAAACGATTCCTGATTCATGCTATAAAAATGGGAATTGGAAAGAATACGGTAAAGGTGTTTATGTACAACGTGGAGACAGCCTTATTGTTGAAGGTATTTATACCAAAGCGAATTGGAAACAAAAAGGTTCTGGCTGCTATAAGCAAGGACAATATTTGCCTCGATTTAAGATAATTTCTGTTTCAGCAGATACCATTGTTCTACAGAATAAATTTGATTCCAAACCTATTACACTCCGCAAAACACAAGATATTACCTGCGTACCTAAAAAACGTTGGGAAATGTAAAATTTAAATTAAAAATGCCAAATAATATTGGCATTTTTAGTTTAAATTTTTAACCCAATATGAAAAGACTCTTATTCCTTATTGCGACAATACTATTCAATTTTTGTTACGCACAAACCGATAGTACAAAAATCGTCAATCTAATATCTTATATTCCAAAAGGAGAAACTTTAAATTATTCAGTCTTAAAAACCTCAATTGATTCTAGTAGTACTAAAGATGCAAAAACTACTGAAAATTCCTTCAATTTTAAAATTACTGTAAAAGACTCTACAGATTCAAACTATATTATCAGCTATTATCGAACTTTAGATGTATTTGCGACACCTCAGTTGAGTAACTTAGAAGAAAGTATACAACAAAAGCTTATAGAGTTATCCACCATTCAATTCGATTATGAGACGGATGAATTAGGAATATTTAAGCGCATTATCAATGAGGTGATACTTTCTGAAAAAATTTCGGCTGACTTCGAAGCATTATTAAATATTCTAAGCGCAGAAACGAATGATGAAAAAACATTAGAATTTATAAAGGAGTTTATAGGTTCCATCGATCCTACCACACTTATTTCTGCATACGCCCAAGATGTGCAAGCATTGCATTTTGCCTTAGGTGGATCTTTCAATATTCAAGACACTATTCCATTTGAAGAAGAGATGGTAGCTCCTTTACTGAATACTCCTATTGCCCTGAATGGTGTATTATACTGTGATGAATACGATGAAGAGAATAATTACTTCTCTTTAATTGAAGAAAAAACAATAGAAGGCGATTTTATGGAAAAAGTATTTGATTTTTTCAAGAAATATGAAAATAAAGAAAAACCTATTGATGAAAATGAATTAAAAGGTTTTAATATGGACATTTACTTACATAATACCTATCAATACAATTCATTGTACGGAGTTGCTACTTATATCGAACTTTACAGAGAGGTTACTGTAGACGGAAAAGGCGAAAGTTTCAAGAGAATTGATATTTATGAAATCTCTTTGGTGGAGGAATAATTAGATTTCTCTTATCATAAGAATGACAAAACCTAACAACGTCATATCGACCGAAGGGAGATATCCAAAAAACAAGCGAAAAGAACTTTGTATTAACTAGAAAGAGCCGCTAAAAGCGGCTCTTTCTAGTTAATTAATCTATTCTCATCCGAAGATTTCAGCAATTGCTGTTTCAATTCATTTTCGGACTGTAGTAATTCTTGCTCGACAACTTTTCGTTTTTCCCGACCATCACGTTGAATTTGGATAACCTGTTCGATAGTCTGGATAATATCGTTGTTTGCTTTTTTGATAGTCTCAATATCGACAATACCACGCTCGGTTTCACGAGCTACACTAATGGTAGATTCCTTAAGCATTTCCGAATTTTTGCGAAGTAATTCATTTGTAGCATCTGTAACTGCTTTTTGAGCTTCCAAAGCACGTTGCGAATGCGCAATGCCCAATGTCAACACCATTTGGTTTTTCCAAAGGGGCAAAGTATTCACAATACTGGATTGGATTTTCTCCATCAAGGATGAACTGTTGCTTTGAATCATGCGAATCTGTGGCGCTGTTTGCAATACGACCATACGCGTCAATTTCAAATCGTGCACTTTACGCTCAAAACGCACCACATGTTGTTCCATGTCTTTGTACGCTTGAATTTTGTGTTGGTCTCCAGATTCTTCCGCTTCTCGTTTTAATTGTGGCAACGTAACATTATGTACTTCCTGTAGCTTCTCCTCTCCTGCTGCTATATGCAAAGAAAGTTCTTTAAAGTAATTTTGATTCTCTTGAAAAAGCTTATCGAAGATATTTACATCCTTCAAAAGGTTTTTGTAATGGCCTTCTAACTTTAATTCGATTTGATGAATATTTTTCTCAACCGAAGCATATTCTGTACGCAGACGCTGAACCTTCTTCTTCAAGTTGTCGAAGAAAGGAATCAATGGCTTTTTATTTAATTTTTCATCAAAAGACTTAATATCCGTACGCAGATTCAACAAAATATCTTCCGCCCCACCCATATCTTTTGTACGTACCTGTTTCAATATTTCATTTGAAAAATTGCTAACTTTTGTTTGACTGGCCACACCAAATTGAATAATATCAGTGGTCGACTGCAGATTGATTTTGTCTTTATATTGTTGGATTAAAGCCTTCTCTTCAGGTGTAAAATTCACTTGCATATCTTGAGAGCTTTTCCCCGGTGTATTTTCATCATAAGTTGTCAAGTCTATTGTACTCATAGTTTAGTCATTAAGTAGTTTTTTATTTTTAAGCGTTTGAATATAGACATCAGACTCTGCCGAAACGTCCAGCAAACGATATTTAATCAAATTCGTAACATCCAACTCTATTGCGGATGAAGCTTGTACCAATACAGTTTCCAGTTTATTTTTGGACTCTAAGGTTATAGCATTATTTAATCGTGTTTGTTGTAAATCATAATATTCACGTAAAACATTGACAACCGTACCGTGTCTTACCAAGAATTTTTCGGCTTCCATAATATCACGTTGTTCCAGCAGATGAAATAACCGCACAATCTTCTCAATATGAGCTTGCAAATTTCTATTTTGAATCTCCTTCTTATAAAACATCAGTTTTGTAACAAAAGATTGTGGCGTTTCCACTTCTGCCTGCGCCAATTCCAATCGGCGCTGATGCGCAATATTGTTAACCCAACTCAACTGTCTTACTTCCGATAATTCGATGCGTTGCAAATAATCTTTCGACTGACTAAGCAACAAGCCATTTCCCGCAATATAAGAAGCTATATAACCACATACCGTTGCCAACATACCCGAAGACATGGCACCAGCAAAGTAGTAGAACGAGTAAAACAATCCAAACTGTATAAATAACAATATCCAAGCAAGCGCATACCAAGAACGCACCTTACTTTTGGAGGCCTGCGACATCATCACAAGCGGATGAATCGGTGGAACAAACAATAAAATAGACAAAAATGTCCATTTTAGTTGTCCAAATTCCCATCGTTTACTTTTCTTTGTCGCAAAACCCATTTTTTATATAAATAAAATTGTCTCTTCTAATATACTTATTTTTCAAGCTTTATGCGGAAATTTATTCCCCAGCATTACAACAAAACGTTCAATTCCTATTCCAATAATAGATATTTTTACATAATGGCTACAAAAAACAACTATATCAGCTACTTACGTGTCATTGCGACAGTATTTGTCATATTGATTCATGCCAGTACAGGTTTTTTGAATCGCTTTGATGCGGATGATTTTAATTGGAACTATGCGAATTGGATTAATTCAGCAACACGTTGTTCTGTTGCTATTTTTGTGATGTTGTCTGGTGCATTGCTGTTACTCAAGGACGAAGACACTTGGTCTTTTTATAAAAAGCGTATCACCAAATTGCTGTATCCATTTTTATTTTGGACAATAATATATCTGATTTATTATTTCTATCGATATACAAATTTCAATGCCCTATCCACAGAAAGGATTATGAGCATAGCTCAAGACAAAATTTTACATGGTGCCAATGCGCATTTGTGGTATCTATACATGATCATTGGTTTGTATTTAGCTATTCCTTATCTCCGTAAAATCATTACCCAAGTCAGCATTCGGGAGATTGAAATTTTTCTAGTATTGTGGTTTGCTTCGATGATTCTAATGAATAAATTCTACTATCCAAATTTTCCCAAATTTGATTTAACTTTCTTTTCAGGATACTTGGGCTATTTGGTATTGGGGTATTATTTATCTATTAAATCGTTCAATTGGAGTAAATGGATACCTTTGATAGGTTATATAGCTATATCCGTATTTACAGCATATATGACGTATACTTGGAGTTTATCGGCTAATAAATATAATCCGCACTGGTATTATTACGTATTTCCAAATACAGCACTTGCTGCTGGTTTATTATTTATTTTGTTCCAGAAAATAGTGAATAAGGAGTCTGAACTCCCAACATGGATAAAAATTATTGACGAATACAGTTTCGGAATTTATTTAGTACATATCCTTCCACTTAATTATATACATCCATTCCTCTCAAAGCACATGAGTACATTGTGGGTTATTCCTTTAGCCACATTACTGACTTTAATTACTTCGATTGGGATTATTTATGTATTGCGGAAAATTCCTTACGGGAAATATGTGAGTGGGTAACAAAAAAAGCTATCTCTCTCGAGATAGCTTTTAAAGTATATAGTATACGGTTTTTATCTATTAGAAAGGTAAATCATCGTCATCAGCACCTGATGAAGTGATATCTACTGGTGCTGGCATATCATTGTATGAAGGTGCAGAAGCAGCAGCAGTATTAGCTAATTTAGTTACTCTCCAAGCCACTAATGAGTTGAAATAAGTTGTTACACCTTGTGCATTTGTCCAAGGACGACCACGTAAATTGAAAGAAACTTCAATCTCTTCGCCTACAGCCAAATTGTCAAAAATATTAACTCTATCTTGTGTCGCTTCAAAACGAATATATTCCACAAATTGTGGGTTTTCTGCGTATGCAACGATCAAATCTCTCTTTTTAAAAGACTCAGTAACCTGTTGTACAGCACCTACTTCGTGAACTTTTCCTCTGATTTCCATATCATTAATTGTATTAAACCGTAAAATTACACATTTTTTCCATCGAAGATTAATTAACTTTGCACAAATATGAAAGAAGTTTTCAACACAGCAAGCAAAGTGATAATAACTTGTAACAAAAGATTATCACCATTCCTTCAAGAAGAAATTACAGAATTAGGATACGAAATAAAGAGAGTTTTTAACACTGGAGTAGAACTACAAGCATCTATCAATGAATGCATTCGCTTAAATTTAAATTTGCGTACGGCGAGTCAGGTTTTATACGAATTAGCTTCATTTAGAGCACGTGATGCTAAAGAATTATACAATGCTTTAGTCAAGATTGAATGGGAAAATATTATACCTTTTGACGGCTACTTTTCTGTAACATCCAACGTTCATAACGAAACGATTACAACACCACTTTTCGCTAATGTAAAAGTAAAAGATGCGATCGTGGATAGAATCAAAGATAAAAAAGGTGTACGTCCCGATTCAGGACCAGATCTGTCCAAAGCAGTGATTCATTTACACTGGATCGAAGAACGTGCAGAAATTTTCTTAGATACTTCTGGTGAAACCTTAGCAAAACACGGCTACCGCAAACATCCTGGTAAAGCACCTATGTTGGAAGCATTAGCTTCATCAACTATTTTGGCCACAAAATGGGATGGAAAAACTCCTTTTATTAATCCAATGTGCGGTTCGGGTACTTTGGCAATTGAAGCAGCTTTGATGGCGCAAAAGAGAATGCCAGGGTTACAACGCATGAACTATTCATTCATGCACTTTATCGGATATAATGAAGAAGTATTCTTCCAAGAAAGAAGATTGCTGAAAGAAAAAACTGTTAAAAACAATATACCAACTATTATTGCTTCGGATATTTCAGCACAAGCAATTGAAATTGCAAAAATGAATGCACAGACTGCAGGTGTAGAACATTTGATCGATTTCGAAGTATGTGATTTTGCTGAAACTACCGTGCCTGAAGGACCTGGAGTTATCATGTTCAATCCAGAATATGGGGAGCGTTTGGGCACGCATACGAAGCTCGAAATCACTTACAAACGTGTGGGTGACTTTATGAAACAGGAGTGTAAAGGCTACCGCGGTTATGTTTTTACAGGGAATCCAGACCTTGCAAAGAAAATTGGTTTAAAAGCTTCTAGGAGATTTGAATTTTTTAATGGTAAATTAGACTGCAGATTATTACAATACGAACTTTACGACGGAACAAAAGAAAAATCACATGCAACAAATAATTGATCTAACCGTAGCATTTGTACAGGACAGGCTTAAATTTGCAGAATCAGGCCACGATTGGTGGCATATTCAGCGGGTCTGGAACAACACAAAATTAATTTTACAGCATGAAGAAGCAAATCATTTGGTTTGTGAGCTAGCCGCCTTGTTACATGACATTGCTGATAGCAAATTTCATGATGGCGATGAAACGATAGGTCCACGTGTGGCCGGTGAATTTTTAACATCCATCGGTGTGGAAAATGAAGTAGTTGAGCATGTACAACAGATTATTCTTAACATGTCCTTCAAAGCCTCTTTGGGGGAAGTCACTTTCCATTCCAAAGAACTTGAAGTAGCGCAAGATGCAGATCGCTTAGATGCAATTGGCGCTATCGGAATTGCTCGTGCATTTAATTACGGAGGATACAAAAATCGTGAGATTTATGACCCGAATGTAAAACCGAAAAAACATATGAGTAAAGAAGAATATAAAAACACTTCTGCTCCTACAATTAATCATTTCTATGAAAAACTGTTATTACTAAAAGATAAAATGAATACGTCAACGGCGAAGTCTATTGCAGAACATAGACATCAGTTCATGGAAGACTTTTTGCAACAATTTCATGATGAATGGAATGGTATTCGTTAATCATGCATTAAATTAATAGAAGATATTTAAATTAGGCAGTAATTATGAAAAATAGTACTGCCTTTTTATTTACCTTATTATTTCCTTTTATAGCTTTTAGTCAAATTAGACTTCCCCAGGATTCATTAGCATTTATCCAGCAGAAATGGCAGACACAAAAAGTAGCCAAAGGAGTAATCTGGAAAAACCTCTCCACCACAGCGGTATTCAACTCTACACAAATCATAAACATAATTGAAATTGATCTTAAACAGAATCAGAAGAAATTAGGGATTAAAGCTTTGCCAAAAAGCCGCGAATTGACCAGTTCCCTAGCCAAACAAGTAAAAGCATTTGTAGCCATAAATGGAGGCTTTTTTGACATGAAAAATGGTGGAGCTGTGGATTATATCAAAGTGGAAAATAAGGTTATTAACACAACGATTAATCCAAGCGACAGAGCGAATGCTTTTTTAGCTTTCGATAAAAAAGCCACGAAAATTACTTCAGATTCTACCATTATTGGTTCTTATCCCAATATTATACTAGCCGGTCCCTCACTTTTGACACAAAATTCAAGAGCACAACTTTCCAAAAATGCATTCAATGACAATAGACATCCTCGCACTGCGATTGGACTGAAAGGCAATAAATTGATTCTTATTACCGTTGATGGACGTAGAAGTCAATCACAAGGAATGAATTTACATGAACTGGCACATATAATGAAATGGTATGGTTGTCAAGACGCCATGAATCTTGATGGCGGCGGCAGTACGGCCATGTATATCATCAACCAACCCTATAATGGTATTGTGAATTATCCTTCGGACAACAATAAATTCGATCACGAAGGCGAAAGAAAAGTCTCGAACATAATCTACTTAACTAACTAAACCTTTATACAACCATGAAAAACATCACTTTAGCTTGCATGCTTTTTGCAATTTCTCTTACTTCCTATGCCCAAAAAACGAAAATAATAGCTCATCGTGGTGCTTGGAAAACGACTAATGCACCACAAAACTCTATTGCAGCACTGAAACATGCCATTGAGATGAAAGCTTGGGGTAGTGAATTTGACGTATCACTTACAAAAGATAATATCCTTATTGTCAACCACAACAATGATTATCAGGGTATAAATGTAGCTACGAATGATTATGCTACGCTAAGTCAGAAAAAATTGTCTAATGGTGAAAAATTACCCACTGCAGAAGAATATATGCAGGAGGGTTTAAAACAAAAAAGAACTAAAATGATCTTTGAGATAAAACCCAATGTATTAGGAAAAGAACGCTCTATAGAAGCTGCAGAACATTCTTATAATTTGGTAAAAAGATTGAAAGGTCTGAAAAAAACAGTTTTCATTTCATTCAGTTATGATGCCTGTCTTCATCTCAAAAAATTAGATAAAAAAGTACGTGTACAGTATTTGGGCAGTGATAAGAGCCCGATTGATTTATACAATGATGGATTTAGTGAAATGGATTTTAATTCTGGAGTTTTTAAGAATAGACCACAATATTTTAAAGATGCCAAAGACCGCAAAATGAAAATCAATGTGTGGACTGTAAATTCAGAAGAAGAAATGCGTTATTTCATCGATAACAAAGTGGATTATATTACAACTGACGAACCTGAGCTTTTGCAAAAAATATTAAATAACTAATTATGAAAAAAATTATAATCTTAACCTTACTTTTTTGGTGCGCACTATCTGTTTTCGCACAATCCATACATGTAGCTACCTACAACATCCGTCAACGGAATCAAGTAGATTCGGGCAACATGTGGATTGACAGAAAAGAAAAAGTCTGTAACCTTATCAAATACCATGATTTTGATATTTTTGGTGTACAAGAAGCATTTAAGGATCAAATGGATGACATGCAAAAACTTTTACCCAAATATGCTTCGATTGGAGTAGGTCGAGATGATGGCAAAGATAAAGGCGAACATTCTGCTATCTGGTATAAAAAAGAACGCTTCAAAGTCATTAAAAGCGGAACATTCTGGCTTTCACCAACTGACACAGAAAAACCTAACAAAGGATGGGACGCGGCATTACCACGCATCTGTACTTGGGGTGTTTTCGAAGACAAAACTAATGGCAAGCAATTTATTATGATGAATACGCATTTCGATCATGTCGGAAGAATTGCGCGATCTGAAAGCGCTAAATTGATGCTTCAAAAAGCCAAAGAATTAGCTTCAAATCTCCCACTTATCATTTCAGGAGATTTGAACGTGAATGAAAAAGACGAAGCTTATTTTACTTTAGCCAACTCTCCTTCGATTCAAGACACGTACGAACTTTCTCCTATCGTCTATGAACCTAACTCTTCATTCAATGGTTGGGGAAAAAGTCTAGAAAAGAAAAGTCGTATTGATCATATTTTCGTTTCGAAGCCTTTCAATATATTGAGATATGGTATACTGACCGATACTTACCTTGGTAAATATCCTTCAGATCACTTTCCTGTTTCGGTACACATGGAGTGGTAAGAACTTTTTGTATTTTTGCGCTTCAATCGTTTAAATATGAAAACAATCAAATACTTGGCATTAGGCATTGCTACACTTCCGTTATTTACAGGATGCGAGACAATGAGCCAAATCGCAAGCACATTGCCTCAAACGGCTCCTGGTACAACGACTTCTACAACAGGTTCTAATTCAAGAACTATAACACAAGCAGAAGCTACTACCGGGATTAAACAAGCATTAAGTAACGGATTACAAAATAGTATCAATACACTTTCTGCGAACAATGGGTTTTACGGCGATGCTATAGTCAAAATTTTGATGCCTCAAGAGGCACAAAAAGTTGAACAAGCCTTGCGTTCTGTAGGAATGGGCAAATTGGTTGACAATTTCGTATTGAGCTTAAATAGAGCTGCAGAATCAGCTGTAAAAGAAGCAGCCCCAGTTTTCGTGAATTCGCTATCACAAATGACTGTAACTGATGCTTTCAATATTTTATTGGGTTCCCAACAAGATGCTGCAACAACTTTCTTTAAAAGAACGGCGTCTGCTACGTTGACTCAAAAATTCAGTCCTATTGTTGAATCCGCTTTAGGGAAAAACAATGTAAGTAGCTATTGGACACAGTTAACTTCTGCCTACAATGCACTCCCTATCGCAAAAGAAAAAGTTCAAACTGATTTAAATGCTTATGTAACCCAAAAAGCTATCGATGGACTTTTCACTAAAATAGCAGGTGAAGAATTAAAAATTAGACAAAATATCGGCGGAGCAAGAAATTCAAGTGTACTAGAATCAGTGTTTGGATGGGTCGATAAACAAAAATAATAACTATGGGGAAGTCACTCTTCCCCGTTTCTCTTTTCAACATCTTTACAATAAACATACCTTAAAACTTGTGGGGTTTACTACATTTGTAGTGCAAAAAATGTTAAAATGGATAATTCTTTTATAAATAATCTATCAAATCTTTCTGTTGCTGAACGTTTTATGCGTTATGTACAGATCGACACGCAGTCCGATCCCAATTCTGTAACTTTCCCTTCTACAGCCAAACAACTCAATTTGAGTAAAGTGTTGTTAGAAGAATTGAAAGCTATCGGTGCGCAGGATGTCGAATTGGATGAAAATGGCTATGTATATGCTACTATTCCTTCTAATACAACGAAAGATGTTCCCGCGATTTGTTTTTGTTCGCACGTAGATACATCGCCAGATTGTTCGGGTACAGATGTAAAACCTATTGTTCATAGCAATTACCAAGGTCAAGATTTAGTTTTGCCAGATGATAATGCTGTAGTGATTCGTTTTGCTGAACACAAAGATTTAGCCGACCAAATCGGAAATGATATTATCACCGCTTCGGGTACAACATTATTAGGTGCTGATGACAAAGCTGGTGTAGCGGAGATCATGGAAGCTGCGAAATTGTTAATCGAACATCCAGAAATCAAACACGGAGATATCAAAATATTATTTACACCTGATGAAGAAATTGGTCGTGGTGTAGATTTTGTGAATTTAGAACGCTTAGGCGCTAAATTTGCCTATACAATGGACGGTGAAAAAGCAGGAACTATCGAAGATGAAACATTCTCTGCTGATGCTGCTACTATAACTATCCATGGCGTATCAGTTCACCCTGGATTTGCCAAAGGCAAAATGCAATCGGCTATTAAAATTGCTTCTAAAATTGTGGATTCACTCCCTACAGACCGTTTATCACCAGAAAGCACATCGGGTAAACAAGGTTTTGTTCATCCCACAGGAATCTCTGGTTCTGTAGAAAAAACAACTATCTCCTTTATTGTGAGAGATCATGACACTGCAAATTTGGAAAAACATGAAGCTGAATTAGAAGCTGTTGCGAAAGCAGTGGTTGCTCAATACCCTGGAGTTACTTATACGTTCGATACGAAAGAACAATACCGCAACATGAAAGAAGTATTGGATCAATATCCACAAATCATGGAGATAGGTTTAGAAGCTATCGAGCGTGCAGGTATGAAAGCTGAACGTCGCAGTATTCGTGGCGGTACTGATGGTTCAAGATTATCTTTCATGGGACTTCCATGTCCCAATATTTTCGCTGGTGGCCATGCCTTCCACGGAAAAATGGAATGGGTAAGTAAACAAGATATGGAGAAAGCCGTGAAAACTATTCTTCACATCGCTACACTTTGGGAAGAAAAAGCGTAATTAATTAAATCAATTTTATGTCAAACGAAGTTTTAAAAGCAATTCAATACCGTAGAACGGTCAACCAAAACAGTTTTACGGATCAAGATATTTCAAAAGAAGATCTTTTGACGATTTTAGAAGCAGCGAATGCTGCTCCTACGCACAAACGTACACAACCATGGCGTTTTGTGGTATTCCAAAAAGATGGTTTACAACGTTTAGGATCCGAATTAGCACGTATCTATAAAAACATTACACCTGCAGAAAAATATTCTGAAGTAGCAGAGCAAAATATGGCGAAAAAAGCTACACAATCAAATGTTGCTATCGCAATTATTGTAAACTATACAGGTGATTTACCAGAATGGGAAGAATTAGCAGCTACAGCTTGTGCCGTTCAAAATATTTGGTTAGCAGCTCATTCTTTAAATATTGGGGGATATTGGGCAACACCAGGATTAATCAACCATTTAGGTGAATTCTTAAAATTAGAAGAAAACCAAAAATGTATTGGTCTATTCTATTTAGGACACCACAATGCTGAACCTCGCGAACCAGTTCGCTCTCCTATAGAGGATAAAATCCGTTGGGAAGAGTAGTCAAGGTATTTATAACAAAAAAGTCCTTTCTGATAATTCACAGAAAGGACTTTTTTGTTAAAACCTATAACCTACACCAATTCTAATATCTGAAGCAGAGAATACATCTAGAGATGGTATATCTAACTTTGGTCGATAATTCGCAAAGATTGAAATAGGTTTAGAAAGATTGTAAGTAAAACCTCCAATCCCAGTTAATATTGTTGCCTTTCCATCCAAACCTTTCTTTTGATAAAAATGAACTCCTGAGCCAGCTCCAAGATTGAATTTTAATCTATCGGCAATTAAGTTGAGATTTGATTGATAATCTATTCCTATTAATTGAGTATGGTTTTTAATGCAACGTAAGCTCCTATATATTGATTTCTTTTAAATTGAAAATCATAAGAAATTCCCCATACACCTAATTCATTGTACTGTACTAAATTCTCCCTCCCAAATTCAGTAATAAAAGAAATTCGATGTCTTTGTACTTAAGCAGCAGAAATTAAGGACATTATCAGCCCTATAACTAATAAAGAATTTTTTTATTCATAATTTAAGTTAACAAACTATGAATATATTAAAACAAATACAATTACTCAAACATACTCATTCCAATATAGAATGTTATTTAATATTCAACTTGTTATAAACAATATAAAAATTTGCGATCTGTCCCTTCCAATTGAATTTATTTTGAATAATATCTTCCAGCCACATCTTATTTTCCTTATCTATTCCCGAGATATTTAATTCCGAAACTTTTCCAGCTTGAACGACAAACGATATTTGAGCCGAGCTTTCAATTTTATTTTCGGGATGCAAATTCTGTAATAGATATAATTCAAAATTATCCCAACCTTCAACGGGTTCTACATTATTGCCATCTGACTGCTGAATAGTATACTCCCAAGCAGCATCATCCATCAATTCCACCTCTGTTAAGGCAGATGCTTTTTGTTGAGGCAAATAGCGCATTAAAATCAACGTACAAACCGTTAAAAACAACACGCCCGATGCCATCGCTATAGCTAATCGTTGCCAACTATAAAAACGCTTATCACGTTCGGAAGCCTGAACTTCTACACGCTCCGCCAGTCGTTGTTGCAATAGACTTAATTGCTTGACATCTACTCCTTGCTGTAATTTGTATCCATCTATCGCATCCTGCAAAAATGGGTCATCCAATGCTTCTCGCTCCAGCGCATGCATTTCATCACGGCTCATCAAGCCATGTACATAATTATGAATACGAGACAGTTGGTAATTATTTTCCATTTTTCTTATTCTCCATACAGATTTTCAGATTACGCTTCCCATTTTGAATCGCGCTTTTGACTTTATTCAAGTCAAAGCCCGTCTGTTCTGCGATATCCTTATAACATTTTTGTTCCAAATAAAATAAACGAACACATTGTTCCTGCTCAAAATTCAGGGTCTGCATACAACCTTCGAGTTTCTCAAAATCTTTCTCCTCCCACCTGTCCTCATTCAATGCACTTAACTTCTGCTCGCTTTCGAAAAGATTTTCTTCTATATCCACCTGCGGACGACGTTTGTCTCTACGCAATTGCATCAAACAATAATTTTTGGTGTACACATGCAGCCAACTTTTAAAATTATCCACCTCGTGTGTACGCAACTTAAGAATAAGCTCTTCAAAAATCTGCATCACAGCATCTTGACTTTGCTCCGCATCCTGTAAATACTTGAAACACACACCATACAGCAACGACATATAAGGAGCATACAACTTGCCCAATACATCCAGACCACCTGTAGCCTTATATTGTAATAGAAGCTCCTTTTCGTTCATTCACTTTATTTGCTTTAATGATGCTTTAAGATACGGTTTTCCATAAAATTATTGGAATAATATCAATGCAATCCCTAAAGTGACCAAAATATTAAAGGTCTGCGCAATCAAAAATGCATATAAAGGTTTTTTATTACTGTGTTGGAAAAGGTCTTTAAAATTGGTTTCCAAGCCAATGGAAGTAAATGCTAAAACAAACCACAAACTCTGTAAGCTTTTCAAGCTTTCCTTAACCAAATTATTTGTTTCAGGAGAAATAACGAAAGAGAAAAGCAAAGAAGCAAAGACAAATCCGATAACAAATTTTGGAAAACGCTCCCAAATGATTTTCAATGTAGGTTTTTCTTTTTTGGTTTCATCGTCTACGGATTTAGCATAAGTCCAATAAATGCTAATTGCAAAGGCAGCTATACCTAACAATACATTTTGTGAGAACTTAACAATAGTACTGATTTTTAACGCTTCTTCACCCACTAGTGAACCAGAAGCTACCACAGCTCCTGTTGTATCGATAGAACCACCCAACCAAGCGCCTGTAACTTCTTGTGATAACCCCATCCATTCAGCTAAGTATGGCATAAAAATCATCATTGGAATGGCGGTAATTAACACCAAAGAGATGACGTAGGACAATTTTTTGCTGTCACCTTTGATGGCTCCAGATGTCGCGATTGCTGCCGAAACGCCACAAATCGAAACCGCACTTGCCAGCATTAAGGACATTTCTTTATCGATCTTCAACTTTTTACAAATCCAAAAAGCAAAATACCATACGGAAATCACCACTACTAAAGCTTGTATTAAACCCAGCGAGCCTGCTTTAAGTATGTCCCCAAAAATTACTGTAGTTCCTAACAGGACTAAACCTATTTTCACATACAATTCAGTGCTTAATGCATTTTTGAACCATTCTGGTAAGGTGAAAGTATTGCTAATCAACAAACCAATCCCTAACGCAAAAATTACGGCTTCGAGGTTATATTCTTTTACGGTTGCATTTCCTGCCAAAATCAAGGCAAAAATGGTCAATACAAAAACCGACGGAAAAACGATAAGCAAGGATTTAATTGATTTGTTCAGTAACAATGCGCCCAAAATCGCTGTAATATAAACGGTAATAAATTGGCTTCCAATTTTTGTTAAATTCGATACGGAAAGCACTTTAGAAGTCAATTCTGAAGTGGATTCCCAGCTGAAACTTGGCTTTGGAATGATGAAGCCCAATAAGGCTACCAGGACTAAGCCCAATCCCAAAATCACCACGACCCAATCTTCAGTAAATGCTATTCTTTTTGTTGACATAATTTATTGTATTGTTATTTTTTAGTTAGATGTTCAAATGCTTTTTGAGTATTTGGATAATTAAATATAAAGCCTTCTTGCAAAGTACGCGTAGTCGAAACAGCGTTCGTCAGTAACAACATATCACTTTCTACACCTTTGAAATAAGCTCCAAGTTTAGCGAAAAGAGCAGGCAAAGGCATCCCAATAGGCATTCCTGCCGCTTTCCGCAAATTTTTCATAAATTCTTTATTCGACTCTGGCTCGGGAGCGCATGCATGATACAATGCAGATGGAGATTCAAGATTGATAATCCACATGACCAGACGAACTAAATCCAGTTCGTGAATCCAGGCTATTTGCTGATTTCCATCGCCTACTTTTCCTCCTAACCCGAGTTTTGCCAGCGGCAGTAGTTCCTTGAACATACCGAATTTTGTAGATAAAACTGGACTCAATCGTAAGATTACTTTCTTTGTGGCAGGCGTATTAGCTTCAACAAAAGTCTTTTCCCATTCTTGAGTAAGATGGGCTAAAAAAGTTTTTCCAAAGGATGTGGATTCTTCATTATTTAATCCTTCTACACCTTCGAAAAGGGATATGCCAGAAAAATTGATCCATAACCGAGGTGGAGAACCTAAAGTAGCAATAGCTTCACCCAAAATTCGTGTAGGCACAATGCGGGATTCTAACAAAATCTTTTTATTATCATCCGTGAAGCGACATTGGATAGATTTTCCACTCAGATTGATTAGAGTATCAATACCTTCCATCTCTTGTACCCAGTTACCAAGGCTTTCACCATCCCATTTGATATATTGGATATTAGGGTGAGAAGATTTTAGCTCCCTTCTACTAAAAATTATCACCTGATAATCCAAATGAATCAAAATCAAGGTCAGCAATTTGCCTATATTCCCCGTTCCTCCTGCTAATACAATTCTTTTCTGCGCCATTATAAACTTACTGAAATATTAAAATGGTCTTTCAAAGCCAATCGAGCCGCATGAAAACCACACATGCCATGCACCCCACCACCTGGAGGCGTAGCGGACGAACAGAGGTAAACTGATTTGTTGGATGTTCGGTGCGGATTCAATGAAAGCGTAGGACGCGTATATAATTGCGAAATATCCATGATGCCGCCATTGATATCGCCTCCTATATAATTGGGGTTATATTCTTCCAGCTTTGCAGGACTAAATGTATGTTTCCCTAAGATGGTGTCTTTGAATCCTGGCGCAAACCGCTCGATTTGATTCTCTATTATTTCGGTATAATCCACTGTTGAACTATTGGGCACGTGACAATATGCCCACCCCGTATGTTTCCCTTCTGGCGCCCTAGTTTTGTCAAATTGACTTTGTTGCGTAAAAAGTACGAAGGGTTTATCCGAAACTCTTCCACGATGACCATCATATTCTGAGAGTGCAATATCATTGAATGTTCCGCCGATATGTACAGTTGCTGCCTGACGTGCGCGCAAGTCGGTAAATGGGGTTTCTTCAGAAAGTGCCCAATCTATTTTGAATACCCCCATCCCTTGCTTGTATCGATGCAATTGTTTGGTATACAATGACGACAAACCCAATCCTTCAATATCTAATAATTGTTTTGGTGTAAGATCCAATAATAATACTTTATGCTCGGGCAAATCGAACTTGTTCTTCAACCAGAAACCAGTCTGAATCTTTCCTCCTAAGGATAAATAATAAGACTCTAAAGCATTCGCAATAGCTTGTGAACCTCCTTTGGGAATAGCCCAACCATACCGATGTCCTACTCCCAACAAAACTAAACCTATTGCTGAAGTGGTTAAATTATCCAAGGGCTGTATACCGTGAGCTGCCATTCCCGCCCATAAGGCTTTTGCTTTTTCAGTTTTAAAGTGCTTTGCCAACCACGAAGCAGGTTGTATCGCATGCAAACCAAAAGCAGCAAGATTCAATGGGTATTTGGGAAATCCAAATGGTCCCATAGTATCCTTCGCTAGCCTTTCCCAATTCTTAGCGACTGGCTCTATCAAACTTCTGTAGTATTCGCCATCTTCTCCTAGTTCTTCAATGGTTTGTTCCAAACTGCGATGTAAAACAGTTCCTTCATCACCCAATAAAGGATGCGCAGCTTCGAATTTTGCATATTCAAAAGACAAACCGTATACTTCCAAAGGAATAGAACACATAAAGGGTGATGCCATAGCCATCGGATGTATAGCCGAGCAGACATCATGTTTAAATCCTGACAGTGTCAGTTCCTTCGTCCGCATTCCCCCACCTATGGTACCCGCTCCTTCTACAATTAACGTAGAAAGACCTTGCTGCTGCAAAGTAATTGCAGCAGCAAAACCATTCGGTCCAGAACCAACTATTATTGCGTCGTATTTTGCCAAGGTTTAATTACTATGGAACTAATTTAGTGGTAAAAAACCAAAATTCTCTATGATTGGATCTCCTTTTTCTTTAACCCAGTTCACATATTTTGAAAAATATGCATTTTCTTTTTCAGATATGGTGACTGTTAGTAGACCCGAAGGCAATTCAATTTTATCCTTTTTAAGTCTTTCTATTAGTACCTTACGGTCTGAATAAAAGTTTTCATCACTGTCTATAGTACCATTATTGTTTAAATCTATTGGCAAAACAGTTATTCCATACTTTATCTTTCCTGTGTTAATATCATAAATATTAGAAGGATCTAAAAAGGTGATGGCTAAGGTGTCTTTGGTAACAAGATCTATTAACAAACTGTCATTTTCTATTTTATCATAGTCATTGACAAGCGTTTTAATATCCTCCTTTAAAAAACTAGAAAATGAAACCGCTGCACAAGCGCTACGAGTTAATACATTGAAATTAGAATTTGGTTTAAATCCGGCATCTCCCTTGTCTTTAAAAAATATACTTTTAAGTTCATCCACGCGAATACCTTTTTCCAATAGTGTTTTAATATCGGGGTGCTTTGTGTTAACAACAGGTAAATAAACAATCTTAGCTAAGCCAATTTGTTTATAACCTTCCTTTGCAGCGGGAAGCACTTTTGGTGTAGCAGTGGCTGTAATATCGGCCTTTGGATTTCTAGATGTAGCCTCAAATAATTTATCAAATCCTTCTTCTTGTAACGGTTCATTAAATTGTTCAAATAAAGGCAATAAAAATCTTGTACCCGTAACAGTATATTTTCCTTGTGCGAATGCAGTTGAAACTATTCCAAATGCAATTATTAAAGTTTTTAAACTTTTCATATTTATATAATTTTATTTGTATCCTTCATTTTGTTCAATTTCTTTATCAACAAAGATTAATTGTTGCGGAATAGGGAGTAATAATTTGTAATCTTTTGTTATACCTAATGTAGATTTAGCCTTATTGGTTCTTATTAAATCAAACCATCGTTTTCCTTCAAATGCAAATTCTAATCTACGTTCTAATTGTATTTGTCTCTCTAATTCTTCTTCATTTGCATAATCAGAAACTTCCGAAACATTTGCTCTTGCACGTACCTTTTTCAGGTCATTATTTGCATCAGCTAATTTTTTAAGCTTAACATTAGCTTCAGCTCTATTGAGAAATATTTCTGCAAGTCGGAAGACATAAACTTGATCAATCCCCGTAGCAGGTTTAAAATCCATATTACCATAGTAAATATCCTGATCTAATAGTAGTAAGTTCCTGCGATCACCACCTACAAGAGGATTATTAAGAAGATTTATCAGATCATCCGTCGGTAAAAATTCTCTTCTTCCTCCTAAAGATCCAGGAAGCCAATTAATCGCATAGTTATTGCGGTTATTGATAGTATAGTCAATTTCAAAAATTGATTCAGCAGTATTTTTTGATAAGTAAAAATCCGAATAGCTTTTATTCAATTGATATATGGTAGTTTCTTCAATCACCTTATTTGCATTATTTACCGCTTCTTGCCATCTTTCCAGATACAAATAAAGTGTACTTCTAAAAGCCCATACTGCCCCTTTAGATGCTCTCGACTTAACGGTAGTAAGTTCTAAATACTGCTCTGCTTTCTCTAGATCCGATAATATCTGTTCATATACCGCAGCTTTATCCGAACGAGCAATTCCTAATCCATCTTCTATAGAGCCTGTGGGTTTCACTACTATAGGAACACCTCCCCACAATCGTACAAGATCAAAATAATTCAATGCACGTATAAAATACGCTTCGCCAAGTATGCGAGCTCTTTCCGCATCTGTAAACGCTTGATCCTGTATGTCAGGCACCTTAGAGATTATATGGTTTGCTCCATTAATCGTGCTATAGATGGCATTCCATAAACTTTCAACTCTTGAATTAGAAGTAAAGACTTCAAAAACATCAAACTCCCGATTACTAGGACTGTTACCAACCCATCTTAAATTATCACCTGAAAGATTGGTAATAAATCGAAAAGAAACACCATGGTAACTATCAGAAGCCAATTTGTTATAAACCCCATTCAACGCGGCTGCGGCTCCTTTTCCATTAGTTATCGATTGTTCATCACTTACAGCCAATTCAGGTTCTACCTCAAGAAAATTGGCACAAGATGAAAACAAAAATAATATTGTGATTATGATTAGATTTTTTTGCATTACTATAATGTTAAGTTAACACCTAATTGAAAAGTTCTAGGTTGAGGAGCAATAGCTTGATCGTAACCAATTTGGTTTTGATCAGCTCCTGTAGTGTTTACTTCCGGATCTACTCCTGAGTATTTAGTAAAAGTTAAAAGATTCGTAGCTGCCAAATAAAGTCTTAAGTTTTTAATGTGAGCACGCTCTAACACTTTTCCTTTAAAATGATATCCTAAGGAAACATTGCGTAGACGCAAATAGGAACCGTCTTCCATAAAGCGACTTGGAATAATGCTTGCATTGTTTCCCGAAGCAGTCATTCTAGGTACATCGGTAATATCTCCAGGTTTTTGCCATCTATTTAACTGTTCTTCCAACATAGCAAAAGCATCATTTCTAGAGCCACCATGCCCCATACGATACCTTGTATTATTCCACATTTTGTTACCTACAGAAAAATAAAATAAAGATTTGATATCCAACTTGTCCCAAAGGAAGAAGTCATTATTAAAGCCTCCTGTGAATTTTGGCCATGCATTTCCGATAATTTGTAAATCAGCATCAGTAGCTAAACCATCATTATTTAAATCTTCGAAAAGTACCTCACCGTTTTCTGGATTTACACCGATCTGCTTATGTGCATAAAAAGAATATAAAGGATTGCCTTCTTTGAGTATTGTTCTATTCAATAGAATAGTAGAGTTTAACTTCTCAATAAGATTAATATTTCTAGAAATATTAAGATTTGTGTTCCATTTAAAATTTGCTTTGTCAACCAATTTTCCATTAAAAGCAAACTCAAAGCCCTTATTGCTCATTTCCCCAACATTTGATAGTTGTGAGCTAAAACCTAATTTAGAAGATATAGGATTGGACAATAATAAGTCTTTAGTATACTTATCGTAATAATTGAACTCGATATTAAAATTGTTTTTGATGAATCCTATCTCAAATCCAGCATTAAACTGCGAAGTTGTTTCCCATTTCAAATTAGGATTTGCCAATTGAGAAGGAAATATACCAGAAGCATTTAAGTAATTATAGCCACCCGACCACAATCCTCGAGAGGAGAAATCGTTTATACCATTTTGATTTCCTGTAATACCGTAACTTGCCTTTAATTTTAAATCGCTTAACCATTGAATATCTGCTAAGAAGGATTCTTGGGAAATTCTCCAAGCTCCACCAATTGATGGAAAATAAGCCCATCTATTTTCCTTTCCAAAACGTGAAGATCCATCTGCACGAATACTTGCATCTAATATATATTTGTCAGCGTAAATATATGTTCCCTTCCCAAAAAAGGATACTAAAGCTGACGCTGTTGACCTAGAAGTACCATATTGAGTTGCAGAAGATGCAATTTTTGTAAATTCGTCGGATGGAAATCCAATCCCCGTGACACTCGTCAGGTCATGAGACTCCTTTTGCAACGTATTTCCGATTACCAAAGATAATTGGTTGTTATCATTGATAGTTGTGAGATAGGACAGTGTCTGCTCATTTATCAAAGAAGTTAATCGTGATGTGGCAGAGGTAGCCTCCCCATTAGGTTGACCTAAAAACATTTTACTATTGTAGTAGTTGTTTTCATAGTTTTCGTTGAAATCAATACTCCAACTTGTTTTGAAAATTAAATTTTTCAAAATTGAATATGAACCATATACGTTACTAATAACCCTTGAACCTTCCGCTTTAAAGTTTGATTCATTAATAGTTGCTAAGGGGTTTTCAAAGAACACTGGACGGTTATAATTACCATCGCTTGTAAATATTGGATAATAAGATGGAGTATATAATGCCCCATTTACTGTTCCATTAGGCACATTTCCGTTGGCACTCATATTCCGAATCGTTCGTACCAAACTTGTACTTGTACCAACCTTCACTTTTTCCGTGATCTTGTTATCTAGATTTATTTTAATGTTATACCTTTTAAACCAATCAGGCTTAACAATAGCTTCTTGATTGGCAAAGCTACCACCTAAATAATACTGCGTTTTTTCATTGCCCCCACTAAGCGATAAATCAACATTTTCACTTTCTGCGGTTTGAAATATAAGCCCAATTCTATCATAAGTAGTGAGATCTTCTGGATTTCCTTTACCTCCATCGCTTACGGGACGAAATGGTCTTTTACTAAAATCCTTTCCATCATTTATCCATGTTTCATTTTGGAGTATTGCTTCCTGTTCTGCAGTTAACGTTTTCCATTTTTTCGGCGCATTTGAATATGATTTTGAAAGACTAAATCCAATATTATTTTTCCCAGCCTTACCTCTTTTTGTAGTAATAATTACCACACCATTTGCTCCTCTTGCACCATAAATAGCCGTAGCACTAGCATCTTTTAATATTTCTATTGATTCAATATCGGAAGGGTTAATATCCGCTAAAGGAGAAGTCTCTTGTCCCCCTGTTCCTATAGTTTGGAGACTTGTATTATTGATGAATACCCCATCAACGACATATAAGGGATTATTGCTAGCATTAATAGAAGTTGAACCCCTAACACGTAAAAATATACCTGTTCCAGGCACCGATGAATTAGCAGAAACTAAAACACCCGACGCTTGTCCTTGTAAAAGTTGGTCCACTCCAGAACTCTGAATATCCTCTAAAGCTTGACCACTCACTTTAGCAACGGAACCTACCACGTCCTTTTTCTTCTGCGTTCCATACCCTACTACTACCACCTCATCTAATCCATTAGATTTTGGTTTTAGTTCTACTACTGCAGGTGATGTTTTGAATACAAAGATTTGCGATTCGTAGCCTACATAAGATATCGTTGCAGTGAATGGTAATTTCTGCCCTGTAACAAATTGAAATTTTCCCTGGCGATCTGTTTTTACACTATGTGTTACAGCTTCCAACTGAATAGTCGCGCCTTCGATGGGTTCTTTAGTATCTGCATCGATTACGGTTCCTACTAAAGAAGCATTGATAATAGGTTTTGTTTCTTGCGCTTTTATCGGATTCCAAAAGCCCGACGATATAGACAATAATATAGCTAGGGCGTATAAAAATACACTCTTATTTTTCATTTTAAGTAAGATTAAAGTTATTTACAACAAGCAGCTTTTATAGATATCAAAACGCTTGCATGAATGACCGTTGATAAAGCCTCTAGAGTTGTGCCCACCTCCCGAGAACTTTAATATATGTAGATTAAACTAATTAGGCGTGCATTCGCATTTTGTAACAGATAGTATAAAGAATGATTAAATCTTTACTAACGCTGTTCCCTAGTTTAGAATTTGCTTTGTTTTTCATGTTGATAAGGTTGTGATAGTAAAGAATTATTTTAAAAATATATTAATCAAGCTCCATATAGAAGTTAGGACCACCAACGTTCCTACGAGTATTAATAAGGTCTTAGGATTTACTTTTGAAGCTACATAAGCCCCAATTGGCGCTGCCAGGACTCCTCCGATTACCAATCCCAAAACAATATCTAAATGCTGAACTCCAAGAACGAAAATGAAAACTATAGTAGCAAAGTATGTTACGAAAAATTCTGCTGTGTTTACTGTACCTATAGTTTTGCGTGGATTATGCCCTTGACTCAAAAGGTTAGAAGTAACAATCGGTCCCCAGCCACCGCCACCTATTGCATCCAACAATCCACCAAATAGTGCAAGTACTGGCGCATATTTTCTTTTAGGTTTGCCTTCCACATTTTTGCGAATAGCTTTATAAATTAAATAGCCTCCCAAGAAAACAAGATAAACAGATATATAAGGTTTTATTACTGCGCCATCAATTAAATCCGACAGCAAATACGCCCCCAAAGATGCACCCAAAACCCCTGTAAAAACTATCTTGAAGAAAAGCTTCTTGTCTAAATTATTAAATCTGATATGAGACAATCCAGATACTCCTGTAGTGAAAATCTCCGAAGTATGCACACTTGCAGATGCTAATTTTGGTGATATTCCAAGACTGAGTAATAAAGTTGTACAGCTCACGCCATAGGCCATACCTAAAGCTCCATCTATCAGCTGTGCAAAGAATCCTGCAAGAATAAATAAGAAGAATGTGCTGTCGAAATTTACCGTATTATTCTGTACTGCCTGAACAAGCATATATCCAAAATAAGCGATAATAACTACTTTCAATAATAATATCAATCCTACTATAGGCGATAGTATTTTCTTCTTCACCAAAGGTGTCGGAACGTCAATAGCTTGAACTTTATTACTCATGTCTTAGCATATTAATTGAGTGAATTAACCGAATTATTATCTCCAATTGTAACGTAAAGTCACACCATATGAACGTGGATCACCCACTACACCACCATATTGACCGAAGTTGCCGGGAGCAGCTAGTAATTGCTCGTAATAATCTATATTTGTTATGTTTCTGCTCCAAGCAATAACTGAGAGACCATTACTTGCACGGAACCCTAAACGCGCATTAACCAAGGTATATGCATCAATATTTAAATATTGTGATGGCGACGGACTAGATGAGAATTTCGAACGATAAAATGCATCTACGCCTAAGAAGTAGTTACCTTGAAGCCCCAATAAATCCCCTTTTACCGTAAATTCTGGAGCGATAGTCCAAGAATATTTAGAAAGACCTGGCAATTCACCTCCTGAAACATCTTTGAAGGCTTGTGCTCCACCTACTTCTTCCAATGGAACTGGTGCATTCGTGAATGAATCGTATTTACCATCGGTATAAGCAAAAGCAGCATTTACACGTAGATATTTACTTGCACGGATACTACCGTCTAATTCCAAACCTTTTACGCTTACTTTTTCAGCATTTGCCAAATAACCCCTATTTACGCCTGGGTCTGGTGTTTGTACTTGTGTTTGGTAATCTTTAATATTTGTTTGGAAAATTGTCAAGTTTAAGAAAGCATTACCCGTAGGGTTGGTTTTCACCCCAAATTCGTAGTGATTTACAGATTCAGGTTTTACTTCTGCTAATTCTGTTGCCACTTTTCCATCAATCACGGGCAAACCTCCCACGTTGATACCAATAGGTTTGTAAGATTTGGAATAAGTCACGAAAACATTGTAGTTCGGATTGAATTTATATTGTAATGACAATTGTCCCGATAAATTACCAGCATCTGCATCTATATCAAATTGTTGATTTGAATAGATACTATTTACTGCAGCTAATTGTGCTTCTGTATATTGAATATTATTTTCGATATATTTCTTACGATCGTAATCTGCTACTTTCTTATCATAATTATAGCGTAAACCTGGTAATACGTGAATTTTATCTGTTATTGCCCAATCAATCTGTCCAAATACTGCTAAACTTGTACTTTTGATTCCGTAATTTGTTCGGATACCTACTTTGTCAATTAATCCAGTAGCCCATTGAGTAGCGGAAGCATTATTCTGTTGGAAACGCCATAGCGCATCTCCAGCTTCTTCAGTATGTACAGGATCAGTTCTTAGATCTTGCCATAAACCAAATACACCAATTACACCACTGATTTTTTCGTTGATATTACCTGAATAGCGGAATTCTTGAGACCATTGATCGTGTGTAGAATTACCAGATGAAATGGTATATACTGGAATTCCTAAATAATCACGGTCATTTAATGGTACCCAATTCCAATAGCGCCAAGCTGAAGTGGAAGTCAATGTACCGTTACCTATTTTGTAATCGAAGTTTAAAGAAACCCCACCTAATTCATTATCTGCCTTTGAGCGTGTATCTAAATCAACTTTACGTTCAAAAGCGCTCTTATAAGGAATTTCATACCCTAAATCTTCAATGATCTTATTGAATTGTCTGTATTCCGAACGTTGGTTTTGTACTACTCCAGCCACAGCCCATCCATAACCATCAGGTTTTTGAATAGTTCTATCACCCGTCAACGTAACCTTCAAATTTTCAGAAGGTGTGTATAACAATTGTCCACGAAGACCTAAGTTATTGATATCATTGATTTGACGGTCATAGTGCACATTGTATAATAGACCATCACGTTGTGTTCCTGAAAAAGAAACTCTTGCCGCCAATTTATCTTTCACAATTGGACCTGTGATCGAAGCTTTACCTTGCACATAACCGTAGTTACCATAGCTCACTTCAAAGTTAGCTCCTGGAACAAATGATGGAAGACGTGAGGTAATATTAAATGCACCCGAAGTGGTATTCTTTCCGAATAAAGTACCTTGAGGGCCACGCAACACCTCGATTTGCTCGATATCAATAAAATCCAATGCGGTAGCTGCTGGACGTGCTAAATACACACCATCTAAGTAAAAACCTACACCAGGATCAATTCCATCGTTTGTTAATCCATAAGTAGAGCCCAAACCACGTATATTTAAGGTCGTATTACGTGCATTAGAAGCATATAATTGGACAGAAGGAATAACTTCTTTAATACGGTTAACATTGAAAGCACCTGCATCTTCAATAACACTAGCTCGTACTAGAGATACGGGAATCGGAATATCCTGAATTTGTTCTGTACGACGGCGGGAAGTTACGAAAACTTGCTCCAAGGAATTTACGCTTTGTTTTAATTCAATGACAGCAGGTGAAGTTTCTATAACTAATTTTTGGGTTTCGTATCCCAAATATGATACGATAACCGTAAATGGTAATTTTTGACCAGTTACAAATTGAAATTTACCATCTCTATCTGTTTTAACTTGGTGAGTTACTGCATCCAACTGTACGGTAACACCTGCAATAGGCTCTTTGGTGTCAGCATCGATAATTGTACCGATTAAAGAAGCATTGATAATAGGTTTAGGATCTTTTTGTTGTGCTTGCACTGCTCCAGCAGTACCTAGCAATAAAGATAATCCAAAAGATATGCTATAAATAGCTTTATAATTCATAATTTTAAATCGTTTAGTAGTGAATATTACAAGTGACAACGCCAATTGAAAACTTGTTCATTATTAACAAAATCAAGGGGAAGCCTCACACTTCCCCTATCTATATACATAAGGGAAAAGAAACTATCTACGCATTCGCATCCTTCCTTGATAAAGATTTTGTTTAAATTCTATTATCCTCACTACCAATTCTTTGTATTGTTCTTTATAAAATTGTGTCATTTTTTAAATTTTTATTTATGGTTGATTAATAGCTTATTGTTAAGTACTTACATACATGACGATGCAAATATAAAAACAAAAAATAAAAAGTCTACTAATTTTATAGATTTTATATACATTATTAAGTAAACAACTCAATTTCAAATACTTATTTTAATAAATTAACATTAATAAAATTTTAGTATCAATAATTTATAGTTTAAATTCTCTTAATGGGCATAAAAAAAGCCCGCTTCTTAGCGGGCCTCTATAATTAATCAACTTAAATAAAACTATTTATTCTTAAAAACAGTACTTATTTTCTTCTATCAATTTACGTGCAATACGTTGACGTGCTTCTTTCACATTGAAAGGTTGAGCTTTGGTAAAACGGCGTATACCCACTAACATCATATTTAGTTCATCACCTTCGCCGAATGAATATAATGCTTCTTTTGCTGCTACATTGACTTTATCAATAGTAGTATACAAATACACACGAGCCATATCGGTAGCAAGTGAAGACGCTTCTTCGCCTTTCGTGTAATACAATTTTTCAGCACGCAATAACACCGATTCTGCAACATAAACGTAGCCAATCACGTCAGCAATATTCATTAAGATCTCTTGCTCTTTCGCTAAAGACATCATTAATTTTTGCACCGCAGCACCAGCTACTAGCAAACCTGCTTTTTTCAAGTTTGCAATGATTTTTTTCTCTGCCGCAAATGGTTTATCATCTTCTTCACCAAAGTCAGGAATAGACATCAATTCACTAGCTACTGCTTGCGCAGGGCCCATTAAGTCTAATTCACCTTTCATCGCACGTTTCAACAACATATCCACAACCAACAAACGGTTAACTTCGTTCGTACCTTCAAAAATACGATTGATACGTGAATCGCGATAGGCTCTTTCCATCGGTGCTTCTGCAGAATAACCCATTCCACCATAGATTTGTACACCTTCATCTACCACGTAATCCAACATCTCAGAACACCAAACTTTGATAATCGCACATTCGATAGCAAATTGTTCTACGGATTTTAATTTAGCTTTTGCTTCATCCATACCACCAGCTACTAAAGCATCATATGCATCATCAATATTTTGTCCAGCACGATAAGCCGCCGATTCTGTCGCGAACAAACGCGTAGCCATTTCAGCTAATTTATAGCGAATAGCGCCGAATTTTGAAATAGGCAAATTGAATTGTACACGCTCATTTGCATAGTTCACAGCTCTCGAAATAACCGAACGAGCCGAACCAATAGTCGCAGCACCTAATTTGATACGACCAATATTTAAGATATTTACAGCGATTTTAAATCCATTTTCACGCTCCGAAAGCATATTTTCAACCGGAACAGGACAATCGTTGAAGAAAATCTGACGTGTAGAAGAACCTTTGATACCTAATTTGTGTTCCTCTGGATTCATCGTTATACCACCGAAATCTTTCTCTACGATGAAAGCTGTAAGATTTTTATCATCATCGATTTTTGCAAAGACGATAAAAATATCTGCAAATCCACCATTAGTGATCCACATTTTTTGACCGTTAATCAAATAATGTGTTCCTTCAGCATTTAATTTTGCCGAAGTACGTCCCGAATTAGCATCAGAACCAGAATTTGGCTCTGTCAAACAATATGCAGCTTTCCATTCCCCAGTTCCCAATTTCGGAATGTATTTCGCTTTTTGCTCCGGGTTACCGTAATATAAAATTGGCAACGTACCAATACCGGTGTGCGCTGATAATGCAACGGCAAAAGAGAAACCTCCACCTACAGCATCCGCTACTAGCATAGAAGTATTGAAGCTTTTACCAAAACCGCCGTACTCATCTGGAATCGACACACCCAACATACCCAATTCACCAGATTTGTCTAGTAAACTTTGCATCAGACCTTCTTCCTGTGCATCAATGGCATCCAACTTGTTTAATACCTCTGTATCTAAGAAATCTAAACAGGTTTGACGAATCATCTGTGCTTCTTCATCAAATTCTTCTGGAATAAAAATATCTGTATATGGAGTTTCTTTAATAACAAACTCTCCCCCTTTGATTGTTGTATTGTTGCTCATATTTTATAATGGTTAAGGAGAAAAGATAAAGGAATAAGGACTTATATCTTAGATTCTAAATTTTTGATAAGTTGCGATATCCCCTTTTCTATTTCTATTACCTTCGTTATCAGAAGGTCAACTTGATTACTATTTAATAAACCTAATTCTTTTTATAATATTAATTGTGTTTCTAATTCAAAACAGGAACCTAAAGCTATTTTTAAAAAGTGACTAAATTACTCTATTTGAAGAACGAGACGAATCTTCAGCTATATTCGATGGAATAGATACACTGCATCCTTTTATTTGACTTGTCAAACCGAACTTTTCATCATTCGACATCTCACCTACAACTAAGTAAATATCTTTAGTCAGTTGTATAGCCTTAAGCCAAATCGTAAGTTTCCTAAAATTGTGCATCCGAAATTCATCTTTACTCTTTTTTCCTTTCGTCCTTGCTCTTACCCTAGTCTAATAATTCAAAAATTCCTGCTGCGCCTTGACCTGTTCCCACACACATAGTTACCATGCCATATTTTCCTCCGCGACGTTTCAACTCATTCAACACCTGAACAGTCAATTTCGCACCAGTACAGCCCAGAGGATGCCCCAAAGCTATCGCGCCTCCGTTAACGTTAATTTTGGATTCATCCAAACCTAACTCACGGATTACGGCTAAAGATTGTGAAGCAAAAGCTTCGTTCAATTCGAACAAATCTATATCCTCTTTTTTCAAACCAGCCATTTCCAAAGCTTTTGGAATCGCTGCAATAGGACCAATTCCCATGATACGTGGGGGTACACCTGCTACCGCATAAGAAATCAATTTTGCAATTGGCTTTAACCCCAATTCTTTTACTTTACGTTCAGACATTACCAACACAAAGGCTGCTCCATCCGAAGTTTGCGAAGAGTTACCAGCTGTAACGACTCCATCTGCCGCAAATACAGGTCTTAGCTTCGCCAAAGCTTCTAATGAAGAATCCGCACGAGGACCTTCATCTGAATCAACAACATATTCACGAGACGCCATTTTTCCATCTTTGATGTAGTTTTCTTTGATTTTAATAGGAACGATCTCATCTTTGAAGACCCCACTCTTTATAGCATTTACAGCTTTTTGGTGTGATTTTAAGGCAAAAGCATCTTGGTCTTCACGTGAAACCTTGAAGTCATGAGCTACAGCTTCCGCTGTTAAGCCCATTCCCCAATACCAATCGGGATGGAATTTCGCTACTTTTGGATTTGGAACAATTTTCCAACCTCCAAACGGCATTCCTGACATCACCTCAGCACCACCAGCGATAATAATATCCGCCATGCCGGTTTTAATCTTAGCTGTAGCTGTGGCAATGGTGTCTAATCCTGATGCACAGTAACGATTAACTGTCACGCCAGGTACTTTGTCCGTATCCAATCCCATTAAGGAAATGAAACGCGCCATATTCATACCTTGTTCTGCCTCTGGCATCGCATTACCGACAATTACATCGTCAATTTCATCTTTATTTAAATTGGGCACTGATGCCACTAAATGTTTTATAACTTCTGCTGCTAAATCGTCTGCACGCATAAACCGAAAACCACCTCTCGGCGCCTTCCCTACTGCGGTACGATATCCTGCTACTATATATGCTTCCATTTGTTTGTGTTTTAGTAGTGCGTAATGTGTATTGCGTATTGAGATTACTTTATTGATTTCATTAAATTTTAAAGCATCTTTTGTACAGCTTCTACTTCATCACATAGTTTATTCTTAATCGAATCATCTATATACTTCAATCTATTAAGCAGTTCTAATTGTGTCTCCAATTCATACGCCGAACCGTTTGCCATTCCCAAAAACTGAATAAATTCACCTTTTGTGTTTCGTCCTGCACCTTCAGCAATGTTAGAACAAATTGAAACAGCACATCTTCTAATTTGGCTTAAAAGACCAAACTTTTCCGTGATAGGTAGGTTTTCAGTACTCAGATATACTGAGGTGGCTAAATCCATAGCCTTTTGCCAAACAACCAATTCGCGAAACTTATGCATACTCAATTCTCACTACTTAATACTCAATACTCCAAGACTAATTCCTCAAAGGCTTACCCTTAGTTAACATATGCTGTATACGCTCTAATGTTTTGCGTTCGGCACATAATTCTAAGAAAGCTTTGCGTTCTAAGTCGAGTAAGTATTGTTCCGAAACTTCCGTTGGTGCAGAGAGGTCGCCCCCACACATTACATAACCTAGTTTTTCGGATATTTTCTTGTCGTGATCTGAAATGTATTTACCAGCACGCATTGAGTCAGCTCCCACATAAACAATTCCCAAACCTTGGTTACCTAATACTTTGATATCCGTACGTGGAATCGGCTGTACATAACCCGCATCTGCCAATTCAATCGCTTTTGCTTTTGCGTCTGCTAATAAACGTGAACGATTCATCGTAATCGCATGTTTACCTTTTTGCAAATAACCTAACTCGAAAGCTTCTACAGCCGAAGTTGACACTTTCGCTTGACCAATAGTCAAGAATCGATCTTTTAACGTATTTTGTACAATCTGATCATCTTTGTATTCATCCGAAGCGCGTAAAGCAAATTCTTTCGAACCGCCACCGCCGGGAATTACACCAACCCCAAATTCAACTAAACCCATATACGTTTCCGCGTGTAACTGCACAAAATCAGCGTGCATAGAGAACTCACAACCACCACCTAAAGTTAATTGAAATGGAGCTGCAACTACAGGAATTGATGAATACCGAAGACGCATCGCTGTATTTTGGAACATACGAACCGCCATATTCAACTCATCGTAATCTTGTTCTACCGCCATCATAAATATCATCCCGATATTCGCTCCTGCGGAGAAATTTTTACCATCATTGGAAATCACCAATCCACGATATTCTTTTTCCGCTAGATCAATTGCTTTGTTAATACCCTGAATCACATCACCACCAATAGTATTCATCTTGGTATGGAATTCACAGTTAATGATTCCATCACCCAGATCAATAATGGAAACACCCGAATTTTTCCAAATCGTTTTAGAATCACGAATATGGTCTAATACAATTAATTCTTCCGTCCCCGGAATTGGTTTATACGATTTGCTTGCTATATCATAATAATGGCGAACACCATTTTCTACCTTATAAAAACTTTCAGCACCTGAGGCTAACATATCATGCACCCACTGTGCTACTTCACCCGTTTGACCTGGAAGGCGCTTTTCTTCTGCTTGAATTTTAGCTAAAGTTTCACGTACACCTAATGCATCCCAAACTTCAAATGGGCCTATTTCCCAGCCGAAACCTGCACGCATGGCATCATCAATACGGAAAAAGTCATCCGTAATTTCAGGAACACGCTTAGAAACATATTCAAACAATGGATAGTGCATCGCGCGGAAAAGCGTAGCCGCTTTGTCTGTTCCTTGCTCATATACTTTCATACGCTTGCGAATATCTTCAACCAATTTAGTCGCTTCTAGTGTTGAAGATTTCACTTTTTGCTGCGAGCCAAATTCCAAAGTTTTTAAGTTCAAAGACAAAATTTCAGAACTACCATCCGTAGCTTTTACCTTTTCATAAAAACCTTTTTTCGTTTTTTCTCCCAGCCATTTATTTTCCACCATTTTGGTAATGTAAGCAGGCAATTTGAAAACACCTTTGGCTTCATCATTTGGTGCATTCTGATCCACCCCATTCGCTACATTGACTAAAGTATCTAAACCTACAACATCCGCTGTACGGAAAGTAGCAGATTTTGGATGTCCCATAGCTGGACCTGTGTATTTATCGACTTCTTCGACTGTTAAATCCAATTGATCAACCAAATGTGTCAAAGCTAACATCGAATACACACCTATCCTATTACCTATAAATGCTGGTGTATCCTTGCATAATACCACCGTTTTACCCAACATCTTATCGCCAAACTCCATTAGGAAATCGACTACCTCTTTCTTGGTATCTGCAGTTGGAATAATCTCTAGCAATTGCAGATATCGCGGAGGATTAAAAAAGTGTGTACCACAAAAATGAGCCTTAAAGTCTTCTGAACGTCCTTCATTCATCATATGAATAGGAATACCCGAAGTGTTTGAAGTGATCAGGGTACCTTGCTTGCGATATTTTTCTACCTGATCAAACACTGATTTCTTTATATCTAATCGTTCGACTACTACTTCGATAATCCAGTCTACTTGTGAAATTTTGGACATATCATCCTCAAAATTCCCAGTTTGTATTCGCTTAGCGAAGGATTTGCTAAATAGAGGCGCTGGATTAGATTTAATGGCAGTCTCGAGTGAGGTATTGACGATACGATTGCGTACCGCAGCACTTTCGAGTGTCAGCCCTTTTGCTTCTTCGGCGGGTAGTAATTCTCTCGGAGCAATATCCAAGAGCAACACTTCTACACCAATATTAGCAAAGTGGCATGCGATACGTGAGCCCATCACCCCCGAACCTAACACAGCTACTTTTTTAATACTTCTCTTCATAAGTTTATATAGTTATCATTTTTCTTCTAATGTGACTTGCGGCTCGTACTTATTTGCCAAATCATTTATTTTAACAAGCATATTCGCCAGAAGTTGTCTTTCTTTTTCTGAGAATTCTGCATCTAAAAATTCATTGAAGCCTTTTACAACATCTTTTGCTATTTTTCTTTTTTCAACCCCTAATGGCGTTAAAAATACTTTCACAGAACGTTTATCTACATCGCTTGCTTCACGGTAGATAAATCCTAAACTCTCCAAATTCGCCAGTACACGAGACAATGAAGTTGTCTTCACACCTGTAGAATTTGCAATCTGTGACACAGGAGTTCCTTCTCTATGGATATTAATCAAAATATATCCTGCGGCCTGTGTAAACCCATACTGTGTAGCTATTGTATTGTACTTATTTGCTACAGTTTGCCATGCGGCTTTCAAAAAATAGTCAATCGTTTTGTTCTGGCTCATAGTCGATTTGGATAAATGGTACACCTAAGTTTATTATGCAAGCATAACAAATCTATACATTAGAATTCAATAATTCAAGAATAAAGTTGCATTTTTAATAAAAAAGTGTCTGAAAAGAATCAAGCACTTAATTGGTTAATGATATAATTATAGTAAATTTCAAATGTGGAAAACTTTTAAACACTGATTATCTATAATTTACGCCAAATATATAATAGGTTATAAACATAATCAATACGCATTCTGTTAATAATCCATTAACTTTGCAAAAACAAACACAAAACTATGGCACTAGTAAATATTCCTCGACTAGACTTGCAACATTATACGCAAGGTACAGCCGAACAGCGCGCTCAATTTGTACAAGATATTGGTAAAGCTTTCAATGAAACGGGTTTCGTTACCATTGCAAATCATGGACTTAGCCCAGAATTAATTGATGAGCTTTATAAAGTTGTGAAAGAATTCTTTGATCTTCCACAAGAAATAAAGGATCAATACGAATACCCAGAATTGGCTGGTCAACGTGGCTACACGAGCAAAGGAAGAGAAAAAGCGAAAGACGCTAAGGTACCAGATTTAAAAGAATTCTGGCAAAGAGGACAAACTATTGTTGGTGAAGAGTATTCCAAAGCTGATTTTCCAGACAATCCACAAGTGGCAGAATTACCTCGTTTTAACGAAATCACTGCCGAGATTTATAAAAAATTAGAAGATGCAGGACGCAATTTACTAAAAGCGATTGCTTCATACCTAGATTTAGAAGAAGATTACTTTGAAAAATTTGTTATCAACGGTAATTCTATTCTAAGAGCTATTCACTATTTCCCAATTGAAGATCCTGATGCACTTGCTCCAGATGCTGTACGTGCTGGCGCGCACGAGGACATCAACTTGATTACATTATTAATTGGTGCTAGTGCCGATGGTTTGGAAGTCTTGACTAAAGATGGAGATTGGTTCCCTATCAAAGCTAAAGGAGAAGACATCGTAATCAATGTGGGAGATATGTTACAACGCTTAACAAACAATAAGTTGAAATCAACAACGCATAGAGTGGTTAACCCTCCTCGTGAATTGATGAAAACTTCACGTTATTCAATCCCATTCTTCTTACATCCTAAAGCAAGCATGAGCTTAGCTTGTTTGGATTCATGTATTTCTGAAGAATATCCAAAAGCTTATGAAGATTACACAGCTGGTCAATACTTAGACGAAAGATTAAGAGAAATTGGCTTGAAAATGTAACAAAGACAAGAGCGGCAATCCTAAGATTACCGCTCTTATTATTTTATATGCTATCTCGAACACTTTTTGGAAGAGATTTCACCACTAATTCATAACTGTGATCTATCAATTCCTGGAGTTGCTTATCATGCAGTTCTCTCCCGATATAAACCGTATTCCAATGTTTTTTATTCATGTGGTAGCCCGGTATTACGGTCTGCTCATATTTTTCTCTTAGTTCTACGGCATATTCTGGATCACATTTTACATTGAAGCTCAAATCTTGAACTTGATCAAGACCAACTAACAAAAATATTTTACCACCAATTTTAAAAACTAGCGTATCAGGTCCAAAAGGCATTTCTTCTGTCACCGAAGGCGCTAGACCTAAACAATATTCTCTTAGCTCTTCAATATGCATTGATTTTAAGATTGTTGTACTAAAGATAATAATTTTACAATATCATTTTGTATTTCAACACCTTTATCCGCGTTGTACCATTTTTGAAGCAATTCTTTTATCCCATCGAATTCTAGGCCTTCGGATTTCCATTGTAAAAATACCTCTTGCAACTTTTCGGGACGAGGACCCCAAACAGCAATATCTTCATTCTTCTCATTTCTGATAACTAATTTTGGAATTGACTTACCTCCATTCGTTAAATAATTATCAATCAAAAACGGCTCTTCATCACGCAAATGAATTTCAACTTTGATATTTGGATTAATTTCCGCGATATTAATCAACTGAGGTACGGAATGTGCCGCATCGCCACACCATGGCTCTGTAATAATAATCCAAGTTTGCGGTTCTTTTATCGCTGCAATCACCGCTTTAGTATCGTCTGATGGCTCGAATTTATTCAACCAACGGTTGGTTCTTGACCAATTTAGTTTTGCATAATTATAATAGTTCGGATCTTGATAAACAGGATATTTCTCAGGATGTAAAATGATTTGTTCGAAATAATTTAAGTAATCTTCAAAGTTCATATAGCTATGTAATTTTATAATCTCCGCAAAAGTACCTCATTATTAATAAATTTTTGTCATTATATTGTTGCATCTCGATTAAACCTTTTACAACTCTTTATATCTAATTTTGGCAACCAAGAACCATTGTGAATGAAAAGTACTTTTTTATTTTTTTTAGGAATATTAATTTCAAACCTTGCCTTAGCGCAATCCAATTTAAACGGACGGATTCTCGACAAGGCAGATAATACACCACTTACCAACGCTACGATAATTTTATTAAATCAAGATTCTATTTTAAAATATCATACGCGAGCAAATGAAAACGGAAATTTCGAGTTCAAGAAAATTAATCAAGAGGATTACATACTAATTGTATCCTACCCCCAATTCGAATTGTATTCCCAACCCGTCAAACTGAATAAGAATACCACTTTAGAAAATATTCTTTTGAGCTCTCAAGCCAACCTGATAGAAGAAGTGGTGGTAACTGGAAAAATCCCGATCCGTATTAAAGGAGATACCATAGAATATGATGCTGGAAGTTTCGAAACTGAAAAAAATGCCAAGCTAGAAGATTTATTAAGAAGACTTCCGGGGCTAACTGTTTCAGGTGATGGAGCAATTACAGCACATGGCAAATCTGTTTCCAAAGTATTAATTGATGGCGAGGAATTTTTCGGATACGATCCTAAAATTGCCATTCGTAATATTCGTGCGGACGCAGTAGATAAAGTACAAGTTTATGAACGTAAATCCGAGCAAGCTGAATTGACAGGTATTGACGATGGACAACGTTTCCAAACGGTCAATGTCCTTCTTAAAGAAGAAGCTCGTGTAGGAATTTTCGGCAATGTCGAAGGTCATGTGGGCACCGAAGAGTTGTATACGGCAAATCTTTTTGCTGCCAAATTCAACCGAACTGAACGGATTGGTATCACAGCCAACACCAATAATATGGGCGCTTCCTCTGGTGGTCGTGAAGGAAGCCTTCGCATGAATAGCCAGATTACAGGTGAGCCAAAAAACACTTCAGTGGGCGCGAACTACGAAAATCAACTTTTTAATAAAAAGGTAAATGTCAACGCGAATTATAACTTCAATGATGCCAGCAATAGAAATGAGCGTGAGAGTTATAATAAAGAAATAGTTTCAGCGGATAAAATCCAAGAAACAAACAGTACATCCAACAACGAAAATGCGAATCAGTCCCACAATATACGATCACAATTTAGATGGAGAATTGATTCGACTTCCAATATGGAGGTGCATGTAAATGCAAACAAATCCCAAAATACAGGATTTAGTGGCTCCAAAAGCCTTATGCTTAATAATGAAACCGATTCTGTTCGAGATTACAATAGCACAAATAGTAATTTTGGAGATGACCTCTCGAACGAAATTCGCATTAATTACCGCAAACGCTTAAATAAGAATGGTCGTTCAATAAACTTGAATCTAAACAATGAAATAAGTCAATCAAATCAAGAAAGCGATGTTTTTCAACGCACTTACTTGTATGAGACTAATAGAGAAACTATTGTCGATCAGAATCGTTTTACGGACAATAACAGAAATAATTTTTCTACGCAGCTTCAATTCTCTGACAGAATAACGCAACAATTACATTTTACTTTAGGCTATAATTTTGGCTACAACAACAACACGAATAAAGTTGATGCATTTAATAATACAGCTACAGGCAGAACACTAGATGAACAATATTCACAAAACTTAATAAACAAAACCAGCAACCAAAGCGTAGTAGCGAACTTAAATTACAATGCAGAGAAATTTAATTTTTCCTTATCCAATAGGACAAATTATAGGGATCAATCGCTAAATGATTCTTACCATGATATCGATTTGGACAGAACGTTTTGGGATAATGATTTAAATATTAATGGTAATTACAAAATATCAAACCGTAAGAACATTAATGCTTCCTATCAAAATAACTTTGATGTACCGTCATTCTCTCAATTGCAACCTACACAGCCACAAACTTCGCCTATTTTTGTGCAAGAAGGTAATCCGAATTTGAAACGCGCTGTAAACAACAGTTTCAGATTGAATTATAATACTATGAGTTTATTAAAAGGCACCAGTTGGAACATTAATTCATCCATAGCTTTTAAAAATAACCCAATTGTAAATAAACGTACGGTAACGGATACTTTGACTACTAGCACTTATGTGAATGTAATGGGCAAAACAAGTTGGAATGCAAGCTTGAATACAAACTATGGCAAACCTATCTTTGATCGCAAAGTACAATTCAACATTTTCTCTGGAGCTAACTATACGAATGGCTTTACTTACACCAGATATTCTCAGGATGGTTCAAGAGACAATCAAGGTCAATATGAATTAAATAACACCCAAAATGCTTCCATCCTTACAGGATTCAGCTTCAATGAACAAGATTCTAAAGGTTTGGATTACGACTTCAATTGGCGCGTAAATGCTAATAACCAACGAAACAGCCTTCAGCAGGATTTAAATTACACCAATTTGAGTACAGGAGGTAGCGCCTTCTTAAAATATTTTTTACCAAAACAATTTAATATTACGACACATATTAATTACAGCATAGAAGGTCCAACAAAATTGTACAAAGAAAGTATTCAACAATTTTATACCAATGTAGAATTGAGTAAAAAGCTATTAAAAAATCAAAGTTTAGTAGCTAGCATAAAAGCATTTGATATTTTCAAAACCTACAATACGACGAATAGAAATGTATCGGACACACAATTTTCGGAATCTACTCAACTTATGTTGACGCGATATGTATTATTTGGATTGAAATGGGATTTTAACAAAAATTTAGGAAAGAAAAGCAATGACTAAAATTATAACAACGCTCATATTACTATTAAGCATCTCATACACCCAAGCACAATACGCCTATTTTGGCACCAGAGGAAAAATTGCTTTTGATAAAGTAACCTTTACCAAAGCACGCATGCGTAGTATGACACAAAATGTTGATCCATCAATGATGATGAGATTCGGTGGCGGTGGTGGTGGATTCAGCTTGGATAATATGCCAGAATCAACCACTCAAAAGATGCTTCTTTATTTTGATGAAAACAGTACCGTTTTGACAATAGATCCTTTTGCTGAAGAAAGTAGTGCTTCAAATAATTCGGGAAACAGAATGAATATAAGAGGTGGAGCTGGTGGTGGTGCCAGAGGAGGAAATTTTGGTGGAGGTCGTGGAGGTGCTATGCAGATGAATGTAGTAGGTGGTGCTCCTCGCGGAAGGGTCAACAATAATTCAAAAGTATTTTATCAAGATCTAAAAAAAGGAACTAGCAATGTACAATTGGAAATTGACGAAAAATATATTATTTCGGACAGCTTAAACAATATCACTTGGCGATTCACAGACGAGTATAGAGAAATTGCAGGTTTTGAATGTAGACGTGTCAATGGATCTACTCCGGATTCATTATACTTAGTAGCCTTTTACACGGACCAAATTCCTGTATCAGCAGGACCTGCCTTGAGTAGTGGATTACCAGGAATGATATTAGGTTTGGCTATTCCAGAAATGCATATTCAGTATTGGGCAACAAAAGTAGATTATACCAATGATACCACTCCTAACGATTGGAAAGACAAAAAGGCAAGTGCGATAACGTTGGACGATTTTGTCAAAAGTTTTGGCAGAATTTTTCAACGTGGACGTGACAGTAATACGGCAAGAAGACAGATTCAAGAACAATTAATTTACTAATCGAAGACAATTTGTCACATGAATGTGGCATTTTTAAGACATTTTGTGATATTATATTACATTTTTGAGGCAGAATAGTTGTTGGCACAAGGGTTGTTATATACTTATCAAATTTTAAAATTAGTAAAAAACAATATTCATAATATGTCTAAAATAATAGGAATCGACTTAGGAACTACGAACTCATGTGTTGCTGTAATGGAGGGTAACGAGCCAGTAGTAATTGCTAACAACGAAGGTAAACGTACTACTCCTTCTATCGTAGCATTTGTAGATGGTGGTGAACGTAAAGTAGGTGATCCTGCAAAACGTCAAGCAATCACTAACCCACACAAAACGATTTATTCTATCAAACGTTTCATGGGTACTTCTTTTGACGAAGCTCAAAAAGAAATCTCACATGTTCCATACAAAGTAGTAAAAGGTGACAACAATACTCCTCGTGTGGAGATTGATGACCGTAAATATACACCTCAAGAAATCTCAGCTATGACGCTTCAGAAAATGAAGAAAACTGCTGAAGATTATTTAGGTCAAGAAGTAACTCGTGCGGTAATCACTGTGCCTGCTTACTTTAACGATGCGCAACGTCAGGCAACGAAAGAAGCTGGTGAAATCGCAGGTTTGAAAGTAGAACGTATTATCAACGAACCTACTGCTGCTGCCTTAGCTTACGGTCTTGACAAAGCAAACAAAGATATGAAAATCGTAGTGTTCGACTGTGGTGGTGGTACACATGACGTTTCTGTTCTTGAATTAGGAGACGGTGTATTCGAAGTAAAATCAACTGACGGTGATACGCACTTGGGTGGTGATGACTTTGATAATACAATCATTAACTGGTTGAACGATGAGTTCAAAGCAGAAAACAATGGTTTCGATTTGAAAAATGACGCTATGGCGTTACAACGTTTGAAAGAAGCTGCTGAAAAAGCTAAAATCGAACTTTCAAGCACTACTTCAACAGAAATCAACTTACCATACATTACTGCTGATGCTACAGGTCCTAAACACTTAGTACGTACATTATCTCGTGCTAAATTTGAGACTTTAGTAGCTGATTTAGTAAAACGTACTATCGACCCTTGTCGTACAGCATTGAAAAATGCGGGTTACAGCACTTCGGATATCGATGAAATTATCTTAGTAGGTGGTTCTACTCGTATCCCTGCTATCGTAGAAGCAGTAAAAGAATTCTTCGGTAAAGAGCCTTCAAAAGGTGTTAACCCTGACGAAGTTGTTGCTTTAGGTGCTGCTATCCAAGGTGGTGTATTGACAGGTGAAGTAAAAGATGTATTGTTATTAGACGTTACTCCACTTTCTTTAGGTATCGAAACTATGGGTGGTGTATTCACTAAATTGATCGAAGCGAATACAACTATTCCTACTAAGAAATCAGAAGTATTCTCTACAGCATCTGACAACCAACCTTCAGTAGAAATTCACGTATTGCAAGGTGAACGTCCAATGGCCTCACAAAACCGTACTTTAGGTCGTTTCCAATTGGCGGATATTCCTCCTGCCCCTCGCGGTATTCCTCAAATCGAAGTTATCTTTGATATTGATGCAAATGGTATCATCAAAGTATCTGCTAAAGATAAAGCTACTGGTAAAGAGCAAAATATCCGTATCGAAGCTTCTTCAGGTTTATCAGACGAAGAAATTCAAAAAATGAAACAAGAAGCAGAAGCGAATGCTGAAGCGGATAAAAAATTAAAAGAAGAAGCAGATAAAATCAATGCTGCTGATGCATTAGTATTCTCAACTGAAAAACAATTGAAAGAATACGGTGATAAAATCTCAGCGGACAAAAAAGCGCCTATCGAAGCTGGTTTAGAGAAATTAAAAGCAGCTTACGCAGCTCGTAATTTCGCTGACATCGATACGGCTTCTGCAGAATTACAAAATGCTTGGAATGCTGCTTCTGAAGAAATGTACGCTGCTTCACAACAAGGTGGTGCACAACCACAAGGTGATGCTGGTCAATCTCAATCAGACAACCAAGGTGGTGACGATGTACAAGATGTAGAATTCGAAGAGGTTAAATAATCCTCACCTATAATACATAAAAATCCCCTCAGAAATTCTGAGGGGATTTTTTATTCGATTAGCAAATAAATCTCAAAAATCAGGCTTCAACCTTTAACATGAAGGTACTATCATTTAAAGCCAATTTAACACCAATCTCATCAAATTGAATTGAAAATTCGCCTTCTATATTCCTAGCGATTTCAACAACTTTTATATCGCACAGAGATTCCTGAACATAATTTACAGCTGTAATTAATAAAACAGTTGCAATAATAATGCGTCCTAAACGTCCAAAAAGAGGATAAAAGTTCATATGGTTTGGTTTATTCCCCAAATATAATTCATAAAACCTTTATAATTAAAATATTAGAGATAAAACTCTTGTTACATTATGACAAATATTTTTTACAAAATGTAATAAATATCTTACTTTCCATACCCATACCACCTTAATATCCCTTTATCGAAAACCGTCCAAATTCCTGAAGGAAGATTTGCTTTTTTCAAAGCATTATTGGTCCAGGTATTGCACGAATAAAGCATACTATATGAGCCTAAAGCTTCATAGAAGGCATCTGTATTTCCATATTGTGCGGTAGTCTGAATTAAAATCGGCTCTTTATCATCTTTCGTTTCCAAACTTTCTAATACATAGTGCATAAGAATTTTGTATTGCTCTTCATCAATTTCAATTTTATAACAAAGATTATTTTCTATCATTTCAGGATGATAGGTCACATGTAATGCCGTCTCCCCTATTCCCACCATAGCCACAAAAGCCGTTTTGAAAGTTAAATCCTTCCATTCAGGCGTATTCAAATAAAAACCTTTATCACCCCAACCTAATCCTACCCAAGCATAATTTGTTTCCTTACTTTTGTTATTCTCTGTGGGAAATATAGTTCTCCAATCCACGATATCTGTTTGTACGGGTAAAACAAGATCTGTATGCACATCATTCGACAGCAAATAAATAGTATACTTAGTTTGTGAATCTGAAATTTCTTTCTTCAAAGCTGGAATTCTAGACAAAATCGCATCCAATGCAAAATACAATAGAATAAAGAGAAGAAGCGCAGCAATGAAATACAGCAACATTTTGATAAATCTCATAATTTAAGTCATAAAAAAAGTGCAAAATAAAAATTTTGCACTTCATATATTTATTATCTAATAAACATCAATAGTCTAGAAAAGTTTTTCAGGATATGCACCTTGTGCCACTAAAGCAGAGATACTCTCTTGTACAATTGGCTTATCTTCGGGATAAGTAACTCCAAACCATTTAGATGAAGTAGGAATCACTTTGAAATCTGCCATTCCATGTTTTACCATATAATCTGGAATAGAAGGAATAAAGAATTCAGCTTTAGGATTTTCCGCATTTTCTTCCACGAAAGCCGGGAATAAATCTAAACACACATCAAAAACTTTAGGTGTAAAACCCCAAAAATTCATGGATACGCGCGTTTGCGGGTCCAATTCATATTCTACGTCATTTTCATTGAATACGATTTTACGACCAGCACCTTCACCTTTATAATAGATATTTGTACGTTCTGTTACCGAGGCCATATTACCCGCTGCACTTACTTCACAAACACCACGCGATACATAACCATAGTCAGACATTGTGTTACCTACAGCAAAACCCATCAGCGCCATATGTTTATCTGTGACTTCTTCATTTAAGAATTTTGCCATTTTGATGAAAGAATCCGTACCATAGAAATCATCCGCATTGATAACACAAAAAGCCCCTTCAACCTTATCTTTAGCGCTCATAACCGCATGTGCAGTTCCCCATGGTTTTGAACGTTCAATAACGCGATCTACACCGAATTTAGTCAAATCGAAATCCTGAAAAGCATAATCAACTTCGATTTTTCCTTCAAGTTTAGCATCAAATTTAGAACGCATTACGTCCTCAAATTCTTTACGTATTATAAATACTACTTTTCCAAATCCTGCTTGGATAGCATCATAAATCGAATAATCGACTATCGTTTCACCGTGAGGACCAAATTCATCAACTTGCTTTAAAGATCCATAACGACTTGCCATCCCTGCTGCAAGAACTAATAAAGTAGGTTTTCCCATATTGCTTTAGTAAATAATTAATTTTTCGCAAATATACTATTTCTTTTTTAAGAAAGCATTCAATATTCCAGTTGCAATTTTACCTAATAATTTGACACCTTCGCGTGCTAATGTACGGCTGGCTTGCGTTTGAGCTGCCTCTAATGGTGTTTGTCTTCTTGAAGAAGTAGCTCGCGGTTTTTGTGCTTGTTTTGCCGCTTCTTGACTTGCCTTTTCTTTAGCAGCCAACTGTTCATCCAGAGCCTCTTTCTCCTCGATAATTTCGGCTGCTGATCTTCTTTCTATTCTTTCTTGATATTTCTGAAAGAAATCGGATTGTTTGATCACTTGATCGTAAGTCTGTCCCGAACATGGTCCCATCACTGCTCTTGCTGGCACGAGGTGAGTAGCGACTACTTCTGTAGGAATACCTTTGTCATTTAAAACGGTGACCAATGCCTGCCCTGTTCCTAAGGAGGTAAGCACCTTATCTATCTCATAGAATTGAGAAGTAGGATATGTTTTTACGGTTTTTCTTAGATTCTCAGCATCATTTGGCGTAAAAGCACGTAAAGCATGCTGCACTCTATTCCCCAACTGGCTCAATACACTTTCGGAAACGTCGGTCGCAGCCTGCGTACAAAAAAATACACCAACACCTTTGGAACGAATCAATCGAATAATCTGCTCAATCTGCGATAAAAAAGCCTTAGAAGCTCCATTAAACAATAAATGTGCTTCATCCAAAAAGAAAACCAATTTAGGTTTATCCAAATCTCCTACTTCGGGCAGCTTTTTGAATAACTGCGCTAGTAAGCTCAACAAAAATGTAGAATATAATAAAGGTTGGTCCTGAATATCCGAAATATTCAATAAAGTGATAACACCCTTTCCATCTACTTTTCCAAATAAATCCTGAATTTCAAATTCCTTTTCTCCAAAAATATGTGACACACCTTGCTGTTCTATAGCTACTATTTTTCGTAGTATTGCACCTGAACTTGCTGAACTTATTTTGCCATAATCATCCTTTATTTCTGCTGCGCCCGCTCCTTCGGATAAATAGGACAACAGTTTCTTTAAGTCATTAAAATCGACTAAAGGCATAGTTTTGTCTTGTGCATATTTAAATATTACACTCAGAACGCCTGTTTGTGTATCATTTAAATCTAAAATCCTAGCCAGCATGACAGGTCCAAAATCTTCGACAGTCAATCGCATCGATGCGCCCAACTTACCTGTCAAAGAAAATATTTCGATAGGAAAACTAGAAGGCACAAAAGGAATACCTACAGCGTTGCCTCTTTCAATCAATGCATCATTTGTTTTTCCTTCTTCTGCTAACCCAGACAAATCTCCTTTGACATCCAACATGAATACAGGAACCCCCTTGTCAGAGAGCTGCTCTGCTATCAATTGTAAGGTTCTGGTTTTTCCAGTACCTGTAGCACCTGCGATGAGTCCATGGCGATTCATCATTTTGAGTGCTAAATTCACTTTGGCGTCAGTGACAACTTCACCGTTCAAAATACCTGAACCTAATTGTATAAATTCACCTTTGGGTTGATAGGAAGTTGTTATCTTTTCGATGAAGTTTTGTTTCATATGCTTTGTCTTAGTATTATTTAAAGTAAATATACAAAATAGGTTATATCATTTTTAAAGATGAACAAATCATTAGAATTAAATTATTAAAAAATCAATTATTTAAAATTTTATAATGTTTTTGTCACAATTTCACAACAAAATTCTATTTCCTCTTGTTAATTTGGCTATAAAAGTTATTTTTGTGTCAGTATGAGAAGTAAATTTTCGATGTTTAATAAAGCAAAAAGGATAATAGCTGCTAAGCTATGTTTTTTTGTCTTCTTTTCGAAAATGCTCATTTCTGCTACACCAATGTTTATAGATGTGCTTGACAAAGGCACGGTATTACAAATTGTCATGCAATTGGAATTAGAGACAGGCGCTAAAAACACCAACTCCAATAATGAAGATTTGCATGAACATGGTGTAAAGATATTCAAACCGGATGCAATTGATTTAAGTTTTAATCCTACTGTTGAAAACTCAAGTAAACAGCGCGATTATTTAAAAGACGAAAAATCTATTTGCAGTTTTCATCCTAGAGTTCCTACCCCGCCTCCTAACTGTTAATCTTTATCCAAAATTTTTATTGGGTGATGTATTCGCTATTTTTTTATTGTACTTGAAACCAAGTACAGTATGATTTTCGTGTGTGTCAACTCATGTATTTAGATAATTATTAAACAATTTATAATATGTTAGGAACTCGTACGTCCGCTTTTCTTAAATTATCGAAAAGGGATTTAAAATATGATTTTCCAGCATCAATTGTAGTTTTCCTTGTTGCTTTGCCTTTATGTTTGGGTATTGCCATGGCCTCAGGAGCACCTTTGTTTGCTGGAGTATTGACAGGTGTCATTGGTGGAATTGTTGTAGGTGCTATTTCGGGGTCACCATTGAGTGTCTCTGGTCCAGCGGCAGGTTTGACTGTCATCGTTTTTGGTGCTATACAAAAATTAGGCGCATATGAAACCTTCTTGTTAGCAGTGATGTTAGCAGGTGTTATTCAATTAATATTAGGTGTGGTGAAAGCAGGTATGATTGGAAATTATTTCCCATCCTCTGTAATTTTAGGTATGCTTGCTGCTATTGGTATCACCATTATTTTGAAACAATTACCGTTAGCCTTCGGTATGACCGAAAGTCACGCATTTGAAATGGACAATGGTGGCGGGGTCGCAGCCTATGCGGACACTATTTTCTCAAGTATTAATTTAGGAGCTACCATCATTTGTGCCTTGTCTCTTTTAGTACTTATCTTCTGGCCATCCATTAAATATTTGAACAAAATGCCAGCACCGCTAGTTGTTGTACTTATCGGTGTAGGATTAGGATACGCCTTCCAAGGAACAAGTATGGCTTTAATTCCAAGTCATTTTGTATCTATTCCTTCTGTTTCTTCACTGGCTGAATTTACAGGTTTATTTGTACTTCCAGATTTTTCTCAAATTTTAAACAAAGAAGTTTGGGTAGTAGCTTTTACCTTAGCCATCATTGCTAGTTTAGAGACTTTATTAAGTTTGGAAGCGGTAGATAAATTGGATCCATTTAAAAGAAATTCGCCAACCAATCGCGAATTAATAGCACAAGGTGTGGGTAATATGACTTCAGGTTTCTTAGGAGGTTTGCCTATGACTTCAGTTATCGTACGTTCATCAGCAAACGTGAATTCAGGGGGCCGTACAAGACAATCGTCAATTCTACACGGCTTTTGGCTATTAGTTGCTTTATTAGCGATTCCTTCGATTATCAACTTAATTCCATTAGCGTGTTTGGCTGCTATTCTATTGCATACAGGTTATAAATTGGCTAAGCCAGCTTTATTTCAACAAATGTTCCGCAAAGGCTTAGATCAATTTATTCCATTTGCGACTACAGTAGTTGCGATAGTTTTCACGGATCTATTGATGGGTGTAGGTATAGGTATATTGGTTGCAACATTTTATATCCTTCGTGCCAATATGCAAAATGCATATAAGTTTGAAATTACAGAAGAACAAACAGCAGTATTGACATTAGCTGAAGAGGTTTCATTTTTGAATAAAGTGCCAATTCAACAAAAACTATACAGTCTACCTCGTTCCGTAGAGAAAGTGGTTATAGACGGCAAGAATAGTAAGTTCATCGATAAAGATGTGTTAGAAGTTTTAAAAGACTTTGAACAAAATGCCATGAGCAAAGGTTTAGACATAGAATTACAAGATGTATCGTACAAACGAAAGTCTGTACGTACAAAGAAGGCTAAACTTCAAAGAATAGTTTAAAAATTATAGTATTAATTATCACAAAAACTTTAACTTGGTCTCCTAGTTTAGAGACTCACAAAATAAATTTAACAAAATGGGTAACAAAGACTTAGAATTAGGATTTGAGAAAATATTAGAAGGTAACAGAGAGTGGGTTGATTTCGTAAAACAAGACGAATCAGGAAGATTTCAACAGTTAGCGAAAGGTCAAAGCCCTGAAGTACTTTGGATTGGATGTGCGGATAGTAGAGTTCCGGCAAATGAAATCACAGGTAAAAAACCAGGTGAAGTATTTGTACACCGTAATATTGCTAACATGGTAATCCACTCTGACATGAGTATGTTATCTGTATTGGATTATGCGGTTAATGTATTGAAAGTAAAACACGTAATCATTGCAGGTCATTACGGTTGTGGCGGTGTAGCTGCTTCTTTGAGCCGTCAACAATTTGGTGTAATTGACAACTGGTTGTGCCACATTAAAGATGTCTATCGTCTTCACGCTGCTGAAATTGATGCTATCGAAAATCACGAGGATAAAGTAAATCGTCTTATTGAATTAAATGTTAAAGAGCAGGTTTTCAACCTTTGTACTACTTCTATCGTACAAAATGCTTGGAAGGACCGTGACGATTTAGCTGTACACGGTATGGTGATCAACATTGGTACGGGTGAATTAACTGACTTAGGCTGTACTTTTACAAGTAACGAAGATCTGGGTGAAGTATTCGCTTATAAATAAGATTTAATATCTCATATTAAATCTTAAAACAAATAGCACTCAAGTTGAGTGCTATTTGTCTTTAATAAATACTTATTTTATTTTTTATAACCTGTAACTGTTATATCCTTTATAGCTCCCTTAGTATTAACTTTAACAGAGTCACTTTCCTTTGATTTGTAACCAGTTATCACAACCTCTTTGTTTTTATTTTTCTTGGTAACAATTTTAATAACACCATTCTTAGCGTTATCACCAAATTCAGCTATGTAGCTACTTCCTTTAAAAACCGATACGGACTCTATATCATTAGAATTTAAAGAATTTATATCAAAATCTAAGTTCTGAGCTTTATCATCGATGACAAAAAGTGGTCGCTCTTCTTTAGGTATTTCATTTATTGATTTTTTCCCCTCTAGTCTTATACCTGGACTTCGCGTATTGGTGTTTGAGTCATCATCATTTTTTAAAAAAATCCCTATTTCATCATTTGACCTTTCTTTTATGCGCGCCGATGAATTGTGTTTTGTAGTGATTGTAATCACACCATCCTTACCATTATCTCCATACAAAGCAATAGCACTTTGATCTTTCAATACAGAAATAGATTCTATATCATCTGGCTTTATGCTCGATAAATCAAAACCCTTTCCTTTTTCTACTCCATCAACGACATATAAGGCTTTTTCTCTTTGTTCTTTTAATTTTTCTTCACCTTGAGCTGAGATTGCGTGTATTACACCGTCATAATCTTCCCAGTTAGATACTAACGAACTGTATTTTCCCTTCATAACCGATCTTGACATCATTTGTGTTAATTGCTTTAAGTTCTCATCAGCAATTGCTAAAAATTCACTTTTAGAGAGAATCTTACCGTCGTAATCGTATATAAATTTCTTTGTTTTATCAATTTCAGACTTGCCTTTCAGTCTTCTGACATCTACTTGAGTTTGAACACTTTTCTTCTTTTTATCTGATTCATATTCATAGAAAGGAGATAACTTCTTCAAGGCTTCATAATCTGCAGATTGACCTTTTATTATCCGTTTTTTACCATTTTCTTCTACTGTAAAAGTTAGGCCTCGTTCGTTGCCCTCGTTCACCATCTTTTGCAACTGCTCTACCGGATAATTTTTCGCAATCCAATCACGCGAAGTAATCACAAAATATCCTTCTACGTTCTCCTTACCGATCTTCTTCTGGATATACTCTTTATCCGTATAAATATCTACTGCATAAATGTCGGATCTAGGGAAATCATAAAAGTCATCTAGCGAGACCAACTTTTCATCAATTTCGAAATATAGATTCTTACCTCTTAATTCTTCTCTGTTAAAAGTTGAAGGAGCTAACGGATAATCCGCATTATAAATTTTTTGACTGGTATCGACGGAGATAATATCCGTACCAATCGTATTCTTTAATAATTCACCAACTTCACCTTGCATTTTTACTTTTAAACTCTCGTCTAACACGGTGGTGTTTTGTGATTTCTCCACTATTTTTTCAATATTCTTTTCTGCTTTACTTACCGTAAAGGACGCTCCTGCGATCAACAAGACAGGAAGTAAGAAAGCATACTTGCTCAATTCCAATTTGGAAGAGCGTTTTTTGTTCATCATCATAATGCGCTTTTTTAGGGTTTTAAAATTAAATTGGTTACTAATACCCACCGCAGCACCTTGCTTGGTGACATGTAGTAACGAATATTGATAGGTTTGCTTGTCTACCCCTTTATTTAGCACCTGTTGATCAGTCAGGAATTCTAAATTTTGACGTACAGCTTTGCGCATCAGCCATACGAAGGGATTGTACCAACAAAACACCAATATTATTTCGAACAACAAAATATCTACTGTGTGATGGCCTCTCACATGTACAATTTCGTGTGCGAAAATATCTTGCAACTCGATTTCTCGATGTTGCTCTTTATGAATATATATTTTATTGAAGAATGAAAAAGGAACTACTGGAAATAAGACGTTACGGAATAAATAGGAATGCCATGTAGCATCTTTAGAATTTAAGTGAATACGAAGCAAACTAAATAGTTGAACCAAAAATTTTAGCACAAAAACAATTGCTACCGTACTGAACACAGCAATAATAATATCCAATAGTGATATTCCAGAACTTGCAGAATTATTCAAAAAAACAGGAGTAATAAATTCAGGCAGAAATGCTGTATCAATTACTTCACTTTTAGTAAACCAAGTTTTAATATCTATAAATTGATATACAAAAGCATATATACTGGCTATTATAAAATAAATCCTATTTAGTACATAAAAAGTCAACCCTTTCAGAAGGAAGTGGTACCCGAAATAAATTAAAGCCAATAAAAGGTTTACTTGAAGTATGTAGGTTAGTAGATTTTCCATTGCATCAGGATTTATTATGCTTGATCATTTCCATCAGCTCTTCCAATTCTTTTTCACTCAATTTTTCTTCTTTAATAAAGAAGGAAACCATTTCCTTGTAAGAATTTTTAAAATAGTCACCCACAAAAAAATTCATAAACTTTGCACGATACTCTTCTAACGTAATGATAGGCTCATATCGTTTAGCATTCGCGTATTTTACAGCTTTTACGTAACCTTTTCGTTCTAAATTCTTAATTGTAGAAGCTAGTGTAGTATAAGGAACTTGTTCTTCGGGCTTCATATTATCTAAGATTTCTTTTACAAAACCGCCCTTTAATTGCCAAACAGACAACATTGCTTCTTCTTCTTGTATAGTAAGTTTCTCTAATTTCATCGTAGTACATTTTCAATCACAATACTAATCTACGAATATCTCGTAGAATAACAAATTTTTCGTAAATTATTTCTCAGGTTTTTGACAGAATTAGATAATCAGATAGTTAGACTTATGAAAATTTTTAATTTATGACTGATAAATGTCATTTAAACTTGTTTTAAGTTTAGTTTTTCTTATCGAATTTTATACTTTTGTGTATACAAGAAAATTGATTATGTCGGAAACAGCATCTATAAATTTAAATGGCAAGACGCTTGAGTTATCTGTAATCACAGGAACTGAGAACGAAAAAGCTATTGATATTTCAAAATTAAGAGACCAATCAGGATATATTACATTAGACCCGGGATTCAAAAATACGGGTGCTACTAAAAGTGCTATTACATTTTTGGATGGCGAAAAAGGTATTCTAAAATACCGCGGCTATAAAATTGAGGAATTAGCAGAAAAATCAACTTTCTTAGAAGTTGCTTATTTATTGATTTATGGCGAATTACCTTCTAAACAAGTTTTAGAAAAATTCAGATCTGACATCAAAGGTCAAATGATGGTTCACGAAGATATGAAAAACTTCTTCGCTGGATTCCCATCAAAATCTCACCCAATGGGTCAGCTTTCATGTTTAGTCGGTGCTTTATCAGCATTCTATCCAGAATCTTTAAATCCAAATCAAAACGAAGAAGAGGAATACCAAACTATCGTAAACTTGATCGGTAAAATGCCGACAATTGTTTCATGGATTCAAAAGAAATCATTAGGTCATCCAGTTGTATACCCTAAAAAAGATTTGGGTTATATCGACAACTTCATGAACATGATTTTTGGTGAAGTAAACTGTGATAAAATCTTTGATGACGCTGTATTGGATGCAATGCGCGTATTGTTAATATTACACGCAGATCACGAGCAGAACTGTTCAGCTTCTACAGTACGTATCGTTGGTTCGTCAAATGCTAACTTATATGCTTCTATCTCAGCAGGTATCAATGCTTTGTGGGGTCCTCTTCACGGTGGTGCTAACCAAGCTGTAATTGAGATGTTGGAAGATATCAAAAAAGACGGTGGGGATGTAGAGAAATACTTAGCTAAAGCTAAAGACAAAAACGATCCATTCCGTTTGATGGGCTTTGGTCACCGTGTGTACAAAAACTTCGATCCACGTGCTAAAATCATCAAAAAAGCAGCTGACGAAGTATTAGAAAAATTAGGAGTACAAGATCCAGTATTGGATATTGCTAAAGGTTTAGAACAAGCTGCATTATCTGATCAATACTTTATCGATAGAAAATTATATCCAAACGTTGACTTCTACTCAGGTATTATCTACCGTGCATTAGGTTTCAACGCAGAAATGTTTACGGTATTATTTGCGTTAGGTCGTCTTCCGGGATGGATCGCACAATGGAAAGAAATGCGTGACAACAAAGAGCCTATCGGCCGTCCACGTCAAGTATATACTGGCGAAGTGGATCGTGAATACGTAGACTTAGAAAATAGATAATCTATTATCCTTATAAAAAAGCAAAATCCTCAAATAACTTTGAGGATTTTGCTTTTTTATGTTTCCAATGTCTTAAACTAATCTTCTTCCTGATCCCACCATTCACTGGCCTTTAGATCATCTATTTCACGACGATCACGTTTGGTTGGACGTCCTGTTCCTCTATCACGCTTTAAGATTGGAGCTTGGAACACCGATTTAAAACCATAGGTTTCCTCTACTGGAGTATGATCTTCATAATATTGAACAGCTGTTTTGGCATCTACTCTTCTTTCCAACAATCCTGTCACTAAGATTACTTTTCGTTCAATTCCTTTTTGAATAGCGTAGATCTCTCCTACTTTGACAACATAAGAAGGTTTTATATTTTGTCCATTCAGCTTCACACGTCCGGCTTTGCAAGCTTCCGTAGCCAAGCTACGAGTTTTGAAGATACGAATAGCCCACAAATATTTATCAATACGTAATTTTTCCGATTCACTTGCCATATCCAAAAATACTAACATTCTTTCAAAATAATGACTTCTACACGCTATTGATTTGCAGAAAAATGAGCATATTTGTAGTTAATATTTAGAGATTTATATAAGAAAATGGAAATTCAAAAACTTCAAAAATTAATCGAAGAAGCTTGGGAAGATAGACAATTATTAGGCAATAAAGAATACTTTGAGGCTGTACAGTCCATCATTATGAAATTGGATAATGGTGAATTACGTGTAGCTGAACCGCTTGGAAATCGCTGGCACGTAAATGACTGGATAAAAAAAGCAGTTATTCTTTATTTCCCTATTCGTGATATGAAAGTGATCGAAAATGCGCCTTTCGTTTACCACGATAAAATGAAATTAAAAACCAACTATAAAGAATTGGGGGTACGTGTAGTACCTGGTGCTTCTGCTCGTTATGGAGCTTATTTGGCTAAAGGTGTAATTATGATGCCTTCCTACGTAAATATTGGTGCATTTGTTGACGAAGGTACCATGGTGGATACATGGGCTACAGTTGGATCATGTGCACAAATTGGTAAAAACGTACACTTATCAGGCGGTGTTGGAATTGGTGGTGTATTGGAACCAGTCCAAGCTTCTCCAGTTATCATTGAAGACAACGTATTCGTAGGTTCTCGTGCTATTGTGGTTGAAGGTGTTCGTGTTGAAACTGAAGCAGTATTAGGTGCTAACGTCGTATTAACAGCTTCTACTAAGATTATCGACGTTTCAGGTCCAGAGCCAAAAGAATACAAAGGATATGTGCCAGCTCGTTCGGTAGTAATACCTGGTTCTTACACTAAGAAATTCCCTGCTGGCGAATATCAAGTACCATGTGCCTTGATCATTGGTCAACGTAAAGAATCAACAGACAAGAAAACTTCATTAAACGACGCTTTGCGCGAGCATAACGTTGCTGTTTAATAACAAATTAATAGATATGGCGAATACATTTGTGGATAGAGAGGATATTAATCAGGCTTTAGAAACATTAAAAAACGGCGGACTCATTTTGTATCCCACGGATACCATTTGGGGAATCGGCTGTGATGCTACTAATGCAGAAGCGGTGGAAAAGGTATTTGCTTTGAAAGGAAGAGATAAAAGCAAAAGTATGCTTATCCTGCTGCACAACGACAATCAGTTGGCAAGCTATGTAAAGGATATTCCAGATGTAGCTTATGAATTAATCGAAGCAACGGATAGACCAATGACTATCATTTATTCAGGTGCTAAGAATCTAGCTGAAAATGCAATTGCAGAAGATGGTAGTATAGGCATACGTATTGTAGATCATCCTTTCTGCCAACAATTGTTGCAGCGATTTAGAAAACCTATCATTTCTACTTCAGCCAATCTTAGTGGACAACCATCCGCTGCGAATTTCGATGAAATCGCGGGTGAAATTAAAGAAGGTGTAGACTATGTTGTTAAATTTGGGCAACAAGATACCGCAAAAGGCAAACCTTCAATTATCATGAAGTTGGATCCATCTGGAAAATTTGAATTTATACGTAAATAATAATACCATGAAAAAGTTAATTAGCCTTTGTGCATGCTTAATCGCATTAACTACAGTTGCTTTTGCACAAGAAAATATCAAACCCGCTAAAGCAGGTGTGCAATATGGCAAAGCTATCAACAACAAAAATGCGATTTCAGTACAAAAATTGGAAAACACCCTAAAATCTAAAAAAGAATACACGGGTAAAATAGAGGGTGAAGTGATAGGTGTTTGTAAAAAGAAAGGATGTTTTCTAACATTAAAGCGTGAAGGTCAAGAAGAGCCAATTATGGTTCGCTTCAAAGATTACGGATATTTTGTTCCTACTGATATTGTAGGCAAAACTGTAGTATTAGAAGGCAAAGCTAAAGTGAAAGAGCTTTCTGTAAAACAATTGCAACATAATGCAGAAGATGCTGGCAAAAGTGCAGAAGAAATTGCTAAGATTACGCAACCTAAAACAGACATCAACATTGTGGCTGATGGCGTATTAGTAGTGAAATAATATTTTCAAATACCAGAACCAAAAGGCTGTAGTGAAAATTACAGCCTTTTTTATATTTTTACAGTTATGAAGATGCTAAAGCCTTCCCCATGCCAATCTATCAATATCAAAGGCTCGTTGATGACGTTTGAGAAACCTATAATCATGGGAATTCTTAATATTACTCCTGACTCTTTCTTTGATGGTGGAAAACACAATTCCTTAGAGAATGCTATTGATCACGCTTCTCATATGATAAATGATGGTGTCGATATTATTGATGTAGGTGCTTATTCATCCCGCCCAGGAGCACCAATGATATCTTCACAAGAGGAAATAGACAGAGCTATTCCTATTATTGAAGCTCTTGTAGAAGAATTCCCTCAAATTCCACTTTCTATTGACACCTTCAGAGCGGATGTCGCAAAAGCTTCTATTAAGTCAGGCGCACATATTATCAATGATATTTCAGGAGGACTTTTGGACGAAGATATGTTTAAGACCGTAGCTGAATTAAAAGTACCGTATATTCTAATGCATATGCGAGGCACACCTGAGACCATGCAACAACTAACTGACTATGATGATGTAGTAAATGATGTGGCCGTAGATTTAGGAGATAAGATTTCAAAATTAAGAGAATTGGGTGTAAAAGATATTATTCTTGATCCCGGATTTGGCTTCGCCAAAACTATAGAACAAAATTATGAATTGCTACTGCGTGTAAATGAATTGCATTATCACGGTCTACCAATATTGGGCGGTATTTCTCGAAAATCAATGATTTATAAAAAATTAGGCGTTACGCCTCAAGAATCGTTAAATGCCACTACAGCTTTAAACACCTTATTATTGGAGAGAGGTGTGCAAATTCTTCGTGTGCACGACGTGAAAGAAGCTAAACAACTTACCCACCTATTATTCTAACCCTACCTAATGAAGAAGAACCAAGACATTATTACTATTGGATTTGCCCTATTTGCAATGTTCTTTGGAGCAGGCAATTTATTACTACCTCCCTTTATTGGATTACAAATTGGCGATCATGTTTGGATTACCATATTGGCTTTTGGCTTAACAGGGATACTATTGCCTTTTTTAGGAATTCTTTCTATCGTTAAATCTGGCAATTCTTTACAAGACTTAGGTAACAAAGTGCATCCAAAATTAGCTCCTATTTTAGGATTTATAATTATGCTATGTATTGGTCCATTGATCGCTATCCCAAGAACTGCAGCCACAACTTACGAAGTAGGGCTTCTTCCAAATTTTCCAAATTTTAATCCTATAGTTTCTTCTATACTTTTTTTCGGGATCACTTGGGCGTTGACTATTGTTCCGTCAAAAGTAGTGGATATCATTGGAAATATTCTTACCCCGGCCCTTCTTATATTACTACTTTTACTGATTGCAGTTGGAATATTTAATCCACTAGGAGAATATTCCAGTAGCTCATTAACGGCTTTAGATTCTTTTTCACTAGGATTTACCGAAGGTTATCAAACATTGGATGTATTAGCTTCGGTGATTTTCGCTGGAATAATTATCCATGCAGCAAAAGCCAAAGGCTATAACAGCGTACAAGAGAAAAGTTCGGTAGTCATATCTTCAGGGGCCCTATCAGCTATCTGTCTGTTTATAATATACGGAGGATTAGTATATTTAGGGGCGACCTCGAATATTGCGGATGCGAGCATCAGTCGATCGGCCTTATTGATTCATATTGCTAAAAGCACTTTAGGAGATTATGGTATGATCGCTATTTCTATCAGTATCGCTTTGGCATGCCTTACCACTTCTATTGCTTTAACTTCAGCTGTAGGTTCTTTTTTCTCAGATTTATCTGGGGGAAAATTGAGTTATAAATTGTTGGTAACTCTTTGTTGTGTGGTTTCTGCTGCTTTAGCTGTGACCGGAGTTGACAACATCATTAAATTTGCTTACCCTCCACTTGCATTTGTTTATCCTATTGTCATCACTTTAGTATTATATATCATACTATTTGGAAGCTTTGTAAAGACTAAACAACCTTACATAGGGGCATTAATTGGTGCTACATTAATTGCTATTATTGGAGTTTTAAAAATATTGGGATTATTAAGTCCGGAATGGATTTCACGATTTAATCTCCTACCATTTTTTGATATAGACTTAGGCTGGATATTACCTTCCTTCATTGGATTCATTATAGGCTTGCTAATGAGTAAAGCCAAAAAGCTGGCAACGCTTTAAAAATTGATTGGGTATTTGTCAAAAACAACAGAAATAAATTAGTATCCATAAAAAGAGCAAAGGCGTAAACATCTTTGCTCTTTCCACTATATATCTTAGTCCAAGACTATCTTACCGTACTACCTGATTTAATACCCGAAGTAGGATTTACAAAGTCTAATCTACCATCCGCATCTTCAGCCATCAAAATCATACCTTGAGACTGAATACCTTTGATTTCGCGAGGCTCTAGGTTTACTAAAATTGAAACTTGTTTGCCAACGATATCTTCTGGTGCAAAGAATTCAGCAATACCCGAAACTACCGTACGTTGGTCAATACCCGTATCGATTTTCAACTTCAACAATTTCTTTGTTTTCGCCACTTTCTCCGCTTCTAAAATTGTTCCAACACGGATATCCAATTTCATGAAGTCATCAAAAGAAATATTTGGTTTTGCAGGAGAAACAGAAGTGTTCGCAATCGCATTCGCTGCTTTCGCCTCTGCTAATTTTTGCAATTGTGCTTCAACTTGTTCGTCTGTGATTTTTTCGAACAACATTTGAACTTCACCCAATTGAGCATTTGTAGAGATAAGATCTTTCGTACCTGCTTTATCCCAATTTTGCTGTGGAAGTTCTAGCATTTCGAACAATTTAGCTGAAGTCTTAGGCAAAAAGGGCTGCGCCAGAATAGCCAAATTTGCTACGATTTGAGTCGCGACATTTAATACTGTTTTAACACGCTCTTCATCAGTTTTGTAAACTTTCCAAGGCTCTTCGTCAGCCAAATATTTATTACCCAAACGTGCTGCATTCATAAAGTGAGAAAGCGCTTCACGGAAACGGTAGTTACCGATAGATTGCTCAATTAATCCAGGATATTTTGCCAATTCGTCGAAAACAGCATTATCTGTGTCATTAAATTCTGAACCTTTCACTACTTTACCGTCAAAGTATTTGTGTGAAAGAACCATTACACGATTTACAAAGTTTCCTAAAATCGCAACCAATTCATTATTAACACGTGCTTGGAAATCTTTCCATGTAAACTCCGAATCTGATGTTTCAGGAAGGATTGAAGTCAACACATAACGTAGTTCATCTTGCTTATCTGGGAATTCTTCCAAATATTCGTGCAACCACACGGCGTGGTTACGTGAAGTAGAAAGTTTGTCACCTTCTAAATTTAAGAATTCGTTTGCTGGTACATTTTCTGGCAAGATATATTCACCATGCGCATGTAATATCGCCGGAAAAATAATACAGTGGAATACGATATTATCTTTCCCGATAAAGTGAATCAACGTCGAATCGTCCTCCGAATTCGCTTGTTTCTTCCAATAATCTTCCCAGTTTTTGCCATTGTCAATAGCCCATTGTTTAGTCGCTGAAATATAACCTATTGGCGCATCTAACCACACATACAACTTTTTACCTTTTGCTTCTTCTAAAGGAACATCAACTCCCCAATCCAAATCACGTGTCATTGAACGAGGTTGCAAGCCTGATTTCAACCAAGAAGAGCATTGACCAAATACATTGGATTTCAATTCATTCTTTTTACCCTCGATTAACCATTCTTCCAACCAAGGTTGATATTTATCCAATGGCAGATACCAGTGTTTTGTTTCTTTAAGAATAGGTGTTTTGCCACTCAAAGTAGATTTCGGATTAATCAAATCTGTAGGACTCAATGATGTACCACATTTTTCGCATTGGTCACCATAGGCGCCTTCATTCTGACAGTGAGGACATGTACCAGTAATATATCTATCCGCTAAGAATTGGTTAAATTCTTCGTCGTAATATTGCTCAGAGAACTTTTCAATAAATTCACCTTTTTCATACAAATTCAAGAAAAACTCTTGTGATAATTCATGATGAACAGGCTCTGAAGTACGGTGGTAAATATCAAATGAAATACCAAAGTTTTCGAAAGATTCTTTGATCTGCTTATTGTATTTATCAATTACTTCTCTTGGTGTAACACCTTCTTTTTTAGCACGTATCGTAATGGCAGCACCATGTTCATCCGAACCGCACACATACACCACATCTTTATTGTTCAGACGCAAAAAGCGCACAAAAATATCGCCCGGAATATATGCTCCAGCCAAGTGACCGATATGCAAAGGACCATTTGCATACGGCAAAGCCGAAGTTATCGTATAACGTTTTTTAGACAAATTGCTCAATATATTGTATTTTTAAGGTGAAAACTTTTTAAAAATTAGAGTACAAAGATAATTCAATTTGTCCTTAATAAATAAGGCTTGCTCAAAATATTCTAAAAAGTCTTCAATAATTATTTACATTGAAAAATATACGTTTAAAACATTGAATATGAATACTCCCCAACCATTGAAAAAAGGTGATAAGATAGCCGTTATTTGCCCAGCCAGTTATATTAGTGTAGACTTAACGGAAGCTTATGAGGTACTGAAAAATTGGGGATTAGAACCTATAATTTATTCTTCTGTAACAGCTCAACACCATCAGTTTGCAGGCAGTGACACACTAAGAGCCAAGGATTTTCAAGAAGCATTGGATAATCCTGAAATAAAAGCTATCATAGCAGGTCGCGGAGGATATGGATGTGTACGTATTATTGACCAAATCGATTTTTCATCTTTTGAGAAAAGACCAAAATGGATAGTTGGTTTCAGCGATATTACAGCCATCCATAGTCATATTCAACATAACTTTCAAATACCTACTATCCATGGGCAAATGGTTAAATCTTTTTTGGATGCTAGTGAAGAATCGCTTACTACATTAAGAAATGCACTTTTTGGAGAGAATGTTGATATTTCATATTCCAACTCTATCTATCCCAATCGTAATGGAACATCCAAAGGTATCCTAACGGGAGGAAATTTAGCTTTATTGCAGAGTGTATTGGCTTCTCCTTCTGACGTAGATTATGAAGGTAAAATACTATTCATCGAAGATGTAGGTGAATCACATTACAATATTGATCGAATGCTTTGGACTTTAAAAAGAGCGGGAAAATTGGATAAATTAGCGGGGTTAATTGTGGGTGGTTTTACCGATTTAAAAGATTCAGACCCAGCTTTTGGACAACGTTTTGAGGATATCATTATGGATAAAGTTCGCGAGTATGAATATCCTATTGCTTTCGGATTTCCTGCAGGACATATGGAGGATAATAGAGCTTTGATTTTGGGTAAAGAAGTACAACTTACAGTAGAAGAAGAAAAAATTACACTGACATATTTATAATAAAAATCATATCTAACTATGAGTAGATCCATCACCCACATTCGCAAAGATGTAGGATTATTAATTATAAGAGTCGCTATCGGAGGTTCTATGCTGGCTTTCATGGAATGCCTAAAATAGTTAAAGACCCCGAAAATTGGGAAAAATTAGGAACAGCCATGCACAAAATAGGTATAACTTTTATGACTTCTTTTTGGGGATTTGCAGCAATGGCAGCGGAAAGTGTAGGAGCAGCTTTAATCATTCTTGGCTTATTCACACGTCCCACAGCTTGCGTATTAGCTTTCACTATGCTTATTGTTTCTATTTCGCACTTAGCAAATGGCGATGGAATTATTAAAGCTTCACATCCGATGGAATTAATGTTAGTTTTCATAGCATTGGCTATTGCCGGAGCAGGGAAATATAGCGTTGGTGAACTACCCATTTGCTAAAGACAAATGGGCTTCGGGCTTCACAGACTTGTGCTTTGTTGCCAAAGTCTTATTTGAGTCTCCGCCCGTGTAATCGCCAGTTCCTGACGATATTATTTTTAATCCTT
>NZ_JACOIJ010000011.1 GCF_014692495.1 Sphingobacterium litopenaei | reverse complement strand
CAAATTAGGAAAGTGACTAAAACAAAAGGAGCGTTTACTTCAGATCAAGCGTTATTAAAGTTAATTTATCTGGCAATACAAAACATAAGCAAAAAATGGACTATGCCAATTCGTAATTGGGGCTTGACAATGCAACAACTCCACCTTAAATTTGGTGAGAGAATGAAAGCCTTCGGCGGCTCTAAATAGATATAGGTCCGAAGGGGACCTATATCTATTTAGAGCTCAATGACACAGTTTGCTTTACACTTCCTTAAAGCTTAATTTAAGATACAAAAAAAGGAGTAGAAAATGCACTTTCCACTCCTTTTTTTTTGGCCCAATATAAAAGGGGACTTTTTCAGTGCCCTCCTTTAAAGCACTGCTATTTTTTTCCCTATTTTGTTAGGTGATTTTTCGGCTTATTTTTCTGCACCGGCAGATACATTTGCTTCTCCCATTGCAATTTCGGTTAATAGCTCATCTGTTTCTTTTTCCTCAGCTAAAATTTCTTTTAAAATAGCTGCAGCTTCTGAATGGCCCATCAAATCCGAAAAAGTTACTAAGCATCCGTATGATGCAATTTCGTAATGTTCTACTTTTTGTGCTGCTGTAATTAATGCGGCATCCAACACTTCAGGACTATCTTCAAATTCCTCAGCAATTTCGTCAGCCTCTTCTAATAGACCTTCCATTGCTTTACATTTTTTGCCACGAGCTGTAATTCCCAAATTACTGAAAACTTCTTTCAAGCGCTCAATTTGATTTTCTGTTTGTTGATAATGCGTATCAAAAGCTTCTTTTAATGTTTCGCTTTGTGCTGCTTTTGACATTTTTTTCAAACCTTTTAATAATTGTCTTTCTGCACCTAACATATCTTTTAGTCCGTCAACCAATAATTCATGTAAGTGTGCATTTTTCATTCCCTCTTGTTGTTTCGAAGTTGCCATAATTTTTATTTTTTTAATTGTGTTTACGCTACTAACCTCTGAAATTGAAATGAGTTTAGTTTTTAGGAAGAACAGGTATTTGTTTATTATCTCTACGTATTTGGTTCGTTAGATACCAGAATAAATACATACAATTTTAATATATGTGATTTACGGCTCAATAATTGTATAAAAAAATCCTAAATTAGATTATATTTGTATTTTTAAATCCTTGTTATGCGATACGATTTGCTTAGAGAAGTATTGACTCTCTTGGAGTCCTTTGAAACTTCCAATCATAATGATTCCTACCCTTTGAGTGGTGACGGATTTATGCAATGGATTATTGACACTAAATCAGATTCCATTTCATCAAATATAGAATGGGAAGGCAAAGCAAACGGTCGTTCCGTGGAAAGTGTCATCAGCACTTTATTAGTGCATATGAATAAATACGCAAAAAATTACTCCAAATCTGCTATTCACGAATCACAATTCTCTACGCAGGATGAATTTATTTATCTTATTACATTAAATTCGTTTGGCGCCATGTCTAAAACAGAACTTATTCGTCGCAATAAAATGGATAAGCCAACAGGAATGCAAATCATTAATCGCTTAATAAAATGTGGTTGGACGATTCAAATCGATTCTACTAAAGATAAGCGAAGTAAAATCTTAGAAATTACCGAAGAAGGAAAAACTTATCTAAATCACAAAATGGATGATATCCGTAAAGCAACTAAAATAGTGACAGCAGATCTTACCGAGAAAGAAAAATTAGAATTGGCTCGTCTGCTATCCAAAATGGACAAATTCCATCAAAAAATTTATAATCAAAATATTAGCCAGGAAGAATTGCTAAAACTAGCGTACGAAAACTATACTATTGCGAATAAGCATAATTAAACCACTATTTTAAATTTATTGTAAATCAATTCAAACTATTTTAATAAAAAATGGTTTATCTTATATAACACCTTGTTTTTAATAGTACAATTATATACTTTTATAAAACAAAAAGGTTTATTTTAAAACTAATGATCACCTCAAAACAAAATCATAAAAAAGTAGCAATTCTAGGAGCAGGATTTTCAGGTCTTTCTGCAGCATGTTATGCAGCAAAAAAAGGATATGAAGTTCAAGTTTTTGAAAAACATGCCATAGCTGGAGGAAGAGCACGTCAATTTACCACGTCAAATGGTTTTACCTTTGATATGGGACCAAGTTGGTATTGGATGCCTGATGTGTTCGAAGATTTTTTTAAAGATTTTGGATATAGAACTTCCGATTTTTACGAATTAAAATCCTTACATCCTCAATTTGAAATTATCTTCGAAAAAGATAAAGTTCAAATTCCCGAAAAATATGAGGATCTAAAAATCTTGTTTGAAAGTTTTGAGGGAGGTGCTGCCCAAAAGTTGGATACATTTATGTTAGCGGCAAAGCATAAGTATGAAGTGGGCATGAAACAATTTATCCATAAACCCTGCCACAGCTGGACTGAATTTGCTTCATTACAAATTCTTAAAAATGCGACAAAACTGGACTTGCTTAGCAATTTTGACGACTACGTAGCTAAATTCTTTCATGATCCTAAAATTAAAATGATAATGGAGTTTCCAGTTATTTTCTTGGGAGCTGCACCATCCAATATTCCTGCCTTATATAGTTTGATGAATTATGGTGGCTATGCATTGGGAACTTGGTATCCTATGGGCGGATTTTACGAGGTTATTAAAGCAATGCAAAAGGTAGCCGAGAATCTTGGTGTTAAGTTTCATTTTGAATCTGAAATAAATTCAATAAAAACTGTAGGGAATCAGGCACAAGCTATTCAGGTAAATGGCGAAGAACTCCTTTTTGACGAAGTAATAAGTTCAATCGATTACCACCACACTGAAAAACTTTTACCTATAGATAGAAGAAATTACGATGATAAATATTGGAATACTAGAACCTTTGCCCCTTCATGTTTAATTTTTTATTTAGGTGTAAAAGGAAAAATTGAAAATCTAAAACATCATACATTATTTTTTGAGCATGAACTAGATAATCATATTGATGATATCTATGTACACAAAAAATGGCCTGAAAAACCTTTGTTCTATGTCTGCTGTCCATCAAAAACTGATCCCTCAGTTGCTCCCGAAATGGATGAAAATTTATTCTTGTTGCTTCCTGTAGCAAACGATATTGAGGACAATGAAGAAATGAGAGACAAGTACTTTAAAGAGATGCTTGCCCGCATAGAGAAGCATACTGGAACTTCTAATTTAGAGAGCCGCATAATTTACAAAAAGAGTTATTGTGTCAACAATTTCAAAGAAGATTACAATGCCTACGGAGGAAATGCTTACGGGTTAGCCAACACGCTAAAGCAAACAGCTATCTTCAAACCAGCTATCCGAAATAAGAAATTAAAAAACTTACATTATACGGGTCAGTTGACTGTACCTGGACCTGGGGTACCTCCGTCAATTATATCAGGAAAAATAGTTGCAAACGAAATTTAATAAGCTAAGCTATGAAAACAATTTATGACAATCTAGCCTACCAGATTAGTAAATGTACGACACAAACGTACAGCACCTCATTTTCATTGGGTATCAAAGCATTAGACCACAAATTACGTCCAGCAATTTATGCAATTTATGGATTTGTGCGCTTAGCCGATGAGATAGTAGACAGCTTTCATGGATATGATCAAGCGACATTATTAAATCAATTAATCAGCGAAACAAATGAAGCGCTGGAAAAGAAGATTTCTATCAATCCTATTATTCAATGCTTCCAGGAGACAGTACACAAATACAGCATTGATAAAAAGTTAATCGATCAATTTTTACATAGCATGTCCATGGATTTGGATAAAGTAACGTACACCAAAGCAAACTATGATGAATATATCTTAGGTTCTGCTGAGGTGGTTGGCTTAATGTGCTTGCACGTTTTTGTAGAAGGAGATTTGAAAAAATATGAAGAATTAAAGCCTTTTGCAATGAAATTGGGAAGTGCTTTTCAAAAAATTAATTTCCTGCGTGATCTTAAAGACGATTATTATACATTAGGACGTTTTTATTTTCCTAATTTAGACTTCATTACCTTCAACGATGACACGAAAAGAATAATTGAAAAAGAAATTGAAGGCGAATTTAAAGAAGCACTTGTGGGGATTAAAATGCTACCTAATTCATCAAAATTTGGAGTCTATCTTGCCTATCGTTATTATTGGTCTTTATTCAAAAAAATTAGAGTAAAATCTAGTGGTGATATTTTACAAAAACGTACCAGCGTTCCAAATACGGAGAAAATGTATTTAATGATGGAATCCTACTGGAATTTGAAAATGGATAGAATATGAAGATAATTGTCTTATTTATTTTTTTAAAATCATTTTCTGCATTTAGCGAAGATAAATTCCAGCACTACAGAAAGAATTTAGCCTTAGCGCCAACTAATAAAGAAGTATGTTTTCTCATGATTAAAGACTTAGAAAACAAACCTTCAGACGCAAAGATATTAGGTTACTTAGGAGCATTTACGATGATCAAAGCAAACCATCAGATTAATCCGATTCAGAAATTATCTTCTTTCAATTCAGGAAAGAAACTACTAGAAAAAGCTATTCAGCAAAATTCTAGGGATGTGGAACTTCGATATATACGCTACGCGATACAATTATCTATTCCAAAATTCTTAGGATACAATGCTGAATTAGCAACAGATAAAAAGATGATGCACAACTATTTAGCAACAAGCGAAACTGCTTTACAAGCTGATATTAAAGAATTATTAAAAGTAAAATAACAATGAATATACTGACCGTAATTCTGACTTTTATTTTCATGGAACCGATTACCTGGTTCATTCACAAATACGTGATGCATGGATTCCTGTGGTCATTGCATAAAGATCACCACGATCATAGTCACGAAGGAGCATTTGAGAAAAATGACTATTTCTTCTTTATATTTTCCATTCCTGCTATCCTTCTTTTCTATTTCGGTAGTCGTGATGGTCTTACATTTCCGTTCTTCTTAGGATTAGGAATTACTTTATATGGAATAGCTTATTTCTTTGTACATGATATATTTATACATCAACGTATTAAAATACTAAGAGACACAAATTCTCCTTATCTATTAGCCATACGTCGCGCACATAAACAACATCACAAACATGTGCAAAAAGAAGATGGAGAGTGTTTTGGTTTTTTATTTGTGCCGATTAAGTACTTTAAAATCTACTTTAAAAATTCATGATAGCCTATACATATATATTAATTAACTTCTTGACGATTATTATCTGTTTCGTTTTTTCGTTTGACCAAAGAATCAGATTTGACCGTTATTTCAAACCATTTTTAATGGCAAGTGTCCTTGTTGCCATTCCGTTTATATTGTGGGACGTGTGGTTCACAGCACATGGTGTATGGTGGTTTAACAAGACATATACGCTGGGAATTGATCTTTTTAATCTTCCCTTGGAAGAATGTTTATTTTTTATCTGTATTCCCTTCAGCTGCGTATTCACCTATTATTGCCTTACCAAGTTTTTCAATTTAGACTGGGCAAATGGTTTTAATAATATTATTGTTTTCATCACAGTAATAGTTAGCGCTGTTGTGGCATTAAAATTTCACGACCGTACATACACCTTAGTGACAGCCATAGCCACAATTGCTACCATGGTTTATTTACATTTCATCAACAAAACGGAATGGATTGGAGAAGCTTCTTTAATTTATTTTATTTTGATGGCAGGATTCTTGCCCGTAAATGGTGTATTAACGGGTACAGGGTTAGAGTCACCAATTGTAAATTACAATTCAGAGGAATTCCTTAATATCCGAATAGGAACAATTCCTATTGAAGATGCAGTCTACGGATATGTAATGATTCTTTGGAATTTATTTTTCTTCAAAAAGTTCGCTGCGCGCACACAAGTAAAAGTGAAATCTTATGGGTAAAGAAAGAAATCATGTCGTCTTAGTCGACACACAAAATAAAGTTCTAGGGACCATGGACAAATATGAAGCACACATTAAAGGTGCTTTACATCGTGCCTTCTCCATATTCATCTTCAATGAAAAAGGCGAACTTCTATTACAACAGCGTGCTACTGGTAAGTATCATGGAGCTAACCTGTGGACAAATACTTGCTGTTCACATCAACAAATCAATGAAAACACATTGGATGCCGCAAAGGATAGATTGGCTTATGAGATGAATATGTCTGCAAATTTGGAAGAACTATTTACGTTTATCTACCATGCCAAAGTAGAAAATAACCTAATCGAACATGAACTTGATGTAGTGCTTTTTGGAATAAGCAACTCAGAACCACATCCAAATCCAGAAGAAGTACAAGCCTATAAATGGATCAATACAGAAAAACTGGAAAGTTGGATGAACAAACATCCCGAACAATTCACTTATTGGTTCAAAGATGTATGGCACCGTGTGAAAGATCATATGTTACAGACCATAGATATCGACTAAAAATAAAACAGACAATGTCAGAAATTTGTGAATTCCAAAAGTATAGAAAATAAAATTAAAAAGGCATTGAATAAATCAATGCCTTTTTACTTTTATTTTCACATAAGCTATTCACTTTGATCTTGAATATCTCCCATTTTCGGAAGATCACGTAAATCAAAAGGTGTTTCTTGATAAACATAATAGTTCAACCAATTGTTGAATAGTAAATTTGCGTGACTGGTCCAACGTACCACGGGCTCTTGCGAAGGATCATTATTTCTGTAATAGTTGTGAGGAAGTTTAATATCCGCACCTTTTTCCACATCGCGAACATATTCCTCATGCAAAGTATAAGGATTGTATTCCGAATGACCTGTCAAATAAAACTCACGTCCACCTCTTGAACTCAATATAGCAATACCTGCTTCTGGAGATTCAGAAAGAATACGTAGTCCTGCTTTTGACAATACGTCATCACGCTCGATCGTCGTGTGTCGGCTATGTGGAATATAGAATTCATCGTCAAATCCTCTGAATAATGGATGTTTTTTATCAGAAGCAGCATGTTGAAATACGCCAAACAATTTATTTTCCAATGGCACTTTTTCTACACCATAGAAGTGATACAATGCAGCTTGAGAAGCCCAACAAATATATAAGGATGATGTGACATGCGTACGCGCCCAATCAAAAATTTTGACTAGCTCATTCCAGTAATTAACTTCTTCAAAAGGAAGCATTTCTACTGGAGCTCCCGTTACTATCAAACCATCATAAAACTGTTCGGAAACTTCATCAAAGTTTTTATAGAACATTTCCAAATGTTCTTGAGGTGTATTTTTGGAAACATGCGTTTCTAAACGCAAGAATTCCATTTCTACCTGCAAAGGATTATTTGACAGCAAACGTATAAAATCTGTTTCTGTTGAAATTTTAAGAGGCATCAGATTCAACACAAGTAAGCGCAACGGTCTAATATCTTGTTCGTTGGCGCGCAAACTACTCATGACAAAAATATTCTCACGTTTTAACAGTTCTATCGCTGGCAAATTATCGGGTATCTTTACTGGCATCTTATTCTTTTCCTCCTACTGTTTAGGTCTTATACTATCTAAAAAATCTCTGTCCGAGAATTGAGCTGCCAAATTACAACTTATACTTGTTTATAAAAAATTACAAGCTATTTTTTTAATAATATGATTTCTAGTAAACTTTAAAATTTTACAAAAAGTTAATTTGTTCCTCCGTACTTTCTTCTTAGCTTCGCACTAACGAAAATTCTACACTATGCGCTCTTATACCAAGATATTAGCATTACTGGTTGTAGCAAGTACATTTACATATTGCCGCACACCACAATATTCCCTCCAACAGGAGAAAATAAACTACAAAGTCGATAACAGTATTGCTGAAGACACGGCAATCGTCAACTATTACATTCCATTCAAACATAAGCTGGAAAACGAAATGAATCGTGTGATTGGTTATACAGAATATAGCCTTACACGCAGCCGTTCGCAAGTTGAGACTTCTGCCGGTAATTTTTTTACCGATGCATTATTGGAAATCGGGAAGTTACAAGATCCTAACGCACAAGTAGCTTTGGCTACTAAAGGCGGAATCCGCGCTGATATCAAACAAGGAAATGTAACTGTAGGCAATGTGTTTGAGTTAATGCCCTTTGAAAATGCAGTGACAATCCTAGAAATATCCGGTGAAGATATGAATACCTTATTGCATTTTATTGCTAAAACTGAAGGTCAACCTGTATCGGGTTTGAAAATGGATATTAAAGCCGGTAAACCGATAAATGTCTTTATTGCCAATCAGCCCTTTGATATCGACAAAACCTACAAACTTGTAACCTACGATTACCTAGCCAATGGGGGTGATTATATGGAAGGATTAAACAATCCTATCAAGCGTACTGATACTGGAATCATTGTACGAAAAGGCTTGATAGATTATATAGAGAAATTAACAAAAGAGGGTAAAACCATAAATACACAAATAGATGGAAGAATTAAAGTCATTAAATAGAAGAAATTTCTTAAGAAATTTAAGTGTTCTAGGTGGTGCATTAGCTGTGAGCCAACTTCCACAATTTGTTCAGGGAAGACCATCAAAAGAAATTAAAATCACCGTCTTACATACAAACGATGTACACAGTCGAATTGAGCCTTTTCCCATGGACGGTTCTCGTCTTCAAGGCTTAGGCGGTGTGGCAAGGCGCAGTACATTGATTCGTAAAATCCGTGAGGAAGAGAAAAATGTACTCTTATTTGACGCGGGAGATATGTTTCAAGGTACTCCTTATTTTAATTTGTTTGACGGAGAAGTTGAATTAACTTTAATGTCCAAATTAAAATACGACGCAGGTACTTTTGGAAATCATGAATTTGATAACGGTATAGCAGGAATTCTAAAACATTTTGATAAAGCAAAATTTCCTTTCCTCACAGCTAATTACGACTTTTCGCAAACTGCATTAGCGGGTAAAACCAAAGACTATGTTATTTTTGAGCGAGAAGGAATCAAAATAGGTGTTTTTGGACTTGGCGTGGACATTGAAGGCTTAGTCGACAAGAAAAACTATGCAGGAATGCGTTATTTAGATCCTATCGCTGTAGCGAACAAGATTGTCCCCACGTTAAAAAGCAAACACAAATGTGATATTGTTATTTGTCTTTCGCACTTAGGTTATACCTATGAAGAGGATAAAGTATCGGATTTACGTTTGGCGGCAGCTACCAAAGACATTGACTTAATCATCGGCGGTCACACACACACCTTATTAGAAAAGCCAACTGAGGTAAAAAATGCAGCAGGCAAAATTACAATAGTAAATCAAGCTGCAACAGGCGGAGCTGTCTTAGGACGTATTGATTTTATTTTCAATCCTAAGACCAAAGAAAAGAAAATTGCATATAACAATTATTTATTGAACCAAGATTTAGCGTAATAATAAGTAAAAATTCAAAAGTAAAAAGGATAATTTTATTGCTTTTACATCAATTCTAAAAGGTATCATTTTATAATATTAAAATTAGAAACTACATAAAAAATTAAAGTAAATTAGTTTTGAAGTCTATTTTTCAAGTATATATAAATTCTTACAAGGGACTATCACCTGCTGCATGGTTGTTGGCACTTGTCATGTTGATAAACCGGACAGGCTCGATGGTTATTCCTTTTCTTGGGATGTATATGTCCTCAGAATTAGGCTTCTCCAAAACACAGATTGGATTAGTATTGGGTTGTTTCGGTCTTGGTTCAGTATGTGGCTCATGGTTCGGGGGCTGGCTAACAGATAGATTTGGAAGTTTCAAAGTGCAGGCTATGAGCCAGATTGCTGTTATTCCATTATTCTTGATTTTACCAGGTTTTAGAACATTTGAGACTTTAGCTCCAATGATTTTTTTACTAACTATGGTAGCTGATATTTTCAGACCAGCCAACTCGGTATCTGTAGCACGTTATGCGAAGCCTGAAAATATTACTAGAGCCTATTCTTTAAACCGAATGGCGGTTAATTTAGGTTTTTCCATAGGTCCGGCATTGGGCGGATTCTTAGCTTCAATTTCTTACAATTGGATTTTCTATGGTAATGCACTAGGTGCGGCAGTAGCTGTATTCGTTTTTATTTATTTCTTCAGAAATCGCACTCAAAATCAAGCGCCAATTAAGGCAGAAGAGACTAAACCCAAACCAAAAGAGCGCAACGCGTATACGGACGGACTCTTCGTCATATTCAACATTTTATGTTGTATATTCTCGATGGGATTTTTGCAATTGCTAAGCACACTTCCTTTATTCTACAAAGACGTTTATGCATTAGATGCTGGACAGATTGGGTTATTGTTGGGATTTAGTGGCTTCGTTATTGTAATATTCGAAATGGTATTGGTTCATTTCGTAGAACATCGTTTTTCAGTGCGACAAGTAATGGTTTGGGGAACAGCTATCACCGCCCTATCCTATTTTATGCTAAATGTAGATTTTGGTATTATTTGGTTGTATATGGCGATGTTTATCCTTTCGACAGGCGAAATGTTGACCTTACCCTTTATGGCTACCATTTCCATCAAAAGAGCAGGATTGCATAATCAAGGGGCTTATATGGGATTTAATTCTTTAGCTTTTGCGGCAGCCAATATATTTTCACCTTATTGCGGTACTTACTTAGCTGAACATTTTGGGTACAGTGTATTATGGACAGTAGCGGGTACGACTTTACTTACCGCTTCTTTAGGATTTTATTGGATAATCAGCCGAATGAAAGTTTAATTGGCGATATAGCTCAGATAAAAAGACATAACCTATTAAATACGTTAATAGCTAGGTTTGGAGCTTCCTTCATGAATGACAATGAGCGTTAAAAAAATCTTATCCTACATTACGTTCATAGGGAACGCGTGTCAGAATAGAACGACCCAAAGTAATCTCATCTACGTATTCTAATTCCCCTCCGAAAGCAATACCACGAGCAATGGTGCTTACCTGCACATTAAATTCTTTCAATTTTCGGTACAAGTAAAATATCGTAGTATCGCCTTCCATCGTCGCAGATAAGGCTAAAATTACTTCTTTGACATCTCCAGCACGAAGACGCTGTAACAATCCTTCAATTTTCAAATCAGAAGGTCCTACACCGTCCATAGGAGAAATCAATCCACCTAAGACATGGTACACACCTTGATATTGGTTTGTATTTTCTATCGCCATCACATCACGTGTATCCTCGACCACACAGATGGTAGATTTATCACGCTTCACAGAAAGACATATTTCACAGACTTCATCGTCTGAGATATTATAACATTCTTTGCAATATTGAATTTTTTCCTTTAAAAGATTCAACGACTGGGTAAAACGAGTTACTTCCGCGTCCTGTTGCTTCAAAAGGTGCAACACCAAACGCAAAGCTGTCTTCTTCCCTACTCCAGGCAGACGACCAAACTCCTCCACAGCATTTTCTAATAGTTTAGATGAAAAATTCATTGTACAAAGGTAACTATTTTTTCTGTCAGACAAGTATCAAGATATACGCAAACGAACGACGAGTATGGAACAAAATTTGTAATATTACTGCGATGAAACCGACAATTGAAATTGAATATTGCCCCAAATGTGGCTGGCTTTTGCGCGCTACTTATATGGCTCAAGAATTATTAACTACCTTCCAAGAAGAAGTCTATGGCGTCACATTAATACCTTCTGAAGTGGCAGGACGTTTTCAGATTCGTACGAGCGACCAAATTATTTTTGATCGTAAACGCGAAGATGGTTTTAAAGACATAAAAATAATTAAGCAGCTGGTTCGTAACCAGATTTGTCCAGACAAAAGTCTGGGACATTCTGATAGAAAGGCTTAAATTATTATAGAAAAATAAAAATTGTCGCACCATTTTCATCCAGAGAAATTGGTTAAAATTATTATATTGCAATTATCAGATAGAGAGAATTATTATGACGGGAGAAAACAGAATTAGAAATTCATTCGCCAACAAAACCTGGCAAGAAATAAAAGTAAAAGACTCTTGGCAGATTTTCAAAATCATGTCGGAGTTTGTAGATGGCTTTGAAAAATTAGCTAAAATCGGACCTTGTGTCTCAATTTTTGGATCTGCTCGTACTCCAGAAGACCACAAATATTACCAAATGACCGTAAAAATTGCGAGTCTTCTAGCCGAAAAAGGTTATGGAGTAATTTCAGGTGGTGGCCCCGGTATTATGGAAGCTGCTAACCGTGGTGCACATGGTGTAGGTGGTAAATCCGTAGGTCTTAACATCGAATTACCTTTTGAGCAATTCCACAACAAATACATTGACCGCGATAAACTATTGGAGTTTAATTACTTCTTTGTACGCAAGGTCATGTTTATGAAATATTCACAGGGATATATCGTGATGCCCGGAGGATTTGGAACGATGGATGAGTTATTCGAGGCGATTACATTGATTCAAACAGGTAAAATTGCGCGTTTCCCTATCGTATTGGTCGGATCTGATTATTGGGGAGGTTTGTTGGAATGGGTAGAAAAAACGATGCTTACCAACGCTTACATTTCAGAAGAAGACTTGAAACTTTACAGAATCGTTGACACCGCCGAAGATGCAGTTGAACATATCTTCAGATTCTACGACAAGTATTTATTGAAACCAAACTTCTAGAATTTACAGCAATCTTACTTCATAAAAAATGCTTCCAAAATTGGAAGCATTTTTTGTTTGTGCTATGAAATTAAAATTGAAAGTACTAGATTTCATGATAACGATTAGCACGTCTGAATGTACCTAAGTCGTTGAAACGTACACCATGTTTGCGCATAATCTCATGTGCCTTCTTGTGTGCAATATGACGGATATAAAAAGTCTCATTAACTACAAAATGATGTATCGCATGGGTCCATCCAAAGAAAAAACAAAACAATTGAAATGGATAAGTCCACCATACTGTCAATACCTGTGTTTGCTCAATGACATTACCTTGCTCCACATCACCAAAATAATGCAGATTGGAAGTGATAAAATGCAAACAGAATTGACGTAATAAATTTGGCAATAAGACAATATAAATAATAGGATTACACCAGGTCAGTATATTTTTAATAGCATCAGGCATTACCCAATTCAGCTGATATTTATCATGTAAGAAATCTAAAAAGATATCCGTAAAGAATACATACAAAATTACGTGAGACAATATGGTAAAGGGAATTAACCCAAATACACCACTTAATTTCAGTTTTTTAGCCGTTTGGAATTTCAGGTTACCTTTATCTACTTCACGTTTAATATCGCTAAATAATCCTACGACACGCAATAGATTACCAATTACCAAATCTGGTGTAAATAACAACCTTTTCAAAGACCATTTTTCGCCATTGGTTACCCCTCTCTCTTCCACATCATGTGGAGTTCCAGAAAACTTATGGTGATGATAATGTAATACCCTTCTAAACCATGGATTTAATGTCAATGGACGCACTAACCAGACAAACAACAACATAATATTGTGTACAATCCGGTTATTTTTGAAATAGATAAAATGAATAAGATCATGCTCCAGCTCATGCAATACCCCAAATAAAAAGGCATTTCCTAATATCAAAGCCCAAGCTGGAATCATATCCACGTACCACAGATAACCCAAACCAGCACTAAAAAGAAGGCAGCTGATAAATATGGAAAAGCCGATAAAATTTTGATATCTAAGAACAGGATATTTTGCTTTTAATGTTTTATATGAAGCAATAATTTCCTTTTTAATAATATTTGTTTTCTGTTGATGTGTCACCCCAAATCAAAGTTGATGTATACAAAACTACCTAATAAAACTCACAACATCTTCATATTAACGTAACATAAACGTAGAATGTCCTCATATAATAAGTTTAAGGCAGTTTACACCAGTTATTATTAATCGGCTAGCCCAAAAGTCCAAAGAAGCGCCTTCTCCTTTGTTGCTCTAAAGATGGTGTTATGCTTTTCTTTTGGTTCATCCGAGTAATGCCATTTCAGCTTTTTAACAGTATTTGCCTTCAAAATCTGTGCAAGTTCATTCGTGTGGATAGAAATATCTTCCGCACTTGAACCAGCAAACCACAAATCTGTTGAGTCGGCTAGATCAGAAAGTGAAGTTGCATTTCGATTTAAAAAATGATTATTCCACCACAAAGAGGGATCAAAAGCAATATAGTGAGTAAATAAAGTAGGTTCTGTAAAAAATGTTTCCATCACAAAAAGACCTGCTAAGGATTCTCCAATTATACCTCTTTCTGCACGGGTGCGGTATCTTTTATCGATCTCTGGAATTAATTCTTGCTTTATAAAAGCTCTAAATTTCTCCGATCCTCCCACAACTGTAGCTACTTCTTTGTCTTTTTCTACTTCAGTTTTGGGGGTAAGATCACGTCTTCTAATCGTATTTTCAATACCTACTAGAATTAAAGGCCTTATCTTTCCTTCATTTATCAACTTTTCTAACGTATTGGCGATGTGTGGAAAATCCTCCTTGACACCTCCATCCGCCATATATAATACAGTCAAAGAGTCTGTACTCTGTTTATAGATTTCAGGCAACCATATATTAATTACCCGATTTTCATTTAAAAGATTAGACGATATTGTTAGGCTATCGTGTACAGGAATGGGGTCTGAATCTGTATTTTGGACCGAACGACAACCACATATAAAAATCGAAAAATAAATAATCAAATATTGTACTCTCATAGATCGATAAATTCAAATTAAAGATAATCAAAAGCTTGATAATATCTGCACTTGATTTTCAGACACCCAGTTTTAAAAAATATTTTTCAATCGAAAATAATTTTATCTAAAAGAAAACAACAACTCCAATACGTTGTTTAAACGTATACTATTATAATCAACTTAATCACTACCTAAAACCAAAAATTATGAGACATGGGCATGCTTATCAGAATGTCGTACCATTTTTATCCAAGTATTTTGATAAAGGAAAATTTGGTCGAATTTTTTCCAACCTACCAGCTTTTGCTCCAGATACCCCAAAAGTTCGGTTCGCCCTCGTAGATATGGGCAAAAAAGGCGGCATAATGGACGCTAAAGACGATTTAACAAAACCATCTGTGGAATTGATTATCGATCCCGAATTACAAATCAATAATCCGAATGCACCAAGCATAACTGTAGGAATGACATTGTGGGACATCTCTGTGGTTCTTTGAGTGCCATATCAATTTACCCCAAGCTTCGTTGAAGTTTGAAGCTTGGGTGCTAATTTTTATGATAAGAAATTATATTTTCTTCAACAAGGGCATGCCAAATCCTGGACTTGCTGGAGGAACCAATTGTCCTTTTACAATTTTATATCCAGTAAGGTCCACGTCGTCAGAAAAGCTAGTAACACCCTCTATAGTCACGGTATTACCTAGACCGCCAGCGAGATGTGAAATATAATGTGTTTTGAGTAATGATCCCCAGGCATGGGGTGAAGATAGAGCGCCCATTTGTTTCAATCGAGGCATCAATTTTCGCCAATAGGTAAATCCTAACTCTTCAATATCCGTGAGATGCACATCTATAAGTTTTTTATCCAAAAGCTCCATTATAAAGTTTTGATCCGCATCTGCTTCTCCATCGGCTAATAATGTTTTTATACCTTCCTTATTTAGCCATTCTCGGAAATATGTGTATTCAGCTACGGTTTCATGAAAAGGTTCTTCAATCCAAAATAGATTAACACCAGAAATTCCTTGCATATATTGAATAAATTCATCCACTGCAAATCCATTATTGCCATCCACTAAAATTTCGCAATCAGGAAATGCTTGAGCTATCTTTTTGGTAACCTCAATATCTCGATTCAAACCTTCTCTAAAAGACATCCAACGATTGCCTCGCCCTATTTTAACTTTGAATTGACGGTAGCCAAAATCATAGTCTTGTTTACAATTCTCCAATACTTTATCTATTCCACTCGGATTTTGTGCAGGTTCTAAATCATCGAAATAAATCATTCCCGAATAATATTTCGTAAGAATTGGCTTTTGTTGGCCTAAAAGAGCATACACTGGTTTGTGTAAAATTACTCCAGCCAAATCGTGGAGTGCCGCATCAAAAGGAATAAATTTTGAATCGGAAATACCCACATTGACTGCAAAAAGTTCACTAACCTTTTTTCCGATGATTTCTTTTGCCAAATCCTGTGCTCCACGTATAGAACCACGCAATGATGCCCACCCCATTGCACCTTTATCTGTTTCAAGAATACAAATATCAATTCGAGGTCCATAACCATGAATGTCCAACCGCGCATTCTTACCTACTAAACGTGGGTATTGCATTCGTACATTCGAAAGTTTTATATTCTGAATACGATGATAGGATAAGTCAGAATCTTGTGAAGCATTTATTAAAATAGTTTTAGCATTCAAGTCAGAGTTCAATAAGATCGAAGATGCTATACCTAAATTTAATGTTTGAATAAAATTTCTTCGTTTCATAGGAAAAAAGGATAGTTTGTTTAAAATTAGATATTTATGCTATAGTAATTTGTACAGGAATGGTTCAGATTTATACCAAATTGTCTCATTCTGTTTAGAATTTATACAGCCACTTCTCCCTGATTAATTATAAAGCCTTAAACACAAAAAAGCGACAATTTCTTGCCGCTCTTTCACACTAATTATTTAATAAAAATACGTTACGGTAGTAATACTTTATCAATCACATGTACTACACCATTTGTAGCCATCATATTCATTCCTGTAATCTGTGCACCAGTAGAATTATTATTTCCTTTTATGCTCGCTCCAGTACCCAATTGAACAGCTAATGTGCCACCATTTACAGTAGTTAATGTTTGTCCGTTTGTTAGATCTGATGAAAATGCACGAGCTGACAACACGTGATAGGTCAAAATATTCGCTAATGTATTTGGATCCGCAGCCTGAATAGCAGCTATGGTTGCGAAACCAGCATCAATGAAAGCTTGGTTTGTAGGTGCAAAAACTGTATAAGGCCCCGCTCCCGTTAGTACTTGGGCGACATTGGTAGAACCTTGACTCGCACGTAGAACTGCTGCTACCAGATAAGATAAATTTTGATTTCCTTGAGCCACATCTACAATATTACCAGGAGCTGGCATCAGTACACGCTCGATAGCATGAATAACACCATTACTTGCATTAATATCAGCTTGGGTAACTTTCCATCCATTTACAAAAACCCCATTATTATTTTTTGTTACATATATGTCTTTACCATTTGCAGTTTTCACTGCATTGGTTCCTGTCTGAATGCTCGCTGCATTTACTCTACTGCTAAGTGTATGGTAAAGTAAAATATCTTTTACTTGATCTGCAGAAAGACTTTCTAAAACAGAAGAGGTAATACCCGAATTCGTGAAAGACTCATTTTCTGGTGCAAATACTGTAAATGGTCCATTACCACTCAGTGTGGTAGCTACATTACCTTTTAATACCGCAGCTTCTAAAGTTGAAAAATTTGGAGAGCTAACCACGAGATCCACAATGGTATTAGTCGGTGTTACTGTTGTATCATCATCCGAACAAGACACTGCTAAGGTGGATACCCCAAGTAAAAAGGCCGAAAAACATTTTTTGGTAGAATTTAATGTAAGTTTCATAAAATAAATTGTTAAAGTTTAATAGTACATATATAAACAATCAAAATTTAAAATAGTTTATTTTTATACTAATTTTTATTGAATTAGTTTTTTATTCTACCTAATTAAAAATTGTAAAAAGTAAATTCTATTCAGCACTCTTATCATTTAACGCCTTATTTAATTATATCACAGAATTGTACTAGATTTGTACAAGCACATTTATACTTCTAATTGTGTTATTCTAAACCATCTATCTTGTGAAAAGTGAATTCATCAAATTCTAAACTATTTAATGAGGAGAATTATCTGCTTGAGCGTTTAGCTCAGTTGGATGAGGATGCTTTTGAATATGTTTTTGAAAAGTACTATCCAAGATTGTGTCTTTACGCATCGAGTTTCGGCACTGACCAAACGCTTGCAGAAGATATTGCCAAAGAGGCATTTATTAAAATCTGGAAAAGCGATAAAAATTATAAGTCCTTAGAACATCTAAAAAACTCTTTATACCAAAGCACTAAACAAGTTGCGCTGAATAAACAGCTTGCTTTAAAACGTTCTATTCAGCGCGAAGAATATTTTTTTGATAATCAGGAGCAATACGAAGATTCTCCGCTACATCAAATAATTCATGCAGAAGTAATGGGAGAATTGTATGCTGCCATACAAAAATTACCAGAACAAGCGAAAATGGTCGTTATACTTTCTTATTTGGAAGGAAAAACTAATCAAGAAATAGCAGATGAAATGCAAATTTCATTACAAACTGTTAAAAATTACAAATTAAGAGCCATCAAACAACTTCGAAGCATCCTAACACCCGAAACCTATCTAATATTTTTATCGGTTTATAAAATTTTTGAAAAATTTTCATTGGGATGAGTACTTTTTCAATTTAGTGTGGTATTAAGGCTAAAATCAATACGCGAATATGCACCTAAATAAAGAAGAAGCTCCAAGAATAAGTTTTCTTATACGCAAAAAAATCAATGATAATCTTACTGCTTTTGAAGCCGAAGAACTTGCTTCTTGGGTTTCAGCCTCTTCGCGTAATGAAGAATTGTATCAGCAATGTTTAGATAAGGGCGATCAAAAAAAAGCTTTTGAATATTTAGAAAAAATCCATGTAGCCTCTGCTTGGAAAGACGTAAAGGAACAACTGAATAATACCGAAAGACAAATTGAAAAACCAAAAATTGGACGTTTATTCGCATATATAGCTGCTGCTTGCCTTCTTGTTTTTGGTTCCATAACTTTAATTACTCAATGGTATCAAAAAATCGATAATCAAGATATCGCAAACTCGCCCATCGATTACAAACCTGCAAACAACCAAGCTACGATAAAACTTTCTAATGGAAAGTCTTATACGCTGGATAATAATCAAGAGTCTGTATCAATCAATTCAACTTCTATCGCCTATAGTAATGGACAAGAGATTACTTCTACAGATGATATTACTTCCGCTGAAATCCATACACCTCGTGGCGGATATTATAAAATTATCCTTCCAGATGGAACAAAAGCACAACTGAATGCAGCGAGTTCTTTGTCCTACCCTCTTACTTTTTCTGGTAATAAACGGGAAGTCTCCATTACTGGAGAAGTATATTTTGAAGTCACACCTAATAAAAAACAACCTTTTGTTGTTCAATCTAAACAACAAGAAATTGAAGTGCTGGGAACCACTTTCAATATAAATGCATACGAAGCAAATTCGGGTACGAAAACCACATTGGTAGAAGGAAAAGTAAAAGTAATACCTAAAACTAATAAAACTTTGCTACCTACAATTCTTCAGCCCGGACAACAAAGTGTGATCACTACAAATAAAGTATTCCTGCAAGAAATTGATTCCAAAAGCGAAATCGCTTGGATTAATGGGAAATTCAATTTTGATGGCAAGAAGCTGAAAGAGGTGATGCAAGAATTATCGCGCTGGTACGATATTGATGTTATTATAGATCATGATGTACCTAATATTGAATTTTTCGGCGGAACATTCCGAAACAACAATTTATCTACTATTCTAACGCTACTTGAACACAACGATATTACCTATACTTTATCAACAGATAAAAAACTTTTTATCAAAAAACTAATCAAGAAATAATTATGAAAGGAGGACTTATTAGAATATATAAATAATATAAAAAAGCAGAGAAATGCTGCCACATTTCCCCGCTCAAAATCGGTTCAGTATATACTGAGCTTGACTATGTGTAAGTAACAGAACTCTAACTAAACCTTAACAAATTTAATGAATTTAAATTACTTATTACGAGTGATAAAACTAACCACGTTACTGTATTTTATAGCTTTCTTACAAATCAGTTTGGCTTCTAATGCACAGACTATTACCCATACTTCCAAAAGAGAATCTTTGGAGAAAATTCTGCAGATTATTAAGTCGCAGACTCAATTTGAGGTGTTGGGAACTAAGAGTATGCTGGAGGGTAGCCAGCTCATATCTATTGAGGCTAGAAATATGCCTCTCGAAACATACTTACAAAAAGTGTTTGAAAAGCAACCTGTAAGTTTCAAAATAGTAGATCATACGATCGTTCTAACGAAAAAAGAAAGTCGAAGAACAACGGAGTTGTATAGAAATACGGAGGAGGTTCAACAATCTCGTATTGTGATAAAAATCACCAATCAGAACAAAGAACCAATAGCAGGTGCTACCATCTCTTCTTCAACAACTAACCTAGGTAACACAAACGAAAACGGTGTTTTTCAACTAGATAAAGCTCCTTCAGACGGAATCATAGTAGTAAGAATGCTGGGTTATGAAACCTTAAGAATCAAATTATCTGATGATAAATTTGAATATACGCTTGCGCTTAAAGAAGAAGTAAGCAATGTGAGTGAAGTAATCGTGACGGGCTATCAGGCTATCAACAAAAACTCTTTCACGGGTACTGCTATTTCTAAATCTGGAGAAGAATTAAGACAAGTGAATCCTCAAAATGTGTTGCAAGCTATACAGGTTTTTGATCCATCCTTCAAATTATTAGATAATAATCTTCTTGGATCTAATCCCAATGCAATGCCTAATATCACGATACGTGGTACATCTTCCTTACCTACTGGCAACAATGAGATATTGCGTCGCGATAATATTACGACAAATACCAATATGCCCGCTTTCATCTTAGATGGGTACGAAATCAGCGTGACTAAAGTGTTGGATTTGGACATGACACGTATTGAATCTGTAACGCTACTGAAAGATGCTGCTGCTACAGCCATTTATGGTTCTAGAGCTGCTAATGGCGTCGTGGTCATCACCACGAAAGCACCAAAAGATGGACAGTTAAGACTAAGCTATTCACACGAGACACACGTAAATGCTCCTGATCTAACGGATTACAAACTCCTAAATGCTGCAGAAAAATTGGAGTACGAAAGACTTGCTGGTCTTTACAGCAATGAAAACCAAAACATTTCGCAGATTGAATTGGATAAGTTATACTACAACAAACTTAAAAATGTTGTAGGAGGCGTAAACACGGATTGGATATCACAACCTGTACGTACAGCCATAGGTCAAAAACATGCTATTTATCTTGAAGGTGGTGCTTCAACGTTTCGTTATGGTATAGATTTACGCTATCAAACTAGACCTGGAGTTATGAAAGAATCTTCGAGAAACCAATATTCGGGAGGCGTAAACCTAAGTTATAACCTAAAGAACAAACTCAGATTTCAAAATGAATTAACCATCACCATGGTGAATGCGTTGGAATCACCATATGGTAGTTTTGCGAATTATGCGCGAATGAATCCCTATTATCGGATGACCGATGACAACGGAAACATTCTTCAGCAAGTTGGTGGTTGGGATAGATTTTACAGTAATGGTGCTTCGGAAAAAGAAAATGTATTGAATCCTTTGTACAACGCCACATTAAGCAATTTTGACAAGTCTAAGTATTCTGAAATCATGAACAATTTTGCGATAGATTATGAAATTGTTTCGGGCTTACGATTGAGAGGGCAATTGAGTCTCTTGAAAAGAATGAATCTTTACGATTACTTTTTGTCTCCAAAATCAAATGAATTCTACAACTACCCTACTTCGCAGACTGACGAAAAAGGAAGTTACACCAGTGGCAACAATGATGAAATGTATTGGGATGGAAATATCCGCGTGAATTACATGAAAAGTCTAGGTAAAAACTACATCAATGTCGTAGCTGGATCAAATATACGCAGCGATTTTTCTGACTATCGTTCATTCACTGCACATGGATTCGCAAATGATAGATTCAGCAGCATTGGATTCTCCAAAGGCTATCTTGAAAATGCCAAGCCATATAGTAGTCTGGAACAATCTAGGCTTATAGGTGCATTTTTAAGTACAAACTATTCTTACGACAACCGATATTTAATTGATGCAACAGTTCGTGCTGACGGTTCTTCTAAATTTGGGTCGAACAATAGAGTTGCACCATTCTGGTCTACTGGTATTGGATGGAATACACATAATGAAGAATGGTTTAATACGGACGTAGTATCCCTTTTGCGTTTTAGAGCAACCACAGGTATGACGGGAGCTGTTCAATTTTCTCCATACATGTCTCGTACTACATATAACTATGATCAAAATAACTGGTATTCATCCGGAATTGGAGCTATCGTAAACAATTATGGTAACGAAAATCTGGGATGGCAAAAAACAAGATCTACAGATCTTGGTATAGATGCTGGATTTTGGAAAGATAGAATTACCCTTTCGGCTAGATATTATTACAAACTGACAAAAGACATTCTAGCGGATATCAATATTGCCCCATCAACAGGATTTGTCTCTTACAAAGAGAATTTGGGTGATATGGAAAACAAAGGTATCGAAGTTAATTTCAATGCTTTTGCGGTAAAAAATTCCGATTGGACGGTGAGCTTTATGGCTAATATCGTTCGCAATGAGAATAAAATTGTGAAAATATCGAATGCACTTAAAAGCTACAACGACCGTGTCGATGAAGCACAAGGAGGCAGCGATTTAATGGGTGTTCCATTATTGCGATACAACGAAGGCCAGTCAGTAGACGCTATATATGCCGTTCCTTCGCTGGGTATAGATCCAGAAAATGGTCGGGAAATTTTCAGAAAGAAAGACGGTTCATTAACTTACAATTGGGATGCAAAAGATATTGCAGTAGTTGCGGTAGCTACACCAAAAGCAGAAGGATTTTTAGGAGCAACAGTACGATATAAACAATTCTCTGCAGTAACATACGTACAAGTACGCGTAGGAGGTAAATCTTACAATCAAACTTTAGTAGATCGTGTGGAAAATGCTGACCCTCGCTACAATGTGGATTACAGAGTATTAGCAGACAAATGGAAACAACCAGGCGATCGCTCTTTTTACAAAAGCATTAGTGATTTGGGGCAAACACGTGTTTCTTCAAGATTCATCATGGATGATAATCTAGTAAATTTGCAATCCTTGTTTTTGTCGTATGACGCTAACCCTGAATTTGCACAGAAGTTGAGACTTTCTAATCTAAGAATTAGTGCTACTACAAATGATTTATTAAGATGGTCATCTATTCAGCAAGAAAGAGGTATTTCTTATCCATTTGCACGTAGTGTGAGTTTGGCTTTACAAGCATCATTTTAACCGAATAAATATTTGAAAATGAGAAAATCGCTATCATTATATATCCTTATCATCTTACTGTGTACATCATGTGCAAAGTGGCTTGACATCAAACCGGAAACGGAAATTGACAAAACGGAACTTTTCACGACAGAAGATGGATTCAAAGAAGCCTTATTGGGTATTTATATCAGAGGAAGCAAAACGGATCTTTATGGTAAAGAATTAACTGTAGGAATGCCAGAAGTATTAGCACAAAACTATACGACGGCTACATTTGATCCATTTCGCTATAAAGCAACATCTGAATATAAATACGATGACCAATATTTTATCGCGCGAAAAGATAATGTTTGGAAAGGTCTTTACAATGGAATCGTCAACGCTAACCTTATACTTGCAAACATCGATCAGCAACGTAATATTTTCTTGGAGAACAATTACGATATCATTAAAGCAGAAGCTTTAGCCTTAAGAGCATATCTGCATTTTGATGTGCTACGATTATTTGCTCCAAGCTATAAGGAAAATCCTACCGCTAAAGCTATTCCATATGTTACGGTATACAGTAACCTTTCCACTCCATTTGGAACAGTGACGACTGTATTAGATTCTATCATCAATGATTTAGAAAAGGCTAAAGTTTTATTACAAAAAGACCCTATTCTGAAGAGTTCATATAGAATTGGCTACCCAAATCAGACCGATACATTGTTGAATTCTGAAACAACCAACCCGCAGCTTTTCCTTCAAAACAGAAGACATCGAATGAATTATTATGCGGTTTGTGCGGCATTGGCTCGTGTACATTTATACAAAGGTGAGACTAATCAAGCCTTATCAAATGCTAAAATAGTAATCGATGCTAAAAAATTCCCTTGGACGAATACTACTGATTTTATCGCCGTAGATGAAAAAAATAAAGATCGTATCCAGTACAAAGAATTGTTGTTTGGTTGGTACGTCCCATTGCTAAATAATGAGTTAAATAACAATTGGTTTTCTAGTGGGAATAGCGGCATGTATTTGGAACAAATTGATGCACAAACTATCTATGAAACTTCCAGCGTAGGCGCCACGGATTTGCGTTATATGCATTGGTTTATGACAGTAAGCAATGGAAACAATTACCTATCTACAATTGTAAAATACCGCAGAAATTCTCTTTCGGACAATGAAAGCGCAAATCTGCACTATCTTATGGCTCCTGCTATCAAATTAAGTGAAGTATACTTAATTGCTGCTGAAAGTAGTTACGATAGTAATCCTACGCAAGCTATTCAATATTTGGATGAAATACGTCGTAATAGAGGAATTGGGCAAGCTACTCAAGTTTCAAATAAACAAGAATTCCTACAAGAAATTGTGAAAGAACTGAGAAAAGATACATTTGCTGAAGGTCAATTATTTTACGCCTATAAAAGACTACACCTTCCGATTGCAGGATTACAAGGCAAGAGTATTCAGCCTGACAACAAAATATTTGTTTTACCTCTTCCAGACGATGAGATCATTTATGGAAATCAAAAAGACTGATGCATGAAAACAAATTCGACATTTAAATATAATATAGGGAGTTTTTTACTGGTTTTTCTACTCTTGGCAGCTTGCCAGAAAGCCGAATTGCTAACGTACAATCATAATACTGGAATATATTTTAATCTAAGTAATGCAAATAGAGACAGTATAGTATACACATTTGCTTACAATATTAACAAAGCTTCCGATACCATTTATATTCCTGTTAGTATTTCGGGTATAAGAGAAGATAAAGATCGCGTATACCATGCCTATATAGAAGTGGATTCCTCTTCGGCGCAGGAAGGTGTACATTATCAAAAATTGGCTGAGAGTTATGTTATGAATTCAGGAGATGGAAAAACTACGCTACCACTGGTGATTTATAATACTCCTGACCTAGAAGAAAATAGTGTATCTGTCATTGTCAAACTCAAAGAAAGCGCAGATTTTCATATTGAAAATCCAAATATCATTAGAGCTAAAGTAGTTTTTTCAGCACGATTAGAACAACCGATGTGGTGGAGTATGTGGCTTGGGGAGTATTCAAGAACCAAACATCAACTCTTTTTAATTGCAACCGAACAAACTACATTGACGATGGATGGTTTAGATGCACCAAAAAATCTCTTTTTTGCAGATTTGCTCAATATGATGCTTAACAATCCTTTTCAATGGGTCGACAAAAATCCAGAAAAAGGGTATGTACTTAGCACGGATGACAATGGAGTAACCTACAAATTTTATCACAAGGATAATCCCAATCGAACGATTTTATTACGTAAAAATACAGGTTCGGGTTTATTCCGATTTATTGACGAACTAGGAAGAGAGGTAAGATAATGAAAAGAAAATCAAAGAATATAACACGATTTGGCTCTAGCTTGGCTTTATCTCTTATTCTGATGCTGACATCATGTTATAAGGATAAAGGCAACTATGAATACAATATGCCTTTAGAACCCAAAGTGGTAGGACTGGACACCATATATAATGCTATGGTGGGTGATAGTTTAATTATTAACCCAAAATTCGAAAACATAGCAAAAGAAGAGATTGAATGTATTTGGGAAATCGCGGTTCCTGAAGCTATTGATCCTTCTCAATATACCTACGAAGGAAGTGCATTACGTACGGTGTTCGGATTACAAGCTAAACTTTATAATGCCCGATTAACCCTATTGAACAAAACAAATGGAATCAAGTATTTCTATGATTTCAAGATTCAGGAAAAACTGAATTTTCGACGGGTTCTTTAGTTTTGAGTGAAGAAAATGGCACAACACAATTGTCATTTATCAAACCTAGCGGTGAAGTACAGGCAAGAATTTATGAAGCCATAAATTTAAAATCATTGCCTGACCATCCCCTTTCGGTTCATTTTTTGGCGAATAAGTTCACAGGAAATACACCTCTAGGTTATTGGGTTATTTGTAAGAATGAAGGTGTAAGATTGGATGTAAACAATCTAAAACAAGAGGAATTAAAGCCAGGAACTATCAAAGACAATTTCTTCCTCGCTCCGCCTACCATAGAAATAGGTAGTCTTCAAAAACATGTACAAGGGGTATTGATGGGCGTTATTAATGGCAAGTTTTACGGCGGTATCACGACGACATGGGATCAAGCGAATACGTATGGTATGTTTGGAACTTATGCAGATGGGGACTATGAACTGCACGACAAATTTATTCTGAGCAATATTAATGACATGGTTAGTATAATTGCTTTTGATAAGAATAGAAAACAGTTTTTACGATTCAACTTATATGGCGCACCAATGTTTTTCGGTACACAGTATACAGTAACCAACAGTGCTATTTTTGATCCTACAAATATTGGATTAGAACTATTGGATATTGTACAGATAAACAATACTGATACGTATGCTTATTGTAAAGATGTGAGCGGAACAGTTTATGAACTGAAATTTAATGTAAATTTCAATGGTCCATTTACGTTCACACCGCTACACAAAAAGAGCTTTATCAACCAACAAATAATAACCGATAAAACTAAAATGATAGCCTCGAAAAATGGCTATATCTATTTTGCTCACGCGAACAAAGTATATAGCTACACTCCTATTAATCAGAATTTAGTAGAAATTGATGCTAAATTTTCAAATGAGGTATCTATGATAAAACTATCTGATGACGAGCAAACATTAATCGTCGGAGCGGGTACATCTCTTTATTATACCAATGTTTCTACAGGAAATAATGGTGTCCTTAAAAATACGATTCAAGGCATTCCTGGAAAAGCAATAGATATAACATGGCGTTAAACTTTTAAAAATTAGAAACATGAAATTTATATATATAATACTCGCATCCATCCTATTTAATGTAAGCGTATTTGGACAAAACGGCTTTGTTATTCAGGGTAAAGCTGCTAAACAATTTGAAGGCAGTAAATTATATTTAGACTATCAGCGCGATGGCTATTCCTTCTCTGATTCTACCGTTATCAAACAAGGAAAATTTACGTTTAAAGGTGAAGTAGACGAGCCCAATTACGCACGTATGATTTTGGACACGCAAGGCTTAGGCAAACTCCGCACACAAAATACAGGAGACCGTTTATATTTTTACATAGGAAATGAAAATTACAACTTCAATATTACGGAGTCCCTTAAAAAAGTTGCGATAACAAAATCCCCTCTTCATGAATCTTTTGTGCAATACATCAACTTTATCGGTGGCGACTTTATGGATATTATCGACCAAGGTAATGCAGCCTTTTCCGCTGTGCCTGAAGATGCTGTGGATAAAAACGAACAATATGCCGCAATAAAACAAAAATTTGATGAAAAATTCGATAAAAGAAACGATCAACAACTTATGTTTGCCAAGCAAAATCCGAATTCGATTTTTGCGGTTGATGCCTTAACTGAAGTAGCAAACAAAAGAGGTACAAAGATTATCGAAACTATTTTCTTAGACTTAAATAAATCTTTGCAGAATTCCTCTAGAGGAAAAGAATTGGCTGCCAGAATATATGCAGATAAAAATATTGTTATTGGAAGTATGGCACCAAACTTTGCACAACCTGATCAACAGGGCAAGATGGTGCAATTGTCAGACTTTAAAGGAAAGTTCGTTCTTTTGGATTTTTGGGCGAGCTGGTGTAGTCCATGTCGTGCAGAGAATCCAAATCTCAAGAAAGCTTATATCAACTTTAAACCAAAAGGCCTAGAAGTTTTTGCAATCTCAATCGATGATAATAACGGCAGAGAAGCTTGGCTACAAGCTATCAAAGATGATGACTTGCCTTGGATTCATGCAGCTGATCTTAAAGGATGGAGAAACGATGCAGCAGTGCTTTATGGGGTTCGCGGTGTTCCTCAAAACTACCTTATCGACCCTACAGGAAAGATTGTGGCTATTAATCTAAAACAAGAAAACCTACACAAAGTACTAGCTGAATATATTAAATAGTAATTCATATATTATTCATTCAATCCCCGTAATATGCTAAGCATATTACGAGGATTTTTATTTTATGAGAAATACAATTTCCTGGATTTCCGAAAAGACAATAACCAGCACTTTAATATTAAGCTACAACAAAATAATCATAAACTTTAAATAGCAAAATTTCTTGTTTAAAACAAATTAAATTACCTTAGTAAATTAAACAACCTAATTATTTAATTAAACTAAACTATTTGTAGCTTAATGAAAGTAAATCAACTAAAACCAGTATGTTTATTTTTTATTTCTTTTCTGCTGTTTCAATCCGTTGATGCTCAGGAAGTATATAAAAATGCTAAGGCGCCAGTTCAGAAACGTGTTGAAGATTTATTGAAGCGTATGACGCTCAAAGAGAAAATCATGCAATTGAATCAATACACCGAAGGCGATAAAGATAACCCCAACAACATCGAAAAATCGGTCAACGAGCTTTCTCCAGAAGTAGGTTCTTTAATTTTTTCGAGTTCGGATCCTGTATTCAGAAATAAAATACAAAAGAAAGCTGTAGAAGAGTCTAGATTGGGAATTCCCATTTTGTTTGCTTTTGATGTCATACACGGTTACAAAACAATTTATCCTATTCCCCTTGGTCAGGCTGCGTCTTGGAATTTAGATCTGGCTAAGAAGGCTTCTGCAATAGCAGCCAAAGAGTCAAGATTAGGTGGTATTGAATGGACCTTCTCTCCTATGATTGATGTGGCTTACGATCCTCGTTGGGGTCGCGTATCTGAAGGTTATGGTGAAGATCCCTATACCAATGCACAATTTAGTGTGGCGACGATATTAGGCTATCAGGGTACTCAACCCTATGATAGCTTACACGTAGCAGCATGTCTAAAACACTATATCGGTTATAGCCATAGTGAAGGAGGTCGTGATTATGTCTATACAGATATTTCTCCGCAATCTATCTGGGAAACTTATATACCCCCATATATTGCTACGATCAATGCTGGAGCAGCCACTTTGATGAGTTCTTTCAATGATATTAGTGGTATTCCTTCTACTGCCAATACACATTGGCTAAAAGATGTATTACGTACACAATTAGGTTTCAATGGCTTAATTGTATCGGATTGGTATGGTATAGATCAATTAAAAAGTCAAGGTGTAGCAAAGGATGATAAAGAAGCTGGTTTAAAAGCATTTTTGGCAACTACGGATGTGGATATGGTGGACAATATTTACGGCCGACACCTGGAAGAATTGGTAAAAGAGAAAAAAATAACCATTGCTCAAATTGATGATGCGGTTCGTAGAATATTAAAATTGAAGTTTGAATTGGGTTTATTTGAGAAACCTTATGTCCATGTCTTGCCAGATGATAAACGATTTTTATTACCAGAAGATATTAAGACCGTAGAAAAGTATGCCGAAGAAACGATGGTATTATTAAAAAATAAAGATCAAGTTTTACCACTAGAATCTGTTAAAAATATCGCGCTTATCGGACCATTTGCAAAAGACAATGATCACGTAATGGGATCATGGAGAGGTTTTGGAAAAACGAAAGATGTAGTACCTTTTTATGAGGGTATGATCAAAGAATTTGGGTCTAATGTCAATTTTGAATATGTACGCGGTTGTGATTTTGAAGGCGATGACAAGTCCGAATTTGATGCTGCGTACCAAGCAGCTTTGAAATCAGATATAGTAGTTCTTTATTTGGGAGAAAAAGCTGGTTGGAGTGGCGAAAATGCATCACGCTCATCCTTAGCTTTACCTCAAATCCAAGAAGACTTAATAAAGCATATCGCTACTACTGGTAAAAAAATAATATTGGTATTCTCAAGCGGTAGACCGATAGAATTAGCACTCATCGAGCCATTGGTAGATGGTATTATTGCGATATGGCAACCTGGTACTGCTGGAAGTGCTCCATTAGCAGGCATACTTTCAGGCAGAATTAACCCATCTGGTAAATTACCAATTACGTTTCCTTATTCTACAGGACAAATCCCAATATATTATAATCATAGACAATCAGCGCGTGTATATCAAGGACATTATCAGGATGTACAACAAGGGCCACTATATCCATTTGCATATAGCTTGAGCTATACCACCTTCGAGTACAGCGATATCAAACTGTCAAAAGATAATATCAATAAATCGGATAAACTAGTAGCTTCTATAACCGTAAAAAATACAGGTAAAAAAGATGGTTTAGAGACAGTACATTGGTTTATCCGTGATTGGCATTCCTCTATTTCCAGACCAGTGAAAGAACTTAAACACTTTGAGAAGAAACTAATTAAAGCTGGAGAAATGGTGACTTACACTTTTGAAATAGATCCTACCCGTGATTTGTCATTTCCTGACGCTACAGGAAAGCGCCTATTAGAAGCTGGTGATTTTCAGTTAAAAGTAGCGGACAAAGAAGCTAAATTCGTTCTTAATTAACATAACACAATCGTATCATAATGCTAATCCCCTGCAATGTTTTGGAGGGGATTTTCTATGTCTATATAAAAATTAATCTGCACAAGCTTTCGTGATGTTTAGGCTAGCTCAACATGCCATATTTTTTAAAATTAAACAGGTTTTAAATATTTTATTTATCTAACTCACTTCTATTTGTGAAATTTATTAGGCGAATTGTATCTTTATGGACGTCAAACAAAAACTAAGAAACGATAAATGCTAGATTCAGTCATAACCTATTTAGAAAGTATCAATCCTATTACCGCTGCATTATATGCTACCCTATTCACGTGGTCTGTAACAGCTTTGGGTTCTGCATTTGTGTTCTTTTTCAAAAGTTACAATAAAAATATCATGGATACCATGCTCGGTTTTACTGGCGGAGTCATGGTTGCTGCGAGTGTGTGGAGTCTTTTGATTCCATCGATTAATATGAGTGAAGGAACAGGCTTTACACAAATGGTTCCGACTATAATTGGTTTTCTGCTAGGCGCAGGTTTCTTGTATAGTATTGATAAGATTCTGCCCCATTTACACCACAACTTTCAGCAAGTAGAAGGTGTAAAAACTCCTTGGCAAAGAACTACTTTAATGATTCTAGCTATCACGTTGCATAACATCCCAGAAGGATTGGCTGTGGGGGTTTTGTTTGGAGGTGTTGCAGCAGGTATACCTGAAGCGAGTATTGCTGGAGCTACAGCCTTGGCTGTTGGTATTGGTTTACAGAATTTTCCTGAAGGAATTGCGGTCGCTATGCCTTTACGAAGAATGGGCTTATCCCGACGAAAGAGTTTTTTCTACGGCCAAGCTTCAGCTATTGTAGAACCTATGGCAGGAGTTTTAGGTGCTTTCGCAGTTACTTTCTTTGCGCCTATATTACCTTATGCCCTTTCTTTTGCAGCTGGAGCGATGATATTTGTAGTAATAGAGGAAGTTATTCCAGAATCTCAGCAAAATAAAAGTTCCGATTTAGCTACGCTAGGATTTATTTTTGGATTTATCCTTATGATGACCTTAGATGTTGCTTTAGGTTAGCCAGATATGTTTATTAAAAATAGCCTTTTTATTATCTCTCCTCCAACCAAAGAGGATATAATTTCATTACGAAATTTATATAACAATGCTGAAGTAATGAAATATATTCCTAATTCATCACAAATTTGGGAAGTTGAATCTGTCGCTGAAAAAATCTCAAAATTTCAAAAGGATAGTATAGGAATTCACATCGTTAAAACTTTGAATAATAACTTTCTAGGGGAAGCTTCCATTTTTAATTATCCTGAATTAAACTGCTATGAAATTGGCTTTATAATAGATCAAAAGTTTTGGGGTAAAGGTTTCGGAACGCTGATTTGTTCAGAATTAATAGATTACTGTATTAATCATTTGCATGCCGCAAAAGTTTTTGCAAGAATGTACTCTAATAATGTAGCATCACAAAAAGTATGTATAAAATCTGGAATGAAACTGTTTAATCCTTCTGAAGAAGATTTACTATACGATAGATTAACATTTAGTTTTTCCAAATAGCACAAACTTTATAAAATAGAAAAAGGGATGTTTCTTCAACATCCCTTTCCTATAAATCATTTATTTAAAAAACTAAAACTCTTCTTCGCTTGACAACAGTTCTTTGTGATTACTAACTGCTGTACGAGTCTTCGTTTTATGCTTGTTAATCTGTCTTCTTAAGGATTCGACTGCAACATCAGTTGCCTCTTCGAAGCTTTTCGCCTGAGCTTTAGCGAATAACTGTGTTCCTGGAATATTAAATTTCAATTCCACAATTTTGTTGGCTTCATCTTCCACATTTTCTAGTCGTAAGTAACATACCCCTTCAATGATATTATCCAAAAATTGCTCTAATTTCGCAGTTTTTCTTTTAATAAAATCGATCAATTTTTGATCAGCATTGAATTTAATTGATTGCACAGTTACGTTCATGTTTTCCTCCTTTTTTAAGCTTTTGGATGTGCTTGTTTATAAATATTTTTTAATCGTTCTACAGAATTGTGTGTGTAAATCTGCGTGGCAGACAATCCTGCATGTCCTAATAACTCTTTAATCGCGTTCAGATCAGCTCCGTTATCTAGCAGTGATGTAGCAAAACTATGTCTTAATATATGTGGACTTCGTTTTTGTTGCGATGTTATCATACTTAGATATTTATTTACCACTCGATATACCAGTTTAGGATAAGCTTTCTTCCCTTCTTTTGTAACGATCAAATGCTCTGAATTATTTTGTAGTTTACTTTCTTTTTTCTTTTCTAAATACTGTTTAAGTTCATGGATCAATGTTGAATACATCGGAACAAACCTTAATTTGTTCCTCTTACCTAATATAAGGATTTTTTTATTGAAAAAGTCAATATCCCGCTCTTTTATTTCTAACAATTCCGCTAAACGTATCCCTGTTCCAAACAGTAATTCTACTATTATAAAATCTCGGCTATTTTCGAATGAATCTTCCATATCTTCCATCTGTTCTAACAGCACCGTCATTTTCTCCTTCTCTACAACAACAGGCAACTTCTTTCCTACTTTCAAGGCTTTAATCAAATGAACCGGATTGCTAGTAGATAAAGATTCACGCTGAAGATATTTATAATATGATTTAAGAACAGAAATAGCACGGTTCACCGAAGTAGCTGTTTTTCCTTTTTCCTTCATCGTAGCGAAGTAATAGCGGCAAAATTTATAATCTACCTCTTCGAAAGGCATTCCCTCAGCTTCTAGAAAATCTAAATACGATTGCACTTCTGTATCATAGGCCGTAATGGTATGTGCTGAATAAAGCTTCTCGTACTTTAAAAAATTAATGAAACTGCTTTTATACATAGATATTGTTTAACATCAATCAATATAAATAATATCTAGTAATATAACTAGATTAACGATTAGATTGTTTACGAAAACTCAAATAAAACTTTTCTTGGAGAAAAAAGTGTGATAAGATGAGCAAAACATAAGAATATCGATGTGATTTTGAATATAAAAAAGCTTTAACCTATCTTTAGGTAAATATTAGAGATATGAAATTCGGACAAGTACCAGATCCTTCAATTATAGATTTTACCATTCCTCCAACACCGCCGGAAACTATTGCTTTATTGAACGAAAATAAAAATGATAATCCGTTGGAAGTGTATGTGGGATGTGCCAAATGGAATAAGACTGACCTAAAAGGTTTTTATCCTAGAGGTACAAAAGATGAACTGGCTTATTATTCGACCCAATTCAATTCTATCGAGTTAAATGCTACTTTCTATAATTCCCCAAGCAAACAGCAAGTAGAAACTTGGCGTGAAAAAACGCCGAAAGATTTCAAATTCTTTCCGAAAATTCCGCAATCCATTAGCCATTTTTCTAGGCTTTTGAACACGGATGAGAAAGTAAAAGAATTTGTGGATGCTACCGTGCTTTTTGAAGACAAATTTGGAATGGCATTTTTGCAACTTATAGATAATTTCAAACCGAAAGACTTTGATAGATTAGAAAAATTCCTCAAAGAATTCCCTAAGGGCTATCCTTTAGCTGTTGAGGTACGTAACGAAGAATGGTTTAAGCCAGAGGTAGCAGAAAAATTCTATAAACTGTTGGAAGAAACTAACAAAACCAATGTTTTGGTGGATACTGCTGGAAGACGCGACATGATGCATATGCGCTTGACTACGCCGACAGCTTTTGTACGTTATGTAGGAGCAAATCACCATTCGGATTATACGCGATTAGATGAGTTGATTGAAACCATTGTCGAATGGAAAAAAGCAGGGTTACGACGATTATATTTCTTTATTCACCAAAATGTAGAAGTAGAATCACCTCTACTAGCTGCACATTTTATAGAAAAATTAAATAAAGCTATCGGAACAAATCTTCCAATACCCAAGAAACCAGACGATCCTAAAAAAGGTGGCTCTACTTTATTTTAATATATGAAGCTCAATAAAATACACCATATCGCAATAATTGTAAGCGATTACGCAAAGTCTAAACATTTCTACACTGAAATCTTAGGCTTAGACATCTTGAAAGAAACCTTTCGCGAGGCACGAAATTCTTACAAGTTAGATTTAGCACTAAATGGTCAATACATTATTGAGCTTTTTTCTTTTCCTGATTACGTTTCTCGCCCCTCTTATCCTGAAGCTTTAGGATTAAGACATCTTGCTTTTGAAGTGGATGATATCGAGCAATCAGCTTTTGAGCTTCAAGCGCACAATATCCCCACAGAACCTATTCGCATAGACGAGATAACAGGTAACAGATTCTTTTTCTTTACCGACCCAGATTGTTTACCGTTAGAATTTTATGAGAAATAAAGTTGATTAGCTAATAATCTGCATAACTTCTCCGGCTACTTTTCTATTGTATTCGTTCGTCATACTCTTGTGATTAATTAAATCTACAATAGTACCGATTAAACAAAAACCACCTGTTAGAAAATATACGATTCCCATAGCTATTTGTCCCAATACAAAGCGCTGCACTCCAGCGATGATGATAAGGCCTAATAATGTATAAATAAGAATTTCCTGAGCTTTTTTACGTCTAGTGGCATAGATTTGTACGAAACTGCGCAATTGGGTTTCATTAAGGTTAGCCGTGATTTGATTGAGGTAGATTAATTCATCATTAGAGATATTATCTAAATGTATGAAAGGATTAAATTGTGTCATTTTTAGGTTTTATGAGTGTTAAATAATTTTTAGTCAATTGAATTATGCGGTAAATTAGAACAGCAAAGACAGGAAATCCCAACCAATGCATTTTAAAGGAAGCATGTACCTGTCCATGCATTAATAAACTTACTGACCGAGCAAGCCCACAACCTGGACACCAACTAAATCCCAGTCCATGAATTGGACAAATCGAAATACTTTCTTTATCTATCTGAAGATTATAAAGCCAAATAAACGCTCCTAACCATATTAATATTTCAAGCGGTATTTTCTTTATCATCATAGGCATAATACTAACTAAGTTAGAGAGAAAAGAAAAATAAAACAATAGCTATTGAATACTGTCTTTCCAAATTCCTAATGCATGCTCTCTAGCATATACTTGCGCTTCATAAAAGAGATTCTCATAAGTAATATTAGGCGGAATAGTCATCAAGGTAGCATAGCCTTCACGAATTATCTTCTCATTTAGGAAGGTACCGTCATTAAGATAAGCATAGGCTAATGTTCTTCCATATCGGTCTAAAGAATCGATATCAAATGTCAATTTGATATAAGGATTACTAGTCAGTATACTATCCACGTATGCTTTAGCATGCGCACCGAACGGATGCTTCTTTTTATTGAAAACGGATTTATTCTCGGGAGCATCTATTCCAATCAAACGAATCTTCACGCGATTTCCTTCATGATTTAATACCCAAAAAGTGTCTCCATCCACAAAAGTATCTACTTTGAATATGGTGGGATTGTGATACATTTCCCGTTCAAAATTCTCTTCAAAAGGAACAGTACTCGAGGAATAGTTCTGAGATTGGCAATAAGAAAGCAGAAAAGTAATAAATAGTAATAAGTGTTTTAGCATGATATTAATTTAGACAACAAAGATAGCTCTCATTATAACTTTTCCATGAAGCTTTTTACTAACGCATAACCCTCATCTTTCTTTTTCACTGCTTGATGAACTTCTACCATATCTGCACCTGATGCTGTCAACCATTCTTTCCAAATTAATTTCATTATTTGAAAATCAGTTGGATGATGTTTCGCTACTCCGTTTTTATCTAATGACCTATCAATCATTTCTAACACTAATACATTTACCCCTTTTAAATCATTTGTAGTTTTGCGAAGTAAATACTCCTGATTAGAAAGAATAAACTTCTCTAAATCTTTTTGTCCACTAGCATTATATTCCTTTCTAATTTTAGTTATCCGTTTAGGATCAAATACATATCCATTTGCCTTATTTGCATTTTCAATATATCCATCAGTAAATAAAACAACTACATTCTTATATCGCTTTAAAACAATAGGATCAAGAACTGTACTCGTAGGAGAAGTAATATCTTCTAATTCTCTTAATTTTAAAGATGTTGTGATAGTCTCATTAAAGTAATTCCACAAATCAGCTCCTGCTGAATTATTTATGGAATAATTATAAATACTTCTGACATTGGATTTAAATAGATAAATATCTTTATCAATACTATCCCTTAAATAAGATGCAGCTTCAGCCAATTTACCTTTGAATCGCAAAAGATTAATTTCTAACTCCTCAGGCTTACAAACATCTGAATTATTTATAGTCGATTTATTAATAAAATCAAACTTGTAAATATCCCATTGATTCAAACTGCGACCTTTCAAATCAACTAATACTTTAATATTATCCAAAATATTCGATAGAATCATGGTGTCATGAACAGGTTTTGGATGAATATTTTGATTAATTCTATTAGATAAATCTGGAACTAATAATACGTTATAATCATTAACATACACAGTATCTCGCTTAGCATTCTCATCAGTATTGCTACTGGACCCACAAGAAATTAAAAAAGTTAATAAAACAACGCTTAAAAGAAAATTTTTTATACACATATCAAATATAGATGACTAATTATTAACTGTTAAAGAATCTAATTTTAAGTCCAAAGACGAGTCAACTTGCCAATGCATAGACTTTAGCCAATTTTCAATTTCTTGTATGGCGTCTTTTGTTTTTATTTCGGCTAATTGTACGGCGTAGAATTCGTATAAATATTTACTCCAGCCTTCCATGAAAATATTACATCTGTTTTCCATTTCAGATTTAGAAATTGGCAGTTTGTCGTTATCAATTTGACTTTTATAAATGTTAGAAAAGTTTATAATTTTTTCATTAAATGAATTTAAGAGTTGTCTTAAATCATTTATTTCGTCAGTATGCTGTATAGGTAAGATTTGAAGCCTTTGTTTCAAACTACTCAGATCTGCATTCAACACTAACAAGCTAGCTTTTAATTCATCATTATTAGCATAGATATTCTTAATATCATTTTCATATTTCTCAATATCCGATTCCAAATTGACAATAATTTGCTTGGTAATAGCTTCTTGATGTGTTTGATTTCTTTTATTTACAGAGGCAATTAGTTTATTAAATACTTTAGAAAACAAAAATAGGCCCAAGGTTCCTAAAATAAACACCAGCCAAAAGTTACTAGTCCCTAACATATCTACGAATGTAACCTCCGTAAGTTCTCTACTATGTTTTAAATTTTCAACTTTATTGATATTAATAGCAACTTTATATGCGATAAAAGCATCCACCACTAGGATAAATAAAAGACCGCCAAATTTATTGAATAGCTTAGATAATATATTGGTTCGGGAATTATCACTCTTGTTTATCTCCTCATCCGAGGATTTAGCTAAATATTCGTACATGCCTAACCCTAATGGAATAGAAACAAATAACATCAAAAATAAGATTCCCCCTGTACCTTTTTTCCAAATATTAGTAATTGCATGAGGATTGAAAACTTCCGGAGTAATCACATTTCCCCCTCTTAGAGCTTCTGCTATAGCCTCTTCATTTGAGAACATAAAAATATATGCTACTGAAGAATAAAAAACAAAAATATATGAGATTAATAAGAATAAAAGAACACAAAGAATGACAGATTTTACCCAATCGATCGGAGGTTTTACAAACTCAATTCTTTGCTCATTAATCTTTTGCCTTATCTTCTCAATCTGAGCCTGAAAAAAAGGCACCTGAGTTTTTAAATTACTTTCAATAGTAGATTGTGCCTTTTCAATTTCCTTTTCAGTATTTAATATATTTTCTTTAAGATTTTTGTCCTCAAGTTGATAATTTTCCTTTTTTGTATTTATTTCATTTTCTGTCTTTATTTCTATATTTCCCACACTCAACTTTAACTGTTCATCTATTCTATTCTTCAAACGTGTTTTTTTCTCAGCAACGACTTCAATTTCATTTATAAAATTAGAGTATAAACTATCCATGGCTTGAGGAAGAACTTGATGATCGCCATTATTTTCCTTCGCTCTATTATAAGCACTTTGACTAATTAAACCCTTATCTAGAGAGCCGACTTCCGTTGCAATAATATTATCTAACACTTGTTTAAATTCTATCAATGATTGTTCTTGAAAACTTAACTTTTCCATTGGTTTGGTATCTCTTTGCGATTGAACATAATTGTTATTAACTTGAATTTGATTTATCGGAACTCCACTCAAAACTTGAATAGCACGATCTTTCATATCATGAAAAGTATTTAGAAACTCTTCAACTGTTTTAGAAAAATTCGTCACAATAACATTTTCATGGTTATTTTTAGCATTTTTAGACCAATTGTATGAGCCGTTTATTACCACTTCTTTATCTATAATGCAAAATTTTTGATGCATCATACCATATCCTACATTTTTGATCTTTATCACCTCCCCATTTGGCTTAGTATTTAATAAATCAAAATCCAGTTTTTCGTTATCAGCATGTTCCGCTATGATTATTGAGATTTCTAATCCCTGATCTGCCTTATTCAATAATATTTTAAACAGATCGTCATCAGTAAACCATGCCATCGCAACAAGAATCTCCCTTTGAGCCTCTAATAATTCCTTCTTAATTCTTTCTATAATTTCCTTATTATCTGAAAGACTATCCTGAACCAAATGTTGATAATTCATTTAAGGTTTTTATAAGTAGTTAATAATTACTCAAATCTACCTTACAACCAAATGATTTTCTTACGGGTTCCCGTAATCGCAAACTTTTTAATAAAAAAAAGTAGACCAATTATGGCCTACTCATCTTTTCATATTTATGTTAATTTGGGGTTAGATAAATAGTAATGTGTGTTACTATATAATTCCTTTGTCCTTGCAGTAAGCGACTAATTGTTCATTTTTGGTAAAAGACAACACCTCACGCATCGTGCTTAATCTTTTTTCTATACTGCTGAGCCCTGATGGCTTGATATTTTTTTGTTTTAAATAATTCGGAATTTCCTTTTGTTTGATTCCTTCGGACAGCAATTTAATTATGTGTATATCTACATGGCTAAATTCGTAAGAATTCTGTTCTTTCAGTGATTGCTTAATGTCATAAGACATATAAGATTGACCATTGGATATTGCTTGCAGAGCTTCTTTCAGATGTTGGGCATCATGTCTAGCTTTGCGCACATAGGCATCGATACCATATTGGTGGAACAATTTATTGACAATGGCAGGTCTATTTTCCCCTGAAAAGACAATAATCTGAATGTCAGGATGAATGACCTTAACAGCTTTAATCAATTCCACACCACTTGTTATGCGCTGTACATTATGATCCTCTTCAAAAGAAAGATCCGTAATTAACAAGTCATAAGGCTCTTTATTTTGCAAAGCCTTACTCACCCAAGCTAATGCGTCATCACAATAATAGACATATTTAGCTTCTTGCACCCCCAAATCATTTAATGTGCGCTGTACTGAAATATTGGCCACTTCGTGATCTTCTGCAATTAAAACTTTTTTGAACATATATTTCTATTGTTTACTCGAAAGGAACCGTGATAATAATATGTGCTCCTTTCTCTCTTGTCAAATCAAAATTAATTGCTCCTCCAATCTTTTCCATACGGTTTCCCGTATTCATAAGTCCATTGCCTTTTTTTATTTCTGCAGGAAAGCCAATTCCATTATCTATATAATGAATTCCCAAAGCCACACCTAGTTCTTCCACCTTAAAAATCAACTCATTAGCCTCACTATGTTTGCGCATATTCACTAAAAGTTCTTGTATTACAGGAAGTAGTTCTTTCCGATTTTGTGGAGATATTTTTTTCCATAGTTCCTCCTCATTTCCGACAATAAAGAGTTTTAAATTCTCGTGAGCAAATGATTTCAATAAGTAGGAAATTTCTTTTGAGAAAGGTTTTTCAAGATCTTTTTCTTCTGTCTCATACGAGATATCTCTAGATTTCTCATACATGATTTCTAATTTATCCAATAAATCCTCCCGATCTAAATCTTCAATATTTTCTAATTCGGACATGACGCGATATATCCCATTGGCAACAACATCATGCACCTTTTTAGATGTTTTGAGTTTATTTTCTTTGATTCTGTTGTCGGCCTCCAATTGAAGCTCTTTCTTACGTTTATTGTATCTATACACAAAAAAAACAATGCCCAAAGATGTAGAAATTACAACCACAACTAAGATCATGCGTTGTTGTGCCAAATGTAAATCTTTATCCAACACATCCTTTTCCAACTGTAGATTTAACATTTTGCTTTTTTCAGCCTCGTACCGGATCATCGCATATTGATTGCTGGCCTTCAAACGAGCAATTCGCACACTGTCACTTAATTCTTTATATATCTTAAAATAATGTTGGGAGGAATCAGACTGTGTTAATTGAACCAACTTTTCCGAAGCATTAATTATATCTTTTGTATTATTTAACTGCGATGCTAATGCGTATGATTTACGCGCATAATACAGTGCTGAATCCTGATTTCGGTCCTTAAAGTAATAATATAAATGAGCATAAGATGCATTTACACCATACAAATCATTTTCTTTTTGACGAATAGCCAAAGCTTTACGTAAATCCTGAAGCGGATTGTAATTCAGGTCCACCCGCCAATGGCTATTTGCATAATTGGACAATGCGCGCGCGTACTCAGCCTGAGAGGATATATTCGATTGTAGAATCTTCTTAAAAATTTCACTAGCTTCCTTGTAATTATTGATATAGGATAAGGTTACAGCTTTATTGTTTTCATAGGATAAAGCCGTAACACTATCATAAGAATATTGGATAGCTAAATCGTAATAAGGTATAGCCTTTAAATGATCACTATAACCCGAAATTGCGTTGCCTATGTTATTATAGTTGTAAGCCAATAAAGCGGCATGAGAAGGATTTTCCTTGTTTATAAGTCTGTCCGCTTCAATGGAAGTTTCTTGCGAACCATAAAAATCGCCTTCCATATAAAGAGTTACAGCCATCTGTATCAAACAAGTAGCTGCATTGAGGCTATCTCCTTTTGCTAAAAATTCATCTGAAGCTAAATCAAAATAGATAAATGAACTATCTAATTTATTTTCCTGAAGTAACTTATTAGCTGTTAGATAATTAATATTAGTGGTATCCGTTTTCTTAGAATCCAACTCAGAAGTCTGTCGATTTTGACAAGAGAAAATGAATAGCAAAAAGAATAAAAGTAGAGTATAATAGAGTTTCAATGCGATAAATTATTAATTATTTGGTATAACAATTTAGTAAAAAATAAAGACAGGTAAGATATACCTGCCTTTATTTTTTTTAAGCATTATTCATTCCTAAAGGAAGAATTGGCGGAATAGGTGGAATTGGAGGGCGAACTATGGATTTATCACCCGTATTTTCTTCACCATTATTTGCAATAATTGTACTTTCATTCTGTAAAGTGCATACTGTCCCCGTACTCCATAGCAAGGCTATGAACAAAATCATTTTCATTTTATAAAAATTTAAGGTCAAACAAATTGTCTTAGCAGTTTCCTATCTGCCAAGCACAGTCTATTTCAGAAGGCCTTCTGATTTTGTGGGAAGCGGTATGTACTAAGGGAAGATATTTATACTTCCCATTTTTAAATATGCCCTCAACACATCCCTTTTAAAATCCATTTTATATATTTACCGCTAACTAACCTGCGGAGATGTTTGGATTTCTTTAGCAAAGATATTCTCGTTGATAAGGCATATATGCAGATATTTCCGATATTTCTGCTAATTCTGATTTTTCCGTAAATGGAATGTGTTTAGATTAAGTAGACTTTTTCGTTACATTTTATACGTTGAAATGTTACATCCAATACAACCTAAGTATGTTTGAATTTGATAGATTTAGATCCGAAGTTTTAAACGATTACATCGCCAAAAAAGATAATTCGTCCATGTCTACACGATTGAGCAATCCTTCGCCAGCTAATCTTAGAGATTACGCTATAAGCTGTGTTAAAGATGGATTGACAGCTAATGATATGCCTATTTTTCAGGAATTTTTTAATCCCGAAAAAAGCTATGAAAATATTGAAAAAGCAATTCGAAAAACAGATTTAGGAAAAATGAAATCCGTTCAAAATTTTCTAATTGGCAATACAAAAGAACCTAGCGAAATAATTGTAAAGTTAAGTGCAGTCTTAATTGATTTTCAGCCGCGTCCATATCATAAATGGAGAGCAGAAAATCTAGAAAATGAAGAAACGGATATATCAGAAACTACCGATGAAAAGCATTTTACAAAGGAAAAGATAGAGGAAAAACCGAATATTAAAGAGGAAAATGAAAATATTGAGAAGCCTAGAAATCTTAACTGGTTAAGTAAATTATCTGGTATAAATAAAAAATCACTTATTTCAATAATGAGTGTTGCATTAATACCTATAAGTTTTATTACGTATAATCAATTAAAAACTAAACATTGTGCCTATTGGGACGGCGAACAATATATTTCGATAGATTGTGGGGAATCATTATCCAGTCATGTGATCATTCGGGTAAACGATGGGGCTATACTCAACTTGAAAAAGATTACCCGCCCAGATACCTTAACGAAAAAAGATAAAAACAAGGTATGGTATTCTAAAATAAACAATGAAGTGGAATTTTTTACATATCCTGGAGCTCATCCGATACATAAGGACAAACGTCTTAAGCCTGCCACTGAATATATTATCCAAAAATATGGTCGAACGGATTCTTTGAATGCGAGTAAATACAAATAAGAGGATGTTTACCCTATCCTTTCGAACATAGCATAGTGTAAGTGTAGTGAGAAGTCTAAAAAAGATTCTCATTTCGTCTCGAAACAATAATTAACAATAAATCCCTTGCTTATTTGAGCAAGGGATTTGTTCTACTTACAATCCACAAATCTTTTCTAAATAGTGGTATTCAATACCAAAATAAGCTTTAGCGGATTTCAATTTATCTAAGATTTCAGCTTGTTTAGCTTTATCAATGCTTTTCTTGATGGCTACAATCATCACATTCTTAGGTGTATGAGCATCTGAAATAAACTGCATCACCTTCGTTTGGTAACCAAAATATTCCAATATCAACGAACGGATTCCGTCTGTTAACATTTCAGCATGACGCTCCAAGAAGATGCCATGTTTAGTCATAAAGGACAAATCATTTTTTGCTTTGACCTGTTCCAACTGGCGACGGACTTGCTTGTGGCAACAAGGAGCCACGACAATAAGATTCGCATTGTGCTGGATACCTTTGTAAATTGCATCGTCTGTTGCGGTATCGCAGGCATGCAACGCGATTAAAATATCCAAATCCGATTGCGGTTTATAATCCTCAATCGTTCCCTGCACAAAATTCAGCGCATTAAATTCTCTTTTCTGCGCGATGGCATTACATAATTCCACCAAATCCTTGCGGTATTCTACGCCTTCGACCTGTGCTTTACGCTTCAATTCATTGTTTAGGTAATCATACAAAGCAAATGTCAAATAACCCTTTCCTGCTCCCATATCAACCACACGCAATAGATCCTTAGCAGGCAAAGCATTCAACTCTGTACTTAACAATTCTATATAATGGTTGATTTGCTTCCATTTATCTTGAGCATTTTTATAAACCTTACCATGTTCATCGGTCAGGCGCAATTCCTTCAAATATGTTTTATTAGAATCGCCTACCTTACGTTCCTTTTGTTTGTCATGGGACAAGTGCATAGGTTTTGTAGCAGTAGGATTCTCGGATTTCAGCGTCCAAACCTGTTTGCCATTCAGCTCACAAATTTTATTCTCCGCAGTTGTAAACAGCGTACAGATTCGAAAACCTTTTGGATCGAGCAGCTGTTCTATCTCCGCAAGACCTGCCTCTACCTCAAAATTCTTGGTAATATCACGTGTTTTGTAGCGGTAGGTAAAGGAAAGTTTAAGCTCGCGCTTTATCAGTACAGCTTTGATGTAGATGTTCTTTAGCTGTTCGACAGTGCCTTTGTAATTTCCCAAAGACATTTTGATAAAGCTCTCATTAGCTATACTTTCATTAATTTGAGTCAAGAATGTGGGTAAAACGCTCATGTGTGTCCTATTGATGAATGGCACAAAGATACGAAAAGCGCCTCCGAAGTTGAATTTTGAAGAATATCTTTTTACTTTTGAACCACATTACATTCATATGCAAAACCCAAAAATTCAAGCCGTTTTTTTCGATATTGATGGTACCCTACTGAGTTTCAAAACCCACGAAGTAGCTGCTTCTACCGAAGAAGCCATCGAACAATTGCAAGCCAAAGGTATTAAAGCCATCCTTTCTACAGGTCGTTCGATCAATAGTATTGATCATGTGCGCTATCTTAACTTTGATGGTTATATCACTTTCAATGGCGGATACTGCGTCACTAAAGAAGGCGAAATCCTACTTAAAAAAGCGATTGATCCGAAGGATATACAATCTATCTTAGACTATGCCAAAGAAAAGCCGTTGAGCTTTTCGTTTATGTCCGAAAAGGAAGTGACTATTCATGATGTGACTCCTGAAATAGCAGGTATGTATGCCCACCTTAATCTTCCTGTCCCGCCGTTGGTAGATATTGATAGAGTGGATATCACGTCTATTCTTCAGACTAATATCTTTATGGGACCTGAAGAAGAGAAAGAATTTATGCAACAAGTAATGCCAAACTCTTTGGCTTCACGCTGGTCTCCCCTGTTTGCTGATGTAAATCCACAAGGACAAAGTAAGCAAGTAGGTATTGATGTGTTTTGTGATTACTTTGGTATTGATAGAGCTAATACAATGGCGTTTGGCGATGGTGGTAATGATATTACTATGCTGAAGCATGTGGGTATAGGCATAGCCATGGGCAATGCCAATCCAGAAGTGAAAGAAATTGCCGATTATATTACTGATGACGTTGACTCAGACGGTATCTGGAATGCTTTAAAGCATTTTGGTATTTTGTAGATTTTGTCTTAATTTAATAGTAAAAATCTTATTGTCTCTTAATAAAATCAATGAATCTATCATTTCCACCGAGTATTTTCGGAGCACGCTGTGGTCTATTAATGGATATTGTAGTTGTGTCAATGGTAATTATTTTGCCTATATTGTGGTATTCAGTAAAGAAAATAAAACAGGAAGGAAATTTATAAGGCGCATAAAAACATTCAAGTTACGATGTTTCTAATCTTGTTTTTTGTTGTATTGCTTTTTGAATACGACATGAAGCAAAATGGAGGTATCTTTGAAATGGTAAAAGGTTCTTCGTATGAAGGTACTTTCTTTCTCAATTTTATGATTTACTTCCACACGTTCCTATCCATTACGACTTCATTGATCTGGAATATTTTTGATTCCAGTATCTTGGAAGAAATTTGGAAATAATCCAAGACCAGGTAAATTTAGCAAAACTCACCGTCTTTGGGGAAAAATCGGCATGTGGGATATGGCGTTGACTTGTATTACAGGATTGATCTTGTATATTTTTGTCTTTATGCTGTAAATCTGAAACAAAGAATGAAATTCTTAAGACTCAGTCTTCTTTTTATTTATCTATTCAGCTATTGTGCGTGTTCGCAGCACAAGCTTAACACAAGCAAATACAAACCTATAGAGCAGGCTGAGATTTTGGCGTCTGAAAAATTTAAATCTTACTGCGAAGATTGTGCTGTAGATGGTTCAATCGCTATTTATCATCTCGAAAATAAAAAATGGATGATATCCGATACTATAGGAATCCACTTAGAAACCTTGCCTGCTTCAACATTTAAAATTATTAATTTGCTTATCGCATTAGAAACCAACACGATCAAAACTGAGCAGGATATCGTGAAATGGGTTGGCGAAACGGATACCATTAAATACGGTTATAGACCTGACATCTATCACGATATGTCGGTATCTGAAGCGTTTGAATCTTCTGCAGGTTGGGTTTTCGTCGAATTAGCAAAGAAAATCGGAAAAGATAAATACAAAGAATACCTTTCGAAATGCCATTACGGAAATAACAACTTATCACAAGAGGATGCTGATTTCTGGAATTTTGGAGATTTTGCTATTTCACCCAAAAATCAAGTAGAATTTCTTACAGCTTTATACGAAGAGAAGCTTCGTTCTCAAGTCGAAATATGCATATCGTAAAAAAGGTAATGTTATCTGAAAAAGCGGAAGATTACAGCCTATTTGCAAAGACAGGGTGGACAAGAGATAAAAATATAAATACCGGCTGGTGGACAGGTTATATTAAATCGAAAAAAGGTATTTTTAATTTCGCTACGCGACTGTTGCAAGACCGAAAAAACAATAGAGCTGACTTTGGAAACTGTCGGAAGATTATTACGAAAAAAGTGTTTAGTGATTTGGGAATTATAGACTAAATCGCTAAGCGATTCTAATAATCTGAAGATTTACTATTTTTGTGTGTCATATCATTCAATACCTATAAAACAAAATCTGATAGTTTTTACAATAAATGCTGGTAAATATTAAAAACAACATACTTTATAAAATCGGTTGTGGATTAATGGCACTGCATTTATTCAATATGAGTATTGATGTATCAGAACTTATTTCCAAAAATATTTCGGAGAATCCTCAGGAAAGTATTTTGGAATTAGTAGTAGAGACTTTCTTAGGATATGAAGATGCTTTTAATGAAATTGAAGAAGGTGATAATATCAAATTATACCTTAAAAAAGATTTTAGCAATATCTGGATATTGCCGCACACTTATAATCAGATATTTCCCTATCGCGATGAATTAAGAAAATGCTATGCAGCCTTTTATTTAGCACCTCACTCCTTTCTATTTATAAAAAATACAACTCCTCCTCCTGAGATAAAATTTTCATAAATCACTTCATGACATCAAAAATCAACAGTTTTTGAAGCTAATCTTGTATTTACGAAAATTTTCTTATGAATATATTAAAATCATTACATACGACACTATTACTTGACTTATAGACAACTATTTATGCACAGCAGCATATCGCAACAGATTCCACTTTAGAACTCGATTCGCTAAAAAAAGAATTACCAAAAGTCCAGCACGCCGAACCTCTATTTATTGATCTAATACGTGATTTAGGCGCACGAAAAGGCGAAAAAGAATGGAATATTGGTTTAGGGATGACGGATAACTTAGAGTTTGATGAATACGAAACTCTAATAGAATATGAGTGGGCTCCTATCGATAGATTGGGTTTAGAAATTGAGCTACCCTTCACGTTTCATTCTGAAATGCGAAACGTCACTGTTGAAGCCGTACCTGCTAACCGATTAAACAGCTTAAAACTGGCAGGTCAATACACTATTTTTGTGAGCGAAAAATTAAACACTTCATTAGCTATGGGCTACATAAACGAATTTGAATTTTCTGATTTCAAAAACTTTGGAAATCCACTTATATATGGAAATGTGTATAATCCATTTTTCGTGGCAGCCAAACGTTGGGGAAGAAACTTTCACACCTTAGTTTATACTGGTCCGAGGATTATTCATCATTTCAAAACAAAATCTACCCACACTGCTTACGATATTAATTCTAACATTCATTATATGATAGAAGGAACCAGAAACTTTATCGGAATAGAATTCAATAAATCTTTCGAACACCGGGATTTCGATATGACTATTCGTCCTCAAATGCGACTTACTATTAGCGATCAAACAATGTTGGGTATATTAGTTAGAGTACCTATAGCTCGTGAAAACCAACGCATGAGTTCCTTTTTAAGGTTAATATGGGAACCTTCTCATAAAAAATAGAAAGAAGAGCATATCAAAAAATACAGACTTTAATTATTTTAAAGCCTGTATTTTTTGATATCTTACACCTATTTATTGTCTTACATCTAATGTCTTTGATTTTTGTTCTTAATCTCTTCCTCAACCATTCCTCTTTACACATTATACCCAATAATCTTATCCAATCTGTTAGAAAAATCTTGCAATTGCGCTTGATCGGCGCTTCCTAATTCCAGAACCAAGTATTCCCCTTTGTAATTGATTTTTTGTAGAGACTGGATCACTACTTTCCAATCAATATCGCCCTCTGTTAGTGGTACACCAAAACCTTTACCTAGCCCCTGCTCATTCATGACCTTACGGCTAAATTCTTTGATATGCACCTTGAAAATACAATTACCTAAAGTCTCAATCCAATGTTCAGGCCAACCGTAACGCAACACATTGCCCACATCAAAATACCATCCCACCAAAGGATGATTAATTTCATCTACAAAACGTTTGGCTTCTACAGGGCTTAGGATAAAATTGTTCCAAACATTTTCCAAGGCGATTTTCACTTTGTGTTTTTCCGCATAAGGAATCAGCTTACGGATATTCTTTTGAGCTGTTTGGTAAGCAGTTTCGTAAGACACTTGTGCATTAACTACTCCAGGAACTACCAAAACAGTATCTCCTCCTAGTTGCTTCGTCTCTTCTATAGATTTCGCGACAGAATCTACGATAAATTGCTGTACAGATCCCTCAGGACTAGAAAGCGGCTTGGACCAATGATCTTTATTCACGGTGCCCAATATCTCCACCCCACTAAGATCACGTGCTTTTAATAGCTCTTTGATATCCAATGTACCTGGAGAATTGATTTCTATACCATCAAATCCTAAATCCTTTACCAACTTGAATTTATCAGCCACGGACAAATCTTCTTTTATCATATAGTAACTGATCCCCTTTTTCAATTTCAGAGGAGCAGTTGAAGTGGACGGACAGTTATGAGCAGAGGAAGCAAAGCTCTCTGAAATAAAAGAAGCTGCAAATAATGCTGAAGTATTGCGAATAAAGGATTTACGATTCATCATGTAGAGGTCTGTATCAATAAAAAAGACTTTTGACTAAGATGCCAAAAGTCTTTTACAATTTGTAATAAATCTTTATGTATAACTTATTTTTTACGTTTTGAACTCTAACTGAGCATAATTCATTATTTTTATATAACTCAAAAACTGCTTATAGACAAAATTATTTCTTCAAATAAATAGCCTTTATGACACATACAATATATCCATGCTTGTGGTTTGATGGTCTAGCACAAGTAGCAGCTGAATTTTACTGCACTATCTTTAAAAACTCAAAAATCCTCTCGCAGAATCCTATGGTTACGATTTTTGAATTAAATAACACACGCTTTATGGCGTTGAATGGTGGTCCACAGTATAAGTTCTCTCCTGCCAATTCTTATGTCGTTACCTGTGATACCCAGGAAGAAATTGACCATTATTGGGAAAAATTAGGTGAAGGCGGCATTTATAATCGTTGTGGTTGGCTGGATGATAAATTTGGAGTATCCTGGCAGATTGTTCCTGCTATACTCAGCGAATTGATGAGTAATCCTTCTACCGCTTCCAAAGTTACCCAAGCCTTTATGCGTATGAAGAAGTTTAATATCCAGGAGTTCTTGGATGCCGCAAAGTAAAGATAAAAAAGCCTTTCGATGATTCTCAAAAGGCTTATCTGTTCTTATTTTCTTTTATTGTATTCTTCTAAGACAAAATCCAACTGTGCTTCTTGTGTCAAATTCGAATTGTCCAAAACAATAGCATCTTCCGCTTGTCGCAATGGGCTTTCTTCCCGTGTGCTATCGATATGATCACGATGCGCTAGATTTTCAATTATCTCTTCCAAAGTAACAGTTTCGCCTTTAGCTGTCAATTCGGCAAAACGACGATTAGCACGCACAAGTGGATCAGCAGTCATAAAGATTTTCAAATCGGCATCTGGAAATACTGTCGTACCAATATCACGACCATCCATCACGATATCACGGCGTGCACCCAATTTTTGTTGTTGTGCCACCATGGCATGACGTACTTCTTTGATTGCGCTTACTTCACTTACCTTCTCTGAGACTTCCATTTGGCGGATTTCATCCGAAATATCCTCACCATTTAGTAGAATTTGTGTTTTCTCCGTATTGGGGATAAAATCAATATGAATATTTTCTAAAGCTTTATTTATAGCTTCTGTATCATTAAAATCGATTCTGTTGCGTAAAAAGTAAAGCGTCACCGCACGGTACATCGCTCCACTATCCACAAATACAAAATTTAACTTCTTAGCAATAGCTTTTGCAACGGTACTCTTTCCACAAGAAGAAAAACCATCTATTGCAATAATAAAATTCTCTCTTGCCATCTTAGTTATTCCCTCCAATAATTACTCCTGGCTTATTTACCAATGGAACCTTCGATAGATTCTCATCGACGATACTTTCTGGAAGGAAAATATATTTTTTGTCGTAAATCGTATTCTCAATATAATAGCTCAACCAATATTCATTAGTCAACCCGAAAACTTGCGTATCAATCACCTCAATCTGTACAGCGGAGTGGGCAGATACGTCACCCAAGAAATGTCGTAGCGTAGTAGTTTTCACTTCTCTTCCTTCCTTTTGGCCGTAGCCTTTGGAAGAAACCAAAACATTCGTTAAGGCTACATTTTTCTCATTTACCAAATATACAGTCCAACTTTTGGAATCAGGCGTAGCATTTTCTAATACTACCGCAATGGAAATATCTTCAACTATATTAACAGGCAAATCCTTCTTCATACTTATTTCTTTTTCGTCGCAGCCTTTGTTGTTGTTTTCTTCGCTGTTGTCTTTTTTACAGTTGTTTTAGCCGTAGCTTTTGTTGCTTTCGCTTTAGGAGCTTTTGGATCTTCAGCAGCCCATTTCAACACATCCTCGTACGTAATCGTATTGACATCTGTTCCTTTAGGGATTTTCAAGTTTTGTTTTCCAAAACGGACGAAAGGTCCCCAACGTCCATTTTCGATTTGTGCTTCTGGGTTTTCTTCGAAAACACGAATCACTTTCTCGATATCCTTTTGGCGTTTAGTTTGAATAATTTCAATAGCCTGTTCTTGCGTCACATCCAATGGATCCAATCCTTTTGGCAAAGAATAGAACGCTGAATTGTGACGGATATAAGGTCCAAAACGACCAATAGCTACTGTCATTTCTTTCTCTTCGAACTCTCCTACTTTCTTTGGCAACTTGAATAATTCCATCGCTTCTTCGAAAGTAATGGTTTCAATCATTTGTCCTTTACGTAACGAAGCAAACACAGGTTTTTCTTCGTCATCTTGGGAACCGATCTGCACCAAAGGACCGAAACGACCTACACGCACACTCACTGGCTTGCCTGAAACTGGATCAACACCCAATTCACGTTCGTGTGAAGCACGTTCTGCATTTTCTAACGTATCTTCTACTTCGTGATGGAATGGTCTGTAGAAATTTTCCAACATGTCCGTCCACTCTTTATTTCCTTGTGCGATTTCGTCAAACTCTCGTTCTACTTTCGCTGTGAAATTGAAGTCTACAATACCTTTGAAGTGTTCTACCAAGAAGTCATTCACCAAAACACCGATATCGGTAGGGAACATTTTACTGCGCTCTACACCAGTCATTTCTGTTTTCGTAACTTCTGAAACCTGACCTTCTTTTAAAGTCAACACTTTATAATCTCTTGGTTTACCGTCACGATCTTCTTTCACCACATAACCACGATTTTGTATAGTTGAAATCGTCGGTGCATAGGTAGAAGGACGGCCAATACCCAATTCTTCTAATTTCTTAACCAATGAAGCTTCCGTAAAACGTGCTGGAGGTCGTGAGAAACGCTCTGTCGCCGTCATATCGTTTAGATTCAATGCTTGCCCCACTTCCAATGGTGGCAATAAGGCATTATCAGAATCCTCATCAACGGTATTATCATTATCATCGTCCAATGACTCCATATACACTTTCAAGAAACCATCAAATTTCATGATTTCACCTGTAGCAGTCAATTCTTCACTACGTGTTGAAACAGAGATTTTTGCAACAGTCTTCTCAAATTCTGCTTCACTCATTTGCGAAGCAATAGCACGCTTCCAGATCAATTCGTACAAACGAACTTCTGATGGATCTGCCGAGATACTGTGATTCGCAAAATAGGTTGGACGAATAGCCTCGTGTGCTTCTTGAGCTCCACTAGACTTCGTTTTATATTGACGCTTTTTATGATATTTTTCACCATAAGCTTTTAGAATCTCATCTTGTGCACCTTGAATTGCCGTATCCGATAAGTTTACGGAATCCGTACGCATATAGGTGATATGTCCTGCTTCGTATAGACGTTGTGCAACTTGCATCGTACGCGCTACAGAATACCCTAACTTTCTACTTGCCTCTTGTTGCAAGGTAGAAGTAGTAAAAGGTGCTGCAGGATTTCGTTTTGCTGGCTTTTTCTCTAAGTTCGTAACCGAATAAGCTGCATTAATACAGTCATTCAAGAATTTCTCTGCTTCGTCCTTTTTCGCAAATCGATGGGGCAATTCGGCTTTGAAAGATTCTCTAGCTTTACCTGTATTAAATATTGCAACAATCTTAAACGATGCTTCTGGCGTAAATCTATTAATTTCACGCTCACGTTCCACAATCAAACGTACAGCTACTGACTGTACACGACCTGCCGAAAGTGAAGGCTTCACTTTGCGCCATAATACTGGCGACAATTCAAAACCTACCAATCTATCCAATACACGACGTGCTTGCTGTGCGTTTACTAAGTTATAATCAATCTTACGCGGTGATTCAATGGCTTTAAGAATCGCTGGTTTGGTGATTTCGTGAAAGACAATACGCTTGGTATTATCATCTTTTAGTCCTAATGTATCAAACAAGTGCCAAGAAATAGCTTCTCCCTCGCGGTCCTCATCGGATGCTAACCAAACTGTCTCTGCAACCTTTGCTAATTTCTTTAATTCACTGACCACAGCCTTTTTATCAGCTGGAACCTCATACTTTTGTTTAAACTTATTATCGGTATCAATTGCATCATCGGTTTTCACCAAATCACGAATATGCCCATAACTTGACTTTACCAAAAAGTCACTCCCTAGATAACCCTCTATCGTTTTTGCCTTCGCAGGCGACTCCACAATTAATAAATTTTTAGCCATTTAATATGTTAAGATTTCTGCAAATATTATTATTTCAAAATGGAATGACAATATTTTTTATCAATAAACCTAATTATTCTTTTAAAAAAGCCAGTGTCCACTCACGATATCCAACAAGTAAAATACAGCAAATATGACCGATGCAATACCATTCGTTGTCATAAAAGCTCTATCCACACGGGACAAATCTGTGGGACTGACAATACGGTGTTGATATATTAATAATATACCATAAAATGCCACTCCTAGATAATACAAAAGTCCTACTTCAGTATAAAAAGCAGGAAGTAATACCAAAATAAATGATAGTAGATGCAGCACTTCCGAAATTTTCAAAGCTTTTGGTCCTCCAAAATTTGCTGGAATAGAATTTAATCCATTCACCCTATCAAATTCTTCGTCTTGTAACGCGTAAATAATATCAAATCCGCTTACCCAAGTCAAAACAGCCAGTCCATAAAATATTGGAATAATATGAAATTGTCCTGTAACAACCATATAAGCACCTACAGGAGCTAATCCAAGCCCTAAGCCTAAAACCAAATGGCAAAGTGCTGAAATACGTTTCATATACGAGTAAAACAATACTACAAATAAAGCCACGGGCGATAATGCAAGACACATTGGGTTGATAAAATAAGTCGCTCCAATAAAGATAGCACAGTTTATTAAGGTAAAAGTAAGTGCTTGTTTAGGGCTTATACGTCCTGCCGGAATATCTCGCACAGCTGTTCGTGGATTCAGCGCATCGATGTCTCTATCCAAATAACGATTGAATGCCATAGCGGCATTACGCGCGGTAACCATACAAACCAGCATCAAGCCCAACAAGGACCATTGAAACTCAAAAGCCGTCGTACTAACGGCTAGAAAAAAACCTATGAAGGCAAAAGGTAAAGCAAATATACTGTGTGCAAAAAGCACTAAAGACATGTATTTTTTCATATCTCCTCTGTAACAATTGGTGGCTCAAAACCGGCATTTATTTCGTCAATAGCAGCCAAAATTGGTTCTAAACCAACTTTCTCTTCAGAAGAAGTCAAAAATCTTCTTGGCACTTCCTCAAACCATTTCAGCAGAGCTCTTTTGAACTTTGCCATATTTTGATCGGACTTCACATTAGATTGTTTATCACCCTTAGTGAAAATCAACATAAAAGGTAACCCCTTCTCTCCTAACCAACAACAAAAGTCCAAATCTATCTTCTGGGGTTCTAAACGCGAATCGATTAGCACAAAAATACATTGTAGATTTTCTCTTCTCGTTAAATAATAACGTATGAATTTACCCCAATCTTCTCTGTTTTTTTTGGATGTTTGGGCATAACCATACCCCGGTAAATCGACCAAATACCAATTATCATTAATAATAAAGTGATTAATTAGCTGGGTTTTACCTGGTCTTTGTGAGGTTTTCGCCAAACCTTTACGATTCGTCAAAGCATTGATTAACGAAGATTTACCCACGTTCGATCTACCGATAAAAGCATATTCGGGTAGATTCGGAGCAGGCAATTTATCGACCTGTGTATTGCTACAAACAAATTCTGCGGATTTTACTAGCATAGAACAAAGGTAGAATTTATTTTAAGAAATCTAAAAGCAGGCAATTTACCACATCCAACATCGAGTAATTATTAGTATTTTAGTCGACCTATTATTAAAAAATGTTAATCTTAAAAAACATAGTTAAACAGTATGCCAATCACCGTGCATTAGACGATGTCTCGATAGATATTCCTGAAGGAAAAATCTTTGGACTCCTGGGACCTAATGGGGCTGGTAAAACTTCCTTAATACGTATTATCAATCAAATAACCGCTCCTGATTCTGGAGAAATATATTTTGATAATGAACTACTTTCGCCTAAGCATATAGAACAAATCGGCTACCTTCCTGAAGAGAGAGGATTGTACAAAAAGATGAAAGTCGGCGAGCAAATGATATATTTAGCCCAGTTAAAAGGTTTGAGTAAATCTGAAGCGAAAAAACGTCTGCAATATTGGTTTGAGAAATTAGACATTTCCACTTGGTGGGATAAAAAAATTGAAGATCTAAGTAAAGGAATGCAACAAAAGGTTCAGTTCATAGCAACTATTCTACATGAACCTAAGCTCATTATATTGGACGAACCGTTCTCTGGCTTCGACCCTGTCAATGCACAAATCATTCAAGACGAAATACTCGAATTAAATAAAAATGGCTCTACTATCATCTACTCCACTCACCGAATGGAAACAGTTGAAGAGCTGTGTGATAACATTGCATTGATTAATAAATCTAAGAAAGTGTTGGATGGTTCGGTAAAAGAAATCAAAAAACAATACCAAAACCAATCATATTTTATTGAATTTACACCTACTGGAAAATTGGTCAGCCACGAAAACCCACTCTATGATTTGTTGGAATTGACGGCACAACAAGATCATGTGGAGATAAAAATCAAAATTAATTCGCCATATCAGCTGAATGACGTTTTGAACTATCTCATTCCGCAAGTCATGATTAATCAAGTCAAGGAAATTATTCCAACTATTCACGATATTTTTATTGAAAAGGTAACACAAACGCAGGAAATCATTCATGAACAAAATTAAACTTATCATACAACGTGAATATTTGACACGTGTTCGCAAAAAATCCTTTTTACTTACGACTTTTTTAGTACCGTTATTTTTTATAGCCATGTACGTCGGCGTTATTTTTCTAACGAAAAAAAGCTTTGACGAAAGTCACACTGTAGTCTATATCGTAGATGAAACTAATGATGTCATCAACAAATTGAATTCTTCAAAAAACGTTACTTATCTAAAAGAAAATCAAGATATACAACAACAAATAAAGAGTATCAATTCTGCAAAAGACAACACAAGTATTCTTCATATTCCGAGAGATTTTTACGATAGTGAATCTGTAGAATTTTTGTCTGTAGACAAACCAAACATTTCGACTGAAGCTGAGATTCGCGACAGCCTTAATCGTATAATTAAGGATAAAAAATATGAATCCTATGGCATAACTAAAGATATGCGTCGCGCTATTAAATCCAATGTGGTTATCAAATCCAAAGAAATTAAAGATGGAACCGCCACAGAATCCAACACCGAAGTTGCCATGGCTATTTCGTTGGCCCTGTCGATTCTGGTATATATTTCTTTATTCTTATATGGCTCACAAGTCATGCGTGGTATTATTGAAGAAAAAAACAGCCGTATTATTGAGGTTATAATTTCGTCAGTAAAACCATTTCAGCTCATGATGGGAAAAATTATAGGTATTGGTCTAGTCGGGTTAACGCAGTTTGCGCTATGGATTATCGTTTCTATCACCTTAGCAGGTATAGCATCCAGCACTATTGTTTCAAAAGAAGATTTGGCTAATCAACTGATGCAAAACAAATCGCAACAGATTGGGATGGCGGATACACCAATAGATCAAACTTCCTCTTCTTTTGATGGAGAAACATTCGTTGAAATTATAGGCTTATTACAAACCTTGAATTTAACGGAGATAGTAGTTTGCTTTTTTGTGTTCTTCTTGGGAGGCTACCTTATATATAGTGCATTATTTGCGGCAGTAGGTTCGGCAGTAGATAGTGAAACCGAAGCTTCACAGTTTACACTTCCTATTACAATGCCCTTATTATTAACTTACGCTCTTTCTTTTGGTGTCTTAATAAACAATCCACATGGTTCGGTCGCAATGTGGTTAAGCTTTATTCCTTTTACCTCTCCAATTGCTATGTTAGTTAGAATACCTTTTGGAGTTCCAACGTGGCAAATCATTATTTCGGCTATTTTATTAATCCTAGGATTTATTCTAACTACTTGGTTTGCAGCGCGTATTTATCGTGTAGGAATATTAATGTATGGAAAGAAAGCAAGCTACAAAGAGCTTATAAAATGGTTTAAATACAAAAGTTAATTACTTTTACAATCAGAAATCACAAAAACATATCATGTCAAAACTTATTAATTTACGTACATTCAAAGAGTTTTTCGAGTCCAGCACTGGCGGAGGAATAATTTTATTTATTTGCGTTGTCCTAGCTTTAATTATTGCCAATTCACCTTTAGGAGAAGGTTTACTTACCTTTTTATCTACTACAGTAGGTTTTGAAAATGAATCTATTCAACTAAATTACAGTATAAAACAATGGATTGACGACGGTCTTATGGCTATTTTCTTTCTATTAGTAGGATTAGAAATCAAACGCGAATTAGTAGAAGGGGAATTAGCTTCACCTAAAAAAGCTGCACTTCCAATCTTCGCTGCCATTGGTGGTGCTTTATTGCCTGCTGCTATCTATGCCATATTTAACCATAATGCAGATACGCATCATGGTTGGGGTATCCCAATGGCTACTGATATTGCTTTCGCTTTAGCGGTAATATCGATGTTGGACAAACGTGTACCAGCAAGCTTAAAAGTATTTTTAGCAGCTTTAGCTATCGTGGACGATTTATTAGCTATTCTCGTAATTGCTATTTTCTATTCTTCCGATTTACATTATACTTATTTATTGTATGCTGGAGGAATTTTCGCCTTACAATTAGCCTTCAACAAATTTGGAGTAAAGAACATCCTAGCTTATATCATTCCTGGAATTTTTATGTGGTACTTTATCCATCACTCGGGTATTCACGCCACCATTGCGGGTGTACTTACTGCGATGACTTTACCTACAACTCCAGACGAGAAAGAGTCTCCATTAGAAAAATTAGAGCATCTATTAGCTAAACCTGTGAACTTTATTATTATTCCGATTTTTGCTTTTGTCAATACGGCTATTGTCTTAAGTACAGATATGTTAGGCGGTCTTACGTCACCAATGGGATTAGGTATTATTTTGGGACTTATTGTGGGTAAATCTGTAGGAATTCTTTTGACCTGTTGGCTATGTGTCAAATCTGGTTTATCCTCCTTACCTGAAGGCGCAGGCTGGAAACATATGTTTGGTGTAGGATTACTCGGAGGTATTGGTTTTACGATGTCTATTTTCGTAGCTATGCTTTCTTTCTCAGACGCTTTACATATCGAAGAAGCAAAATTAGCTATACTTGTAGCATCTTTACTAGCTGGAGTTTTAGGATATACCTATCTTTCAGCATTAGGTAAGAAAAACACACAAATAGATTAGCTATAGCTAGATAGCTACAAAAAAGATATATTAAATTTCAGATTAGGAAATATCATTAACCTAGAGGGTATATTTACAATAATTTAATCAACTTAAACTCTTATTTGAAAGGCATCTCATAAAAATGGGATGCCTTTCTTAGTATATGTGTAGCTAAACATGTTGTTCTTGCGTTTTATCTATAAAAGCATTAAAACAACAGTCTTATGAATACACATATTTTTAAATTATTTTTTTTAGCAATTGCAAGCTCATTTGTGATGACAAGTTGCCTGAAGGATGATCTTAATTCTCCTAACATTCCTCAAGCGGGTTTCACAATGATTAATGTACATACAGGTTATAATTCCATTATTCACAAAGCGGACAACAACTTTATTCAGACAATGAATAATCCGCTACCTTTTAAAGGAATCAATTTTGTTTATCTCTACCCAGGAAACAGAAAAATTCAAACTATAGACCCTACCAACAAAATTCTAATCGACAGTACCTACGCTATTAAAGATAGCCTTTTATATACCTCCATCGTTTTTTCAAAAGCTGAAAATAAAGTAGGTCAGCATGTGGTCAGTGATACATTACTAAATAACTTATCTACTAATTCGGGGATTCGTTTTGTGAATCTAGCTTACGACAAGATTAATGTTGATTTATACATAGGAGAAAATGAAGTTTTTGCAAACCGTACCTACGATGGCAATACGCTTTCAAATAATAGCTTCAAATTTGTATCACAATCATCAGGTCAAAAGAAATTAATAGCTAAAAATAGTGCAGGTGACACTTTAGCTGAAAAAGATATCAATTTGAGTACAGGAATGTATTATACCTTGATATTAATAAAGCACAACACGGAAAACACCTATGAGCTTATTGCTCATCAACAATACAGAAATTAAATACCAAATATAAATTTGCCATGAAGGTCTTAAAGTATTTAAGACCTTTTTTATTTAAGAGTAGTATTTCTAAATATTAGCCTTTACACGAGGGATTAAATTCATTTTATAAACCCTGGTCTTCTTTGGTTTACTATGTTTAATTATTGCTTTTCGAAGGATTTATATAAGTCTTCTTCCAATCCTTAACGATCCTCAAAACTCTCCAATTATATAATCAACAACTATTTCAAAGGAGTAGCCTACTGAACATCGTCCCGAATTTCTATATTTTTTACATAATCAAATTTCAGCGAAAATAACAGACATTCCTTTTTCTCCCTTTTTATAGCCAGTTCTAATTATGAAATTGTGTTCTGTAATAACAACATCATCGGCTCTACCCAAATAAAACATTTTCCATCCTATTGATTCATACGAAGAATATCCACCAATTTGATAAGCTCGCAAGCCTTCATTACCCGCTGTAGTTATTCCATAACAATGAGGTTCTACTATTCTTAATTCTCCTTCATAATATAATTTAATTATCTGTTGATTTTTGATTGCATTTATAATTTCTGTTCTCATAGTTATCTTGTAAATTTTATATGCTTAAATATTTATACAGCTATTGACTAAAAATTAAGACATGTTGGTATTCGTGTAAACATACTACAAATCAATTCTTCCTAAATACGGGAAACCGTAAACTCAGATAAAATCAATCTCTAATTGCTCAGAAAAAGGAATTAGTAACAATCATATACAGAAAATATCGAAGAATACTTGCTATACTGGAGGGATAAGTTTCTACTCAAAAATGTTTTGAGATTTAAGTTCTTGAAGGGGGGATAAATGCAAAAAGCTCCATCTTTCGATGAAGCATTTTCTGCGGAGAGTGAGGGATTCGAACCCCCGAACCTGTGACAGTTAACGGTTTTCAAGACCGCCGCATTCGACCACTCTGCCAACTCTCCGCCACAAAAGTAGAAATTCTACCCTGATTTGCAAAATTTATTTTAAAATAAAATGCTTTTAAAGGGCATTAGAACAACATTCCGCTGGATATTAAGATTTTACAAATTGTAAATCTGCTGAAAATTTCACTTCTTCTGACACCATTACCCCTCCTGTTTCTAAAGCCGCATTCCAAGTTAAATCAAAATCCGTTCTATTTATTTTACCACTTACCGTATATCCCACTTTATCATTACCCCAAGGATCCTTTGCAACACCTCCAAATTCTACATCTACAGTAATAGATTTAGAAATTCCTTTGATCGTAAGGTCGCCAGTTACTTTATATTCATCGTCATCTTCTTTTGCCACTGAAGTAGACTTGAAAGTTATAAATTGATTGCTTGCTGAATCAAAAAAGTCTGAGCTTTTTAAATGCTGATCGCGTTGATCATTTTTAGTATCGATAGAATCGACTTCTATTTTTACTTCTACCTGTGCTTGAGTCAAGTCATCGGAAGCATTTTCTAAATTTACTTCAAATGATTTAAACTGTCCTTTTACAGTAGAAATCATCATGTGACGAACTTTAAATTCTAATTCACTGTGTGCTGGGTCTAATTGCCAATTTGCCATAATTAAGTCTATATTAAATGATGAATATTATTTATTTCTGTGTCCTACAAAGATAGATTGCCCTTGCTATTCGATTTCTTAATCTAGATTAAGAAATTCAGTAAAATTTATTCAATTGTCTAGCAAATAGTTATTGAAATATAAGCAAAATTTGGCATATATATTTTGGAAATAATCTACAAAATACTACTTTTGTACTACCGAAAGGGAAGCGCCAATAGCTCAGCTGGATAGAGCAACGGTTTTCTAAACCGTCGGTCAGGGGTTCGAATCCCTTTTGGCGTACTTCTTTCAAAGTCCTTCAGATTTCTGGAGGACTTTTTTTTATATCCCTATTCCAAGTTCTTCCTTAGCGGAGTTATCATTTAGTAAATACCTATCTTACTACTTTGAAACTCTTTTAAAGCTGATTTAATATATATTCTTCTTTTATAAGAATCCAAGTTTTAAAACATTTTGCAATCTTATTTTAGTAATAAATATAGATAAAAATTAATAACATATAAACGTATTATAAATTATAACTATATTGAATAAAGTTTTATTATTTTATTACTCAGAGTTTTCTGCTTAATTTTATATCAAATCACAAACACAAATAATAAAAAAATTTAATCAATTAGAATATGGAAAACGGTTCAAATGACATCAGCAAATGCCCATTTCACAATGGATCCATGCAAAAAAATAATGCAGCCGGACGTGGTACCCAAAATAAAGATTGGTGGCCAAACCAGCTTAACTTACATATCCTAAAGCAACATGATACCAAAACTAACCCAATGGGTGAAGATTTTGATTATGCGAAGGAGTTTCAATCATTAGATTTAGATGCCTTGAAAGCGGATCTTCATGCTTTAATGACAGATTCACAAGATTGGTGGCCTGCTGACTTTGGACATTACGGTCCATTATTTATCCGTATGGCTTGGCATAGCGCTGGAACGTACCGTCTACAAGACGGACGTGGTGGCGGTGGCCAAGGTCAACAACGATTTGCACCATTGAATTCATGGCCTGACAACGTATCCTTAGATAAGGCACGTCGTTTACTATGGCCTATCAAACAAAAATATGGTCGCAAAATTTCTTGGGCAGATTTAATGATTCTAACAGGTAATGTAGCCTTAGAATCTATGGGCTTCAAGCCTCTAGGTTTTGGCGGTGGTCGTGCAGACGTGTGGGAACCAAACCAAGATGTGTATTGGGGCTCAGAAAGAACTTGGTTAGGTGGTGATCTTCGATACGGTAAAGGTGGTTCCACAGGTGTAAATAGCGATGAAGATGATGGAACAATTATCGTTGAAGATACAAACAGCGAAAAACACCAGTCTCGAGATTTAGAAAATCCATTAGCAGCGGTACAAATGGGGCTTATCTATGTAAACCCTGAAGGACCAGATGGCAACCCTGACCCTATTGCTTCAGCTAAAGACATTCGCGATACATTTAGCCGAATGGGTATGAATGATGAAGAAACATTAGCTTTGATAGCTGGTGGTCACACCTTCGGAAAAACACACGGGGCTGCTTCAGCGGATCATGTTGCATCTGATCCAGAAGGTTCGGAATTAGAATCACAAGGGCTGGGATGGGCTAACTCGTACGGAACAGGTAAAGGTGCCGATACCATTACATCAGGATTAGAAGTAACTTGGACAAGTAAGCCCACAGAATGGTCTAACTTATTCTTGAGCTACTTATATGGATTCGAATGGGAATTGACAAAATCGCCTGCAGGAGCACATCAATGGGTCGCTAAGAATGTAGGTGAAATCATTCCTCATGCACACGATCCAAACAAAAAAATTAGACCGACAATGCTTACTTCGGATTTAGCTTTACGTTTCGATCCAGAATATGAGAAAATTGGTCGTCGTTTCTTAGAAAATCCAGACGAATTCGCTGATGCATTTGCAAAAGCTTGGTTTAAGTTGACACACCGTGATATGGGACCAAAATCTCGTTATTTAGGTTCAGAAGTTCCAGCAGAAGATTTTGTATGGCAAGACCCGCTTCCAAAAGCTGAGAACTACACATTAAGTGATTCTGATATTGCTATATTAAAAGAAAAAATTCTTGGTTTAGGTTTATCTGTTTCAGAATTAGTGTCTACAGCTTGGGCTTCGGCTTCTACATACCGTAATTCGGATAAGCGCGGTGGTGCTAACGGTGCACGTATCCGTTTAGAACCTATGAGACACTGGGAAGTAAACAACCCTGTTCAATTAGGTAAAGTTTTAACTGCTTTAGAAGGTTTACAAGCTAAGTTTAGCCAATCAGGCAAACAAGTATCATTAGCAGACCTAATTGTTTTAGGTGGTGCAGCAGCTATCGAGAAAGCAGCTAGAGAGGCAGGTCATAACATTACAGTTCCTTTTGCTCCTGGTCGTACAGATGCTTCACAAGAACAAACTGATGTGGATGGATTCAAATGGCTAGAACCGGTGGCTGATGGATTTAGAAACTACCGCAAATACAACAATCCTGCAGTCTCTACTGAGGAATTATTAATTGACAAAGCACAATTATTAGACTTGACAATTCCAGAATTAACTGTATTATTTGGTGGTCTACGTGCTATTAACATCAATTTCAATAATTCAAATCACGGTATTTTCACCGATCGACCTGGTCAATTAACAAATGACTTCTTTGTGAATCTATTGAACATGGCCACGCAGTGGAAAGCGATGGATCAATCTAAAGAAACTTATTTAGGTACAGATCGCAAAACAGGACAAGCAAAATGGACTGGCACACGTAATGATTTGGTATTTGGATCAAATTCTGAATTAAGATCAATTGCTGAAGTATACGCTTCTGCAGATGCAAAAGATAAATTTGTTAACGATTTCGTTGCTGCTTGGAATAAAGTAATGAATGCAGACAGATTTGATTTAGCTTAATACATAATAACACACACACTTCTTTAAAATGTGGAAGCCCCGAATTTTCGGGGCTTCCTTGCTTTTGTTTAGTAATTAGCTTTGATAATTATTTAAAATAACTCAAATGCTTTCTATTAATTGAATTTGAATTTTATACCAAACTGCATGTAATATGTAGATGATATAGATTCATTATTAAATGTTGTAGATCTTATGATATCTCCGTTGTTATAATTCAATTGGAATCTAGGTTTTGTGGTTCCATCAGGTGTGATAGCACTTGTATTTTGAGGTCTTAACAATTGCGTACTAGCTGACTTATATATTCCCCAATTAGAATTGAACAAGTTGCCAATATTGAATACATCCCAGAAAAATTCTAAAGAATTATTTCCTCCCGCTATATTTTTATATAACTCTTGCGCTAAACGAAAATCAAATTGATTTCTCCAAGGCATAATACCACCATTACGTTCAGCATATTTACCTTTTCTTGTCTTTAAATAATCATCATTATTTACCAAATCGAAGAAAATTTCTGATTGCTCCTGTGCTGTATAACCTCTTCCTCCATAGTTATTATTTCCAGAAGCTATGTCAACAAATTGGATTTCGGATGCATCTTTCGGAATATAAATAAGATCATTATTATTACTATTACCGTCTCTATTAAAATCACCAGCATAAACATAACTCATTCTACCCGTAGAAGATCCTGAATAGAATAATGTCATTGTTGTATTTAAGTTTCCTATCCAACTATTAGTATAAGAAGCAAATCCCACCACACGGTGTGGAACAATATTGGTCGTATATCCTAAAGATGGAACATTTGGATTACCTGTGTTGGTTGGAGGAATTGACCATAAATTGGCAATTTGGTCTCCCGCTCCATCACCGAAGTTTTTAGCCGCTGAATAAGTATAAGATAAGGAAGCAGAAAGTCCATTCCAGTTATTTTTTTGCAATTGGGCTGTGACAGAATAATAATGTCCCCCCTTTGCATTAGTCATATATGTAGGATCAAAACGATTTGTTCCATTTGCAACAGCTTGACCTGCAGAATTCAATTTATTAATATATTTATCTGCTGTTGCATTAGGGTAAATGAATCGAGTATCACCATACCCTGCAATGTCCAATTGAGTAGGTTCAACTAAATTCACATTTTTAGCTACCACCGCATTAATATCTTTGTTGTAGATAGCTTCTATTGTCCCGATAATACCACCAGGTAAAGTATGATCAACAGCCAAATAAGACTTCCATGTCGAAGGGAATTTCAAATTTCTATCCATTGCTGAAACACTGCTAGGAATCGAACTACCTGCGGCTGGAAGAGGACTTGGGAAATTAGCTTTGATATTTGGATTAAAATCTGGAATAGCATTATTCGCAAAAATCTGTGTATACTGCAACATACCCGCATCACCCGATTGTGCTACTATCCATACAAATGGAATACGACCTGTAAACACACCTGAACCTCCACGGAAAATTAAGGATCTATCCCCATACGCATCATAATTAAATGCCACACGAGGTGAAACCATTATTCTTGATTTTGGAGTCGCTCCTGTATTCAATTTAATACCGTCAGCAAATGTCAATTGCTCCACTAAAGGATGAGTCTTCATTGCAGAGATATTTGGGAAAGTAGGCATTTCAACTCGTAAACCTGCAGTTAATTTCAATTTACTGTTAACTGAATATTCATCTTGGATGAAAGCAGAATATTGAGCAAATTTAAAAGAAGGAAAAGCTTGTGAGCCATCTTCTGTTAGTGGGAAAGTCAACACATAATTCGCTGCTTTATTTCCATTTACAAAGTCACTCCATGAATTATATAAATAGTATCCTGCACCAAAGCGTTGGAAACCATTTTTAGTTGTACTCCCTTCATATTGTGCGCCATAAGTAATTTGATGATTATCAACGGACCATACTCCATCATAGTATAATGTCAAAGTTTTCACATCACGTAAATTTCCATATGTAAACGGCTCATAACCAAACGTAGTAATGATATTATTTCCATCTTTAATATCAACTAAAGGAAAGTCATCACCCGCTGATGAACGAGGTTCGTTTTGATGTACGTAGGCTGCACGCAATGTATTATTTGTATTCCCCCATTTACCAGTATACTCCACTACTCCAGAATACAAATTGGTTTCTTGGAAATAGTTTGAATTAGAGAAGTGTAATGCATTTGAACCTGTACGACTTAGATTAGACAATCCCGAACCTGTAAATGAATTACTAATTTGTGAAGGAGACTTACCTTTAACTTGATTATACCTAAAATTTACTTTATGATTATCTGCTATATTCCAGTCGATTTTTGCAAATACCTTATCATTATTACTCTTATTTGAATAACCTTGATAAACACCTGGATCATAACCATATTTAGAAATTAAATAATTGCGTACTTCATCCAAAAATTGATATGTAGGTCTTGCTATAGATGTATTACCTGACCCAAATTGTATATTGTTAGCATCATCTGCAACTTTAGTTGGGCCTGGTTCTGTAGTTTTATTTTGCTCTAAGTTTACAAAGAAAAATAATTTGTTCTTAACAATAGGGCCACCTAAACTAAAACCATATTGTTTTTCTTGCATTTCGTTTATTGCCACTTGACGATCTTTAACACGTACACCTTGTTGGTGGTCTGAGCGTCCTGTATAAAAAGCGGAACCAAAAAAATCATTACGTCCAGATCGAGTAACAGCATTCACTGCCGCACCTGTAAACCCCGATTGACGTACATCAAAAGGTGTCACATTAACGACAATCTGTTCAATAGCATCAATAGATATAGGAGATCCATTTGCAGGAACATTTTGGCCTATACCAAATTGATTATTAAAGTTAGCCCCATCGACCGTAAAATTGTTTGCACGGTAGTTACCACCTCCAATGGCTGTACCATTTGCTTGTGGAGTTAAACGTGTTAAGTCGTTAACACTACGAGAAATAGAAGGTAAGTTTTCTATCTGTGAACGACCTACCACTGTGGAAGCACCATTTTTGTCACTTTTACGACGACTACCTGTAATAGTTACTTCGTCCAAGGCTGTAGCTGCCTCACCAAACACAGGATTTAGTATAAAAGGCTGACCTAGTTGTAAGTATACATCATTGTATACTAATTTGTCCTGCCCTACATAACTCACCTCAATACGGTAAGGCCCACCCACACGCATATTCGAAACATTGAAACGTCCCTGCGCATTTGCTGAGCTTGAGTAAACTGTTCCTGAGGGTAAGTGCGTTGCTTTAATGGTGGCGCCTGCAGTAAATTGGCCTGTGGTTTGGGTAACTACACCATTAAGACTACTGGTGGTAACTTGTGCTTCTACTATGCCATAGCTGGATAATAGCAGCGCAAAAAAAAGTAGATTTTTTTTCATGCGGTTTTGTTTTGTTTAGCTAATGATGGTGTAAAATTAGGATTTATTTTAACAAATTTTAACACATCTCAAAAACTTAACATATTCATAATCTACTGACTTTTGAAGAAAAGATAAAAAAATATGGCATATTATCTTAATCCAAAAAAACAAAGGTTATTTAATTAAAATATTCTCAAATAAATATTTTTTTCTCTTCAACATTAGAGTTAAGAAAAGTTCTCATTGTGTAAAAAAATTACATTTACATGACTTTTATAATCATCGGCTATCTTCATTGTTGTTTAACAAACATTCTTATTAAGAATCAAATTCTTACCGTGTATATTAATATAGTTTCAAATGAAATTAATGGCATTTATAAATTAATTATTGACTTTTTTAAACAACTTTTTAAATAGCTTTTAGGTATGATTTAACATTATTTTACACTTCAAAAAAAATAAGTTACCTTTGCAACCAATTTAATATTTATCTCAAAAAGATGAACAAAAAATCTACCCTCTTGTATGCCTCTGTGGCATTCATGCTTACCAGTAATGTTGCATTAGCCCAACAGGTAATTACTGGTAAAGTAACCGATGGCAAACAGCCAGTTGCTGGTGCCACAATTTTAGTCGCTGGAAGTAAAGAAGGCACCTCAACAGATGCTAACGGCAACTTCTCTCTGACTACAAACCAATCCAACGGCCAACTTCAAATCAAATTCATCGGCCACGAAACTCAACAAATTAATTTCTCTTCTACAGCTCCTATCGGTACAATTATTTTAGTACCTACATCTGAGCAATCACTTGATGAAATTATTGTTGTAGGTAGAAATTTGATTGATATTGCAGAAGGTCGTAAAACTCCAATCGCTGTATCTACAATCAAACAACAAGAGATTGAAGAGAAAGTAGGTGGACAAGATATCTCAGCTACTTTAGTTAATACACCTTCAGTATATGTAGGTGGTCAAGCTAAAGGTTTTGGTGAGTCGTCAATGACTACACGTGGTTTCGACCAATCAAACACTGCATTCTTATTGAATGGTCAGCCTATCAATGGTATGGACAACGGTCGTGTGTACTGGTCTAACTGGAGTGGTCTTTCGGACATTTCTTCATTGGTACAAATCCAACGTGGTTTAGGTTCTTCTAAATTAGCTATTTCCTCTGTAGGTGGTACAATTAACTTTGTTACAAAATCTACTGATATGAAAGAAGGTGGTTTTGTAAAACGTACTGTAGGTAATGACATGTTGCGTAGATCAACTATCGCTTACAACACTGGTTTGATGAAAAATGGTTTCGCTGTATCAGCAATGTTCACAGACTGGAGAGGTGATGGTTACATGAACAAAACAGAAGGTGCTGGTCAAAACTACTTCTTATCTGTTGGATACAAAGTAAACGAGAACCACAACTTAAACTTAATGGTAACTGGTGCTCCACAATGGCACAATCAAGGTTACACTGGTAGATTATCAAAATTCTTATCTGAAGGTAGAAAATACAATGACAATGTGGTAATTGTAAACGGTACAGAAACTAACTACCGTAAAAACTACTACCACAAACCAGTAGCTAACTTAAACTGGGACTGGAAAATTTCAGATAAATCAACTCTAGGAACTGTAGTATATGCTTCAATGGCACGTGGTGGTGGTCAATCTTCTCGTAAGGATGCTACTTCTGCAAAAGTTCCTTATTTAGCAGCTGACGTAAACAACCACCAATGGTATGGTATAGTTTCAAATTACAACCGTGAGTTGAACGAAAACTTAAACTTTAATGTTGGTTTCGATTTACGTGATTACAAAGGTGAACACTACAGACAAGTAACTGACTTATTAGGTGCTTCTAGCATTGCACATACAGGTAATGTATTTTTACCAGGTCTTACTAATGTTTCTAATGAATTCTCTACGAATCCTTGGAAAACTTGGACTGACAAACCATCTTCTATCGAAGATAGATTAGCATGGGATTACAACCAAATCATCCGCTATGCTGGTTTATTCGGTCAAATCGAATACGCTAAAAACGGTTTCACTGCATTCTTCCAAGGTTCATTATCACAACAACACAATAGCCGTAAAGACGTATTCCAATATACTGAAGGAAATCAAGACTCTGAAGACGTTAACAACTTTGGTTACAACGTAAAAGGTGGTTTGAGCTATACTTTAGGTGGACATACAATTTTTGGTAACGCTGGTTTCTACTCACGTCAACCATACCAAAATAACATCTTCGCTTATTACACAAATGTTGTAAATCCTTACGCTATTAACGAAGAAATCTTAGGTTTAGAACTAGGTTATAAATACAATTCTAGATACGTAGATGTTGCTGTAAATGCTTACAAAACTACTTGGGCTAACCGTGTAACTGGTAGTTCACAAACTGCAAACCAAAGTGCTGTAAACAAATACACTGCAATGGGTAAAAACCTTCAATTAGGTGAAATTATCTATACTACAAACTACGGTGTAAAACAAGACCACAAAGGTTTGGAATTAGAAGTTGCTGCAAAACCATTTTCTTTCTTACAAGTTAAAGGTTTCGGATCAGTAGGTGACTGGAAATACGAAGGTATCTCTAACTCAATCTTACGTAATGAAGACCGTGAAGTATTAGAAGAAACACAAAGAGACCTTACTGGTATCAAAGTAGGTGATGCTGCTCAAACATCTTATGGTGCTGGTCTGAAATTCTTCATCTCCAACGGATTATCAGTGGACGGAGATTACAGAAGATTCGAAAGATTATACGGTTCATTGCCTTCAAACGCTGCTACTTTGAAATTGCCAAACTACGATTTAGTAGATGCTGGTATATCTTACAAAGTACAAATCAGCGATAAAAACGCAATTAGTTTACGTGTAAACGTGAATAACTTATTTGATAAATTCTATTTATCTGATGCTACTTCAAATATGGATGCTACAGCCACTACTGAGTACTGGAAAGGTATTAATACTTCAAACTACGTATTAGTAGGTTGGGGACGTACTTGGAGCGGTTCAGTGAAATTCACATTCTAAGAAATATCACACACTAGATATTTATCTCGAAAAGGGGCTTTCAATTATATTGAAGCCCCTTTTGCTTTATGAGCATAAAAAAATTAATTATGTATTAAAACAAACCAAGTTTTTTGCTAAATTGCTCCCCCAATAAACTTACTCACATGTTAGACCTTAATCAACCTCACCACCGTCTAAATATATTGACGGGTGAAAAAGTATTAGTTTCGCCACACAGAAACAACAGACCTTGGCAAGGTAAAGTTGAAGATGTAGCGACAGATGATCGACCGCAATACGATCCTACGTGTTATTTATGCCCATCCAACAAAAGAGCTGACGGTACGGAAAACCCAGATTATAAAGACACGTACGTATTTACAAACGATTTTTCTGCTATTCTAGAAAACACATCCGAAGGGACATATAACAACGCAGATCTACTTCAAGCTACAGCAGAGCGAGGCATTTGTAAAGTAATCACATTCTCACCGAGACACGATTTAACATTACCTGAGATGGATGTTCCATCAATATTGAAAGTAGTGGATCTTTGGCAAAATGAATTCGTGGAATTATCTCAAAAAGATTGGATCAAATACATTCAAATTTTCGAAAACAAAGGTGCTATCATGGGATGTAGCAATCCGCATCCCCATGGACAGATTTGGTCTCAGAGTTCATTGCCAAATGAGATTTTGATCGAGACAGCTAGACAGAAAGAGTATTTTGAGAAAAATGGTGTATCGTTGCTTAAAGCCTACCTAGATCTTGAACTTTGTCTTAAAGAAAGAATCATAATAGATAATACCCATTTCGTAGCATTAGTTCCTTATTGGGCAACTTGGCCTTTTGAAACAATCATTATCAGCAAACGTCATATTCAAAACATCAGTCTATTCACAGCTGAAGAAAAAGAAGATCTGGCTAAGACATTACAAGAATTGACTATTCGTTATGACAATATATTTAGCACATCATTTCCGTATTCGGGAGGTATGCATCAATCTCCAGTAAATGACGGAGAACATCCAGAATGGCATTGGCATATGCACTTCTATCCTCCTCTCCTTCGTTCGGCATCCGTAAAAAAATTTATGGTTGGATACGAAATGCTAGGCGGTCCTCAACGTGATATCACACCTGAAACCGCAGCTGACATTATTAAAAAACAAAGCACTATACATTATAAAAAAGCGTAAATATGAGTTTAGATAACCAAATTAAAGACACCTTTCAACGTGTTTTTAATAGTGAACCTCAAATTATTGTAAAGTCACCAGGGAGAATTAATGTGATTGGTGAGCATACAGATTATAACAATGGATTTGTATTGCCAGCCGCCATTGATAAAGGTGTGTACATTGGAATTTCAGCAAGAGAAGATGACAAAATCGAGTTATTTTCTATTGATTACAATGAAAAATATGATACAGATACGACTTCACTTACATTCGGCCCAGAACTTTGGACGAATTATATATTAGGCGTTACACGTATATTGAGCAAAAAGTCTGATAAAATTTCTGGATATAATCTTGTGGTTGTCGGTGATGTTCCCCTGGGATCAGGATTATCCTCATCAGCAGCGTTAACATGCGCCACTTCTTTTGCTTTGAGTAAATTATTTGACTTGAATCTTAGCAAATTAGACATTGCAAAGGTTGGACAGCAAACAGAGCATGAGGCTGTAGGCGTTCGTTGCGGAATCATGGACCAATTTGCTTCTGTATTTGGACAAGATAATAGCTTAATCAAATTGGATTGTCGCAGTTTGGATTACGAATATATTCCTATTGAATTAGATGGCTACGAAATTTTATTGTTGAATACGAATGTAAAACATTCTCTTGCATCTTCTGCTTATAACAAAAGACGTGAGGCTTGTGAATCAGCAGTAGCTTTAGTAAAAGAAAAATATGCCGAAGTAGAATCTCTTCGCGATGTGACATTAGCACAATTGGACGAATTGGTAAAACCTGTCTCAGTAGAATATTATCAAAAAGCAAGATTCGTAGTAGAAGAAAACGAACGCCTATTGAAAGCTGCTGAAGCTTTAAAATCCAATGATATTAAAACATTAGGTCAGCTTTTATACGCTGCGCATTGGGCCTTGAGTAAAGAGTATGAAGTAAGCTGTGAAGAATTAGACTTTTTAGTATCCACTGTTTCTACTTACCCTGAAGTTGCGGGAGCACGTATGATGGGCGGTGGATTTGGCGGATGCACGATCAATATTATTGAAAAAGGAAAATCACAAAATGTAATTGATAAATTAAGTAATTTGTATTTTAATAAATTTAATTTAAATTTAATCCCGATTAAGGTTTCTATATCAAACGGGACACATGAAATCCTTTAATCACCCTAAACTAACAACCAATTTAATATTATGCAAATTCAAGATTACATTGTATTTATAGTCTATTTTGTAATTGTAGCGGGCTACGGATTATACATTTACTATAAAAAGAAATCAGCAGTTCAAGATTCAAAAGATTATTTCTTAGCTGAAGGTTCCCTTACTTGGTGGGCTATTGGAGCTTCCTTAATTGCCTCCAACATTTCAGCCGAACAATTCATCGGTATGAGTGGCTCAGGCTACACCGTAGGACTTGCTATTGCAGCCTATGAGTGGATGGCAGCTATTACGCTGATTGTGGTGGCGATATTCTTCATGCCTGTATATCTTAAAAATAAGATATTCACGATGCCACAATTCCTTCATCAGCGCTACAACAGCACGGTAGCCATGATTATGGCGGTATTCTGGTTGATGTTGTACATCGTGGTAAATTTAATGTCTATTCTATTTTTAGGTGCTGTAGCGATAGCAGGTATCTCGGGTATAGATGTGAGTACATGTATTATCTTACTTTCCATATTTGCCGTTATTATCACATTAGGTGGTATGAAAGTAATCGGTTACACTGATGTAATCCAGGTATTAGTGTTAGTAATTGGAGGTTTTGTAGCTACTTATATTGCTTTAGATATTGTTTCGGAAGGTCAAGGATTTTTCTCTGGTCTTTCTAAATTACAAACAGGAGCTTCAGAACATTTCGATATGATTTTTACACCAGACAAGCACGGGTATATGGATCTTCCAGGGATCAGTGTGTTAATTGGTGGTCTTTGGATTGCGAATTTAAGTTACTGGGGATGTAATCAGTATATTACACAACGCGCTTTAGGTGCTTCTTTACCTACAGCACGTAATGGTCTTTTATTTGCTGCATTCCTAAAAATGTTAATGCCTCTAATCGTTGTAATTCCAGGTATCGCGGTATATTACATCATTAAAAATGATATGAGCGCTATTAACCCTGATTTATTGTTAACGAGTAGCGGTGCTCAAGATCCAAACAAAGCTTACTCAGCACTATTAACATTATTGCCTACAGGATTAAAAGGTCTTTCATTTGCAGCATTAACAGCAGCTATCGTAGCTTCATTAGCGGGTAAAGCAAACAGTATTGCCACTATCTTTACTTTAGACATCTACAAAAAAGCAATCAACAAGGATGCGAGTGAAAGTAAATTGGTGAACGTAGGAAAGATCTCTGTTATCGTTTCTATGTTATTAGGAACATTACTTGCATTAGTAGTTGGTAACGCCTTAATGGGTGAAGGAAAACAAGGTTTCCAATACATCCAGGAATATACAGGTTTTGTTTCTCCAGGTATCTTCGCGATGTTTATCTTAGGTTTCTTCTGGAAGAAAACAACATCAAACGCTGCACTATTCGCAACAATCGGTGGTTTCATTTTCTCTGTAATATTGAAATTCTCTGGTCAGTTGATGGATTTAGAATTCCTTTCTGTTATCAATTTTGCTATTCCTGTGGATGGAGTATATGAGATTCCATTTATGGATAGAATGACTATTGTATTCTTATTCTGTGTAATTGGTATGGTGATTATCAGTCTTTATGAGAATGCAAAAGGTGTAGTTCCTAATGGGCTGGAAATCGATACAAAAATGTTCCGAATGTCCCCTACTTTCCTGGTTTTATCTTTGATCGTAATTGGACTTACAGCGGCATTATATATTGCTTTCTGGTAGGAATAAAAATAACTTATATTAAAAATGCGCTCCCAATATGGAGCGCATTTTTAGTTTTTACATATTGCTAAACGCATAGACATATTCCAACTGAATAATAGATTCATTTAGTTTTCTCACATTTTTACGCTTTCCAGAAACTTCAAAAACTACCTCTAACCTATTTTCATCCTTTTCCATACCTTTCCTTGTCGCTTCGACTTCGTGTGTTTCCAAAAATTGTTCTAAGGAGCGTAGATGCTCGATAGAATTATCTTTGAAAGTAATGTGAATGGTTCTTGTCAAGAAAATAGAAGCCAGTAAGGTTTCAATTTTTTGAAATAAAGATAAAATAACTACCATAGCAATAGCTAAACAAATTCCTGCCAAATGATTACCAAATCCCACAACCATTCCAATAGCAGCCATCGTCCAAATAACAGCGGCAGTAGTTAAACCTTGAACTGAAAACTTTCCCTGATAAATCACACCTGCACCAAGGAAACCTATTCCTGTAACAATATTCGCTGCAATTCGATCATCTGACATATTTCCCATTCGAGAAGCCAATGTAAAGATCGTTGCCCCAAAACATATTAATATAACCGTACGAAAACCTGCAGATTTATTTTTGTATTCGCGTTCTAAACCTACGATAGCACCACAAGCAATTGAAGTTAAGATGGAATGAAAATGTTCGTTTTCAAGAAAAGATTCTAACATAACAAAATAATAGATTAATAATCCAAAGAAACAGAATTATTTAGACAAAAGATAGGCAAATTTAATTCTCCTAATTTAATCGGCTTAATTTTAAATAGCCTATATGCAATTCATCTTCAGCTAAATTTTCATCATTTGCGGTAATATGGATTTTATATTTAAACCTAAAATCTGGACTTAACATATCATCAACTAAATAAGCATCATCTACATCTATTCCATATTTATTGTCCACGTGTGGCTCCTTATGGTGACTCCAAAATACATCTTTTTTCGCTTTAGCTATGGCTTCTGCCATTGAAGTAGCCACGACAAGTTGCTTATAATGATATTCTTCCATATCCTGCGGCTTATAGCCACCCAAATTCAAAAAATAAAGATGAAGACCATTATCTTTAATGGTTTCATCTTTATTAACGATCTGAATTTTATATTGATCAACTTTTCGAACAGTTCTGTACGAATCAATGTGTAATTTTTCTCCAGCTTCGGGCCAAAAATCATACATATTTTGTTTTAGTTCTTTTATGGAAGGAGCTATATCAAAAAACACATCATGTTGTTCTGTAAAACGGTTTTTAAGATTACATCCCAAAATTATCATGTATAAATCGATCATTTAAGCTTGAGATTTTGATTTAATCTCTAAGTTAATAATGATATCTCGTTTTTTTCCTTCTACCAAAGATAAATCTCCAACCACAAATACGCCTTTTGTTCCTGACTTGACATTACGTAGTCCATAAACTGTTGATTCGTCACTTGGGTCTGTAATACCTTCGTATCTATACAAATAGTCTATCACATAATCTTCTGCATAGAAAAGCAATTCATCAAAATCGATATTAAAATCTTTATCGTAGCCTAATTCTTTTAATTCTTCTAAAGCCGCAGCTGTAGTGAGATAATCATATTTAGTTTCCATAGTTCTCGTATTATTATAGCAGTATAACAGATAAGTATAGCATAGTGTTTAGATTAACTTCATTTATCGTAAATTTGTACACAATCAAATTACTATGGCACATCAAGCTCCCGAAACTCAGTACACTCCATCCTCCGCTTTTCAACGATTAGTAGATGTAATGAATACCTTACGCATCGAATGTCCTTGGGACAAAAAACAAACGATGGAAAGTCTTCGCCATCTCACTATCGAAGAGATGTATGAATTAGCGGATGCTATATTGGAAAATGATCTTGACGAAGTCAAAAAGGAATTAGGCGACCTGCTCATGCACATGGTCTTCTATGCTAAAATTGCCGAAGAACAAAATGCATTTGACATCACCGATGCCTTAAATTCAGTTTGTGATAAATTAATCACTCGACATCCCCATATTTATGGAGACATTCAAGTTAATGATGACGAAGATGTCAAAGCCAATTGGGAACAAATCAAATTGAAAGAAGGCAATAAATCAGTTCTTTCGGGAGTACCCAAAAGTCTTCCTGCGCTAGTAAAAGCTTACCGTATCCAAGATAAAGTGCGTGGTGTTGGTTTTGATTGGAATGATAAAAGGGAAGTTTGGAAAAAGGTTGAAGAAGAATTGCAAGAGTTCAAAACGGAATACAACATCGTCGAAAACACGAATATTGATATTGAAAAAGCAGAACAGGAATTTGGGGACCTACTTTTTGCATTGACGAATTACGCCAGACATATTGGTATCAATCCCGAAAATGCTTTAGAACGTACTAATAAGAAATTCATTCGCCGATTTACTTATTTAGAAGAACAAGCTGCTACAAGAGAATTGAAATTGCAGGATATGTCTTTGGAAGAAATGGATGTATTCTGGAATGAAGCAAAAGCAAAAGGATTATAATCTTCCTTTCATAAAAAAACAAAAGGTTGGAATACATTTCCAACCTTTTGTTTTTTCACCCATTGCATAACAATCACGACGCATGTTCCACTTCGAAACCATTTCTTTCGTTGTTGATATGATAAGTGAAGTTTGTACAAATAATAACATCGTTTGCATCAAAATGCTTGACAATTCCATTGCTCTCCAAGGTAACTACCCAGCATGAGTTTTGATGCATTCCATAATCAATTATAAATAAAGCGTGCCCTTTTCCCAGTGGTGTATCGACATAGATAGTGGGATTTAATTGTAAAATCATAAATATTGACCTCCACCTATAGAACATATTGGGGGTTAAAATTGTTTTATATCAAAACATATAGATATGAGTACAGAAAATTTAAGTAATCAAGAAGCTATCGAAAAATTAAGAGAATTGATTGATAGTATTGACGTAGCGATGATGATCACCTACCCGAAAGGAGCACAATACCCTTATAAGACTCCTATGAGTCGTCAAGAGGTGGATGAAGAAGGTAATATCTGGTATTTGATATCATCTGACAGTGAAACATATAAGAATCTTGAGGTGGATCCTAAGATTTCTTTAGCTTTTGGAGATCCCGGATCATACACATTTGTAAGCATTGATGGTATTGCCGAAGCAAGCAGAGATCAAGAACGCATTGAAAAGTATTGGAGCAAATTTGTGGAAGTCTACTTTGAAAGAGGAAAAGTAGATCCAACTATTCGTGTATTAAAAGTAACACCTTTGGATGCACACTATTGGGATACCAAGACCAACAAATTTATGACGCTAGTAAAAGTGGCTTCGGCAGCTGTAACAGGTCAAAAAGTAGATATTGGACGTGAAGGAGAATTAAATATTTAGTATATTTATTGTGTCTCAAAAACTTTCACACTTAGTCGAGTTCTACTGATGGAAAAAGAAATCGTAAAACTTATAGATGTAAACAAAATTTACCAAACTGGCGATACGACCATCACAGCTTTAGATAAAACTACTATTAGTTTTGAGACAAACAAATTGACACTAATTATGGGGCCATCCGGAAGTGGAAAGACTACTTTACTTTCCATTCTGGGTTGCGTCATCTACCCTACTTCGGGCCAAGTCTTTTACAAAGAAAAAGAAGTAACTAAACTGAAAGAATCAGATTTAGCACATCTTCGTCTTCGCGAAATTGGCTTTGTATTTCAACAATTCAACCTCATCGAACCTCTTAATGCACTTGAAAATGTCAAGCAACCCATGATTTTACAAGGTATTCCAAAAGCTGAAGCCACAGAAAAAGCAAAAAAAGCATTGCATGAAGTTGGCTTAGGAGAAAGGATGTACAACCTTCCAAAAAAATTAAGCGGAGGACAAAAGCAGCGAGTGGCAATTGCTCGTGCATTAGTGACAAATCCATCTATGATACTTTGCGATGAGCCTACCGCGTCTTTAGATTCTAAAAGTGCTGAAGTAATTATGAACGAATTAAAATCTTTAGCGACCAGCGGCAAAGCTATTATTATTGTTACCCACGATCTGCGCTTACGGAAGTTTGCAGACAAAGTTATATATGTGGAAGAAGGTCAAGTTTCCAATACCATCAAAAATGAAGAAGATTATAAATAACCTGTGTTTAATTTTAATACTGGGTTCATTGGCGTATGCTTGTTCGTCCGACAAAAAGGAAAATGAAAATAGCAAAACAAATGAACAGATACTGCAAGAGGTCAATGAAGTCAAAGCGATTGGTAAAGTAGTGCCGGCGGAAGATTATGCTATTATCTCTAGTGCTACAGCAGGTAGAATAGCTAAACTATTTGTACAAGAAGGAGATTCTGTTCAAAAAGATCAAATACTATTCGAATTGGAATATGGGAATTCTTCATTGGATGTAAAACAAGCAACAGCACAACTGAATAGTCTTCGAGCACAAAACAAAACCATAGCGGAGGATATTGCCAAAGCAGAAATTTATGCCCGAGAGCTAAAAGAAAAATACGAAACTTCAAAACTCTTGGTTGCCAAAAATGCCGAAACTAAAGAAAAATTAGAAACCGATTACTCCAATTGGCAACAGCAAGAAGCAAACTTACGTGGTTTACGCAAGCAACTTAGTGCACAGAAATTGACTGAATCAGAACAACAAATTCAAATCAATAAAGCACAAAATATAATTTCAGACTTCACAGTCAAAGCGGCAAGTACAGGAATTATAACTGATCTTACGGCTAAATTAGGTCAAAGTATAGGTTCTTCGCAGGAATTGGGAAAAATTATCAATATCGAAAATCCCATTATTGAAGCTGAAGTGGATGAACTTTTTGCAAATGACATTCAGTTAGGACAGAAAGTAATTATATCTCCTGTGGGTAGAAAAGATACGTTAGGTCAAGGAACGATATTCTATGCAAATCCTATTCTATCCAATAAATCCATTTTGTACGAAAGTGCAAACGAAGGCGAAGATAGAAGGGTTCGAAAAATAAAGATCCGTCTTGACCAAGGTAAGAATTTAACCATCAATGCAAAAGTAGATTGCAGTATTAGAATAAGATAATATGCTTGGGTTAGCTTTTAAATTTATCAAATACGATCGCGCCAAAAGTATTGGTATTGTCACTGCTATTGTAATCAGTATCTTTTTGATTGGTCAGCAACTAAGCTTACTTTTCTTTTTGATGGGTTTAATGGGAAATCTTGTGGGCAATGCCCCAGTTACAGATAATCAACTTTGGATCATCGAAGCGCAAAGTACAAATATCAATGCTGTCAACGCTATTGATCAGCGTTTGGTACAGCAAATTGGGAGTCTTCCGGGTATAGAATCTACACATCCTGTGGTACTTACTGCAGGCCAGGCTTCGTTCTTAGATGGTAAAACGGCAGGTGTTACTTTAGTGGGCACGAATTCACCTCAATTTATAATGGGACCAGTTCAGGAAAAGATTGAAGAAGGTCATATTGCAGACTTAGTACAACCCTTTTCGGTATCAGCAGAAATGTACAATGCCAAAACATGGAAAACAGACATTTTCTTAAACAAACCTATTGAAATCAATGGAAAAAGTGCCAAAATAGCCGTAATTACTAAAAATGCGCAGGCGTTCGGGGCTAGTTTGATGTATACTTCAATGGAAAATGCCTATGTTTTGGGGAATGCCTCTCCTTCTAAAGTAAGTATTATCATAGCTAATTTAAATGATACGGTTTCAAAAGCTCAGGTTCAGCAAGATATACAACAACTGTTCCCGCAATTGCGTGCTTGGGATGCGCAGAAACTAAAAAATTCAACTGTTAAAGAGATTTTGATAAGTTCCAATATGGGTATGAGCTTTGGTACTTTGGTGGTATTTGCGATGATAAGTGGTTTCTTTATTATAGGATTAACACTTTATTCTTCTGCATTGGACAGAATTAAAGATTATGGCACCTTAAAAGCTATTGGCGCTACCAAAGGCTATGTCAACAAACTAATCATTGCACAAGCCTTTTTATATGCCATTATAGGCTATGCTATAGCAATGTTATTATTATACGGATTCAAATTTGGTGTGGCTAATTCTGGATTAGCAATAGATATTACTTTAGGATTTTCATTGTTTCTGCTATTTATTACGCTTCTTATATCTGTTGGAGGATCCTTATTTGCCGTTCGTAAAATAGCTAAACTTGAACCAGCATCAGTTTTTTAAACTATGAAAAAAATAATTCCATATATATTACTTGCATTTCCTTTCTCTGTTCAAGGTCAAACTTTGAGTATTGAACAACTATGGCAAAATGCGAATCAAAACCTTAAATACCAACAAAATCAACTGCAATCTAGAATAGCGCAACAAGAACTTTTGGAAATAAAAACCAATCGTATCCCAGTTTTTTATATAGATGCAAACCTACAACGAAATTTAATAATTCCGACAACCCCAGTTCCGGCTATTGCGTTTGATCCAAATGCGCAGGAAGGCGCAATTATTCCTTTAAAATTTGCAACCAAATGGTCATCAAAAGCAGGCGTGCAAGTCGAATGGAATATTTTTAATCCAACCAGAAAAGTTGAAGAGCGTCAGAAAGAATTAGAAATTCAGAAATCAGAACTCGATCTACAACTTACTTTACAAAACTGGAAAAAAGACGCTACGCTAGCTTACGCCTCTATTGTTTTTGCTACAGAACAGTACAATTCTACGCAAGAAGACACCCAATTTTACGAAGAACTTGTGTCAATCAGCAAAGCCAGATACGAGGCAGGTAGAGAACTTTCATCGAGCTATATAGCAGCCCAACAAGAATTAGAAAGACATAATATTCAGGTTTATGAAGCTTGGTCTGTGTTGAAAGAAGCTGACCAAGAATTAAGAAAATACACTAATCTAGATTCGATACAGCAATTGTCTTCTAATTTTGAGGAAATTCTAAGGAATATTCAAGGTTTTGATAATACAAATTACGACATCAAATCCCTTGAGGTGGATAAAAGCATTTCGGAACTGCAATTAGCTTCTGTTAGGAAACAATTGCTCCCTACTTTAACATTCAATGGTTATTTAGGAGAACAATATTTCAGCAACGAACTTAAACTTGCACGAAAAGAAGAATGGTTTGGAAATAGCTTTGTCAATCTGGCATTACGCATTCCCCTTTCAGGATATTTCACCTCACAGCCAACGATTCGCAAAATTTCTTTGAATGCCGAATTAATCGACAAACAAATCCAGGAAATTACGCGCAATGAAGAAATTGACAATACGCAAAATAAACTTAAAATCTCCGCTGCGGAGAAGAAACTGGAAGCGTATAAAAAAATAGAAACTTTAGCTTTGCAGAATAAACAAGAGCAACAAGAAGCTTATAAAGCTGGAAGAATTCTTTTAACAGATTACAGCCAAGTGCTGATGAGCTACAAAAAAGCCAAACAAGATGTTTGGCAGGCGCAATACGATTTATTAAAATTATTGATTGATTAATAACTTCCAAATAAAAATGCCTTCATATTATTGAAGGCATTTTAGTTATTTTTGCAAATCTGCTTTAGACCATTTCTCCCCAGAATTTTTGAAGAGTAAAATCGTTTCGAAGACATGTTTATATTCTTTAATATCCGCTGAAGCTTGAATCACATAACTTACATTCGATTCTGGATGCAAACCTGTAGATTTCACAACATTTACGCTATCCCAGCCTTTTTTGGGAATTAAAGCCAATTGATATTTTCCATTGTCAATAATTGTTGCCTGAAGTCCACCAATTTTTTGTTCTTTTTGAATTACTGTCTTCCCTGCGAATTCAGGTAAAGCATAATGTCCAAAATTCACTTTCTTACCTTTAGCATTTAATAAGGTATCTCTTCGCACAATACCATTTGATTGCATTACGTCTGCCAATTTTATTTGTACTGTAGTATCTGTAGCCCAGATTGCCCTTCTTTTATATACGTTATCCGCATAATTCTGAAATACATAATAACGGAAGGTCTCATACGTATTATCTGCTTTTGAAATCGCATAATTCATCGAGACAGTACCATCCTTGGAATCAGCTTGCCAAGGGAATATACTGCTATAAGAAAGTTTGGTATAATTTTCTGTTCCTTCATAATAACCCATCTTCCAAGTTCCTGCCCAAGCACGTATTTCAGAAGCACCAATATTACCATAATCTGTAATTAACACATTAGATCCTTCGGAATATTTTTGAACTAGCTTTGCCTTTGGAATTTCCTTTTCCCAGGCGCCATTATTTTCTTTCGCGGTCCAGAAAATATTATCTTTTGGCAATAATAAAGAAGTAATAAACACCTTACCTAACCAAAATACACTTGCTCTACAGCTATATTCTTGTACCGCTGGTTCAAAAGGTCCATAGAAACCCAACGTTGGCAGTCCATCTTTTAAAAATTCTGGATGCTCAAGAAATTGCAAAACTGTGCCTGAAGCAATTCGTCTCATCCATCCAAAGTTAATCCCTTCCTTATTTTTCAAATGTGCCAACAATGGTAAAGGACTAGTTGCACCCATTCGATAAGCTATACTACGACCAAACATAATCATGTGTCCCTTCTGATCAAACATATACGGGTAAGTATCTGCTAAATCACGCAAATTGTGCATAAATTGACTCGCATATTGTGGATAGTATTTCTGACCAAACATATCTGACCAAAGACCTCCAAACATCTGAAAAGCCCACATACTGTAGTAATCATAAAAAGGACTATCCGTGTACCAACCTTGACCTTTATAATCTTTAAGTACCTTTTGCAAAAGCTCTTCCAACTTGGCATCATTAACCTTATACCCCTGATCTTTGAAAAAACTTAAAATAAAAATATTAAAGAACCGCCAATTCATATCAATAGTCGGTCCATCGCCATAACTTAACATTAGCGCTGCCAATTGATCTTTCTGATCTTTTGACAATGGATCCCATAGTACTTCTTGCGCAGCTTTCAACGAAATAGACAATGCACCAAATTCCACCAAAATCTGACTAGGACCTCCATTTTTTGCGCGATGTGCAATATAGGTCTGACTTTTTGGATCAGAAAGCTTTATAATTTGGTTTCTATAGTATTCTGCTAAAGCGATATTATTTAATTTCAAATTCGGTTCCTCCTTTAACAAAGGAGAACCTAGAAATAAAGTTCTACATAAACCTTCCAGCAATTCCGTAGCATTATGTTTTCCATCACGTGGATAGCTACGTCCTGGTTGTTTTGGAAAAATAAATGGATCATCTATGCTGTGAACATATGAAAAAGCGCCATTCAACAAATATTTTGCTGCATCTTTCCAATGCTCCCTATTCATCCCTGTCAATGGACTTAGTTGTTTATCTGGATTCTTAACTTCGAAGACAGTTTGCGCTTCTACATGCAATAGAATGATCCAGAATAAAAATGAGAAAATATATTTAAAGTTCTTAGTATACATGATTTTCAATTATTTGACTAAACGATACATTTCAGAAGCAGCTAATAAGAATGCTCCTACCCCAAAAGGTGCTGTAGAATTCTGATCTACGATTTGACCTGGAATAGCCCGTTCGCCAATTGGCTGTACATAACCCAAATGTCCGTTTTGTTGTAGAGCTACTTTCGTTAAGTAATTCCAGGATTTTTGAACAGCAGTTAAATATTCTTTCTTGCTCAAATAACCATTGTTAATACCCCACAAAATTCCATAAGTAAAAAAAGACGTACCACTTGTTTCGGGACCTGGAGCATGATCTTTATCCAACATACTACGCGTCCAATAACCTTCAGGCTGTTGCGCATTTTTCACTGCTTTAGCCATCTTAACATACTTTTCTTCGAACGTCGATCTATATTTAGAATCTTTAGGTAAATCCTGTAAAACTTTCGCTAATCCTGCAAGAACCCAACCGTCACCTCTTGCCCAAAAGTCCTTCATACCATTTGCTGATTTATGTTTAGGATACACGTACTTAGCATCTCGGTAGTAAAGATTTTCTTCCGCATCAAACATGATGCTATTAGCATACTCAAAGTATGTATTCAATTTATCCAAATAGATTTCTTCTCCTGTCAACTTATACAATTTGGTCATTACGGGCATCACCATATATAGGCCATCTGCCCACCACCAATAATCATTTTGTGCTGTACTAACCTGATAAGACATGACTTCTTTAGCACGTGCTATCTTGTGATCCGCAGGTGCTAGATTGTATAAATCAATATAGGTCTGAAAACAAATCTGCCAATCACCAAACAACACATAATCGTCTTTTTCTCCATAACTATATTTCCATTCAGATTTATTATTCGATTTTGCACCTTTCCATTCATTGTGTTCAGCCCAACGAATTGAATAATCCAAAAAGTTTTTATTCTTCGTAATTTTATAAGCTTCCATATTTCCAGTATGGTAAGCCGCAATATCCCAAAACGCCCACTTTTCAGCTGGATTTTTTTCCTGCCAATAGTTATTGGATAGATTGAGAACACGAAGGACTTCTTTTTTCTTCGGAAGTTTCTGAGCTACTAGAAAGCTCGGTAGAAATAATAACAATAAAAAAAGCTTCAGCTTAGATTTCATAGGTTTTGCTTGATATATAATGACTAGTAAAAAATTGATTCGGACTTATTCTTTCGAATCAATTAAACCATCAAGATACTCATGTTGGCTTGATTATTCAAAAAAAAGCTAAATTTCGAGTATATTTAGCTAAAATATAAGCCTACAACATGAAAGTAAACATCCCCAATCCCTGCACAGAAAAATATAATGACATGTCTCCTTCCGAACTTGGAAGAATGTGTAAAGTCTGCAATACAGAAGTCGTTGATTTCACGAGTTGGGAAACTAAGGATATTGTAGCGTATATTCAAAAATCTAATCAGAAGGTTTGTGGTAGGTTAAAGTCTACCCAACAAAAAACTAATAACTATTTCACATTTAATAATTGGTTATCTATAACTGCTTCATTTATTCTCTTTACAAACTTTAACACAGCGAAAGCTGTAGAAAAATCATATGTAGATATCGGTATTCAAAATGAAGATACTCTGAATAAAAAATATAAATATATACAAGATACAGTTCTACTTAAGTTTGTTGACTCAGCAAACGTTCCATTATCTAATGTTGTTGTTAAAATTCCGAATACAGGAAAATATTTTTTATCAGATACAAGTGGTATAGTACATTTCCCAATTGAGAACGATAAAAATTATAAATTAAAGATTGATTATATTGGGTATAATTCAAAAATAATAAATATAAATTCACAAAACTTTAACAATATTACTAAAATAACACTTGAAGAAAGTGATGATACAATTGGTGAAGTTGTTGTTAAAGCTCAATTTAGTCTCAGAAAAAGAATAAAATTTAAGATAGAAAGATTTTTCAATATCGTTAACGTCAGGGATAACAACTAAAAAAAAGCCTCGAAATGATATTTCGAGGCTTTCATTTATGCTGTAATTTTACTTAAACTACAATATTGATAATCTTACCCTTTACAAAGATTAGCTTCTTAACGGCTTTACCATCCAAATAACGTTGTACATCGGCATTGCCTAAGACGATTTCTTCTACTGCTTTCGCATCTAAATCTAATGCCAACGGAAGATTCATTTTCATCTTACCATTCACAGATACTGGATATGCAAATTCTGATTCTACCAAATATTCAGGATTGAACTTAGGATATACAGCATAAGAAATAGTTCCTGCCTCATTACCTAATAATGCCCAAAGCTCTTCTGTGATATGAGGAGCATAAGGTTCCAACACGATAATTAAATCTTGAAGGATTTTGCGCTTGTTACATTTCAAATCCGTCAATTCATTCACACAAATCATAAAGGCAGAAACCGAAGTATTGAACGAGAAACGCTCAATATCATCTTCTACTTTTTTAATGATTTTGTGTAAGGCTTTGTATTCTGCTTTGGTAGGCTCTTCGTCCGATACATTGAAGTTTCCTTCTGCATCATGGAACAAACGCCATACCTTACGTAAGAATTTATATACACCCTCGATACCATTTGTGTTCCAAGGCTTTGACTGCTCCAATGGACCTAAGAACATTTCGTACAAACGTAGCGTATCCGCACCGAAATTCGCAATAATATCATCCGGATTTACGACGTTGAATTTCGATTTTGACATCTTCTCTACCTCAGTACCACAGATGTATTTACCATCTTCCAACACAAATTCTGCATCCGCAAAATCAGGGCGGAATGATTTGAATTTCTCTGTATCCAAAATATCGTTGCTCACGATATTTACGTCTACGTGCAAAGGAGTAAATGAGTTATACCTTAGAGTTAATCTTTCTAATGATGAATCTTTTGCAAAGACAATATTGGCTAAATCTTTCCCAAATTTATCTAAAGAAAAAATTAAAATTTCCTGATTTATATCCTCATAAAACCCATCTTGACCTAAATAAATTTCATCAAGTTTAGAAGAGTTAAAGTAATCAATGAAAGCTTTATAATAATTATATGAAACAATTATATTATTAAACTTTACATCTGAATTGATAGTTCCAAAATTTGACAATCTATACACAAAGTTTGAACGACCTTGGATCATACCTTGGTTGATCAATTTTTTGAAAGGCTCTTCTTCATTGTGGAAACCTAAATCTTTCAGGAATTTATTCCAAAATCTTGAGTACAACAAGTGACCTGTAGCATGCTCAGAACCACCAATGTATAAATCCACAGCTTTCCAATATGAAGTAGCTTCTTTAGAAGCAAAGCTCTCTGCATTTTTAGGGTCCATATAGCGGAACCAATACCATGACGAACCTGCCCATCCAGGCATCGTACTCAATTCATACTCGTACTGATCTTGGTATTTCCAGTTTTCAGCACGACCTAGAGGTGGCTCACCTGTTTCAGTTGGTAAATATTTATCCACTTCAGGAAGCAACAACGGCAATTCCTCTTCTTTAATCAAATAAGGCAAGTCATTTTTGAAATAAACTGGAACTGGTTCTCCCCAATAGCGTTGACGACCGAAGATCGCATCGCGCATACGGAAGTTGATTTTGGCTTTACCTAATTTCAACCCTTCCAACTTCGAAATTAAAGCTGGAACAGCTTCTTGGTATGTCATACCATTTATGAAGCCGGAATTGATGTATTTACCATCCTTATTTGGATCAGCTTCTTCTTCAATATTTTGAGAATCCGAAATCGGAATAATAGGTAAATTGAAATGTTTTGCGAATACATAATCACGTTGGTCCCCTGAAGGAACTGCCATGACAGCACCTGTTCCGTATCCAGCTAACACGTAATCCGCTATCCAAATTTGTACGTCTTCACCTGTGATTGGATGTTTCGCATAAGAGCCTGTGAAAGCACCTGAAACTGTCTTCGTATCAGCCATACGATCCAATTCCGATTTCTTCGAAGTTTTATCGATATAAAACTCTATTTCAGCTTTTTGAGCATCAGTAGTTAAAGCAGAAACTAACTCATGTTCGGGCGCTAATACAATAAATGAAACACCAAAAATAGTATCAACACGAGTCGTGAAAACTTCAATATTCGTATCCAATTGAGGAACTGGAAACTTAACAGATGCACCTACAGATTTACCAATCCAGTTGCGTTGCATCTCAATCAAAGGCTCGGGCCAATCGATAGTATCCAAACCACGCAACAAACGGTCAGCATATGCGGTGATTCGCATAGACCATTGCATCATTTTCTTTTGCTCTACTGGATAACCACCACGCTCAGATACCCCATTGATGACCTCATCATTTGCCAATACTGTACCCAATGCAGCGCACCAGTTTACAGTAGATTCGCGTAGATAAGCTAATCTATATTTTAATAATTCTCTTTGTTGTTCTTCTTCCGAAAATGCTTTCCACTCCTCAGCTGTGAAAGTCAACACATCTTCATCTGATTCCGCATTAATATTTTGTGAACCAGCAGTTTCAAACTTCGTAATTAAAGTTTCAATTGACTCTGCTTTATCCGTTTCTTTGTTGTACCAAGCATTGAACAATTGCATAAAAATCCATTGCGTCCACTTGTAGTAAGAAGGATCTGAAGTACGCACTTCACGAGACCAATCGTACGAAAAACCAATATTATCTAATTGCTCACGATAACGATTAATGTTTGTTTCCGTCGTGATCGCTGGGTGCTGTCCAGTTTGGATAGCGTATTGTTCAGCTGGAAGTCCGAATGAGTCATAGCCCATTGGGTGCAATACGTTGAAACCTTTTAATCTTTTGTAACGTGAAAAAATATCTGAAGCGATGTAACCCAGTGGGTGCCCTACGTGCAACCCTGCTCCAGATGGATAAGGGAACATATCCAAAACATAATATTTAGGCTTTTCTGTAGACTCCGCGGTTTTGAATGTACCGTTTTCAGCCCAGAATTTTTGCCACTTTTGCTCAATTGATTTATGCGAATAATCCATTTCTAGTACCTTATAAAAGAATTGCGAAAATAGCGATTTTAAGGCAAATTTTGAATATTACTTTTCGACAAACGGATTATTTTGAGATATGGAGTCACTCCCCGCATCCATAAAAAGTAAATAAATGTTAAATTATAACATAACGTCGCATATTAGTTGACATTTATTCCCCGAAAATCATCAGAAATCGTTACTTTCGCACTAATTAAAAACACAAGCTTTATGTCAGTAATAGAACAAGGCTCTCCAAGAAAAAAAACAAAATCAGTATACATTTCAACTGTAATTAGTATTGCATTGGTATTGCTAATGACAGGACTTTTAGGGTTAATCTTAGTGCATGCAAAGAATCTTTCGAAGTATGTAAAAGAAAACATCGTATTGAATGTAATCGTAAATGATAATGTCAATGAGGGCGATGTACTATCCTTACAGAAAGATTTGGAAAAAGAAGAATACGTCTTGCGTACGGAATATGTATCCAAAGAGTTGGCTGCGAAAAACCTAAAAGAAGATTTGGGTGAAGATTTCGTCGAATATTTGGGCACAAATCCCCTATTACCATCTATCGATATTTACTTGAAAGAGCAATATGCAAATGCAGACAGTATTCAGCCTTTTATTGATAAAGTTGCTAAAAATAGTCGCGTAAAAGAGATTGTTTATCAGGAATCTTTGATTGATATGGTGAACAAAAACATTCGCATTATCTCCATCGTGGTATTAGCTTTCACGGTTATTTTATTGGTTATTGCAATAGCATTGATTAATAATACCATTCGTTTAGCGATTTATTCGCAACGTTTCTTGATTAAAAGTATGCAATTAATTGGGGCAACTAAAGGTTTCATCCGCAAGCCCTACATCATTTATGGTATTATTCATGGCTTAATTGGTGCATTAATTGCTATTTTACTATTGATTTTCACATTACAGTTTGCGCAAAAACAAGTTCCAGAATTAATTTTCTTACAAAACTGGGGACAATTTGTGGCTATCTTTATTGTCGTAGTGGGATTAGGTATTTTAATCTCAGCATTGAGTACTTACTTTGCGGTAACGAAATATTTAAAAGCTAAATCGCATAGCCTTTATCGTTAATATCAAATCAAAAATTAATCCTTTGTGATTTAAAATTATGGCAGAAAATAAAACAATTTCAAATTCGGATAAAAAGACTTCGGTTTTTGTATTCCAAAAAGTAAATTATCTCATCTTTATTGCTAGCATTATCGTCGTGGCAATTGGTTTCTTACTAATGATGGGTACTAAAGACATTTATAGTTTTACTAAAATCACTTTAGCACCACTAGTTGTCGTTTTAGGATTTGCCATCGGATTCGTAGCAATATTGTATAAACCCAAAAAATAAATTTTCTTTTTTACCTAATGAGTTATTTTGAAGCTATTATATTAGCAATAATAGAAGGCCTTACCGAATTTTTACCTGTTTCTTCCACTGGACATATGATTATTGGCACTGCGTTGATGGGATTAGAACCATCAGCATTTGTCAAGTTATTTACTATCGTTATACAATTAGGTACTATTCTTTCCGTTTTAGTATTATACTGGAAAAGATTTTTCAAATCAATGGATTTCTATTACAAACTTGTTGTGGCAGCTATTCCAGCTTCCATTTTAGGTTTAGTATTTAATGATTTTATTGATTCTTTATTAGAAAGCCCATTGATGGTTGGTGTTATGCTAGTTATTGGTGGTGTGATCTTATTATTCGTAGACAAATGGTTTAATAAACCTACTACAGAATCGTCGGATGATATTTCTTTCAAACAAGCTTTTATTATCGGATGCTATCAATGTTTGGCCTTAATACCAGGCACATCTCGTTCGGCGAGTACGATTGTGGGTGGTATGACACAAAAATTATCACGCAAAGCAGCTGCAGAATTTTCATTCTTTTTGGCTATTCCCATGATGTTGGGGGCTTCTGTCGTTAAATTGTACAAATTCTTCAAGGAAGGACATACGTTCACTGGAGAAGAAATTAACTTACTTATTGTAGGAAACCTTGTTGGCTTTGTGGTTGCCATTATTGCCATCAAGACATTTATAGATTTATTGACCAAATATGGATTCAAAATGTTTGGTTGGTATAGAATTGTGGTTGGGTTAGTGATTATAGCTATGCTTTTAAGTGGTCATAGCTTACAGATTATTTAATGGAAGAAATTCAAAAAACAGACAAAGTATTCGCTTTCACTGAAGGAGAAGTTTTATTGGTCGACAAACCAATAACGTGGACAAGTTTTGATGTAGTGGGCAAACTTCGTAATACGATGAAACCACTAAAATTGAAAGTAGGCCATGCCGGAACTTTAGATCCCTTAGCGTCAGGTTTGTTGATTGTCTGTACAGGTAAATTAACAAAACAAATCGATTCATTCCAGGCGGAAGATAAAGAATATACAGGAACTATTACATTGGGTGCCACTACTCCATCTTACGACCTAGAAACTGAAATTGATCAAACTTTCGATATTTCGGGTATCACCAAAGAACAAATCTACGCTGCGGCAAAATCTTTTGAAGGTGATATTGAACAATATCCTCCAGCACATTCTGCTGTTCAGATTGATGGTGAACGTGCGTACGAGAAAGCGAGACGTGGCGAAGAAGTAGCTTTAAAAATAAGACAAGTTACTATTCAAAAATTTGAAATAGAAAAGATAGAATTACCTTTAGTATATTTCAAAATCAAATGTTCTAAAGGAACATATATCCGCTCGATAGCACACGATTTTGGAAAAGCTTTAAATAATGGTTCTCATTTATCGAGTTTGCGCCGTACGATGAGTGGCGATTTTCATGTGGATAAGGCATGGAATTTAGAAGAATTAATCGCCGCTATCCGAGCTCAAAAGGCTGAAACAACACAAACTGTATAGTATATCCGATGAAAATATATAGAAGCTTAGAAGAGTTTGAGCCCCTAAAAAATGCCATTGTAACGATTGGTACTTTTGATGGTGTGCATATTGGTCATCAAAAGATACTAAAGCAATTGGTAGATTGTGCAAAAGAGACAGGTGGCGAAACAGTATTATTAACTTTTTTTCCTCACCCTCGTTTGATTATCAATCCAAGTGATGACAGCCTTCGTCTGATCAATGATATCGAGGAGAAAGCACATCAATTAGCCTTGTGTGGATTAGATCATTTGATTATAACACCTTTTACTCGCGATTTTTCTAATATGTCCCCAGAAGAATACATTCGCAATGTACTGATAGAAAAATTAGGTACAAAAACGATAATCATCGGTTATGACCATCATTTTGGCAAAGATCGCAAAGGTTCCATCAAAGATTTAGTTCACTTCTCGCATATTTTTGATTTTCAGGTGCAAGAAATTGCTAAACAAGATATAGAAGATGTAGCTGTATCTTCAACGCGTATTCGTGAAGCATTAATTAAAGGGGATATTGATATTGCTAATCGCTATTTAGGTTATCCTTTTGAATTGACTGGAACTGTAGAAAAAGGTGACCAAATAGGTCGCCAAATTGGTTTCCCAACAGCGAATCTAAATGTTCATGAATCACATAAATTGATTCCAGCTTATGGAATTTATGCTGTGGAAGTGGATATTTATCCCCATGTACCTCATGTTGTTTCTGGCGATTTTCAGGAAACTGAAATCCTTAAACGAGGGATAGGTATGTGTTATATTGGAACAAGACCGACTGTTGACGGTATGAACCGCAAGATTGAAGTCAATCTACTAGATTTTGACGAAGATCTTTACAGCAGAACTGTTCGTATTCGATTCAAGAAATTTATTCGCGAAGATGAGCGTTTTGATAGTTTACAAGCATTACAACATCAAATCAAAGAAGACGAACTCAAGATTCGAGCTTACTTTAAAGAAGAACAAAAATCTTAATAACATACAAAAGCCTTAATCTTTCGATTAAGGCTTTTCATTAACTAACCAACTAATAAACTATATTAAACTAACCTACTCTACGATCACGGTCTGTTCTTTTACCTTCTATTCTACGTTTTGAATCATCGCGACGATCGAAGTTTTTTTTGCGCTCATCCCCTCTTTTGAAGTTATGCTCCGAACGTTTCGCCATTTTATTTTTTAATATTGAGCGTTGCTCTTGTGTAAGAATTTTTTCAAATTTCTCACGTTGTGCTAAATGCTCTTTACGTGCTTTCTCACGATCTTTAACACGAGCGTCTTGTTGTTTTTTAAATTTCTTAGCTTGATCCAATTGTAATTTGTACACTTCATTACGTTGTTTTGAAGTCAATTTCAATTCTTTTTCAAGCTGATCTGTACGTTTTTTAGCAATTTGTTCTGGTGTCATTTTTACCATGTCCTTGCGAACAAACTCCTTGCGTACATATGATTTTTTATCTACAGGTTTGCGAGCTCCCTCTTGAGCAAATGCACCAAATGTAATTCCTGATAATAGTATTGCAATAGATAAAAACTTTTTCATTTTAATGTTCTCCCTTCTTTTTTAATTATAAACTTTATATCACAATAGATGCGAAAACAATCAAATTGTTTAATCTGGGTTTAGTTAAAAATTGTTAAGAAGAAAAAAAGGGAATTAGGAAGGTCTATAAACAAAAAAATGCTTTCGTATGGAAAAGCACATCATTTTTAACTTTCATCAGAAAGTTAACTCCGTTGTTAACGTTTCTGATTTTGTTTTTGTTCTGGTTTGGTTGGTTTTTCTACGAATCCCCAGTTAGTTACATAATACATGTACGGGCTTCTTGTCACGAGGTGTTGTTTTTCCTTTTGTTTTTTGATCATATTTTACCTTTCTTTTAATCATTTGTTATATATACAACAATAACCGCGCCAAAGTGGTATATCTGACAAAAGGACTAAAGTTAAGATCCAGTAGTGGCAAAATATATAGCTAATACAATTAAGATAGTGACAACTAAGAAGAATATTTTCCAAAAACTATATGGTCGAGCACCATACACTCTACCAGAGAAAGCATTGATTAGTACACTATAAGTCTTATTTTTATATTGATAGGAAGACATATATAAGGGCAATAAAATATAGCGTAAGGTGACATCACTGAGCTCCATATCATAATCTCGTATTCGTTGCTCATCCCCACCAATATCCCGACGAATCCAATATTGCACTTCTTGATCAATCACTTCTTTCGCCAGCTCAAAACCATCCTGATGATTCTTTTGGAAAGTTTGCGCCAGAAAACCTGATAAATATTTCTCGTCAAAAGGAACTAATTTTTCTAAATTCCAAGAATTAACTTTGTTAGCATCAGACTGAGACAATGATGTAGACGCACTAATCAAAATATCTTCTAACTGACCTGAAACTACACCAGAGGTACGGCGCCATCTAGTTCTTCGCTCTTGGATGGTACGGGTTTTACCATCATTATCGCGCACTGTTCGATTTTCATAATAATAATCCCCCCTTTCCCCTTCGTATTCTGATTCTACGAAAGCATTATAACTCCAATACGGTATATATAAGCCTTTTAATCCATTGACCGAATGCGCATCCAGCACGTATTTCAAATCATTTGGAGCAAACCAAAGTGTCTTTCCCCACTTTTTAAGATTGGCTAAAGCGATTTTATAATCTATTCCGAAAGGCAATAGTGCATTAGGGCGAATAACTCGCTCGGTATGATGATCAATTACCAAAGGCGAAGCACAAAATGGACAATTAGTAGATACAATGTGAGAATCTAAAGTCGTACTTGCACCACAATTCGTACAACTTGCTATTTCTGTTTCTTGATGCAGCACATCATCCTTTTTGTTGGCTAAAGCAGCTGAATAGTCTTCTATTGGAATTGGTGTCAAATTGAGCGTAAGCTGTGTGACATCCATTTGAGGGATCTCATTCTTAGCACCACAATACGAACACAACATAAATGAAGTGCCTGGCAAGTAATGCAAAGGCGCACCACAGCCAGCACATTGCAAATTTTTCTTAATCTCCGCAGTTTTATCTTCAAAAGACATAGTTTCCCAAACGAATTAAACTCCTGGAATTGGAGGAGGTGTATTTTGGAATAAAGAAGCTACTTCGGCGTTATCTCCGGCTTTTTCCCAAGCTGCTAGACCTGCATACCATACTAATGTATCTTTCTGAACAGCTCCAGTGGAAACCAAATTTTGTAATTCAACTAATGAGACAGGCCCTTGTTGTTGTCCCTGACTGACGTAATAAAAACTTACTTGTGTCTGACCAGGAATTGGCGGTGGTGCAGAAGAAGCCTGCTGTTGAGGATTGCCTTCGAACTTACGTTCCTGAAAGACATTACCCATCTGCCCCATCATGCCCATTCCCATACCTGCTCCCATGCCAGCGCCCATAATTCCGCCCCCGTTTGGATTTTCAGCAGCCTTTTCCATTGCATTTGCAGCTTGGAATTGCGCAAAAGCCCCCATATCTCCCACTATTCCCATACTGCTACGTTTGTCCAAAATTTTCTCTACTTCTTCTGGCAAGGAAATATTCTCAATTAGGAATTTGTTCAGGTTAAGTCCTATTTCATTAAATTCAGGAGATATTTTGTCTTGAATAACTTTTGAAACTTCATCGTAATTGGATGCCAAATCCAGAACTGGAATTTTAGATTCCGCGATAGCATCCATACCCCGTGATACCGCTAAATTACGCAGCTGCTCGTTGATGTTTTCAACCGAAAAATCAGGATTTGTAGCTGCTATTTCTTTCAAAAATACTGCTGGATCTTTTACACTAAATGAATAGGTTCCAAAAGCACGTAGACGGACTGGACCAAATTCCGCATCACGCAACATAATCGGATTTTTCGTTCCCCACTTCTGATTTGTGAATTGGCGTAAGCTAACAAAAAATACATCCGCTTTGAAAGGGCTATTGAAACCATATTTCCAACCTCTTAAAGTGGTAAGGATAGGCATATTCTGTGTGCTGAGTTCGTATCTTCCTGCGCTAAATACATCAGCAATCACACCTTCATTCATGAATACAACAGCTTGACCTTCACGAACAGTCAACTGTGCCCCCATTTTTATTTCGTTCTGATATCTAGGAAATTTCCATACGATGGTGTCCTGGCTGTTGTCTACCCATTCAATGATATCAATAAATTCATTTCTTAATTTATCAAAAAGGCCCATTAGCTTTTTTATTTAAGTTTATAATACTTAAATATAAGAAAATAGACAGAATGATAAATTAAATTTTGACGAATCCTGTGTGGGTTAATTTTACAGATTTAAGATCGATAAAGCTATCTCTTACACTTTTATACAAATTGTTCCTTAAATGATCTAATCCTTTTTGATCACTTTTGGCAATTAAAGTTTTGTACGAGTTAAAACACAACATGGTTTGGTAGCCATATGCCTTTGCGTAGAGTTGTTTCGTAGCATTATCCATTACGGCTAGTTGCTCACTTTTCAAGAGAATATCTCTTACCCAAGTTCGAACTGCATTAAATCCATTTTTATCGTCAAAATTCTTGTTATGCACGATTTGCCAAGAAATTACTAAATAGGCTGTTACCACGTCGGCCATATCAGTTGCTGAATAATTATATCCGGCTAATAGCCTATCAAACTGATTTCGAAGCTTATTATTCTCAAAAGATTTAACCAATGGACCTTTTAGCTCAGGCTGTATTCTAATCATACTCGCAATAAATTTTTTTTGGATTTCTTTACTCAGATTTTCTGAGCGTTCAAAAGTCAGATCTTTGATTTTAGCTTTGGTTTTTGACGTTTTACTCTTTGATGTTTTGGAATTTTTGATAGTTGCTTCCATAATGGAGCCATTTATCAAACTGAAAGTGGTTCTGTATAAGGCATCACCAGAAGTAATAACTTCTTGCCCGAAGGTATAAAATGGAATCAAAATTATGATGAGTAATAATCTGAAGTTCATAATCGCAATAGTTAGCTATTAACTCTACTCATAAATAATGCCGTATTTACAATAATAATCTTCTTAAAAAGCAAACCCCGACAGAAAAAATCTGTCGGGGTTTGCTTTTTAAGATGTTATAAATAACTATTTCGCTTGGTTCGCGCGAATAATATTCAATGCGCCACCAGCTTTAAACCATTCGATTTGTTGTGCATTATACGTATGGTTCGCCAAGATTTCATCTTTTGAGCCGTCTTCATGATTCAACACTATAGTCAATGGTGTATTTGGAGCGAAAGTAGTCAAGCCCACAATATCGATGTTATCGTTTTCTTGCACTTTATCATAATCATCTTTATTCAAGAATGTCAAAGCCAACATACCTTGTTTTTTCAAGTTCGTTTCGTGAATACGTGCAAAAGATTTTACCAATACCGCACGCACACCAAGGTGACGAGGCTCCATAGCCGCATGCTCACGTGAAGAACCTTCACCATAGTTTTCATCACCCACGATGATAGAACCAATTCCAGCAGCTTTATATGCACGTTGTGTAGCTGGTACAGCACCGTACTCGCCTGTCAATTGATTTTTAACATTGTCTGTTTTATCATTGAAGAAGTTAACGGCACCAATTAACAAGTTGTTCGAGATATTATCCAAGTGACCACGATATTTCAACCAAGGACCTGCCATAGAAATGTGGTCAGTCGTTGTTTTACCTTTAGTTTTGATTAATAATTTCAAACCAGTTAAGTCTGTTCCTTCCCAAGCAGCAAATGGCGCTAATAATTGCAAACGGTCTGAAGTTGGAGACACCTCTACCACTACCGAAGAACCATCTTCCGCTGGCGCTTGGTAACCTGCATCCTCTACATCAAAGCCTAATGCTGGTAATTCTTCACCGGTAGGTGGATCTAATTTCACTTGCTCACCATTTCTATTAGTCAATGTATCCGTAACAGGGTTAAAACCTAAATCCCCTGAAATAGCAATAGCTGCTACCATTTCTGGTGAAGTTACGAATGCATAAGTATTTGGGTTACCATCGGCACGCTTCGCAAAGTTACGGTTGAATGAGTGTACAATAGTGTTTTTCTCTTGTTTCTCCGCTCCTGCACGATCCCACATACCAATACATGGTCCACATGCATTTGTAAAGATTGTCGCATTCAAATCTTCGAAGGTTTTCAATAAACCATCACGATCTGCTGTGTAACGTACTTGCTCCGAACCTGGATTGATACCAAATTCTGCTTTTGTTACCAAACCTTTGTCAATAGCTTGTTTTGCGATTGAAGCCGCACGTGTCAAATCCTCGTAAGAAGAGTTCGTACAAGAACCGATTAAGCCCCATTCTACTTTCAAAGGCCAACCGTTCTTTTGTGCCTCTTCACGCATGCGTGACACTGGAGTATATAAATCTGGTGTAAAAGGACCATTCAATGATGGCTCTAACTCCGATAAATTGATTTCAATAATTTGATCGAAATATTGTTCTGGATCCGCATAAACTTCAGGGTCAGCTGTCAAATGTTGTTTGATAGCATTTGCTGCATCCGCAACTTCGGCACGACCTGTAGCACGTAAATAACGTTCCATCGATTCGTCATATCCGAAAGTAGATGTCGTAGCACCAATCTCTGCACCCATATTACAGATAGTACCTTTACCTGTACAAGACAAAGATTCAGCACCCTCACCAAAATATTCTACGATAGCACCAGTACCACCTTTTACAGTTAAGATACCCGCTACTTTCAAAATTACATCTTTTGGTGCTGCCCATCCCGATAATTTACCAGTTAATTTAACACCGATTAATTTTGGAAATTTAAGTTCCCACGGTAAACCCGCCATCACGTCACAAGCATCAGCACCACCAACACCGATTGCCACCATACCTAGACCGCCAGCATTCACCGTGTGTGAATCCGTACCGATCATCATACCACCTGGGAAAGCGTAGTTTTCCAATACTACTTGGTGAATAATACCAGCACCTGGTTTCCAGAAACCGATACCATATTTGTTGGAAACAGAACTCAAGAAATTAAATACTTCGGAACTTTCGTTCTTAGCACGAGTCAAATCCTTTTCCGCACCTTCTTTCGCTTGGATTAAGTGATCACAGTGTACCGTTGAAGGAACAGCAACTTTAGCGCGTCCAGCTTGCATAAATTGCAATAGTGCCATTTGCGCTGTTGCATCTTGCATCGCCACACGGTCTGGAGCGAAATCCACATAAGATTTTCCGCGCTCGTACGCCTCAGTAGCACTACCATCCCAAAGGTGTGCGTACAAAATTTTCTCTGAAAGTGTCAAGGGTTTATTCACAACTTGACGAGCAGCAGCAATGCGCTCATCGTATTGAGAATAAACTTTTTTGATCATGTCTATATCAAAAGCCATATCTCTTATTATAATTTAATTCTAAAATTGACAAGACAATTTACTATTATTTTTTAATAAGTTTAGTTTAGAAATTGTCATTTACTGAATTTAAAATAATTCTAATTAAATTAGGTTATTTATTCTTTAACAAACAAAAGGAGACAAAGTTCCTGATAAGGGAATTATAATTAGAAATTACCAATTAAAGGAATAAATATATATATATATACTCTTAAGTGTACACAACAAAAAAGCGAGGTTCGCCTATCGGGAAACCTCGCTTTATATAGTAAATTTCTAAGAACGAACTATTTAGTCGGGATTGGGGCGAACTTCGTTAAGTTGATACCTTTCACAGCTGATTTGTACTCTTCTACAGTAGGGATACGACCTAAGATAGCTGATAATACAACTACTGGAGTAGAAGCTAATAAAGATTCACCTTTTTTACCATCTCTATCTTCTACTACACGGCCTTGGAAAAGACGAGTCGAAGTAGCTAATACGGTATCACCTTTAGCCGCTTTCTCTTGGTTACCCATACATAAGTTACAACCAGGACGCTCTAAGTACATAATGTTTTCGTATTCTGTACGGGCTGCAGTTTTTGGCAATGCATCGTTGAATTCGAAACCAGAGTATTTTTGTAAGAATTCCCAGTCACCTTCCGCTTTCAACTCATCAATGATATTGTAAGTTGGCGCAGCAACTACTAACGGTGCATTGAATGATACATAACCTTTTTCCGCTTCTACATTCTTAAGAATTTGAGAAACGATTTTTAAGTCATCTTTGTGTACCATACAAGAACCAACGAAACCTAAATCTACTTTTTTATCAGCTCCGTAGTATGATAATCCACGAATTACGTCGTGTGTATAACGTTTAGAAACATCAGCATTGTTTACATCTGGGTCAGCGATCATTGGCTCATCGATAATGTCCAAATCCACTACCACCTCAGCATAATAAGAAGCATTAGCATCAGGTTGTAAAGCTGGTTTCTCACCAGAACGGATTTCTGCGATACGTTTGTTTGCTTTGTCAATTAAACCTTGTAATACTTGGTTTTTGTTGTCCATACCTTTATCAATCATGATTTGGATACGTGACTTAGCAATTTCTAACGATTGGATTAAAGTCTCATCTTGAGAAATACAGATAGAAGCTTTCGCTTTCATTTCTGCAGTCCAGTCTGTAAATGTGAACGCTTGATCCGCTAATAAAGTACCGATATGAACCTCGATGATACGACCTTGGAATACATTCTCACCATCGAATTGTTGCAACATTTGTAATTGTGTAGCATGCACCACGTCACGGAAGTCCATGTGCTCTTTCATTTGACCTTTGAAAGTCACTTTCACAGACTCAGGAATTGGCATAGAAGCTTCACCAGTCGCTAAAGCTAAAGCTACAGTACCAGAGTCAGCACCGAATGCTACACCTTTAGACATACGCGTGTGCGAGTCACCACCGATGATGATAGCCCATTCGTCCACTGTAATATCATTCAATACTTTGTGAATAACGTCAGTCATAGAGTGATATTCACCTTTAGGGTCACGCGCTGTGATTACACCAAATTCATTCATGAATTTCATCAATTTAGGAATATTAGCTTGCGCTTTTTTATCCCATACTGATGCTGTGTGACAACCTGATTGGTAAGCACCGTCTACGCTAGGCGCAATAACTGTAGCAGCCATCGCTTCTAACTCTTGTGCTGTCATTAAACCTGTAGTATCTTGCGAACCTACAATGTTCACTTTCACACGAACGTCAGAACCAGCGTGTAATGTTTTACCTGGAGCAACACCTACTGCATTTTTGTTGAAAATTTTCTCCACAGCAGTTAAGCCTACACCTTCTTTAGTGATTTCTTTTGCTGGCGCAAATACTTGAGGAGCTTCAATACCTAAAGTTTGAGCAGCGAAAGTTTGGATTTTTTTACCAAATACGATAGCGTAAGAACCACCTGCTTTGATAAACTCTAATTTTTGTGGTGTGAATGATTTAGAAATATCTTTTAATTCAACATCACCGTTGTATAATTTTTTAGTTTTTGTATTAATAGTCAATACTGTACCTGTAGCTACAGAGTAAGCTTGTTCTAAAATTACATCACCGTTTTCATCACGAACTACGTTACCGTTTTCGTCAGTTTTCTTCACCCAGTTTTGTAAGTCGATACCGATACCACCCGTTACATCAACTGTAGTTAAGAAAATAGGTGAAATACCATTTGTACCCGCTACGATAGGTGCGATATTGACGAAAGGAATGTATGGAGAAGCTTGTTTACCTGTCCAAAGTGCTACGTTATTTACACCCGACATACGTGAAGAACCTACACCCATAGTACCTTTTTCAGCGATCAACATCACGCTAGCATCAGGATGTAAAGCTTGTAATGCCTTGATTTCCTCTTGTGCAGCAGGAGTAATCATACATTTACCATGCAATTCACGGTCAGAACGAGAGTGCGCTTGGTTACCTGGAGACAATAAATCCGTAGAGATATCACCTTCAGCAGCAATGTAAGTAACTACTTTAATTTCTTCTGGAACTTCAGGTAATTTGGTAAAGAATTCTGCTTTCGCATAGCTCTCTAAGATATCTTTTGCGATAGCATTACCCGTTTCGTAAGCAACTTTCAAACGATTAGTATCGGCATCGTACAAGAAAACTTGTGTTTTCAATACTTCAGCAGCTTGTTTTGCAACAGCCTCATCAGCACCTAATGCGATGTCTAATAATACTTTGATGGAAGGACCACCTTTCATATGAGACAATAACTCAAATGCGAAAGTTGGTGTGATCTCCGCAACTACTTCTTGACCTAAAATAATTTCTTTTAAGAATTGAGCTTTCACAGCTGCCGCAGGAGTAGTACCAGGCAATGTGTTGTAAATGAACAAACGTAGAGACTCTTCTCTGTGTTCATTGTTTGTGTCTTTGATTTGGGCAATAACTTCGCTCAAAAGTTCTGCTCCGTCAATTGGTTTAGGATGTAATCCTTGACCTTTTCGTTCTACAACCTCTTGTACGTAACCGTTGTAAATACTCATATATTTAGTCTTCTAAAATTTAAAGCAGTTTGAAAAGTCAAATTCCTCAAACTACCTGATGTGTTACAAAATAAGCTAAAACAAAAATTGAATAACGATTACCCACTATCCAGCATTTTCTAGCCCCTTACTTCCCTCGTTTGCTGTACGTTTTATTATTTATCAGCAAGTCAATTCGCGCACAAAAATACTAAAAATCAACAGCTAATAACAAGTCGTCAATACGGCAAACTTAATTTGGAATTATTCTAAACAAATTAGAATTTGACGATTTAATTCCTTTAAAAAACAAAGGCGGCATTTCCTTCGATTTGCCGCCTTTATTTCGTTTATGCTTGTTTTAATGTTATATCCACCGCTTTCAAGGATGCTATAGTTGCTATAGGATCTTCGGCAGTAAATACAAAAGAACCAGCCACCAATACATCGGCTCCAGCTTCTAATAATTGAGCAGCATTTGCTGTAGTCACTCCACCATCAATTTCAATCAATAAATCATCATTAACACCTGAAGCAAGTGCACGCAATTCTTTGATTTTAGTGTAGGTATGTGAAATGAATTTTTGACCGCCGAAACCAGGGTTTACAGACATGATACATACCAAGTCAATATCTTGGATCACATCTTTCAATAATTGAACTGGTGTATGCGGGTTCAATGCTACCCCTGCTTTACAACCTAATTCTTTGATTGCCGCTAGCGTGCGGTGCAAATGTGTACATGCCTCATAATGAACCGTAATCACTTCAGCACCATTATCTTTACACGTTTTCAAGTAACGATCTGGATCTACAATCATCAGGTGCACATCCAAAGGTTTTTGTGCGTGTTTCGCAATAGCGCTCATCACCGGAAAGCCAAAAGAAATATTTGGAACAAAAACACCGTCCATAATATCGATGTGAAACCAGTCTGCTTCACTCGCATTAACCATCTGAACATCTCTCGCTAAATTCCCGAAGTCTGCCGCTAAAACCGAAGGAGCAATTAAATGTTTATTATTTGACATGAATATCTTTTATTAAAATTTTGCACAAAGATACTTCGAAAATTTTCCGTTATCAAACAAAATCTACTTATTGACATTTCCTTAATAATCTGCGAGACTACAAGATTAAGGACAGAATTAATTACTTTTGTTTATATCATTGTATACTACTCAATTTTTATAGTGCGTGGCAAAACTTAAGATCAACTATATAGATAATAAATGGAAGAACGATTCCCCTGTGCTGAAATATGGGATGCTTGTACTTACCGTATTTTTAATTTGTCTGTTTCTTCCCAAACAACCTCGATTTGAGTATGAATTCCAAAAAGGAAAAGCCTGGAATCATGAGAATCTAGTTTCTCCTTACAATTTTGCTATCAACAAAACTAAAGAAGAGCTGGACCGTGACCGTCAGCATATTTTGAAGACGGTACAGCCCGTATATAATCTGCAATCTTCCGTTAGCAAAGAACAAATCGATCTTTTTACGACGGATATCGCCGAAAAATGGCAAAGCAGCCAAATGGATACCGTTCCTTCTTTGGATATTCAAAAGTATAAGCAAAAAGGTGTAGATATCCTGTCTTACGTGTACACTCGCGGTATTCTTTCGCTAAATAACAGGTACCAAAATAAAGGTGAGGATTCTGAAAAAGTGAGTGAAACTGAAGCAAACTATAACTTTACTTTAATTGATAATAACCTTGCTACACAGAAAAATACAGCGGACTGTTTTACGATAGAATCCGCTATAGAATACGCGCATCATGCATTGGAGAAAGATGCCACGATCAGTAAGAAACGTTGGTTGGAAGAAGTCCTGAAAAACTACATTACAGTTAATTATATCTTTAACGAGTCTTTAACGAATAAAATTGAACAAACAGCGCTAAGTAATATTTCCACCACGCGTGGTATGGTTCAAAAAGGTGAATTAATCGCTGAAAAAGATAAAATTGTCAACAACGACACCTATCAAAAATTGGAATCCTTACGTAAAGTCTTTGAAGATGAAGCTCGCATTTCGGGTAATAAGACTTATGTCTCCTTGGGACAATTCTTAGTTGTAGGTTTAGCGATGAGCTTATTGATGGTGTTTTTGTTTTTCTTCCGAAAAAACATTTACAACAACAACCGTTTATTGGCCATTATCTATATCGTAATTATCGGAATGCTTGGGGTATTTTCTTGGGCATTGCATCTTCGTGTGTCCAGTCTGTATTTTATTCCGTATTGTGGTGTTCCGATCATCTTCCGTATTCTTTTTGATACGCGTGTTGCCTTAAATATTCACCTCTTAATGGTGTTGATTACGGCATTGTTTGTTCCAAACAGTTACGACTTTGTGTTTTTACAATTTATGTCTGGGTTAGTGGCGATTTACAGTATCAAGACTATGGTAAAGCGCGAACAGTTCCTTATTTCCAGTTTACTGATCTTAGCGACTTATATCATCGGACATATTGGTTTGGTATTGACGCGTAACGGTTCATTCACCAGCATTTATTGGGGCGATATTTTACCTTTTTTTGTCAGTGTAGGTTTAACTTTATTGGCGTATCCATTAATTTATGCTTTCGAAAAGTTATTTGGTATAGTGTCCGATTTGACCTTAATGGAATTAACCAATTCCAACTCCAAATTACTGCGTGAGCTATCTTTAAAAGCTCCTGGAACATTCCAGCATTCTTTGCAAGTAGCCAATTTAGCGGAAGCTGCGATTTACAAAATTGGCGGAAACTCCCTATTGGTTCGCGCGGGCGCTTTATACCATGATATTGGAAAAATCGTCAATCCGCTATATTTTATCGAAAATCAAAAGACTGGTACCAACCCGCATCAAGAACTGACGTCAGAACAAAGCGCGCAGATTATTATTTCGCATGTGCTTAAAGGTATTGAGATTGCCAAGCGTCATCAATTGCCTGAGGTTATTATTGATTTCATAAAGACACATCACGGTACGACGCGTGTGGATTATTTCTACAATGAGTTTATTCAGAATAATCCAGATAAGCTGGTGGATGAAACACTTTTCCACTACCCTGGTCCTATCCCATTTTCCAAAGAAACAGCGGTATTGATGATTGCCGATTCGGTAGAAGCAGCCGCAAGATCGTTGAAAGAGCCTACAAAAGATTCCATCAGCAACCTTGTGGACAAGATTGTAGACCATAAATTAGCGCAGAAACAGTTCAGCAATGCGAATATTACGCTGAAAGATATTAGCGATGTGAGTACAATATTTAAAAATATGTTGATGAGTATCTATCATGTGCGCATCGATTACGATATCAACAAAAGAAAAGATTAAACAAGCCAAAAAGCATTATTATTGACTCTCAGATTGTTAATAAGAAACGACAAAAAAATATTAAAAAAACTCGCTTTAAAGTTTGTAGAATCGATTTTTTGCTTTATGTTTGCAATGTCGAAACACGGAAGGGTGCCTGAGAGGCCGAAAGGAACAGTTTGCTAAACTGTCGTACTGGAAACGGTACCGCGGGTTCGAATCCCGCCCCTTCCGCCAAGACTTTGAAAAGCTTAATCGAAAGATTGAGCTTTTTTGTTATACACCACCTCAGAAATATATTTCACAACATTTTCTAATTAGCAGACCCAAGGGATGAGAACCCGCAGGGTTCGATTTAGGATCATGTACAAAAGTTGTGGACTAAGCAAATAATTTAGTCAATCTGAATAGGAAAAAATTAATATCACCAACCCCTCTAAACTGACTCCTGAACGCTTTTATTTTAACGTGAGTTCGGTTTAAGCAGCAAGGAATAATTGCTTTTCTTGCTGTTGAAACTGAATATTTAGAGAAGGTTTTTTAGGGAAGAAAGCATAGGCAGCTAAAGCTCCCAAAATATTCAATAAGAAGTTATTTACAGACCTGTGTCTAGTGTGTTGTAGTTTGCATATATTCTTTAATTCATCATTTACACATTCAATTATAGCTCGTTTTCGTAGCATAATTTTATCTGTCTGAGAAAGATTTAATCCCTTCATATTTTTTCTA
>NZ_JACOIJ010000010.1 GCF_014692495.1 Sphingobacterium litopenaei | reverse complement strand
GTCCTAATATCTGAGAAAATACGTTTATATTTACCATGGCGGTGATGGAATTTTAGCGAATTAAATATAGCAATCCCTGCTATATAAATACACCGCCATTTTTTCCCTTATTTTGGACACTACTGTAGCCACATATATTTTAATTTTTATTAAAAAAAATATTAAACTTATTAATATTAATTAGTGAGCTACAACAAATTTATTTTGTAGGGTATTCAATATGATTGTGCATATAATTAGAAATAACCCACTTAAATCTTATCTTTGCAACTCATAAAAAATTTTAATTGTGATTGATGTAAATAATGTCTCTGTAACATTTGGGGGCACTACCTTATTTAGCGACGTATCTTTTTCTATTAATGAAAATGACAAAATAGCCCTAATGGGCAAAAATGGTGCTGGGAAATCTACCTTACTTAAAATTATAGCTGGTGTCGGTAAGGCGACTACAGGTGGCGTATCTGGCCCTAAGGAAGCTGTTATTGCCTACTTACCACAACATCTTCTTACAACGGATAATGCAACTGTCTTCGAAGAAGCTTCTAAAGCCTTCGAAGAAGTTTATAAAATGCGTGATGAGCTTGATCAAATCAATGAGCAGCTGAACATTCGTACAGATTACGAATCGGATGATTACATGAAATTAATCGAACGCGTATCTGAATTGAGCGAAAAATATTACTCGATCGAAGAAACGAACTATGATGCAGAAGTCGAGAAGGTATTAAAAGGTCTTGGCTTCGAACGTACTGATTTCACAAGACCAACTTCAGAATTTTCTGGTGGATGGCGTATGCGTATCGAATTAGCTAAAATTCTCCTTAAAAAGCCGGATCTTATTCTTTTGGATGAGCCTACCAACCACATGGATATCGAAAGTATTCAATGGTTAGAAGAATTCTTGGTTAATTCAGCGAAAGCTGTTATCGTTATTTCCCATGACCGTGCTTTTGTCGATAATATCACGAATCGTACGATTGAGGTAACAATGGGACGTATTTATGACTATAAAGCCAAATATTCGCACTATTTAGAATTACGAAAGGAACGTCGTGCTCATCAATTGAAGGCATATGAAGAGCAACAAAAGTTCATTGCCGACAATCAAGAATTTATCGACCGATTCAAAGGAACGTATTCAAAAACACTACAGGTACAATCTCGCGTGAAAATGTTGGAGAAACTAGAAATCATTCAAGTGGATGAAGTGGACAATTCAGCATTACGTTTGAAATTCCCTCCTTCTCCGCGTTCGGGTAATTATCCTGTGATTGTCGAAGATCTTTCTAAATCGTACGGAGACCATGTTGTTTTTGAAAAAGCAAATATGGTTATCGAACGAGGTCAAAAACTAGCTTTTGTTGGAAAAAACGGTGAAGGTAAATCGACCATGATAAAAGCCATGATGGGTGAAATTGATTTTGAAGGTACGTTGAAAGTCGGTCATAATGCTAAAATCGGGTACTTTGCGCAGAATCAAGCTTCTCTATTGGATGGAGAATTAACAGTTTTCGACACAATTGATCAAATCGCTGTGGGTGATGTGCGTGTGAAAATCAAAGACTTGTTGGGTGCTTTTATGTTCAGCGGTGATGATATGAATAAAAAAGTAAAAGTGCTTTCTGGAGGAGAAAAAACACGTCTGGCGATGATAAAATTATTGTTAGAACCTGTAAACGTGTTGATTCTCGATGAGCCTACCAACCATTTGGATATGAAAACTAAAGATATTATTAAAGACGCTTTGCAGGATTTCGATGGTACATTGATTTTAGTTTCCCACGACCGTGATTTCTTAGATGGTTTGGTTACCAAAGTTTTTGAATTCGGAAATAAACGTGTACGCGAACACTTTGAGGATATTAAAGGCTTCTTGGAATATAAAAAGATGGCCAGTCTAAAAGATATAGAAAAGTAAAAATCAAAAGCCTGAACATATGTTCAGGCTTTTGATTTAAAATAGATATCTCTATTTCCATTCCCAATTCAATTCTTCTGAATAAGGTATATTAAGCAGTTTATACATTTCAAGTAATCTTAGTTTTATAGATTCTGTATGATTTGTATCTTCTTTTGGAATAATTAATGATTGACCACCTTTAATTTTAATCAAAAACATAGAAGAAATCTCAACCAATTCCATGACTTCGCTCGTTGAAACTTTACTTTCGCTTCCGGCATCACGTGTATGAATAAAATCATCAGCCAATTCAACTGTTACAACCTGATTTAATTTTTCTACGAAATTCTCCTTAATATATGCTTTAAAATGGTTTGTATATTTTCTTCTTTCCCATTTAGGATAAAGGAACACCATAGAATAGCGAAAACACCAAAAATTATAGCTAACGCTATATTTTCTTTGACAAAAAAAGAATACCAAAGAACACGTAAAATACAGGTACAATTATCTTATTTCTAAATCTTTTCTTTGTTATGCGCTCCGATTTCGAAGCTGTGTATAATTGATATATTAAATAATGATTCTCCTCTAAGGAGTATTTTAAAATCATAGTTTATGTTATTGATTTGTCTAAAATAAAGAAAACTTTGTGAAATTTTATAAAGAAAGCCTGAACATTTGCTCAGGCTTTCTACTGTTAAAATATAATATATGAAGATAAAAACGGACTATGCTGGTGAGACTAGATTTTGCTTTAATTTATTATACATCGTTTTCAATGATGGTGAGAATAAAATCAACACCAATAAACAAATGCTAATAAGGGACATCAATTCGTAATAATCCATGGCATAGCGAACATAAGCCTCATTCCGTACACGTTGGGCTATTAACTTAATTGCGGCAGCATGCTCTTTATATTGCAAGCCTTGATTCATTAATTTTCCCGCTTCTGTGGATAAGTATTCTCTGAAAATTGGATTATTCGGTTGAAGTTGACTGCCAAAAGCCTCTTGGTGTTGTGAATTTTCAAATAGTTTGAAAAAATTCTGTAATCCTATACTTGTTGTATATCCTAAATAGCGAATTGCTAAACAAACAGCTGCTGCAGAAACGCCAAAATGAGTTTTGACGCTGGAAATTACAAAGAGAATTGTCGGCACCATGATCAATCCTACTCCTAATCCATGAATCACTAGTGGAATAAAGAAATAATAGTCATTACCATCACTTTCGAAAGAAAAGAACATGATCTGATGGAAAGTCAACAAGCTAATATACCCAAAAGACCACATCCATTTTACCGATCGTTTTGCCAGAATCCAATACATCGAAAAGACTACCCCGCAGACTATCCCTAAAATATTAAACCATTGTATATAGGATAAATGTATTGGATCTAAATGCAATACTTGAAGGAAATACTGATTGGCAATTGACAATGAGAAACGCTCAATATACATCATGTAAAGCACCAAAAGTCCTAAAAGAAAATTTCGGCTTTTGAATATTCCCATGTGAATACAAATACGCTTCAACACATTTTGGCGAACAGTAAAAATTAGTGTTAGCGAGATAAATAAGATCAGTGCAATAAGCATTTTGGAATCTGAGAACCAATAGACTTCTTGCCCGTACACCATCATATAACCGAAACTTACAATAAGCAAGCTGTACAAAATAAAACTTCCCCAATCCAAAGAAAATAAAGGATAAGGTTTTGCCTGACGGATGGAACGCATCGTCAGCATAATCATGATAAGCCCTGGAACAAAAGAAATGGCTGCGTAAAAGTAGATTTCATCGAAATTGAAGGAATCAATAAAATCTGCTGTAACGAAGGTATTGAATGGCGAACTACACAATAACATACCAAAAAACACAGCATAACTTCCCTCCTTTGCTCTCTCAGATTTCAATCGGGAGAATATCATAGAAATAGACAGATTCACCGCAGAAGCAAATAACATTCCTTGAAAAAATCGCAATCCATACACCCATTCAATATCCGAAATCAAATGCATGAGCAGACAATTCAATATTTGCAGTATATTGAATATAATGTAGTAATGTTTGACAGGAAAGAACTGAAAAAATCGTCTTTCTAATATATAGAAACCTACAAAGCCTGCATAAAACAATACAATTAATAACTGTACATCCGATGGCTGACAACCGTAATAACCTGCTGTCACATTGATATTGGCGCCCGGTAGAAAAAATAAAACCATGCTGGGCATCAATCCGCTGAAAAGAATCAACTTGATCAACCATTCTGGCACCCACTCTTTGAATATTCCTTTCACCTCTGTTATTTTTTCGGAACAGAAACATTCACATTCATACCCGAACGAAGCTTATTTTCGTTTTGTCCTTTATCTAATTCAATACGAACCGGAACACGCTGTACGATCTTCACGAAGTTACCTGTAGAGTTATCTGGAGGCAAGAGTGAAAAAGAAGAACCTGTTGCTGGTGATATCGAAATAATATGACCTATAAACTTCTCATCTGGGTAAGCATCCGCTTCAATTTCTACTTTATCATTTAGAGCCAAATGACGCAACTGCGTTTCTTTAAAGTTCGCAGTAACCCATACAGGCGTTTCGGCATTCACAATAAATCCTAAAACTTCACCCGCATTGATCATCTGCCCTACTTCAATAGTTCTTTTTCCCATGATACCATCATAAGGCGCACGAATGATTGTATAACCAACATCCAAATGTTTTCTGCCTGCAGCAGCAGCCAAACGACTTTTTTCTGCGCCAATTACATTCTTTTGGACATCGACATCTTCTACTCGCTCTTTCGATGCATCCAATTTATGTTTTAGCGATTCTAATTCACTTTTGTATATATCAAGTTTTGCTTCTACTTCTTCCAATTGTTGTGCTGTTGCTGATTTTTCATCGTATAAGAACTTATAGCGATCATATTCCAACTGTTGCTTTTTTACTTTTGCTTCGCTGGCGCTAATAGATTTTTGCAACGCTTCGTGTTCTTGATTTAAAATTTGCTTTTTGCTCGACAAAACACTGATTTCCGCATTCTCGCGCTGAATTGATGCTGAAGCCTGATCCGCTTCATATTTGTATTCTCGATTGTCAATAACCAATAAAGTATCACTTCTTTTTACCGTTTGGTGATCGCGGTAGTTTACAGAAACAATATATCCTCCGACACGGGAAATAACAGGATTTATATATTGTGTCACCTGCGCATCATTCGTATAAGTATACCTGACACGCAACCACAATGTTTTTCCTCCCCAAATTAATAACACAAATAAAATGACCCCAGCTAGAATATTTGTGATGCGTGTTAATTTTCTATCTGATAAATGCTGCTCCGATTTAGGCTTCATTAAATAGTACCCTTTAAAAATTCAATAAAATAATAGTGTTTCTGTATAGCGATTTTGGCTGTTTCCAGCTCAAATAATGTTTGCAATAATTGCATATCTGCATCGAGAAGGTCTGTAACTAATGCTGCAGATTTGAAATAGCGGTTTTTAATGATACGTGCATTCTCTTGGGCTAAATCGACATTTTTCAATTTTACATCCTTCTCTTCCAATGCAAGTTTATACCCTAAGAAAGCTTGCAACAATTGATTTTCTAATGTTTCTTCCTCGTGGTGATGTTTTACTTTTTCACGTTCATAAGCGATGTTAGCTGATTTGACCACATTCTTATTCAAGTAAAATGATGAAATAGGAATATTCAACTTCAGACCTACGATACCTAAGTTGTACCAGGCATCATTATAGGGATAAAGAAATATTTGAGGATTTGCGAAAGTGAAGGTACTTGTAAGTCCGAGTTCGGGAAGATAATTGGATTTGGCTTGCTTGATGGAAAGCTTTTTGAGTTGAACTTCCTGTTCTGATTTTTGGAGGATAAATGCGTTTTCTTTGGCTTCTTTCACAATTTCCTCGTAGTCGAACAGTGTTTTGTCAAAAACTCGTTCCGTAGGAACTATCTCATCATCAATGCCAGTAATAAACTGTAATTTTTGATTGTTTGCAGCAATATCATGTTGAATTTGAACAAGCAACATTTCACGTTTAGACAATTCCAATTCTATTCGTAATACATCACTAGAAAGCACAGAACCTGCTTTGTACAGGTTTTTTACTTGCTTTAATTGTTCTTTTTGATCGATAATATCATTTTCAATCAAATTCTTGTGAATATAGCAACGTTGCAAATCCAAATAAAGATTGCAAACTTCCATCTTGATTTCTGCATTGGCCGTCAACCAATCTATAGAAGCAATTTCTTTCTCTAATTTCGCGGATTGAATCTTCATCAAATCACGATGGCCATTATAAAGGTTCAAATAAAAATCTGCTCCAGTATCGTATAAATAATGGATGACCTCGTGTTGAGAAGGTTTTTTGAAAATCCCATTGTCATAAATGGGCATATTAGTTGCATAACTTGCGGACCCACGAACAGAAATTTTTGGAAGTAATTCCATTCGTGTTTGCTCTACCTCTACTTCTTTTTGTTTTAAGTTTAAGTGTGATTGTTTGATGTGTTTACTGTTATTCATTGCATGTTTTAGGATATCATCCAACGATACATGTAATGAATCGATCGCATAAGTTGTATATACCGAGGACGATAGCACGCCTATCGCTAAAGACCTCTTTACCCAAGTTGGGAAATTTAAATTCACTGCCCTTTATTCTAAATTAATTAGTGCAAACTTAGAGACTAATTCATTTAAAAATTTATTCACAAATGGCAATAAAATTCTAATTATTGCCAAAAGTGTGATTTAAGACATGTTTTTGAATGATCTTTGTTGATAGGCTAGAGAAAGAAGCTTTTTTGCATAAACTAAATCATCGGTATTTTTAATATAAAAGCTAATCCAACCCGACTTAGGAAAGACATGATGGGATGAAATTCGACCTTCAAACAATAATTGAGCCTTCAGTTTTTTTGATAAAAGGACATCTAAAAGACCATTGCTATGTATATGCGCTAATTCTTTCTTATTAAAATCGAATTGTAACCCTCCATATGGGTGCATCAAAATAATTACATCGGGCATTTGCTGACCAAAAGATTCTAATTCATCTATGAAGTCTAATATTATTGGATTCGTTATTAAATACCAAATCCGCATTATACTGTCATAAACATTTCCCATCAAGGGAATATGCTTCAAATAGCCTAAATATTTGACGACGAACGAAAACATCTAGTTCTTTTCACTAAGGTGTTTTATGTGCTCCATGACACGAAAATGCACATTTCGCGTCACATTCTCCGCCCACAAATCAAAATACCAGGTCGGGAAAACATACAACTTATACCAACTGTTTCCAATTAAAGTGGTCGTTCCATTACCATTATCTTTTAGGATAAATTGACCTCTTTTAATATCAATATGCCCCATTATTTCTGGGTCTTTTGGCTGATCGATGATATCAAAAGTTAGTTTTTTATTCTCTTCAAATTCAACAATTGTTTCATCAAAAATATACCCATTGCTAAATATACATTTACGGTTGGCACCTAATTCTCGTGCACTCACTGTTGTAGCCATTGGACTGGGCATACCGATTTTGAAAAACCAATATTTTTCCTTCTCTTCTATTTTATCAAAAGCTACTACATGTGGCCATATTTTGTCAGGAGTGGCTTCAATTAAAATCTCATCAGCAACTAAATTTTCATGATCATGATCACTTATAGAATCAACTATAAACACTGCTATCAATAAGGAAATCACACTGACATTGAGTTTTTGATTTTTGCGTTTAAACATTGCTCTTCCTAAAAAAGCACCTGTAATAACAAAAGCTCCTATTAGTGGTGAGACGATCAGTAAACACAAAATACCTTCACCTAATAAAAAATAACTTAATATTATTCCTATTATACCATTTAACAACGATAATAAGGTCAATTGCTTACCTCTCAATTCTAAATCCCGCCAAATTCCTGCAGAAATAATACCCATGAGAATAGGAACAATTACGAAAGAAGAAAAGACAATTATACCCGAAGAGTTTTCATGCGAAATTTTAGTTTGAATTCCCACCACGGTAAGGGCAAATATATTCGCAATTATTATTCCTAATGCAGTTTTTAAAAATCTTTGATTCATAGAATGAAAGATAGTTTGTTTTTTTTATCTAAAGTAAATAATTTATTATAAAATTAACGACTTACTCTGCATATAAAACTATAAATATGGGAACTAGTTATAGCATATAATAGATAATATCTTGAAAATAGAGTGACATGTTAATCCATTATTAAAGGTATTTTTGCGAAAATAATAGTAAATTTAAATGGATAGAACTGTTCAAATACCTATTATCATTAAACAAATTGTATGACAGCATACAGCTCATTACTAGTTAAAATTCAACTCCATATACAATCCTTATTTGGCAATTGTGCCAGTAACTATTGTTATCATGGTATGCAACATACCGAAGGTGTGGTAAATGCGACAAAAGAAATTGCGACACATTATAATTTGCCCGATGAAGACTATTTTATAGTGGTTACTGCAGCCTATTTTCACGATTTAGGATATATGAATGGTGGTAGCCAGGATCATGAAGTTCGAAGTGCGCAACTAGCGGAAGACTTTTTGAAAGCCGAAGAAGTGTCTGAAGAAGTGATTCAAAAAGTTAAAGATTGTATTCTTTCCACTAAAATGCCACAATCGCCTACTAATCTATTAGAGTCAATTCTCTGCGATGCGGATTTATTTCATTTGGGATCTCAAAATTTCAAAGAAAAAAGTAAACTCATTCATCAAGAAATCGAGAATACACATAACAAAAAAATAGGTAAAGGACTGTGGCGAAGAATGACTATTCTGCTTATGCAAGAACACAAATATCATACAGATTACGCAAAGGAAAAATTGGAAAAAAAGAAGCAAGAAAACTTGGAAACTCTTATCAAAGAAGAAAAAAAATCAAAAGATAAAAGTGCTTTAAATAAGAAACCGGAACGTGGGATAGAAACAATGTTTCGCATTACCTCGTCAAACAATCAACGCTTGAGCGATATGGCGGACAACAAAGCAAATATCTTGTTAACTGTCAATTCCATTATATTATCGTTGGTTGTCACTGTACTGCTTCGCAAGTTGGATAATGATACGCATTTATTGATTCCAACGATATTTTTAATGGTGATCGTGGTTTTAACTATGATCTTTGCTATTCTTTCTACTATTCCAAAAATTCCTAACGGGTATTTTAATTTAGATCAATTGGAAAAGAAAAAAGTCAATCTTCTCTTCTTCGGAAACTTCTATAAGATGAGTTATATAGATTACGAAAAAGGAATGGGTAAAGCTATGGAAGACAGCGAATTACTTTACGGTATGTTAACAAGAGATGTATATTCCCAAGGTGTTTCTTTGGGGCGTAAGTACGTTCTTTTGCGTTACGCGTATGGAATTTTTATGATTGGTTTGATAATCTCTGTTATAGCTTTTAGCATAGCGGTTGTTGCAGGTAAATAGTATTATAATATGTCAAAGAATACACTATTCTTATTTTATTTGATGTGCGTATGGGTTTTAAGCTCTTGCCAAACCTCGAGCAATGGTCAGCAAAAATCGAAAGATAATACTATTGCAGTATCTAGTTTCCAATATGATTTAAATACATCACAAAAGATATATACATTACCGGCAGTATTGGATGAAATTTCAGGAATTACATTTCATCCTCAACACACAGAAGTTATTTATGCTATTCAAGATGAATTAGGTAAGTTGTATTCTTACAGTTTATTGCAAGAAAAAGTCATTGATGAATTTACTTTTGGCAAAAGTGGAGATTATGAAGATGTTGCGACGGATGGAAAGTACTTTTATGTGTTAAAGAGCAATGGAGATATATTTTATTTCCCGTTTGATCATAAAAATGATAAATCAAATGTTCAAGTAATTAAGAATCTATTACCGAAGGGTGAATATGAATCTTTAGCTATCAACCCATCGAATAATACACTTCATGTGCTATGTAAAGAATGTAAAATAGACAAATCTAACGGCACTCTTACGGGGTATATTTTGCAATTGGGAGAAAATGGAAGTTTCGACACTACTTATAAAACGTTTAGTTTGGATATAAATAGTCTTAAATCTTGGAAATCCGATATAGGAAAAAGCATTAAACCTTCAGCAATAACATATAACGCGAAGACACAAGAATGGTTTATAATCTCTTCTATTGACAAGTTTCTCTTGGTTACAGATTCTGATTTTAATCCAAAAAATTTGGTTTCATTCCAACGTCGTCAATTTGAACAACCAGAAGGATTAGCGATAAATACCAAGGGAGAATTATTTATTAGCAGTGAAATTGGAGATTCAAACTCCGCCGCATTATATCAGTTTAAGAGCGAAATATAATGAAGTATTTACTTTCCTTACTTTTACTTTTATCGATTAATTCTTTTGGGCAAACGATTACTCATCGTATGCTCCTATTCGGTGATGCAGGTGAAATAAATGAAGGACAACAACTTTCTATTAAGACCGCTCTAGGACTTGTTATTCCTGAAAAAACTTCTGTTTATTTTTTAGGAGACAATATTTATCCTGTTGGAATGGGAATAGATAGTGCGAGCGCTTTAGAAACAGAACAAATACTAAGGCACCAATATGCCCCATTTATCTATATTAATGTGCCTGTTACATTTATCGCCGGGAATCACGATTGGGATAAATCAGGCAAGCAGGGATTGGAAAAAGTTAAAGCTCAAGAGGCGTATTTATTTTCACGGTCATTAGATCTTTTAAAATTTGTACCCAAAGCAGGCACTGCAGATGTATCAGTAGTGGATATCACAAATACTACTAAGGCTATTCTATACGATAGTGAATATTGGTTATTTCCTCATCACAGTAATCCAGATTCTGCCCTTTCGGAACAGGTAAGAAATATCTTTTTGGATAACATTAAATCCTTGATTTCTTCAAATCCAGACCAAACAATTTTTATTCTTTCCCACCACCCTATGCTGTCCTATGGTGAACATGGAAAAAATATAACATGGAAAGATCACGTTTTTCCTTTGACTAGAAAATGGAAGAATTTGTATGTCCCATTGCCTATTATTGGATCGGTATATCCGTTACTTAGAAATACAATATTTCATTCAGCTGAAGATATGGGACACACTATCTATCAGAAACTTATAAACGACATTACTAATAGTACGTCAAATCATAAAAACATACTTTTTATAGCTGGACATGATCATGGCTTGCAATTCATAGAAAACCAGAATATTACGCAAATAGTGACAGGTTCGGGTTCCAAAACTTCACATATAGCTCATAATACGGCGCAAAAATTTGTTTCCAATAAGCAAGGATTTTGTGTATTAGATGTTCTTTCCAGTGAAGACATTAGACTTGCTTTTTATACTGTAGAAAAAGGAACCGTTACAAAATCCTTTGAAACTTTGTTACCAAAGAAATAGTATAAAAGAATATTATTAACGACTAGAGAATTAGATTACATGCCATTCAAGAATATACATATTGATTTAAATATAGATTCAAGCGATATACAACAAGAATTCTCGCTTTCGCCCGTCATAGCAAAAATAAAGACTATTAGCGAGGATGCTTCTTACGGCACAAAATTATTAGCTAAAGAATTACTCCATATTATTGAAGAAAATCACGTTGAAAATCTGAGTGTTAAGAAAGATTCAGAAAAATTTAAACCGATTTTTGAAATCATTTCAAACCTTTCGGGAGATATAAATTTTTCAACAGAAGAGCCTATTGCCTTTGGTTTTCCCGTTCCGGACAAACTTATTTTCAGTTCTTCTAACTTGCAGGAACTTTCGGCTAATGGTTTAAAATTCTATGAAGGAGAAACGAATTGCGACACTATTAATACAAAAAACTTAATTCTTTATAATCTTATACTTGAACGTTTTTATGGAATCAACTCTATCGAGACAGATTATATATTTGAGAGCTCCTTCGCAGGTTATACCAAATACTATGAGCTAAAGATAGATTTTTCGTTTGTTGATATTCAATACCAAGGAACACTTCCGAAAATCGACCTTGCAGCGATAAGAGATAATAAATTTCATTCCTACGATGCATTAAACGATGCTTTGGCAGGGATTGATTTATCTAAATTCAAATTCGAAGGATTAAGTATTCTACGTTTTAAAAACCGCGACAAAGAATTCATAATTAAGAGATTACAAGATATTATTAAAAATGTCAATATTAAGAATAAGGAAAGTTTAAAGGAAGAATTAAACAGTATTTTTAGATCGATCATTCATAAGAATGATTTAGATTTCTTCTTTTTACCCATTTTTGAATTAAGCGGTTTTCCTATTTCTGAGAATGAATACGCCAAGAAATCCATTCTTTTGGGAGAATATATGAATCATTCCATTGCCTGCAGTTTATGCTCCATATATTCTTATTTGAGTGAGCCTATTATTTGGTCCTATGGAATAGATCAAGATTTAAACATTAATGATCAGGTCTTTATACAAATACTAAAAGATAATGGCATTACCAATTATTTGGGTATTCCGCTTTTTCATACAGACCGCTTTGTAGGTTTTATCGAAATTTATTCAAAACACAATAATTTTGACAAAAATGACGCATTGAAGCTAAAACCTTATCTTCCTCATTTTGCTCAGTTATCTAATGATTTTGTTGCCTATTTGAAAAATCAGTTGAACAATATTATTTTGCAAAATTACACTTCTATTCAGCCAGCCTTGCAATGGCGATTTAATGAAGTGGCCGTTTCGTATTTTTCCCAATTAAACAGTAATAAAGAAACAGCAAAATTAGATAAAATCATCTTTAAAGACGTCTATCCAATCTATGGCGCTGTAGATATTAAAGACTCCACCCGAATTCGTAATGCTGCCCAAAAGCAAACTCTGCTCCATCATTTAGAATCGTTAAAGCAATTGTATGAAGAGCTAATTACACATCAAGATTTTGATTATTTACACTGTTATGGACAAAATTTTGAAAACGCTTACCAATGTATTCATGACAAAGGGATAGAGAAAAATATTGTTAATCTTCGTACGTTTCTCGAGAAAAAAGTGCCTATATTTTTAGCAGAAATAAAACCGAAGTTGGAAGACAATGTCAAACTTCTTATTACTATTGATGAGATAGAGCGAAACAATACACTTATTTTAGATCCAAATAATGATCCTTTCGAGAAATCATTACGAGCATTTACTCAAATGATTAAATCGGAATATGATGATCTGAACAAACAGCTTCAAAGCATATTTCCGTGTTATTTTGAAACATTCAGAACGGACGGTGTGGAGTATGACGCTTATATTGGGCAATCCATTACGCCTACATCCACTTTCCGAGACGAAATTCTACACGAAATGTGTAAACATCAGATTCTTTCAATGATACGTGTAGTGCAAAAGGCGAGAACGCTGAGTACAGATTTACCCCTTCCTTTGAAAACTACCCAACTTCTTTTTGTTCATCCCGAAAAGATTAGCATCAGTTTCAGGGAAGATGAAAAGCGTTTTGACGTAGAAGGTGGTTATAACATTCGTTATCAGATTATTAAAAAACGTATTGATAAAGCATTAATTGAAAACACTAAAGAACGATTAGTTCAACCAGAAACTATTGCTATCGTATTCAGCAATGAGTATATCAAAGATGATATTCAAAAGATTTTGGAAGAAATTATTTTATCGGGATTAATCGAGAAAGATTATGAATTTCTTACATTAGAGGAACTACAAGGCGTAAGCGAATTGCGTGCTATTCGAGTAAAAGTCATCTAATCTTTTTGTATGAGGAATTATATCCAAAAATCTTTATTTCTTATATTCATTCTAGCAGGTTGGAACTCAGCTTTTGCACAGCAATCCGATAGTACTACCGCCATTATTGCTTCAGAATACGATAATGTTGGGGCATTTCATCGATTTTGGCTTGGTGATAGTTACCGCAAACTTTACAATACTCCAGTGAAGATGCGTGTGGTCAATCTCGCTACAGAAAAAGGTGGATTGCAGGTGGTAAAACTGGGAGGTGGTATGCAAACTCAATCCTTACGTCTGGAAGATCCTTCTGGGCGACAATGGGTTTTACGCTCCATCCAAAAGTTTCCAGAGCGTAGTCTTCCGCAAGCTCTCCGCAAAACCATTGCAAAAGACATCGTACAGGATCAGATTTCAATTGCGCATCCTTTTGGGGCTTTAACTGTTCCAACATTTAATAAAGCTTTAGAAATTCCGCATGCGGCGCCTGAACTCGTTTATGTTGGAGATGATCCTCGATTAGGCGAATACAGAGAAATTTTCAAAAATCGAGCTTACATTTTCGAATCTCGCACTCCAGACAGCGATCCTAAAACTGATAACACGGATAAAGTTATACGCAAATCGCTTGAAGACAATGATGTGCAAGTGGATCAAAAACTCACCTTACGCGCTCGATTGTTGGATTTTGTATTAGGAGATTGGGATCGTCATGAAGATAATTGGCGGTGGTCTCCTTTCAAAGAAGATGGCAAGACATTATATTCGCCTGTCCCTCGAGATCGAGATAAAGTATTCTACAAAACGTCTGGTGTTTTTCCTACACTTCTATCCTACCAATGGTTGAAAGCACATCTACAACCTTTTAGTCCGAAGATTAGAAATGTGGCACATTGGAATTTCAACGAACGCCATTTCGATCGTTTTTTTCTCAACCATTTAAATCATAAAGATTGGGAAAAAGAGATATCTTCTTTTCAAGTTATTGTAACTGATTCCCTTATTCATCAGGCCATGTTGGCCATGCCTGATACTATTGCTAAATTGAGTGCTGCAGAAATTGAATACAATATACACGCTCGAACCGCAGATTTAAAAAACTCTGGATTAACCTATTACAATTCCCTATCTAAAGTAGTTGACTTGCCTCTTTCTGCAAAAAATGAGTTTATTGAAATCACAATTGATGATAATGGATCGGTCGAGATCGATGTACACAATAAAAAGAAAGATGGGACACAAGGCAGAAGACTTTTCAAAAGACAATTTTCACCTCATGAAACAAAAGAAATTCGAATTTATGGCATTGCAGGAAATGACGAATATAAATTAAAAGGTCAAGGGAAAACACCAATTAAAGTTCGCATTCTCGGCGGTAAAGATTATGATATCTATTCTCGTTCAGCTGCCTTCCTAAAAAATAAAAACGTTATTCTTTACGACACTAAAGATACAACGACAAACAAAATTGATCTAGATAATAAAATTAGTTATCGTCTAAAGAATGACACTGCGGTACATGCTTACGATTATTACAATTTTGCTTACGACCGAAAAGGTGTTATCTTAAATCTAAATTATGGAGTAGACAGAGGTCTGATACTAGGTCTAGGCTATTTGATCGAAAATCAAGGATTCCGAAAATCTCCTTTTGCAGAAAGACATCAGTTTTCTGGAAGCTATCTTACGGGACGACGTTCCTTTATTTTTGATTATGAAGGAAAATACAAAGACCTCATCTTTGGTCATGATTTGGCTTTAGAACTTTCGTCTTTAGGTCCACGAAATCTGAGTAATTTCTTTGGGTATGGAAACAATACCCAATTCGAATACCGAGATATTCGCGGAATAAAATATTATCGTAATCGATATGATCTGGTAAATGCCAACATTTTTTTAGAAAAGGAAATACAAAAATCATTTAATGTCTATTATGGTAGTACTTCACAATTCTACCATAGTTCAAAGGCGAACAATGGAGGACATTTCTTTGAATATTTTGATAACAACTACCCTTCTGAAGATATTTATGGCGCTAAGTTTTTCACGGGAGTAGCAGCTGGAATTTCTTACGATACGAGAGATAAAAAGGAATTTGCTAAAAAAGGAATTCACCTAAATTCTAAAATATCTTGGCAAAGCCAAATTTCGGAAGCTAATAGACAGTATACTGCTTTTGAAACTAGCTTGAGTGTATACAAATCCATATTGGATAGCACGGTCACTTTGGCTAATCGTACAGGAGCACAGGCTGTATGGGGAAATCCTTATTTCTTTCAACATGCTAAAATCGGTGGAGAAAATAGTTTGAGAGGATTTAACACCAATCGATTTACTGGTAAAACAACCGCTTACAACAATTTAGATGCGCGTATCAAATTGTTTTCTATTAATTCCTATTTGCTTCCTGCCACATTTGGTGTATTAGGATTTTACGATATTGGTCGCGTATGGCACACAAATGAGCAATCATCCAAATGGCATATGGGATACGGTGGCGGTATATATTTCATGCCTGCTGATCTATTTATCATTCAAGGCGCAGTAGGATTTAGCAATGAGGCTACTTTGCCTTATATTCGAATTGGCATGTCTTTCTAAAGAATTTTTAGCAGATGAAAAATCATAATCTTTTTAATAATAGAGATATCAGTTGGCTGTACTTCAATGAACGCGTATTGTTGGAATCCCAACGAGATTATGTTCCGTTATTGGAAAAACTGAAATTTCTAGCTATTTATTCTTCTAATTTAGATGAGTTTTTTCGTGTTCGAATACCTCTTTTGCATGGCTGGAAGAAATTGGATAAAAAAGGAAAATTAGACAGTACGGATCAGCAAGCTGAATTAAACGTTTACAAAAAGGCTAAAAATATCATTAAAAAGCAGCAAGAACTTTTTGGTCATATTTTAACTCAAGAAATAATTCCAGGACTAAGTAAGCATAATATTATTCTACATTACGATTTAGCTTTACCTGAATTTGCCCTTACTACACTACGTGAATTTTTCTTAGCGGAAATTGCTTCTTATTTACATGTTTCAAAGCTTGAAGACCATACGGACTTCTTTCCGCTCAATAATGAGTTGTATTTCTTTATTCTAACATCCAATCAAGAACGTTACTTCTGCCCTATTCCCTCATCAAGTGTAGGTAGGTTTAAGACTATTGTTCACGAAGAAAAGTACTATATTTTCTTTATTGATGATATCATAAAACACTTTTTAGCGGAAGCCAATCTTATTCCTAATATTGAATCTTTCTATAGCTTTAAAGTAACTCGCGACGCGGAATTGAACTTACAAGAAGAAGCAGGAACCGATCTAACTGAAGCTTTAATAAAAGAATTAAGTAAACGAGATTTCGGTATTGCCACGCGTCTTTTGTATCAAAGCGATTTACCTTCGGAAGAATTGGCCATCTTATTGGACTGCTTAAATTTGAAAAAATCCAATACCATGAAAGGTGGAAAATACCATAATTTGAAAGATTTCTTTGATTTTCCTGCTCATAATCGACAATTAGAATATCCTCAAGCTGTCTCGATAGAACCTCCCTTTCAAGAATTATTGAATTCCAATTCTATATTTTCAGTCTTACAGCAACAAGAAATCTTATTACACACGCCCTATCATAGCTATGACACTGTTTTGCGTTTTTTCAATGAAGCGGCTATGGACGAATCTGTTCAGTCCATTTGGGTAACTTTATACCGATTGGCAAAAGATTCAAAGATTGGACGCGCCTTATTGAATGCAGCACAAAATGGAAAGAAAGTAAATGTTTTTGTCGAATTAAAAGCTCGTTTTGACGAAAGTAATAATTTGCAATGGGCTAAGCGTTTGGAACAAGCTGGGGTAAATATTTCCTACAGTATACCAAAAATAAAAGTACATGCTAAAGTGGCTCTGGTCGAACGTCTAGAAAACGAGCAAATCAAATATTATGGACTCTTGTCAACAGGGAATCTAAATGAAAACACAGCAAAAGTGTATACAGATCATTCTTTGCTGACTTCTGACGAAAAACCATTAAAAGAGCTTGCTACACTTTTTGATTTCTTAACCAAACACCGCGAGAAGATTCATGATAAAGAATTGGTTTTTCACCATCTCTTAGTTGCACATTTTAATTTGTACGACGAATTTATGAATCTTATTGACCATGAGATTGAACAAGCTAAAGCAGGCCGTATAGCATTTATTCGTATAAAACTGAACAATTTAGAAGAGGAAACTTTAATAAAAAAATTATACGAAGCTTCCTCTGCAGGTGTGCGAATTGAGCTTATAGTCCGAAGCATTTGTAGGATAATTCCTAACCAAATAGGTTTGAGTGAAAATATAACTGTAAGACGTATTGTAGGTCGCTTTTTAGAACATTCTCGAATTTTTCACTTTCATCATGCTGGAGATAATTTAGTATATATAGGTTCTTCGGATTGGATGAACCGCAATATTTATCATCGTATTGAGGTGTGTTTTCCGATTAAGAATGAACTATACAAGCAGCAACTATTGAAGTATTTGGATATACAATTAGCTGATGATACTTCGGCCAGCAGTATTAATAATTTAGGTCAGAATGAGATCCCTGAAATCAATAATTTCATCGATGCACAGGAAGAAATTCCGCGTTTTTTAATACATTGCGATTAACTTATTATTTTATATTAATCGATAATTCTGAAGATTTAAGACCTTTACCTTTTACTACTAATTTTGCGATTCCAGCTTTGTCTTTAGACTGAACCAAAACAACTAATTGTCCGTTGAAAGTCCTCATCGTTGGTAAATGAAAAGGCTCTAAAGATGTAGGGTCGCCATTACACACTGCCTTAAAATTTCCAGCACCACTAACTTCAAACTGCAAAGGTATATTCGCATTTGGACATAAGTTTCCATGCTTATCCACTACAGACACTTTGACGAATGATAAATCTTCTTTATCAGCGTTAATCGTACTTCTATCTGCTTCTAAAACTATTTTATGAGGTTTTCCTGCTGTATGAATTTCTTTTTCCATTGCTTTTGAACCGTCTTTGTGATAAGCGACAACTTTTACCGTACCTGGCTCATACTTCACATCCATCCACATTAACCGGTAACGGTGTTGCGGAGTAGAATTGTTTTTTTGCTGAACTCCCATGCTCTTTCCATTCACAAAAAGTTCTGCTCTATCAAAATTTGTATACACAAACACGGGGGTGGTCTGTCCCACGCGATCTGGCCAAGTCCAATGAGGTAAAATATGTAAGGTGTTATCCGTAGTATTCCAACGACTGCGGTACAAATAAAATCGATCTTTTGGCAAGCCAGCTAAGTCATTGATACCGAAATATGAACTACGCGAGGGCCATTTTTCATCATAAGGTGTTGGCTCGCCCAAATAATCAAATCCTGTCCATACAAATTCACCTATAACCCAATCTTTATCATCCTGCAAGATAAAATCATCTTCAGGAAGATTAGACCAACTTGTCGATTCCAAATCATAGCTCGAAGATTGCAAATCGTCATAAGTTTTGTTCTTCGCAATTTGAACCGGAAATTTATATACACCGCGCGAACTTACGGTAGACGCTGTTTCTGAACCCAACAACATGCCTTGTGGAAATTTTTGGTAAGCCTCTTCGTACAAATGTGTTCGATAATTAAGACCAGGAATATCCACCAGCACCCCAAATCCAGATTCCATAACAGCTTTTACTTGGTCCATACCGACAGTCACAGGACGCGTAGGATCTTCCCGATGAAAGATTTCTTGTAAAAATTTAGCTCTTTTCACTCCTTCACTACCCCATTGATCCGGCACTTCATTTCCAGAACTCCACATGACTATGCTGGGATGATTTCGTGTTGCGCGCACTAAATTAACGATGTCTTTCTCGGCATCGGAATTAAAAAACTTCGCGTAACCATTCTTCACTTTCGGCTTTGCCCATTCATCAAAGCTTTCAGCTAAAAACAAAAACCCCATTTCATCAGCTAACTCCAATTGCTCAAAAGATGGCATATTATGTGCACTTCGTATGGCATTACACCCCATATCTTTGAGAATTTCCATTTGTCGTCGCAGCGCGGCTTTATTTACGGCTGCTCCCAAAGGTCCTAAATCATGATGGAGACATACGCCTTTAAATTTGGTTACTTTATCATTTAGTAAGAATCCTTTTCCAGCAATGTATGCTATGGTCCTTATTCCAAACCGTGTATGTTTTATATCCGTCAACTTACCATCTTTATATAGTTTTGATATAGCGATATATAAATTTGGCGCGTCAGGTTCCCATAATTTCGGATTCTCCACTTTGATATCCTGTTCGAAAAACTTTCCAAAGACTTTAGAAGAAGAATCTACAGCTACAGTTTTGCCATTCAAATCTTGGATTTCAGTTACGATATAATCTGGCTGCCCTACAACTTCGGATTTAACATGTACTTGCGCAAAGTCTTCTTGTAGTTGTTTTGTTGTTATGCTAATTCCCCATTGTTCAAAGCTCACATCTTCCGTCACAATAATAGATACATTCCGATATAAGCCTGCTCCGGGATACCATCGTGAAGACTGCGGTAGATTGGTTAGCTGTACCGCTAAAGTGTTTTCTTTATTTTCTAATAATTCCTCGCTGATATCAAAGTAGAAATAACTGTATCCATAATTCCATTGTCCGATTAATCTTCCATTCAAATAAACCTTAGGTTGGCTCATTGTTCCTTCAAAAAGTAACAATGCACGCTTGCCTTTTTTAAAATCTGGAACTTCAAAAGTATTACGATACCAAGCCTCACCAATATATGGCAACGCTCCTGTACGTCCTGTTTTTTCAGTGGCTACTTTTTCATTATTCTGTGTTATGGCTACTGTCTGTTTATCAATTTCTTTGTCAAAAGGCCCGAAAATAGCATAGTCATGTGGAATTCGAACCTTTTCCCAATTTTTAGCGTCAAAATTAACTTTTTCGGCTTCGGGAATTTCACCTCGTTTAAACAACCAGCCATCATTTAATTTGATAACTGATCGAACTTGTCCGAAAACGCTATCTCCAGTAAAAAGAAGGATGAATGTGAATATTAAATTGGTATAATGACTAAAATATGCTTTCATAGATGTAATTAGGTACAAATGATATTATTTCATCAACAAAATATATGAAACATTTTTATCAAAACTATCCTTTACTGTCCTACTCATTCACTTTATTTTGATTCGAATTTGGTTTTAATTCATCGGGACTGTCATGGGTGTAATTGGAGACTTTCGTGCGAGATGCGGTTTGGAAAATATCTTCAATGATTTCTAAACGAATAGTATCTTTCGGATCAAAAGCATTAGACTCCATATATTCCATTATAGAATGATACAATTGCACTGAAGATGGCTTACCATTCATATTAGCTTGTAAATCCGCACTACTCACCACAATTTTACCATTTCCGACTTTTGCTTCGAAAATTAATCCCAATCTTCTGCTCAAAAACCAAGTATCTATAGGTTGTACAATTGGTTTAAAATCTTGTGGAAAATCCTCTAAATTCATAACCTGAGCTTTTTGCTGTATATCCCACCATTGTAAATCCGAGTGATAGCTCGTCGGAAAATCCGCAAAAGCCTTATGATTATGTTGAATCAACATACCCGTCACATGGGGTGGACGCATCTTGAACCATGAAGTATTCCAAAAAACTGGCAAAAAGTGCATTTCTACTTCCTTTCCCTTCAGCACTTTTCCTGCAGCGTTTAGGAATACTTTTCCACCTTCAGCTAATACTTTCTTTGCCTTTTCATCCCAAGAAGTGGTATAATACACAGAAGAATAGGTTTTTTCTTTGGTAGAAGGATATACCCAAAAATTCCAATCATTGATAAACGAAGTGCCTCGAACAGTTACTTCTAGCTTATATTTAGTCGGTTTTTGAGTATTTTGCAAAGATTGTTTTATTTTTCCCACAGGAATTCCATTGGCAATCGGATAAGTTTTAGGATCAAAACTTCCTTTAGAAAATATTTCGCCACGTTCATCGCGAATCACCCAATCCAATATGGCATGCGCTAATGCAGATCTTCCCGAATGAAATAAGGCAACATCTACTTCTAAATTTTCAGAATTTGAGAATACGAATTTTGGAAACTTCGTCAAAGGAACAGTCTCATTCGAAAATTTTATATATTCATCCGCCGTAACATAACCTTTTTCTTGCCAAAAAGCATTCAAAACCCCAACTAAAGCTGTTCCTTGCCCAGGAAAATCTTGTAAACCTAATAACTGAAAACCGCAATAATCTGGGGTGCGCAGAATTCTCTCGATATCATGTTTGTACGCTAAAACTTGAAGTTTACCGGAAGCCATCAAAAAGTCTTTAGCTTGATCAGACATATGGTTATCCGTCAATATTTGCTTGAACATTTCCAAGTTTTTCGCACGATAAGCACCTGTATATTGCGAAATCTCCTCAAAATTTGGAAAAACACAATACTGACCATTTTCATGCGCTATAAAAGGAACCTGAAAAGAAGCAAGCTGCGCACTAAAATCAGAATAGGTTTCTGGCATTTTATTCCATTGCAAACCTCTTAATCCACCTCGCACCTGAAATTCCGCATTTGGTACTACTGGCCAGCTACCACCGACCGACATACCAGTATATACCCTTCTTGAATCTTTAGCTTTCCAATAATCTACATATTTATTTAAGTAGGCAACTTGATTTCCTGCAGGTTCATTCCCAGCGGACATCATCACGAATGAGGCATAATTGCCATAGTGCTTAACCATTCGCTCACTTTCATCATACAAATATTGATCTACAGGCTGTCCCAAACCGATTTTAGGCCCGTGATTTGGCCAGCTAGGTGCTTCTGGCTGCAAATATAATCCAACACGATCTGCTGCAATAAAAGCTGCCTCAGGAGGACACCACGAATGAAAACGTACATGATTCAATCCAAAAGACTTGATTTTCGTATAAATCTTTACCCAATCTTCTACGTCTGTTGAAGGATATCCTGTCAGCGGAAATTCACAATTGTGCAATGTACCTCGCAAAAACACAGGTCTTCCATTAATTTTAAATTGCTTATTTTCTACTTTGAAGTCACGCATACCAAACTGCACGACTTTTTCTTCTTTACCAAAGGAGGAATTTAAAGTAATTTTTAAGTTATATAATGCTGGGTCAAATTCATCCCAAGTCAACATACCTTCACTGAAAGGAACTTGTAATTCATACGTTTCAGTTTCCAAAACATCAAGAGATTTCTTAATAAGTTTCGTTTTGTCTTTTTTAGTGGAATTAAAACTTTCTGCGGAATAAGATATTGAAGTGGTGATTTTCTTACCTGTACGATTTTTTATTGCAAGCTTAATGATGGCTTTTCTATTGGTGATATCAGGAAAAACCGAGATCTGATCGATATGAATTTTAGGCAATGCTTCTAAAGCAATTTTTCCTATGATTCCATTCCAATTTCCTTGCGTATGATCCGAAATACTATGCGAATCAGGCCCTACATTTATTTCTTTTATTTGATTGTCAACTCGTATTGTGATGTTATTTTTTCCTTTTTGTAAATAAGAAGTAATATCATAAATATGGGGTGCTACCAATGAATTTTGTAAACCTACTTCCTGACTATTCACCCATACACGCGTCTCGATATGCGTCCTTTCAAGAAATAGAGTAATTTGCTTATTGGTCCAATTTTGAGGTATTACGACTTCCTTTTGATACCACGCTGCTCCAGTATAATACTTTAATGGTGTCAACCAAAAAGGAATATGAATATTTCCAGGCTGCCTAAACTTCTCCAAAGCCGGGCTAAAGTAAAAAGAACTATCATATATGGAACCGGTCCATTTTGTGGTCAAGGTAATCTCTTCTCCTTTATTTTGAGCAGTCATGGAACCAGGCAAGTTTATTTCATCATTTAGCTTTTGAGAATACCACTTTTGCTGTACACCCAAATCTGAATGGTCTATTTGAAAATGCCATTTTCCGCGCAAAGAAATCTTCTCTTGGGCATAGCTTGGGCAAATAAAGACGTAAAAAACTCCATAAAGAAGTAAAGAGAATATGTTTTTCATTTTAAAGTAGATAGCAATTTATAATTGGACTGACTAATACCCGTCAGGTTTTGATTGATTGAAATCGACTATAAAAATATACAAAACTTCCTAGATACAAAATCTAGTGTAAAATAAAAGGCACGACTATCCTGCCGTGCCTTAACTAAATATTGGTCTTATTTAATTTTTAAGCGCTTCTTTGAACTTCATTAAGCGTACGTAACCAGGACACTTTGTGATATCCTTTTGCCATTTATCCAATTCAATAAACTGTACTTTCAGGAATAAAGGAACATCTACCACAATTTGGTCTTCACTTATTTGTACCTGCTCCGGATAAGTTTTTCCTAATAATTCTTGCTGTAATTCTTCTTTAGTCACTTCTTCCTCCTCTTAAAATTATCCAATATAAGCATATGTAATACCGTCTCCACCTCTATCTGCATGCTCATCCTCAAAACGACTCACATGATTGTATTTACGCAAGTAATCTCGAATAAACTTCCTTAAAATTCCATCTCCTTTACCATGAATGATTTTCAGTGTAGGATAACCAATCATCACCGCACGGTCTAACACCAATTCAATCTTTTGCAAAGCATCTTCAGTACGCATACCACGCACATCTAATTCGGGATAAAAATCGGCCGAAGATTCTGTTGATACAGAACTTTGTCGTTTGATAGCTTTTGATTTTTCTTTGCTTCTTAATTTTGTTACTCTGTTCTTTTTAACAACTGTACGAAGTTCACCTAAAGCAAGAATTAAGCTATTGTTTTTTGTAATCTCCAAAATCTCACCTTCCGAACCTGAATCTTCAATACGCACCCAATCACCCACTTCTAATTCTGTTGTAACAGCAGTTGTACCCGGAACTTTAATTAGATTTTTAGCTTTTTGCAAAGAAGTAGTATGTTGATCAAGTGCTTTATTAAGCTTAGAACGAATTTCTTTAGTTTTCTCTTTATCCGCTTGAACGTTTTTGATTTCAGCAATGGTATGTTCAATGAGCTTATTCGCATCTTTCAGAATTAGTTTAGCTTCTTCCTTCGCTTTGCGAATAATCTCACGCTTATTGGTTTCTATATCCGTACTCAAAGCTTCATACTTTGCTTTCAACTCGACTAATTCCTTTTCGCGTTTGCTGATAGCATATTTCGTATCTACGATCTCCTTTTTATCTCGTTCTAAATCCACGAGTAAAGTATCCACTTTCTTCTGTTGTACGCCTATTTTTTGTTTTGCAGACTCCAGAATATCATTAGTCAAACCAATTTTTTGAGCTATTTCGAAAGCATAAGAACTACCAGGTTTTCCGATTTGCAAAATATACAAAGGCTGCATCTTTTGGTTGTCAAACAACATAGAAGCATTTTCCAAACCTTTAGTATGACTTGCAAAAAGTTTTAAGTTGGAATAGTGAGTAGTAATCACTCCTCGAACCTGCTTTTTATTCAATTGCTCCAACACTGCTTCCGCAATAGGTCCACCAAATTGTGGATCTGTCCCCGTTCCAAACTCATCGATTAAAATTAATGTTCGAGCATTCGCAAATGTCGTAAAATGCTTCATCTTAGAAAGATGGGCAGAATATGTACTCAAATCACTTTCTATAGATTGATCATCACCGATATCTGCGAAAATCTGCTTAAATATCCCGATAGAAGAACTTTCATCCGCTGGAATCAAGAGACCAGACTGCACCATGATTTGAAGCAAACCCACTGTCTTCATACAGACGGACTTACCTCCCGCATTCGGACCAGAAACTAAAATAATTCGATCTGTAGCGTCTATTTTTATATTTAAAGGAACAACCTCATTCTTTTCTTTAAGTGAATTCAGAAATAAAATAGGATGTCTCGCATGTACTAAATTTATACTAGCTTCTTTGTCCAGTAATGGCATATTTGCTTGCAAATCAATTGCAAATAATGCTTTTGCACGAACAAAATCCAACTTAGTAATCAAGCCATGGTAGGACAATAATAGAGGAACATTAGGACGAATTTCTGTTGTCAACTCCGTTAATATACGAACAACTTCTCGTCTTCTGTCAAATTCCAAATCTCTCACTCGATTGTTAAGGTGAAACACCTCTTCTGGCTCTATATAAGCAGTTTGTCCTGTAGCAGATTCATCATGTATTAGGCCTTTAAGCTTTCTTTTATTTTCCGCAAGAATAGGAATACACAAACGACCTTCACGAATAGTCAAGCTACCATCCGCTGTCCATCCATTCGCTTGTGCCTGTCTATATACAACATCCAAACGCTTACGCGCTTCCTGTTCTGATTTTTGAATTTCTTGCGTAATGGCTTCCAATAATCTAGAAGCGTTATTTTTCAAGCGACCACGATCGTCCAGCACTCGCTCAATAGAACGAATAATAGATTTTTCAATTGGCAAATGTTCAAATAACAATTCCAGATGCGCATATTGTCCTTCTCGATCATTGAAATAGCGAATGATATTAAAGACGGTGCGTAATGCCAAAAGCATGCGGTACAATTCATCTTCCGTCAAAAAAGCACCTTCCAGCTTAGCTTTATCTGCTAAAGGCTTTATCGGATAGATATGATCCACAGGAAGCGGCTCATCGTGTAATAATAATTCTTTGAATTCGTGCGTTTGACGCAAAAAGCGATCGATTTGATCTACTTTTATCTGTGGCTGAATTTTCTCCACCATCAATCGTCCAGCCTCACTCAAACATTTCTCTTTGATTAACTCTCGTATTTCCGTGAAGCCCAGCTTATCAATTGCATTTTGAGGATATATCATTGAGGTAATTGTCGTTTTACAGGTTTTACCATTCGATCATTTTTAAACAATTCTCGTCTTTTACGTAAGACTTCTCTGACCGAATCTTTTTTTGTTGCATCAGGTTCATCATTTACCTTAACAGGTTCTTCTACTGGTTGAAGCTGCTCAGCCGCTCTATCCAATGAAACTTCCTGTGGTTCTTCCGTTGGAAGTTGTTGAGGAGCTTGATAATAAGAACCTACTGAGGGATTATAGATGTTCAATTTATTAATAAAACGTTCGCTATTAAGTTTAAATTGTGTCAAATCAATAGCTTTATTTTTTGCTGTATCAACAAATACAAATGGCGATTTGAAGTTGCGCGCATAATTTGCCAAACTATCTTTATCTAACATAGTCAGATTTGGAACCGGTATTAAGTTGAATTGATTATTTAAAAAATCGAAATTTGTATTATTCAAGACTCTCCGTGTATAGTCAAAATAATTTCTAAATCCAGTATCACTGCTGTTATAATATCTCAGGTTTTCTATACGACTATATATACGTTGCATATGATATACACGTTGCATGCTATCTTGTTGCTTCGCATTACGAATAGAATCTTCAACATGAAATTCGCGTTCGTATTTACTTAAATTTTTGTTGATATCGCCATAGATTTTATCTGTCAAATTCGGATTACCAAAGTAGAAATTCAAATTTTTGACAAAAGTAGCAGAATCAATATCGTACTTATCAAATATTTTATCATACAATACAGGCATTACCTTCTTAGCACTGTCTGAAGGCAGAGTATTCAAATAACCATCCACTATAGAAACTTCTGTAAGTATCTCTGTGATCTTACTTTCCGAAACTACTCCACTCGGTTTGGACTTGGCACAAGAAAGAATCAAAAAAAACGATATAAATATGCTGTATAATAACCTTTGCATTGCTTAAATTTGTACAAATTTACGAAATGATACTCTTCTATGAGCCACATCTTGTAAAATAATAATTTTATCTTCTTAATTGGATTTTATAATGAGCATTACGACAAATATTGAGGAAATTCAGACCGAGTTAAAACCTTTGGGTGTAACTCTTGTGGCGATATCGAAAACTAAACCTATAGAAGATATACAAGAAGCCTATGATGCTGGTCAACGTATTTTTGGAGAGAATATGGTTCAAGAAATGGTTGATAAGTACGAAAAACTCCCTAAAGACATTGAATGGCATTTAGTAGGTCATTTACAGACCAATAAAGTAAAATATATTGCTCCTTTCGTGGCTATGATTGAATCTGTAGATTCATTAAAGGTTCTGAAAGAAATCAATAAATATGCACATAAGAACAATCGTATAATAGATTGTCTCTTACAAATTTATATTGCTGATGAAGACAGTAAATTTGGTTTAGATCATGTTGAACTTATTGAATTATTAGAAAGTCAGGAATATGCTGAATTAGAAAATGTACGTATCCGTGGTTTGATGGGAATTGCGACAAATACCGACAACGAAAAATTCATTAAAGAAGAGTTTTATGAATTAAAAATGCTTTTTGATGGCATCAAAGTAAGTTATTTCCGCAAAGAAGAATTCTTTGATACGCTTTCTATGGGCATGTCTTCGGATTACAAAATTGCTATTGAGCAAGGCAGTAATATGATTCGCCTAGGTAGTACATTATTCGGAAAAAGAGTCATCAAACATTTCAAAGCAAAATAAAAATTGCATTATTTAATGGTAAAATTAGCCTACATATTCGCTTTTATATTGTTTAATTCCTGTTCGCAAGGTAATGTAAAATCCCAATCGCAGCAGGAACAAGTTACTCCGCGCGATACGGTGTCTTACACTTACAATATACATAAGAATATTAGCTCTTATCTGGTGGAGAGTGAAGGAAATATAGACACGGCTTATTACCAAATATCTTATCCTATATTTCACGATCGAACTTTGAATGAAATTTTATCTCCCTATATTTTAGTGGATGGAGATGAATCGCCAGAGATTGCTGCCGAATCCTTTATTTTAGGTTACAATGAATTTGTGGAAGAAAGCAGTACGCAAAGCATAAACTTCCCTTGGTACAAAAATGTATCTAGTGAAGTGTGGACCAATACTCCATTATTTTTGACTTTGGCTACAGCTGTGGACGAATATACTGGCGGTGCTCATGGCAATCATTACACGATAATCTCTACTATTGACCTGGAAAAAAAGAAAAAGATCGAACTAAAGGACATAATCCAAAAAGAGAATATTCCCACATTCACAAAAATCGCAGAGAAACATTTTAGAAAGAATGAAAATTTATCAGATTCTGCCTCATTAGAAAAGGATTTCTTTTTTGAAAATGGTATTTTTGCGGTCAACGACAATTTTGGACTAACCAAAAATAGTTTTGTCATTTATTACAATGAATACGAAATAAGACCGTACGCTGAGGGACCAACTTTATTAGAAATCCCCTATTCGGATATCGAAAACATCCTGAATCCTGTAGGCCAAAAGTACATTCACAGTTTGAGACAGTCTTTAAATTAACCTTATACGAAATTATACATGCAGGTATTTAAGTTTGGTGGTGCTTCTGTAAAGAATGCGGACAATATCAAAAACGTAACTTCCATCATCTCCACATACAATTCTTCGGAATTAATAGTCGTAGTCTCAGCCATCAACAAGACCACAAATAAACTAGAGCAAGTTATCAATGCTTATTTTCATCAAAATAGTGATTATTTTGGTTACCTGAATGAGGTGAAACAAGAGCACTATCAAATATTACATAATCTTTTCGAAGATCCAAACCACCCCATTTTTGACGAAATAGCCAATACTTTTGTGGAAGTAGAATGGATACTGGAGGAAGAACCACAAGATACATACGATTATTTATATGATCAGATAGTGTCATTAGGAGAAATACTTTCTTCAAAAATTATTGCGGCATATCTGGTTCATACAGGCATGAAAGCTAAATGGATCGATGCCCGTGATTATATTCAGACGGACAATACCTATCGTGAAGGAAAAGTAAATTGGCAATTGACAGAAGACAAAATCCGCCGAGACTTGCCAGAAATTTTGGATGAATATATTGCGATTACACAAGGTTTTATTGGTTCGACTTCGGAGAATTTCACAACAACCTTGGGTCGCGAAGGGTCAGATTATTCTGCTGCAATCTTTGCTTCCTGTCTCAATGCGGAAGATATCACCATTTGGAAGGACGTACCTGGTGTATTGAATGCCGATCCAAAATGGTTTGCTGAAACAGAGCTTATTCCCGAGTTATCGTATACGGATGCAATCGAATTAACGTATTATGGTGCAACGGTAATTCACCCTAAAACAATTAAACCACTACAAAACAAGAAGATAACATTAAATGTTCGTTCTTTCATCAATCCGGAGAAACCCGGTACAGTTATACGCACTACAAATCAGACTCTACCCGTTCCATCCTTTATCTTTAAGGTAGATCAGGTATTTATCAATATTCAACCGCGAGATTTCTCTTTTATCGTAGAAGACAACTTATCTCACATATTTAATCTATTGCATGAGCATCGTATAAAGATTAATATGATGCACAACAGTGCTATTAGTTTTGCAATTAGTGTAGATAATACAGGTACAAATATTGATGCTTTATTAGAAGATTTAGAAAAGAGATTTAAAGTAACCGTCGAAAAAGGGTTAGAATTAATCACCATTCGCTATTACAATCAACAAACAATTGATCGAGTATTAGTAAATAAAGAAATAATTCGCGAACTTAAGGATCAATATACTTGTCAGATTCTGGTTAAAGATTTGAATGAATAGAAACATCTTACATAAAGAGGTTCAGGATTATATAAAAGCTTACAGGCAGTTGGATCCAGCGGTTGTGGCTTTTAAGAAAAGTCCTTTTCCAGACGTTTCTCCATCCGAATTGGCAGCCCAAATTGATGGCTGGCAACGTGCCTGCAAGAAGTTGCCGACTTGGGCATATTCAGCAAACATTTATTATCCCGATAAAATCAATTTGGAACAATGTTCTTCGGAGCATACCGCTTTGGTGAAGCAATCATTGATTCGCAAAGGAAGCAAAGTGGTCGATGTAACTGGAGGCTTTAGTGTAGATAGTTGTTATATTGCGCAAGAAGCGCATATAGTTGTCCATTGTGAACTAAACGAAAAACTTTCCCAAATCGTAAAGCACAATGCGGAGCAGCTTGGTGTACGCAACCTAGTTCCGCTTCATACGGACGGCGTCAAATTTGTCGAAGAGCAAGAAGATGACTCCTTGGATTATATTTACATTGATCCTTCCCGCCGGGTTAATCACGCAAAAGTATTCTTATTAGAAGACTGTGAACCTAATATCGTCGAGCTACAGGACATGTTTTTCCGTAAATCGCGTTATATTCTGTGCAAACTTTCTCCGTTGATGGATATCAATTCGGCTTTACAGAAGTTGAAGCACGTAAAATTGTTATATGTTATCAGTGTAGATAGTGATTGCAAAGAATTGTTGTTCTTGCAGGATCGAGATTTTAATGGAGAAACTACAATAACAGCTATTCGTTTGTTTTCTGACCAGTTGCAGAATATTTCTTTCACACCAGAAGAAGAAAAATCAACTTTAGTCAAAACATCCGAACCCTTAAACTATCTGTACGATCCAGATGTGGCTATTACCAAAGCTGGAGCTTTTAAAAGTGTAGCCAAAGCATTTGGCTTGTTTAAACTGCATACACATACACACCTCTATACTTCCGAAAATTTGGTTAAGGATTTTCCTGGACGTATTTTTAAAATCCAAAACGTGTACTCTTTAGGCGAATTTAAGAAACTAAACACGTTTGCAAAGGCGAATGTAGCCACCAAAAATTTCCCAATAAAAGTAGATGAGATTCGTAAGAAATTCAAAATCAAAGACGGAGGAGCAGATTTCCTATATTTTGTGACGGATTACGCGGAAAACCATATTGTCATTCATTGCTCAAAAGTTGAATAAAGACATACAGCTTACAATCTTCTATCCTATTCATTGTATATTTAAATTACTATGAATAAACTAAAAATTTCGGCTCTAGAATTAGCCACAATTTGTAAAAACAGTAACCCATCAGAAGCCATTCAACGTGCTGTTGATGGTGCTCAACATATCGAAAAATTAGGTTTTGAACGTATTTGGTTTGCAGAGCACCACAATATGCCGCATATTGCGAGTTCTGCCACTTCGGTTTTAATCGGCCATATTGCAGGCAAAACCAATACAATCCGTGTAGGTTCCGGCGGTATTATGTTGCCAAACCACACGCCCTTGGTTATTGCTGAACAATTTGGCACACTCGAAAGTATTTATCCGGGAAGAATTGATTTGGGATTAGGTCGTGCGCCTGGAACAGATCAACTCACTGCGATGGCTTTGCGTCGCAATAATTTGAATACGTCATTCTATTTCAAAGATGACATCTTAGAATTACAGCAATATTTGGATGAAAACAATGTACAAGCCAAAGTGCGTGCATTTCCAGGAGAAGGCTTAGATATTCCGATTTACCTTTTAGGTTCTAGTACTGATAGTGCTTATTTAGCTGCTGAATTGGGCTTACCATATGCTTTTGCTGCACACTTCGCTCCTGCTATGTTAAAACAAGCTACAGAAATTTACCACGAAAAATTCCAACCTTCTCAATATCTACAAAATCCTTATTTTATTATTTGTGTAAACATTGTGGCGGCAGAAACTGTAGAAGAAGCGCAATTCCAGTCCACGAGTTTGTTCAATATGTTCGCAGGAATCTTGACGAATTTACGTAAACCACTTTCTCCTCCCACGGAAAAACCAATCTATGATGGCATTCCCGAAATAGAACAAGCCGTGCAAAGTATGGTAAATTGTACGTTTATTGGTACAGAGAAAGAAATTCGTGAAGATGTTTTGGCTTTTGCTGAACAATATCAAGCGGATGAGATCATGGCAACAAATTATATCTTTGATGCCAAGAAACGTTTAGAAGCATATGATATTATTGCGAAAGCATTGATAGAAAAATAAGACAAAATTATTGTTTTTAATTTTTAAATAATTAAATTGCTAACCAATTTAATTAACCTACATGAATTTACAAACTATAATTACCGTTTTAGGCATTATCGCTGTTTCACTTTGGATACGTACCTATGCTAAAAAGAAAGGCAATGAAGTCATTATGTTATCTAATGATAAAAGACAATTAAAACCACACATCATTTATGCTATATGCGGTTATATATGCTTGGTTATATTTTTGGGTTTATTAACTGCATTTATTTACTCTGGTTTTGAAACTACAACCAATTATAAAGAAACATATATGACAAGTACTTTAGTGTACAGTGTATTATTTATGTTTTTAGTTTTTGGAATTTATAGCTTACTTTATTTCTACAATCATAAAGTTGTATATGATTCAAATGAAATTATTGTACATAGTGCTTTCAAAAACTGTAAAATAATAAAATGGAAAAATATTAATGACGTAACATTTAATGCAGGTATGAATGAATACACTTTTCGTACATCAGAAAATACAAAAGTAAAAGTCAGCAGCTTGTTTTATGGATTAAATGATTTTAAAAGCGAATTGAAAAATCATAACCCATTTATTGAAGAAAAAATTCAGAGCTTAAATAAATAAGTTTTACCCTTCCAAATTCAATAAACTGTGTTGCGTAGCCGTAAAGATGTTACGAAAAACGATGTTTAGCTCATTGTCTTTTTGCGCTCCCGAAATTCCTACCAAAGGAAATAGTGTAATTACCGCTTCTCTGATTTCACGAACCATTCTTCTTGATTCCTTTGCTATTTCCGTTAACAATTCTGCAGAGATATTTTCTGCATCTTCCGAAACTTGGTTCCAAAGCTCTTGGATTAAAGCCTCTGCTTTTTGCTCATACTTTTCAGCTAATTGCTGATAGCTATCGACCTGACGAAAACGTGTTTTGCTGTACTTCTCTGCCCAATCTAGATTGTTGGACTTATCAAAAAAGTACTTTTCGACCAAATCCAAAAAGCGCTTGTACATTCCCAAATAATTAGGAAGCAAAGTCAATTCTGCAAAGGTCATAAAAGGAATTTTGTAAAGCGTACTCTCTACTTTACGTTCCGAAGGTTTCAGCTCAAAAGCATACGCTTTATCTACCGCTACATTATCCAGCGAAAAGCTATGTGAAGCCGTACATTCCAAACCAAACGTATCCCAATCGTAATGAATCAACACATGCTCTTTCGGAACGAAAAAAGAATAAATCACCGATTCGCCTTGTTCATTTACGCACTGGATTTCGCCATCGTAAATAAAAGCATTCAGGGTGAAATGTGTCAAATGCGGTGCTCCTGTAGCATATTGCCACACCCCCGTAAGGTGATATTTTTCGCCGTCAAAAATAGCTTTACCATTCGCTCTTCCACTCCCACCAAAACATACTTTTGGATTAATAAAAACTTCCTTTGCCAATGAGGGATTGATAAAACCAGCAAACATATTCGCTCCTGAACAAAGTGTTACTGTCCACGCAAAGCCTCCGTCCCAACACGCTAAATTCTTAATTAACTTAAACCCATCTATTAAACTCAAACCCAACCCTTTGTATTCTTTCGGAACCCAAATATTAAACCAATTGTTTTTGTAAATTAAATCCAATTGGTGGGGTACCAATTGCTTCGCTTGAATAGATTTGGATTGTGCATCGCGGATTACGGCTATAGTCTGTTCGTCTAGTTGCATGTTAAGAAAGTTTAGCTTCAAGTTTCATAATTCTAGCCCATTTGAAATAACCAAAAACGGCTACAATAAACAGGAAAGTAGTAAGTAAGGCAAATAAATATAAGTCTTTGTGAATTAATAAAGGAATAGCAAAAGCATTGCTAATGTTGAGCAAAATCCAGTTTTCAATTTTGCGTCGAGCCAATAACCACATACCTGCCCAAGCCGTACAAGAAACCCAAGCATCCCAAATAGGCACATCCGAATCGGTCACGTATATTAAAAAGAAATACAGTATCGCAAAAGCACCTACAACAATCCCAATAACCGTTGTCCATTCTCGGGAAGAACAGGAAGTAATAGGCTGATCGCTTGCTTCTTTATTGGTTTTCCAATACCACCAACCGTATATACTCATGACGAGATAATACATATTTAAAGCGATATCCGCATAAAGTTTCGCTCCAAAAAGCACATACATACCCGAAACAATTCCTAAGATTCCAAAAAGGTAATTGGAAACTTTGTTGTTTTTGCTCAGTAATACTTGGATAATGCCACAGAGGACAGAGAATCTTTCTAACCACGAAGTAGCTTGAAAGGCTTGAATTATTTGGTCTATAATTTCCATTTAAGTGCGTTAAAATAATTTAAAACTACACTTACGGAAATGCTTTGATAGCTTTTAGAAATTAATCCCTACGCCAGCATTACCTGGATCAGGTTCCTTCCGATAGACGGAATTGGGTATAATCTCAGCTTAAAAAGTAGAGCCTTACGGCTCTACTCTAGCACCCCATAAGTTTCTTTACTTATATATTAATCCATTTTCAATACGCGTTGCGAATGCTCGCGAACTTGCGCACAAAGTTCTGGATTGTCATTCAATGATTGACCCCAAGAAGGAATCATCTCACGAAGTTTATTTTTGTATTCTGTTGATTTGGCTCTTTCAGGGAAACATTTTTTCAATAATTGAATCATGATAGCCACTGAAGTCGAAGCACCAGGAGAAGCACCTAATAAAGCAGCGATAGAACCATCTGCACTTGAAACGACTTCTGTTCCGAATTCTAACACACCACCATGTTTAGGATCTTTTTTAATAACCTGTACACGTTGACCTGCTTTTTCGATAACCCAGTCTTCCATTTTTGCTGTAGGCATGAATTGTTTCAAAGACTCTAATTTGTCTTTTGGTTTTTTCATCACCTCCGTAATCAAATATTTAGTTAAATCTAAGTTGTCCAAACCTGCTGACAACATCGGTTTGATGTTTGACAACTTAATAGAAGCTGGTAAATCGAAGAATGAACCTTGTTTCAGGAATTTAGTGGAGAATCCTGCATAAGGACCGAACAATAATGCTTGTTTACCATCGATATAACGTGTATCCAAGTGAGGTACAGACATCGGAGGAGCACCTACAGATGCTTTACCGTATACTTTCGCTTGGTGTTGTTTGATGATTTCTTCATTTGTACATCTCAACCATTGACCACCTACAGGGAAACCACCGTAACCATTAGCTTCAGGAATACCTGATTTTTCTAACAATAATAAAGAGTGACCACCTGCACCGATGAATACAAATTTCGCTTTGATTTCGCGTTTATCACCAGTTTTAAGGTCTTTTACTTCTACTTCCCAACAGCCATCATCTTCACGATCGATATCTTTTACTTCTTGATTAACCGAAATATTAATGTTTTTCTTTGTAGAAAGATGCTTAATTAAATCTCTAGTCAATGCACCGAAATTCACATCCGTACCGATATCCATTTTTGTAGCAGCGATAGGTTCATTACCTGTTCTACCTTGCATCATTAATGGAACCCATTGCTCTAACAACGTCTTGTCTTCCGTATATTCCATACCTTTGAACAACGTTTGTTTAGTCAATGCTTCGTAACGTGTTTTTAAGAATTTCACGTCATTCTCGCCAAATACCGCACTCATATGAGGCACTTTGCGAATGAAGTGTTCAGGATTTTGAATAACCCTTTTTTCAACCAAATATGCCCAAAATTGTTTCGAAATCTCGAATTGTTCTGCAATTTTGATGGCTTTATCAATTTTTACTGAACCATCAGCTTGTTGAGGCGTATAGTTCAATTCACATAAAGCAGAGTGACCTGTTCCTGCATTATTCCATGCATCCGAACTTTCAGCTGCTACAACGTCCAAACGCTCTAAAATCTCAATATTAATATCAGGATTTAACTCATTGATCAATGTACCTAGAGTAGCACTCATGATACCCCCACCAATTAGCACTACATCAACTTCTGATTTTTGTTTTTTCTTGCCCATGACTAGTATTAATTCCAACAAAATTAACATTCATAAATCTTTCTAACGAATGATTTTGTCAATTTATACTCATATAGTTTGAAATTTTTTAACAAAAAGTCAATCTTGGTTCGGAAATGAAATTCACTGTCATTTTTTAATAAATTACTACAATTTCAAAATTTGTGTATTTTTGTTTTTAACTCCAAAATGAAGGAATCTTCATCAGAGGTAAAATTGAAACTATAAAAATTGCTATATGAAATTATTAGAGGGAAAAACAGCTTTAGTAACCGGTGCTTCTAAGGGAATCGGTCGTAAAATCGCAGAAGTATTTGCTCAACACGGCGCTAATGTGGCTTTCACATACCTTTCATCTGTAGAAAAAGGTCAAGCTTTGGAGCAAGAACTACAAGCTTTCGGTACTAAAGTCGTGGGTTATCGCTCAGATGCTTCAAAATTTGATGAAGCAGAAAAATTAATTAATGACATCGTTGCTGATTTTAGCACTATCGATATCGTCGTTAATAATGCAGGTATTACAAAAGATGGTCTTTTGATGCGTATGACAGAAGAAAACTGGGATGATGTGATCAATGTAAACTTGAAATCTATCTTCAACGTAACGAAAGCTGCTTCTAAAGTTATGATGAAAAACCGTAAAGGTTCATTTATTAATATGTCTTCGGTGGTTGGTATCCAAGGTAATGCAGGTCAAGCGAACTATGCAGCTTCTAAAGCAGGTATCATCGGTTTCACTAAATCGGTAGCTAAAGAATTAGGTTCTCGTAATATCCGTGCAAACGTGATTGCTCCAGGATTTATCCGTACAGAAATGACTGACGTATTAGATCCGAAAGTAGTAGCAGGTTGGGAAGCTGGTATTCCATTGAAACGTGCGGGTTCTACAGACGATATCGCGAATGCTTGTTTATTCTTAGCTTCTGACTTATCATCATACATCACAGGACAAACATTGTCAGTAGATGGTGGTATGGTATAATAAAATATTATTGTAATAAAACGATTGGAAGCGTCTCGAGTAATTTGAGACGCTTTTTTTATGCTTATATTTGCACACTATGATAGCTAAAGAAAGTGTTTTTTCTATTCAGAATGAAGAAGATTTCAATCGTGTTGCCTTAGAAGTTTTCCAATATCAATTTGAAAACAATAAAGTCTACCAACAATATGTACGCAATCTGCATATAGACACTTCAGCTATCAGCCATTATAGTGAAATTCCTTTTCTACCGATTCAATTCTTCAAAACACAAAAGGTGTCGACGCTAGATAGTATGCCACAAATTACTTTTACCAGTTCGGGTACTACAGGAATGATCAACAGTCAGCACCATGTGTACGACTTGGAATGGTATGAAATGAGCTTTCGTAAAGCTTTTGAACAGTTCTATGGTAGTATCAAAGATATTGCAGTATTAGCGTTGCTTCCATCCTACTTAGAACGTGAAGGTTCTTCGTTAATCTATATGGTGAATGATTTGATTCAAGCCTCGCAACAGCCCGAAAGCAATTACTTCCTGTATAATCACGATGAACTGTATGCGACTTTGCAACAATTACAAGCCAAAGGCACAAAGACATTATTAATAGGTGTCACCTATGCCCTATTGGATTTTGTTGAGAAATACAAAGTCGACTTTCCTGAATTAATCGTTATGGAAACGGGCGGTATGAAAGGAAAACGCAAAGAAATGATTCGCGAAGAACTGCATCATATTCTTTGTACTGGTTTTGGTGTATCCGCTATTCACTCCGAATACGGCATGACCGAACTATTGTCACAAGGTTACTCTAAAGGTCAAGGTCTCTTCCAAACCCCAAAATGGATGAAGATATTAATCCGTGACACCAACGACCCGCTGACCTTAATCCCAAACAGCAATACGGGAGCTATTAATGTCATTGATTTAGCGAATATACATTCTTGTTCCTTTATAGCTACACAAGATTTAGGCAAAATATACCCCGACCAATCTTTTGAAATCCTAGGCAGATTCGACAATGCAGATATTAGAGGTTGTAATTTGTTAGTGCAGTAGATTTACAGCTCCATCTACGCTATTGTTTAACAATAAAGATTAAACAACTAGTTTAATTAACAACTCAAGAAAGTATAGTTTCGCTACACAAAACTCTACAGCTGATTAAACAATTATTTTGTTCGCTATATGTGAAATAGAAACAAAATAAATATGTGAAAACTAATAATATACAATAGTTATAAATGAAATACTACTATAAGGATGATTTAGCGAAGCATTTTTGTATATTAGTTTTCGTAAAACCAATTGTTGTAGGCAATTGACAAACTATTCTAAATCAACTAAACATGGACTGCAAAATGGACACCCACTTATTTATAATCATTGGCATTATGGTTGCCAGCGGTTAGTTCGGCGGTTACCTCAACTACTTGCATAATTTTGATACTCACGAGAAGGATGGAAAGGATAAACTCGCAAAGCTTAAATATATTCTATTAGGTATCGGTGCGGCTTATTAGTCCCTGCATTTCTCAAAATGATTTCCAGCAATCTTGTTAGTAGTCAAGACAACAATGACTACTTGATATTTGCTGGTTTCTGCTTAATCGCTTCAATTTTCTCTCGAAGATTTATCACTACAATTGGAGAGAGAATATTAGAAGCTGCTAAGAAGGCTGAAAAAACAGCGCAAGAGAGCAAGCAAAAAATTGAAAATACGCAACTTGAACTCTTCTCCGCCAGAGAAAGAATTGAAGATGTAAAGCTTGCCGTTGATTTAAAAAACTCTGAGAATACTGTCACCGAGTGCACTAATAATACTCAGAAAGATATTTTATTGGAGCTTGCAGACAACTACATCTCCAAAACTAGTGTTCCCGATTATAGTGAAAGGTTGAAGCTGAAGGCAGAACTAGGTAGAAAAATGGGAGAAATAATAGTTCGAAATAATCTACCAAAAGATGAGTTACTATCTAATCACCATTCTGAAGGAATGTTATTAGCACTGTCATACTCGGTTCAACTTAAGCCTAACGAAACAGGCTTGGATTTGCTTATTAGCATTGCAAAATACGCTTCACAGCTCTACACTAAATATTCGATTCTTGTTTCTTTTGACACGCTAGCAAGAAGCAGTTATATAAGCCCAAATCAAGTTAAAGAAGTGAGTGATATAGTCAAGGCTTTCAGAACTCATGCGGACAGACCTTTGCTTAGAAAAATTCATGATACCTTAAATATTTTGAGTTTCATTGGACCTCTTGATGACGAGTAAATGCCTACAACAGTGCATTGGCAATATGGCGGGTTGACGAATATACTCTCAACTTTTTGTTCTCTATTCAGCTTCTGTTTCGGCAGACGAATAGAGCCTAGCAGCAGAATTAACAATAGGCTTCTGTAGCTTTAATTAACAGCGGCAACAGCGGACGGAACACAGAATACCACCACATCGCCAATTCTTCAACGTTAAAAAAAGCTTATTAAATTTCAATAAAAAACTTCCCGCAACAGACTGACCATTAACAATTAAGCTATATCTTTGAAATATGAAAAACATATTGAGGATATTTTTTATAATTTGTTTTTGGTTAGGGCTTTATTACATCGTTATTACCCAATTTAATACCATTGGAAAAATAGATCACGAACATAGTAATTTCAAAGGAATACTATTTTTCGGGATGCTGATGAATGCATTGTTATTTCATGGTATTGTACATTATTGGATTCCTCGAAACTTCAAATATGATACTTTAGGAAAATCAATCTTACAGCTTTTAGCGATATACCTTTTTATTACAGCGATTGAATGTCTTGTAGATTATATTTTTATTCCAATAGAAACTAAAGACCTCAATTTCTTTCTTGAAATTGTGATAATAAACTTCGCAGCAAACTTCATCTATTTACTTGCCGGCTCATTAATTGGATTAACGATCTTATGGTTGAATAACGAACGTAAAAATCAACTATTGATTCAAGAAAATTTAAAGACACAAATCAAATTCCTAAAGAGTCAGATCAATCCACATTTTCTATTTAATGTACTGAATACAGCGTATGCTAGCGCTAAAATAAATAAAGACAATACCACGGCAGACATCATTATGGATTTGTCCGAAATGATGCGCTATATGCTTTATGAAAGTGACCAAAAATATGTTACTATAGATAAAGAACTAGATTATATTAAAAGTTACCTCGAACTAGAACGCAGAAGATTACCTGAAGTATCAACAAAATATTCATTATAATTTCAATATCAACAAGGATAATCAATTGAAGATAGCACCTATGGTTTTGATACCTTTTATTGAAAATGCTTTCAAACATGGTAGAGTCGACATCTCCCCTGTTTCGATTGATATTCAAGCGACATTAAGCACTACGAATGTACTTACATTGACTGTAAAGAATATTAAAAATCCATATAAAACAACGCGAAAAAACTCAGGTGGTATAGGTATGAATAATGTGAAAGAAAGACTTAATCTATTATATCCTAATAAGTATGCTTTAGACATCCAATCGGATGAAGAAACCTACCAAGTTAAGTTAGAATTGACATTAAATACTTGATAGTTTATAAAAAAAGGCAGAACATGAGTTCTGCCTTTTATTTTTCTAAGTTAAAACCTTAGCTTATTTTACTTTTGTAAAGTGGTAACGTAATGGTGCGAAACGCATAGCTGGGCTGTCACCAAATGATTTGTATATATCGTACGTGTTTTTCAAGAAATCAGTTGGTTCGAAATCAAAGATAGTTACTTCTAAAGTTTCTACACCGTCATTTGTAGTAAAAACACGGAAACCAATTTGCGCTTCGCGTTCTGCTACATTCGTAGCCGAGAATTTCACATTTGCCAAAGCTTTGACTACCAACATTTGAACTCTTGGGTATCCAGCCTCTTCTTGTAATCTTTCAGCAACCTCACCTAAATTGATTAATTTAGAATCTCTAAAATAATTTTTAAGGTCACTTGTCAAGGCTGTTGTCAAACCTTCTTCGTTGAAGACTAATTTGTCAGTAGCAGCACCTTTAGCTAATTTCGTTAAATCATCCACACCGAAGTTATTCATTGTTTTCCACCAATCTTCGTTTGTGAAAGCTGCGTATTTCCACTCACCTACTAATTTATCGTATAGGCTACCGAAAATTACTACTGAAGCTTTATCAAAGTTACCTGGTTTCAAGATGAAAGGAACTTGTTTTAATTTTAATACTACTTGCTCTTTACCAGCCTCTTGTTTGATTAAATCCAATTTCAAAGTTCCTTTGCTTTGCCCAGCAGGAATAGTGATTGTTTTACCATTGCTGAATTTGAAGTGCTCACCTTCTACCGCTGTAGATGAAGGATCTACTTCTACTTCAAAAGTTAATGCTTCTTCTGTAGTGTATGCACCTGAAATTTTGCTCAATTGCAATACCACATCCGAAGATTGCGTCATAGTGTAGTTTTCTTTGTCAAAAGAGTAGATTACAGTGTTGGAAATATCCACACCAACTGAAGCTTTTGACAAACCTAAAGTAGCAAAAGACGCAGGAGCCAATGTAAGATCAAGCTTTGTGTCTTCTGTAATAGATTTTAAAAATTTCACCACGACAGTTGCTTCGTTGCTACCATTAGCAAAAGTGAATTTTTTAGCGGAAAGCGTGTAGTCCACACCTTCTACCAAACCACCAGAAACTGTAAAATCAACAGATTGATTGTTTGCGAATGGTGCTGTAGAAACCACTTTTACTACCGCTTCATTGTTGAAATCTAAACCATACACCTCTTTTGCAAAAGCAACAACAGGTAACTGCACGGTTTCATCTTTCGAGCACGACGTCAATAAAGTCGCAACGGCTACAAATGCCAATAAAATGGCTGAAAATTTAGTTTTCATAAAATTATTAATTATAGTTTATTGTATTCTTCACGTTGTTGATTCACCAATTCACGTTCTTCTTCCGATAGAAAAACAGGATCTGGCGCTCTGTATTCCCGAATAAAAGTCTCCGATGGCGGAGGAACTTCATTTGGTTTTTCACATGCTGATAGGATCGTAACGCATCCTAAAACAGCGACACATTTCAATATTTTATTAAAATTCATATCCTTCATTTTGAATGAGTCCAGGTGTTAATTCCACGTCGCGGCGAGGCAATGGAAAGGTGTACATGTATTTTTTAGTAGTGTATTTAAGACCGTTGTTGGCTACCCAAAATTCTGGTCTACCGTTTCTTTTTAACTCGTAGAAACGATCACCTTCACCATGCAATTCTTTTCTTCTTTCATTTAGAATAGCCGTAATTAAAGGTGTCAACGGTTTTCCATTCACATCTACTTTAATGTTTCCAGAAGAAGTTTCAGTTGGCAAGGTTGCCAACGTGTAAGGTTGGAAGTTAGTTATGCGGTTTTGACGTAAAATGTTTAGCCATTTTAAAGCTTCGTCCGTATTCCCCAAATGCGCGTTTGCTTCTGCTAAGACCAACACAAATTCTGCTGAACGCACCTTTCCTACAAATAGCTTTTGATTTACGCGTTTGCTATTTGTCGTGATGGCATACCGTACATCATTTCCTTTCTCCGTGAAAGCTTCCACAAAGTCTTTGCTTAATGGACGATTCTTAATCACAGCTTGGCTGTTGATAAATTCTGCAGAAGTGCTAAATGAGAATAAATAAGAACGTAACAAGACATTCGCTTCTTTATTATTTTGAGATTGGATCATGGAAGCATATTCTAAACCTTTTACCAATGGATGACGGTCGACAATTTCAGCTGACAAGTCAATTGCTTTTTGCCATTGCTTAGTCCAGAAATAATATTTTGCATAATAAGCTTTAATTACATCCTCGGTGTATCGGTAGATTTCATCTGAAATATCATAGCTCAATGCTTTATCAAAATCACTTTCAATTAAAGATTTCACGGCACCATATGAAGCACGTATGGGGCGTTCTTCCATATCAAAATCGACTACGATAGGCACACCTAATTGTGTATCATCTGCAAATGGCTCACAAAAATCACGTAATAAAAAGAAATAAGCTATTGCACGCATCGTGTAAGCTGTACCCATCACATTCTTTTCTTCAGCAGATTGTACCGAAGGCAGGTTATTGATAATGATGTTGGCATCACGAATGACCTCATATAATTTTTGGTAACGTGTTTGCTTATTGCTTAGCTGACCACCGATATACATTTGCAAGGTACTCCCCCCTGGTTGTGTCAACGTAGCATTGAAATTATCTGTAATGGATTCAATAGCGACTAAAGCAGAAGCATTTTCTATCAATACATGATCTTCTCCATTATCGATACTGTTAAGATGTTTGTGAAGAATAGAAGCAAATTCTTCAGAACTTTTAGGAATAGCTTTACCATAAGTTTTTACTTCTAAGTAGTTATCACAACTACTGAAAAGTAAAACTGCTAAAGCCAGCATACATATTTTTCTCATATTAAAAACCAATATTTAGACCAAATGAAAATGAACGTGTCAATGGATACACTGCTCCAGGAGTTTCTGGATCGATACCATCATAATTTGTAATGGTGAATAAATTCGAAGTAGAAAAATTAAAGCCCATACTACTTAATCTTATTTTCTTAACTACCTCATCTTTCAAATTATAGCCAATATGAATTGAACCCACACGTAGGTATGACACGTCTTTCAACATAGAAGCTCTCGTGATGGTACTGCTCGTAGGATTAGTCATGGATAGTCCAATAGGTGCAGCGAAATGGTCGATCAAACGCGGATAGTCACTTATTGAAGGATTATCTTGGAACCACACTTGTGCACGATCTCTAGGAATATTCAAATGGTGCAAATATAAATCATTGTAACTTGTAGGAATGGTTTCACGCGCATCAGAATTTGTCGTAGAAATGGTACTGTAATTCGTTTGCGGATTAACTTCATCCACAATTTTGCTATTCAATGTAAAGTTTCCACCAACAGACATTGTCCATTGTTTATAGGAAACTGAAGTGCTAAAACCACCAGTTAATGGCGCATCAGAAGTTCCTACATAGAACACGTAATTAGCTGCATCGCGCAAATCAGCATTCGAAGTGATAACTGCATCTGGACGTAACTGATATTTGTAAATACCCGTTGCTGGATCAATACCTATCACTTTTCCAGTGAAAATACTGTTCAACGGATAACCTTCTTGCTGACCAGCTGTGGTATTTGCCGTGCCCGTTGGCGTCGAGAATTTTAACAGTTTGTTACTGTTATGAGCTGCGTTAGCGGAAGCTGACCAAGTAAAATCTTTCTTTTTGATTATTGTACCATTCAACGAGAACTCTATACCTGAATTTTGTACTTTAGAGGTATTGTAACGTTGGGAAGTAAAACCAGTAGTTGAAGGAACAGCCAATGATGTTACTAAGTCCGTACTTGTTCTCGTATAATATTCTACTAAACCGCTAATTCTATTTTTGAATAATCCAAAATCAGCTGCAATTTTATTATCCTGTGTCTTTTCCCAACGCAAATTCTTGTTTGGCGCATTGCTAATTACACCAATACGGTAGTAATCATCATACGTTTTACGGAATGATGTCAAATAATCCATAATCAATTGCGGAGATACCTGACGATTGACATTACCTGTATACCCTGTAGCCGCTTTGATCGTAAATCTATTGACTACAGGTTTTATTGTTTCAAAGAAATTTTCTTCATCTACATTCCAAGAAAAACCTGCAGACCATGTCGGATTGAACTGTTGATCGGAACCAAAATTATTGGAACCATCTGTTCTTGCCGTCAGACTTAAGGTATATTTACGATTGTAATTATAGTCAGCCGAGAAATAAAAAGAAGCAAAAGCATCTTCTGTACGTGTTTGTCCCGATAAGGCATCCACAATCGCTGCATAATTTATTAAGTCGTTATAATTAACCAGGTCATTGATTTTTGGAGGAACAGGCATAGATGCATTTCCGGTTACCTCATCGTAGCCATAGCGCTTACTAAAAACAGATTTAGCACGTTGTGAACGAATTTCAGAACCCACTAAGGCAGATATACGATTGTTGCCTTTTAGGAAGTTTCCAACTTCAAATTGTCCACGCAACATGTAACTGTTGTTTACCGATGATGTTTGTGTGATCGAGGAATAGGTTCTTGTAGACAAATAACCATCGAAACTTAATCTATCTCGGAAAGCTGCATTGGAATTTTTACCATTAACGTTGTCCGATTGATTATTCGTATAAGAATATGATCCCATTCCCGAAAAGGAGAATAGATTCGAAATCTTATATCTTAAGTTAGTCGTTACCGATCCAGAATAGTTGTCCGAAACATTAGAGGTTTCGTTGATTTCGCGCAGTATATTAAAACCATTTGGTGGTGTATAAATATCATAACCTCCTCCATTAGCTTCTTTCAAACTATAAAATGTACGATCCGCTCTATAGCTTCCATCTTCATTATAGGGCTTTTCGTACGGATTCGCGAAATAAGCGTAACGGAATAAATCCTGATTTACAGAAGGAGATTTAGACTTTTGACCCGTGAAGTCCAAATTCACCCCGATTTGCAAACGGTCATTTGGTGTAATATCTAATTTAGAAGCAATATTATATCGGTCGTGCAATGTCTTTTGCACTAAACCATTATTGTTTCCATAACCCGTAGAAATGTAATATCGGTTTCTTTCATTACCTCCAGAAAAACTTAAATAATGATTTTGAGACCAAGAATTTTGGAACAATTCATCAAACCAATCCGTGCTTGTCAATGTAGCTTCTTGGAGAATAGCTTCTTGTTGATCGGGCGTTAGACCTGCAAACTCTCCTACACCTCCTCTAACTAAACCCACCAAGCCTAGTTTCGGATAATGTGTGCTATTCAAGAATCCTTGCTGCGAATATCTATCCCACAATTCTTTCTCCCAAGCAATTTTTTCCGAAGAATTCATCAAACCTAACGAACGTTGAGGTTTGGCATTCATCGAAAAATAATTGGAATATGTAGTTTGCATACGCCCAGCTTTACCACGTTTAGTCGTTACTACGATTACACCTCCAGCAGCTCTTGAACCATAGATTGCTGCCGCAGAAGCATCTTTCAATACCGTAACACTTTCAATATCATTTGCATTGATTCCTGCTATACCTCCGGAGAAAATAGCATTGAAATCTCCTGCTTTTATTTGTGAAGAGCTGATAGTAGGAATATCTTTTTGTAAAGGTACACCGTCGACTACCCATAATGGCTCCGCATTACCCGTAATCGTATTTGTACCACGGATGCGGATTTCAGCAGATTCTCCCGGTCTTCCAGACAATGATTTGATGATTACCCCCGCTACCTTACCTTGCAATAATTTATCGACGTTGAACAAAGGTTGATCTTTCAACAATTCCCCATCTACTACAGCTACTGAACCTGTAGTACGTCTTGTCGTCGTGGTATTATAACCAGTTACCACCACTTCACCGACATTGATGTCATACGCCAGAAGACGAATACGTATAGGTTTTTCATTCTGAACCGTCAGTTCTTGAGGTATCATCGTAATAAAAGACACCTTGAACTTCTCTCCTTTGGCAGCTTTAATTTCAAAATAACCTTCATTATTTGTCATGACCTGCTTTCCATTGGCAAGTGTAATTGTTGCACCACCAATGGCATTATTAAATTCGTCAGTCACATACCCCGAAACATTTAGTTGCTGATTAGATGACTGCGCATAAATACCTAAAGGAGTAACAGTTAATGTTCCTCCCAAAGCTGGTAACAACCAAAGATTAGGTATAAGAAATTTGTACTTAAATTTTCTTAACATTATTTATTTTAGGTGTAATAAAAAATAATTCGCTATTAACGATTGGTAATACCAATCCCCCAAACCGTGATCTTTTCCAGGCAAAACCATCATATCAAAAAACTTATTTGCCTTGATTAAAGCATTTGCCAAACGGAACGTATTAGCCGGATGTACATTAGTATCTACGTCACCCGTAATGAGCAAAAGTTTTCCTTTTAGATTAGGCGCTAATTCTGCTGTCGTAGGAATGTAGTTTGGCTTATTCGTTGTATTTATCCCATGATAAGTTTCACCCCACCATTGGGTATAAATGTTTGGATCATAATTACCCGAAGCGGCAACACCAACTTTGTAAAAGTCTGGATAAGTCATCATGGCCGTCGCTGTCATAAAACCACCGCCTGAGTGCCCAAAGATTCCTACTTTATCCAGATTGATATAAGGTCTTTCTTTCGCCAAATCTTCTATAGTCTTTTTGTTATCTGCTAAGGGATAGTCGCGCATATTGCCATGACTATATCCGTGGAATTTCAATCCTCTGTAAGGTGAAGAACCTCTCGATGGAACTTGAACCACTAAAAATCCTAAATCCGCAAAGGATTGATGGTTGTTGTCATCTACAGAGAAAGATTGCGGTACAAAATCCTCTTGTGGTCCTGGATATACCGAAGTAATAATGGGGTATTTTCTTGTTGGATCAAAGTTCGATGGCTTGTACAAAAGTCCGTACAACATTGTCGAATCGTCCGCAGCATTTAGCTGAATTTGTTCTGGCGCAGACCAACCGATAGTTATTAGCTTGTCGATATTCGCTTGACCAAGTGTACTTATCAACTTTCCATTTGTGTCGCGAATAACGTGCGTACTCGGCGAATTAGCTGTAGAATATGTATTTAAGATGTATTTTTTATCGTCTGAAAACTCGATTTGATTATTAGCAGCCTCTGGGGTCAATAAAACACCTTTTTCATTATCCAAATACGCCTTGATATATTGCTTGTAATATGGATTTACAGTTTTGGAATAACCGTATACTTCCAAGAACAATTCTCTCTTGGCTGTATCCAATTCAACAATTTTGCTAACCACATAGTCTCCCTTTGGACCAATTTTGTTCAACAATTTACCAGTATTGTCATAATGATAGTACTGACCAAATCCGGTGCGCTCAGACCAATACAAAATATCTTTATCCGAATTGAAAATCTTTACATTAAACAATTGCTCATTTACATGCGGTAATGTAGATTCAGTAATCAATACTTTTACGTTTCCTGTATTGAAATCCAAACGGCACAATTCTACTTTCTCATTCGAACGAGAGCGTCTTAGGAAGTAAGTGTAAGACGTATTAGTACCTAAACGATCTGCCCACAAATAGGTTCTTCCATTGACAAGCTGTCCAGCAAGAATAATACGCTGATCTTTTTCTTCGGTAACTTTAATCGTTTTTGCCTCACGATTTGATGTATTCCAAATTTTGACATCGTACCCTATTGTGGTAGAGTCACCCGGCATAGGAAATTTATACGTGCGAATAGTTGGACGAGGATTGGATAGGCTATTAATTACTGCCATTTCCCCGATCATGCGCTTATCTTCACGCCAAGCTAAGACATTATCTCCTAACCAAATAGCGCTTGTACTAACAATCTTTGTCGTATCATTATCCGCCGTATTATTACTATTGTAAGAGAAATAAGGCTCACCATCACATGATAATTTATACTCTTTATTAGCCTTAACATCAAACAAATACAACTGATGACCTTTACCAAAAATATACTTCGTGCTATCAGCATTAAATTTCTTCCAATATTCAGCTGAAGGAGCTTTATATCCCCCTTTATTAGAGGAAGTTTTTACTTCTTCTTGCTTAAGGATTTTTTGTTGAAAGGAATAGATAATATTCGATCCTTTGAATTTAAAAGACAAAGAAGTTTGTTTATCATCTACCTGATAACTGTACAAATTCCACTTTTCAATTTCCGTAGCAGTACCGAAGTTTCCTTTTTGAAGAAGTGATTTTAATGTATTCTCGTCAGTAATCTTGGTTTTCTTTTTGCTTCTTAAATCTATTTTATACAAAACCTTGTCTTCACCTGCTGTCCACACATAATAGGCAGCTGAGCTTTTCCAGTTTACGTTAATACTGTTATTCGTAATAAGTTGACTCGAAGATTCATACTTAGACTTGACAGGCAATGTCTGCCCGTACACAGAAACAAAACCAAATAAAATAAAGGCTAGCGAACTATTTCTTAACATATTCATAAGCAATTAATAATGCTTGGTAAGCATCTACGATTCCTGGCGTAACCGCATAATTCTGAAGACCCGCTACATGATTTTTAGCAGCTGAACGTTTCAAAATCTCTACAACTTCGTAAGCTTTTAATTCAGGATAAACTCCCCAAACTAAAGCAGCCACACCTGAAACTATAGGCGCGGAGAATGAAGTTCCGTTCGCCGTTTTATATTGATCAAATGTAGATGTAGAAGTCACTTTCTCGCCTGGCGCAAAAAAATCAACCTCTTTGCTGCCATAGTTAGAAAAAGAAGCTTTTGTTCCTTCACTTGTGGAAGCGCCAATACGTAAGTATGAATTTTTAGTTTTCTCGATTTTCGCAGGTTTGATCGGATAACTATTGATTGTGTCTAAATTCTTATTGTCATTACCAGCAGCTTGAACAACAATTACATTCTTGCGCATGGCATATTTAATTGCGTCAGTTACCCATTTGCTATTTGGCGAATAATATTTACCAAAGCTCATGTTAATGATATTTGCACCATAATCCACAGCAAAGCGAATAGACAAAGCAATATCTTTATCAAATTCATCTCCGTCCGGAACTGCACGAATCCCCATCAATTTAGCATTATCAGCAATACCATTTATTCCAATTTCATTATGACGATCAGCAGCAATTAGCCCACCAACGAATGTACCATGGAAGCTATTTGAATCCACCAACACCGCATTACCATAATATTTATCACCTAATGATTTAATGTTATCGCCTATGGTATATCTAGGATTCGATTGATCATCCAAACTCTCAATTCGCTTTACAGCTGTTTGATATTCCTGTACCTGAAAAGCATATAAATCGTTCCACTTCGTCGTTTCTGCATAGCGAAAGGAAGAACGTCTAGCTGCTTCAATATATTCTTGCGTAGTAGCATCAGATTTTAAGTTTGCTAAATCTTTTATCGATAAAGCTGATCCATCCAAATTTTGTGCTTTGATTGTAGAATCCGTCAAACGAAATGCTTCGTAAGTTAATTTGATTATTGGAAAGAAATTAAGGTAGCCCTGGATTTTAGCATCTTTTTTTACCTGCAAGAAATAGTTGAATTCAGCAATATCCTGTTTCTTCTTCCAATCCGAAATTTTAGTATTTTCATATTTGGGACGTAGACGTTTATATTCACGAAAAGCCTCTGTACCTACTTTTGTGATATGAGTATTGTTGCTCGTTCCTAAGAAGTTCCAGCCGTTTACTGCCTCAGGATAATGTTTATTTGGTTTGGTATAAACCCACAAATTGGATTTTAAATCTTCATGATTGGTATCTAAATCGCCATCTATAACAGCTACTACTACAGGTTTCAAGCTGAGTTTCTGATTGCTGATATATTCATAAGCTTGATTTGTGTTAACTCCAAAATAACCTTGATCGCTATTACTATGATGCCAATGTATTGGTAAAGAACTTTTCTGTGCAAAGGATGATTCTGAATAAAAAAGAATCTGCACGATTACAAATATTTTCAAAAAACGCATAATAACGCGAAAATATGTTAAATAATGCAGATTTTAAATAATAAAAATGCAAAATAACGCATTTGTTACTTTTGTTGCATAAACATCTTATCCTAAATTGAAGTCATTAAACTATCGATAATCATTTAGAAATAAACAAGTTATTTGTAGTCAAGATGCTTTCCATGTTGAACAATTTTCTGTCGCAAATGAATATTTCGAAAAAATTGGAAAGCACGTTTTAACCCATTTTATAATAAGAAGTGACTATTTCTTTATTTTATAAAAGATGGTCCTTTTTATTTTTGGGATATATCAAATGGAATAACTGGTTTCCTAGGGTAAAATTACCAGTAGATATTTCGAAAGGGGTGTAAAAAAATCCCTTTGTCGTACTACAAAGGGATTTTAATATTATCTTAAACTTGGATCATTAAAGGTGTTTCCTGCATTAATATCGCCAGTTTCATAACCTTTCTTAAACCAGTACATACGCTGTTCGGAGGTGCCGTGGGTAAAAGATTCTGGATTAGAGTGACCATAAGTTTGTTCTTGAATATGATCATCTCCCACCGCAGCAGCAGCACGCATACCATCTAATATATCATCGTACGTAATTTCTATACTAGTAAGCTTATTCAAATAGTGTGCCCACACGCCCGCATAAAAATCTGCCTGCAATTCCGTCATCACGGATATCTTATTGTATTCGCGCTCACTCATTTTTGCACGCATTGCATTTGTCTGACTCAAAACACCAGTAAGATTTTGAATATGATGTCCTACCTCATGCGCAATAACATACGCCAAAGCAAATTCACCTTTAGCACCAAACTTAGAACTCAATTCTCGATTAAAGCTCAAATCTAAATAGACTGTATTATCTCCAGGACAATAAAATGGCCCAAAAGAAGACTGCCCCACTCCACAGCCTCCTGTTTCCGTAGCCTGCGAGTATACAGCTAAGGTAGGTTTTTTATATTGTTGTCCTCCTTGTTTGAAAACATGTGTCCATACTTCATCTGTACTGGTCAGTACTATCTCCGAAAATTCCATCAGTCTGTCTTCTTCAGGTGTAGATTGATATTCTCCTTGCTCAGTGGTTAATGCACCACCCTGCATTTGCTCTAATAATTGACCGGGATCTCCGCCCATAAAAAGACTAATCAACAACACTATAACTCCACCTACACCACCTAAAGCTAATTTTTTACCGCCAGACATACCTCGTCTATCTTCGATGTTGCCTCCTTTGCGGCCTCCTTGCCATTTCATATTTCAAATTTGATTTTAAGTTTATTGAATTTAACAAATTCCTTACCAAAATCGAAAATAACTTAAGTAAAACACTTGATAAAGGTAATATGAACGATATTTCGTATTTTTGGTTTTTTAATTAACCTATATGAGTTTAGAAAAACAACTTCAAGAAAGAAGCGGAAGCAAATGTGAATTGTGCAACAGCATATCCAATTTGAGTGTTTATGAAGTTCCTCCAGTGTCTATCGTGAATGCTGATAATAGTATTTATGTATGTCAAACTTGTAAATCTCAAATCGAAAAGACAGAACAAATTGATCCTGAACATTGGAAAGTTTTGAGTGAGACCATGTGGTCGGAGCATGCTCCTGTACAAGTAGTAGCATGGAGAATCTTAAGTCGCTTACGCAACGAAAGCTGGGCTATTGACAACTTAGACATCTTATATTTGGAAGAAGAAAATTTAGAGTGGGCTAAGAAAACAGGTGATCACGAAGCAGAAGCAACGGTAGAGTTCCACCAGGATTCTAACGGAACGCGCTTATACGAAGGTGACACGGTGGTGTTGATCAAAACATTAGATGTAAAAGGTTCTTCTGTTAACGCTAAATTAGGAACAGTGGTAAAAAATATCCGCCTTGACCCGAATAACACAGAGTATATCGAAGGAAAAATCGATGGTCAAACTATCGTAATTCTTACAAAATATTTGAGAAAAGGATAGTATACTTTTCACATAAATAAAGACGGGATATGCCAAACATATTCCGTTTTTTATTTCCCCCTCCTCCTCAAACAAAGAAATTCTCTTCTTCCATCAAACGAAAATTTCACTTATTTGTTATACAAAGTATACTGTGTAGAACACTAACATAAAGTTAGGCTTAATTGAAGGCTAATCACTTTACAAAACTACCAAACTAATAAACATAAACTTTATAAACCAAAATAATATGAGGTATATATTTACTTTGTTCATGATTTTGCTCTATGCTAATTCAGTTAATGCGCAAAATACGATTACGGGGATAGTAAAAGATGAAGAATCTTTAGTAACTATACCTGGTGTTACTGTCTCTATAAAAAGCAAAGCGACAGCGGTACAAACGAATGCTGTAGGACAATATTCTATTGTAGCTGCAGCGGGAGATACCTTAACATTCACTTTCATTGGTTATCAGCCACAAGATATTGTTGTTGGAAATCAAAGTCAAATTGATGTGTTTTTGGTCAGTGATGACAATGCGCTTGAAGAAGTAGTTGTCATCGGATATGGTACGGCTCGGAAGAGAGATTTAACGGGATCCATCACACAAATAAAAGGCGAAGACATCGTGGATAGACCAGGAACAAATCCTATCGCTAATTTGCAAGGTAAAGTTCCAGGTTTACAAGTGACCAATTCGGGTAGACCAGGGCAAGAACCAGACATTCGTATTCGGGGAACGAATTCCATCAATGGTGCTAAACCGTTGTATGTGGTCGATGGGTTGTTAAATGACAACATCAATTTCCTGAATCCTTCTGATATCGAAAGCATGGAAGTACTACGGGATCCATCGAGTTTAGCTATTTTCGGGGTTAGAGGAGCAAATGGAGTTATCGCTATTACCACCAAACGCGCTAAATCAGGACAATTGAATTTTGAGTTCAATACGCGTGTAGGGATGAAAAATGTGGCAAAGCGTATGAACATGGCAAACGCTGCGCAATTCAAGGAATTGTACGATGAGCAGCGAGCTAATCAGGGTGATGCACCTTATAACTACAGTAATTGGACTGGCAATACCGATTGGCAGGATGAAATATTCAGAAATGCTATTCTCAATTACAATAATCTTAGTGTTAGTGGAGCGACAGAACGGAATTCATTTCGTTTAGGGTTAGGATATTCTACAGACGAAGGAATAATTAACCATGAGAAGCATAGCCAAATAACGTTAAACATTAATGATGAGGTAAGATTAACAGACAATTTTAAAACAGGTATAGTCATCAATGGTTACCGCGCTCGCCTACCACAAGAACGTAATGTATTTGGATCTATCCTTGCAGCTCCAAATGCTCCGATATTCAACGATCAATATGGTCTTTATCATACTTTACCTGACTTCCAACGTGCACAGGTTAATAATCCCCTTGTAGATATTGAGGAAAGAAAAAATACATACATTGGAATCAATTATAGAGCTTTAGCTAATTGGTACGCGGAAGTTGATTTTCTAGAACATTTCAATTTTAGGGTAAACTTATCTGCTGATTATGGATTTAATAATTTAAGGACTTACCAAGGATTAGTCTCGGTTTACAACCCTGATATTCAAGGTGAAAATAAATCAGAACGTATTGGCAATCAATTGACTTCCGTTAATCACGAACAAAACACACATTATAAATACCAAACAGATTGGTTGTTAAACTATAGAAACACGTTCGGAAAACACAACCTCACCTTAATGGGCGGTTTTACAACTTATTTACAAGGTAATGAAGCTACCACAGCACGTAGAACGCAAGGCGAAGGAATTGAAATTCCAAATGATCCAGATTATTGGTACGTAAATATAGGAGATCCTGCTACCACTACTGGTAACAGTACAGCCTCAGAATACCGAACTTTGTCCTGGTTAGCAAGGGCTTTGTACAATTATGATGGAAGATATTTAATAAATACCTCTTTCAGAAGAGATGGAAGCTCTGCCTTTGCGAAAAATGGCAAACCTTGGCAAAATTTCTATTCTATCGGTGCTGCTTGGGTGCTGAGCGAAGAAGGCTTTATGCAAAATGTAGAATCCATCAACAACCTGAAACTAAAGGGATCTTGGGCTTCTTTAGGAAATCAAAATGTAGGAGGTAATTGGTATCCGATGTACCCGCTGATGGTACCTGGCAACTCTGCCGTATTTGGAGATAATTTAGTTCCTGCGTATGAAGCAGAGTATATTCCTGATGCAAATTTACATTGGGAAGTCGTGAAAAGCTGGGAAGCAGGTTTTGAATTTAATGCTATTCAGAATAAGCTAAGTGTCGAAGCAGTGTATTACAATAAGAATACAGAAGATATTTTAGTTCGCGTACCTGGTATTTTGGGAAGTAAACCTGGATTAAGTAATCTAGGAACTATCCAAAATAAAGGTATTGAAGCAGCTGCTACTTGGCAGCAAAGTCTATCCGAAAACTGGAACCTCTCCATCGGAGCTAACATTACTACTATTAAAAATAATGTAGTTAAACTATCTACAGACGGTTACGATATTATAAGCGGTGCATCTCGTACGGTAGCTGGTTTTCCTATTGGTTACTTCTGGGGATATGTTCACGATGGTATTTTCCAAAATCAATCTGAAATTAATCAATATGCTACAAATGGATTAGGCGGAGGAGCCTTTTTACCAGGAGATATCAAATATAGAGATATAGATAATAATGGCGTAATCAATACGCAAGATAGAACCATGATTGGTAATCCTACGCCAGACTTTTTCTATGGAATTTCTCTTTCATCTTCCTACAAAAATTTTGATTTAGGCATAGAATTCCAAGGTGTACATGGCAACGAAATTCTGCGTACTTGGAATCAAAACCAATTTGCAACGTTCAATTTTCTTACAGACCGTCTAGGACGTTGGAATGGTGAAGGAACCTCTAACTGGGAGCCTATACTTCATGAAGGCCGATCAGTAAATAGACAATATTCTACTTACTTTATTGAAGATGGAAGTTTCTTCAGAATTCGTGATATTACTTTAGGCTACTCCTTCCCTTCTGAAACATTGAATAAAATGCGTCTTCAAAATCTGCGATTGTTTTTGAATGCACAAAACGTCGCTACATTCTCAAAAAATACTGGCTTTACCCCTGAGATTGGCGGAAGTACGACTTCATTTGGAGTAGACAACGGAACTTATCCTGTTCCAGCGATTTATACATTCGGTTTAAACTTAAATTTTTAACAAGCATTTAAGTAAGTAATTATGAAAACAACGATATACACTTATAAATTTATTCTAAGCATAGCCCTGCTTCTTTTCATAAGCAGCTGTGGTAAAGATTGGTTAGATATTAAACCGAAAGGGCGATTTACGGAAGAAGAAATGCCTACGGGTTCCTTAGAAGGTCAAGTATTTGCGGCTTATGCAGGTTTAAGAAGCGAAGGAACGAGTGGCTTGCCTTATGTGGTGCTGCACAATATTCGCTCGGATGATGCCAGTTTAGGCAGTAATTCAGGCGATAATGCTGCCGCAGGTCCTATCTTTGATGAATTTAATTATCCATTGGATTATTGGTTAGTCAATAATTATTGGACTGGACATTACAATTTAATCAATCTAGCTAATAATGTATTGGCTACAGCAGATTCTATTGATAATCCTACAGAAGGAACTTTAGCTAATATTGGAGAGGTCAAATTCTTACGTGCTTGGGCATATTTTAATATGGTTCGAACATTTGGGGAAATACCTCTTATTAATTTCAAGATAACTGATCAAGCTTCCGCTAATATTCCTAAATCAAGTATCAATGATATATATAGACAAATCGATGAAGATTTAGCCGATGCGGTGGCGTATCTTCCTGAAACATGGCCAAGTCATCCAGGACGTATTACAAGAGGAGCAGCTTTGGCTGTACAAACCAAGACCTTCATGGCTCGTAAAAGATACAGCGAAGGCTTAGCTTCTGCGATGCAAATTATTAATTCCGGTATTTATGATTTGAGTGTACCTTATAATATGATTTTCCGTGAGGAGAGTGAAAATAGTAAAGAATCCATCTTTGAAATTCAAGCTTTATTCGATGGCGTTCAAAATTTTGGGGTTACTTACGCTGGTAGACAAGGTGTCCGTGGATCTGGCGCTTGGGATTTAGGATGGGGATGGAATGTTCCTAATCAACGTTTGCTTGATGCTTTTGAAACAGATGATCCCCGTAAAGATGTGACCGTATTATATAGCGGACAACGCAACGAACCTTATGGAGAAGTTTTACCCGATAATTTACCAAGAGATTATTGGAATAAAAAAGTGTATACTAATCCTACCTTACGATCACGATATGGCAGCCGTTTCGGAGAATGGTTCAATGTACGTATAATACGTTATGCGGATATAGTATTACTAGCAGCAGAGGCTGCTAATGAGGTTGGTGGGGCAGCGAATACAGATCTAGCTTTAGATTTATTAGAAAGAGTTAGAGTCCGTGCACGAGGAGGCAATACTACCATTTTACCAGCCATTTCAACACGTGATCAAGTTGCTCTTCGCAACGCCATAAGACATGAGAGACAGGTTGAATTGGGTATGGAAAACGAACGTTTCTATGATTTGATACGTTGGGATATTGATGTACAGACCATGCGCGACGCCGGACATTCTAATTACCAATTAAAACATCGCTTCTTCCCTATTCCACAGCCAGAAATTGATAAATCTGCTGGAATATTAGTTCAAAACCCTGATTATAGTTAAGTATAAAACTTCCTCCTCTCTATTGAGAGGAGGTTTTAATAATATTTCATGAAATTAATCCCTTCATATATTTTTATACTATTATTTCTTATAGGATGTAAAACAACTGACTTACCAAAAAATGATAAGCAGACGGAAGAATTATTGAACAAAATTCAGCGACAAACCTTTAAATACTTTTGGGAAGGTGCTGAACCTACTTCTGGTCTTGCGCGTGAACGCATTCATTTGGATGGTGTATATCCGCAGAATGATAAAGACGTGATTACTATTGGAGGTAGTGGTTTTGGATTGATGAGTATATTGGTTGCAGAAAAAAGAAATTTTATTCAATCCCAAGAAGCCTTAGAACGATTTAAAAAAGCTTTAAATTATCTAGATAAAATCCCACGTTTTAAAGGAGCATATGCGCATTGGTATGATGGTCCTACTGGCAAAGTCAAAGCTTTTGGCAATAAAGATGATGGCGGAGATATCGTAGAAACAGCTTTTCTAGCGCAGTCGCTGATTTGTATTCGGGAGTACTATAAAAATGGTAGTCCTGAGCAGAAAGACATCGCTCTATTAGCCCACAAACTATGGAAAGAAATTGATTGGGCACATTATACAAACAGATCAAATGTTATCTTTTGGCATTGGAGTCCAGAACACGAATTTGGGATGAATCATCCTATTCAAGGTTTTGATGAATGCTTAATCACCTATATATTAGCAGCCTCATCTCCTACTTTTCCAATCGACAAACAAGTTTATGTAAATGGCTGGACCCGAAATGGAAAAATTAAAACAGCTATTGAAAAATATAATATACCTACTGTAGCAAAGCATAATGCTATTCAGGGAGAAGTAGGTCCATTATTTTGGGCACATTACAGCTTTCTTGGATTAAACCCGAATGGTTTAAAAGATGACTATGTGGATTATGGAAAGGTTGTTAAAAATCATACACGTATCAATATCGCTTATGCAGATGATAATCCTAATAATTATTTAGGTTATGGTCCGGATAAAGGTTGGGGATTAACAGCCAGCTATTCGATTAATGGATATGAAGCCCATCACCCAGATAATGATAAGGGCGTAATTTCTCCTACCGCAGCATTATCATCTATGCCTTACAGTCCGAAAGAAAGTATCGCCTTTGCTAATTATTTGTTTCAGAATCTGGAGTCAAAAGTTTGGGGGCCTTATGGTTTTTATGATGCTTATAGTGAAACGGCGAACTGGTTTCCTCAACGTTATCTCGCTATTGATCAAGGACCAATTATCGTAATGATTGAGAATTATCGATCCCAATTTATCTGGAATTTGTTTATGAATGCTCCAGAAATAAAAGAAGGATTAAAAAAACTAAATTTTCAATATAACAAATAATTATTCTTTTTAGATAAAATTATATTATTTAAATAAATATATTTGTAGTGAATTATTGATAATAAATAGATTATTGATATCTTTACGCATACAAATAGCAAAACCGTGCCAATTAGAAAAACTTTTTTGTTGAGATTATTGTTAGTGCTAGTTATCCTAGTATCTTTCAGTATTCTTTGCACCATATTCATAAAACAATACAAACAGTATAAGCAAGTTGAAAATAGATTAAATCTTGCCTAATCTCATAATTCCAAGGTATCGCCGGCGTTATATGAGCTTTTCTCGACGTTCACAGAAGTAGACAATTTATTTCGATTGTATGCTATATCTTTCGATGACAAGAATTTTAAAGCCTATCAAAGTAAATTAGATACATTAGGGCAAATAATTCACGCTTTGGATACTATTCCAGCGCAGCAAAACACCAAAGTCCAAAAGAAGGAAATTGCCATTTTGGATCAATCGCTATCTATGCAATATTTAGCACTTAAAAAGCAGATAGACGATTTAATAATTTTCGCAGACCAGAATTTTGCTAAGAATAATAATAATTTAAGAACAGTCCAAAGAGATCGAATTGTCAGCAGTGATTCGGTTATCAATCGCATTTTAAGCGATACATTGGCGCGCCTAGATTCTGATGCAGATACTATAGTGAAGAAAAAACAAAATCTGTTTAAGAGAATTTTCAATGCTAAAAATGATACAGTTCTCAACACTAATAATACCGCGGTATTAAATGTAAACCAAATCGACATTGTTCAAAAGTATATTGAAAATCTCATTCGTACGAATGAAGCAAGCTATATAAGCAATATAAAAGATTTAAGAAGGGTCTATCTACTTTCCAAAGAAAAAGAAAGAAAGATCATCACTTCCAATTATGAATTAATAAATGAACTCAAAAAATCAATTGAAGCCATTCGAGAAATTGAATTTTTAAAATTCAGAACAGCGGAAAAAGATGATTATGTGCTCTATAAATTCAACACGCAAAAGTTTCGCTCGTATGCTATAATGGCCTTATGTGTGATTCTTTTAATGTTGATGTTTATTATATATTATCAATATGTCGTATCGAAATACGAGAACAAATTGATAAAAGAGAAAGACTATGCGTCACAATTAGCCGAGGAAAAAACCAGTTTATTAACCAATATCAGTCATGAGATCCGTACACCTCTAAATTCATTGAAAGGTGTTATGAAGCTGTTGACTTCCAATAAAGCGGAAGAAATTGATGACAAATTACTGTCAAATATCAATTACGACATTAATCTCATCAATAATACCGTTAATGATATTCTCAACTTAAGTAAAATAGAATCTGGTGCTGTGGACGTGGTACTTGATGAAGTATATATTTCTAAAATTATCAACGACACTTTCAGTTTACATAAATACCAAGCGGAGCAAAAAGGTCTTACTTTCATTAACGAAAATCAATTAGATCCTATATTAAAAATTAAATCCAACGAATTTAGGCTTAGACAAGTAATTTCTAATTTAATTAATAATGCCTTAAAATACACCAACAAAGGCAGTATTAAGCTCGAAAGCAAAATTGTAAATGATAAAATATCCATAGATATAGTGGATACAGGCATAGGAATAGACGATAAAAAAATCGATCAGGTTTTTAGGAAATACTATACTGTCGATGGCGAAAAAAACAAAGTTGGTTTTGGATTAGGACTACACATATCTCAGATTTTAGCGAAGCAAATAAATGGCAAACTTAGCGTAAAAAGTAAATTAGGAAAAGGCTCCACTTTTACTTTACAAGTTCCAATGAATAAATCTGTTGCTAATAAAAAACCTACAATTCAATCTAGGGTTACAAAGGAAATTCCTGTAGATACTTCTATAGTCTTCATTGATGATAATAAGATAAACTTGCTATTAGCAAAACAAGCTTTTAGCAATTTTAAGAATATTCAATTTTTTGAAGACGCAGAGCATGCGCTTTCCTATATAGAAAAAACAAAACCAGATATTGTAATTACGGACGTCATCATGCCTACATTATCAGGTTGGAACGTATTGGAGTCTATTAAGTCTAAAAAAGACCTTCAGCAAACAAAAGTTTTTGCAAACTCAGCTGAAAGTAGTTTTGCAGATAACAAACATTCTAATTTCCAGTTCGATGGAATATTAGAGAAGGGATTTGATCCAGATAATTTAGCTAAGATATACTATAATTAAAAGCAAAACAAAAGGGGATTTAAAAATCCCCTTTTGTTTTTATTCTTTTATTAAAGCACGATCAAGATGCACATATCCCCCATCGACATAAACCAATTGTCCCGTAGTATGGCTTGATCGATTGGAAAGTAAAAACACAGCTGTATTTGCAATCTCCTCTGGAGTCGTCATACGATGCTCCAAGGGGATACGATCTGTAATTTTCTTCAATGTTTCCTCTGGATTATCCAATGTTTGAATCCAAGTATCGTATTGTGGAGTAGCACATTCAGCTACTATAATGGCATTCACACGAATACCGTAAGGTAACAATTCAACGGCCCATTCTCTCGTTAAGGCATTGCGTGCTCCATTTGATGCTGCATAACCCGAAGTACCTCCCTGACCTGTTTCTGCCGTTTTAGAACTAATATTTACAATTACTCCCTTAGATTCTTTTAAAGCGGATAATGCATGATGTACAATCAAATAATAGTGTACCACATTTTTATGATAAGATTGGATAAAATCTTCATAATTACCATTTTCCAATCCTACTCCATCATTTTGCCCTGCATTATTTACAATCCCATCAATCCGACCATACTTCTCTAAAGTGGCGTCTACTGCTTTTTTAGATTCTTCAGGATTGGACAATTCTGCTTCAACGCATAAGGCTTCGCCTCCTAAAGCTACAACCTCATCCTTTACCAAATTATTATCGGATTGTTTACGCCCAACAATGACAGGAATGGCTCCCTCCTTTGCTAACGCCAAAACAATGCCTTTACCAATACCCTTTGCTCCACCCGTGACGATGAAAACTTTGCCTTTTAAATTTAAGTCCATATTAGTTATTTGAGATTATAAAATTTCACGGCATTCAGTCCCCAAAACTTATCGAGTTCTTCGTTTGTGAAATCTTTTAATTTATCTTGAACAATTTCGATGCTTTGTTCATAACTGGCTGCTAGTAAACAAACCGGCCAGTCTGATCCGAAACATACACGATCTTTACCAAAACTTTTGATGACATGATCAATATATTGTGTAAAATGATCCAGTCGCCAATTCGTCCAATCCGCTTCTGTTGCCAATCCCGAAACTTTGCAGAATACGTTTGGAAAAGATGCTAGACTTTCAATAAACAAAGCCCACTCTTCAAACTCTTGGGATTTGATAGGTGGCTTTGCAATATGATCAAGCATAAATTTTTGATTCGGATTAGCCTTTACACATGCCAATGTACTTGCATAATGACGCGGTCTAATCAGCAAATCGTAAGTATAATCGTATTTTGTGAGAGCTTCTATACCGCGCAAAAATTCATCTGAACTCAAGAAATCACCATGGGGTTCCGCCTCAATAACATGCCTAAAACCTTTGATAATCTCATGTTTTTTGAATTCTTCTAAATATTCATCAATATGTGCAGAATGTAAATCTACCCACCCTACAACACCTTTTATCAATTTGTAAACCTGCGCTAACTCAGCCAAAAAATAGCTTTCCTGATGACTTTCGCTAGCTTGAACAGCCACTACACCATCAATACGATTATCTTTTAGCGTTTGAGAAATATCATTTGGCAAAAAATTGCGCTGAATAGTAGACATTTCGTCTGTAATCCAAGAATCTCTCACAGGATCATAAATCCAAAAATGTTGATGAGCATCTATACGCATATTGTTTTATTTTTTATAATCAATTACTTCTTGTCTTTGCTCGCCTAAATAATCTGCTCCTAATTCAATAACGTCTCCTTCTTTTAAATATATCGGCGGATTAAATCCTAGACCCACTCCAGCTGGAGTTCCGGTAGAAATAACATCGCCTGGAAGCAAGGTCATAAATTGCGAAACATAAGAAACAATAAAAGGAACAGAAAAGATTAAGTTCTTGGTATTACCATTTTGATATGTCTTGCCATTCACTTTCAACCAAAGATTTACATTATTGATATCAGGAATTTCGTCTTTTGTAGTGAGTACAGGTCCCATCGGCGCAAAAGTATCACAGCCTTTGCCTTTATCCCAAGTACCACCACGCTCTATTTGAAACTCACGCTCCGAAATATCATTGTGTAATACATATCCAGCCACATAATCCAATGCTTCAGCTTCTTCTACATAAGTCGCTTTCTGGCCGATTACAATTCCAAATTCAACCTCCCAATCCGTTTTTTTAGAGTTTTTAGGTATTACTACCGTATCATTCGGACCTATTAATGCGGTGGTAGATTTCATAAAAATAATAGGTTCTGCTGGTATCGCAGCTCCTGTTTCTTCTGCATGGTCTTTATAATTCAAACCAATACAAACAATTTTGGAAGGCCTTGAAAACGGAGCACCTAATCTGGAATCCCTAGGTAATTCAGTTAGTCTCTCAGTATTTGTTTCCAAATAGTCTTGTAGTCTCTTTAGCCCTTCATTTTCAAAAAAAGATTCATTATAATCTGACACGAAATCGGAAACATCATAATTTACACCTTCTATCTGTACACCACATTTTTCTTTACCAACTTCACCAAATCGTATTAATTTCATTATTTATATTTTAATTGTTAGTTATTGAGTTTAATAAAGCCACCATCAATTGGATAATCATTACCTGTGATGAATGCGGCATCGTCCGAACATAGGAATAGAGCCAATTTAGCAATTTCCTCTGGTTTTGCCATACGGCCTATAGGTTGTGAATCGGAAAGTTTTTGAAACATTTCTACTTCCTTTCCAGGATAGTTTTTCGAGATAAATCCATCCACAAAAGGTGTATGAACTCGTGCTGGAGAAATAGAATTACTTCGAATGTTATACTTCATATAATCTCGGGCTACAGACATGCTCATTGCGTAAATAGCGCCCTTGCTCATCGAATAAGCAAAACGGTCAGCAATACCGACCACCGCTGCTATAGAAGCTAAATTTAATATTACTCCGCTGCCTTGTTGTTTCATTTTAGGAACACAAGCATATAATGCGTTATATGCGCCTTTGACATTGACGTCAAAAACTTTTTCAAAATCTGCTTCAGCGCAGTTTTCGAGATTTCCAACATGTGCAATTCCCGCATTATTCACCAGAATATCTACTTTGCCAATTGAATCAATAACGTTTATTATCTCTGCTTGATTCGAAACGGAGCAAATGTGTAATTTCGCTCCTCCTCCATTTGAAATAATATTTTGAACCACCTTATTACCACCTTCAACATTTAAATCTATGATATGTACCATAGCCCCTTCAGCAGCAAAAAGCTCTGAAATCGCTTGGCCAATACCACTTCCACCTCCTGTAATTACGGCAACTTTCCCTTCTAATTTTGACATCTTAATTTAAATTGTATTTATTACATAATCTCTATAACGACACACCTCTTCTCCAAGGAATAAAATCATCTTGTCCAAGCTTCACAGCTTTTGGAACTTGTTGACCACTTGCTACTTCAATGACATAATCAAGTATACGATGAGCTGATTCTTCTATTGTTTCTTGTCCATCGATAATAGTCCCACAATTAATGTCTATTATATCTGGCATGCGTTCATAAGTTGTTGTATTGGTAGAAATTTTAATTACCGGTGCAATAGGATTACCCGTTGGCGTGCCTAAACCTGTTGTAAAAAGCACAACATTCGCTCCGGCAGCCACTTCTGCTGTAGTACTCTCCACATCATTTCCTGGTGTACACAATAGATTCAATCCAGGTTTATCTGCTAGTTCGGGATAATCGGCGACATTCGCTACAGGAGAAGTGCCCCCTTTTTTAGCTGCTCCTGCGGATTTAATTGCATCCGTGATTAAACCATCACGAATATTTCCAGGAGAAGGATTCATATAAAATCCTGAACCATCTGCTTCTGCTTTGGCATTGTAGGTTTTCATTAAGTACATGAAGCGTTGAGCGATATCTTCATTCAGACATCTGTCGCTCATTTCCTGCTCAACACCACACAATTCAGGGAATTCTGCTAGGATAACTGAACCGCCTAAACTAACTATAATGTCCGAAACCATTCCTAAAGCGGGATTGGCGGATATTCCCGAAAAACCATCTGAGCCTCCACACTCTAAGCCAATACAAAGTTTGTCCAATGTAGCGCGTTGACGCGTCTGCAAATTAGCCTGAGCTAATCCGGCAAAAGTTGCTTTGAGAGCCTTCTGCATCAATTCGGCTTCCGTCCCCTCCTTTTGCTGCTCAAAAATGTATAACGGTTTATCAAAGTTAGCGTCTCTTTTAGCGATTTCATCACGTAATATGGAAGCTTGTGCATGTTGACACCCTAAACTTAGAACCGTCGCACCTGCCACATTAGGATGCGTGATGTACCCCGCTAATAATCCACAAAGGGCATCGGAATCCATACGTGTCCCGCCACAACCCATATCGTGATTTAAGAATTTCACACCATCAACATTTGGAAAAGGCCGATTAGTCTTCTGTTTAATACTAGAAGAGGTTAAGTCCATCTGTAATAATTCATCGATAGAAGCTCCTGCTTTATATCGATCAAGCAGTAAATCTACCTCATTCGAATAATCCTTGCTTTCTACTTTATAGCCTAATCTCTCTTCTAATGCAGATTTTAGCGTTAAGACATTTCTATTTTCACAGAATACTAAAGGAATGACCAGCCAGTAATTGGCGGTGCCTACTTTACCATTCGATCGATGAAAACCAAAAAATGTTTTATTCTGATATTTCGAAACATCCGGCTTGTGCCATTCCAATTTGCGCTCACCCAATTTAAAATCTTCTGAAGCATGGCGCAGATTGTCTACAGTAATTAAACTTCCTTTTGGTAGCGCATAGTTTAATTTTCCTACCAAAACACCATACATATAGATTTCCTGATCTTTATCGTAATCAGCCAAAGTAAATTTATGTTTTGCTTTAATATGATCTACTAAAACAACTGTTTGTCCTGCAAAATCAATGACTTGTCCTGCTTGCAAATCCTGCAAAGCAACTAACACATTATCTTTTGAATGTATTTGTAAAAAATACAAACGCTCTTTTTCCATTTATAATTGAAATATTTTATCCATTAATACCCACTTTTCACCTTCTTTGGCTCCTGGAATCGCTTGCTGATATTTCCACATCAATTGTTCCCATTCTTGCACTTTTGAATTTGAAGCATCCATTTCAGCTTTTACAGAGAAATCAAAATCCTCAGCTGTCTCCATAAGCATAAACAACCTATTGCCAAATCGATAAATCTCCATATTTTCTATTCCCGCATCAGCTATCGATTTTTTGATTTCTGGCCACACAGCTTTATGGTACTCCTCATATTCTTGAATTAATTTTGGATCATTTACTAAATCCAATCCTAAAGCATATCTCTTCATTTCTATTTTTTAATTTTGAATAGCTTTGACATGACGTGTTTTCCATCCAAACAACAATATAACCAGGAAACACAACAATACCACCACATAAGAAAGGTGAATATTCTTCGTACTATCTGTAATCATACTTGCTAAAGGAGGAATAACCGCACCACCTACGATTGACATAATTATAAAACTGGAAGCGGACTTGGTATCTCTTCCTACGCCTTGTATGCCGATCGCAAAAATTGTCGGGAACATTATTGACATGAAAAACGTAATCCCAATCAACGCATAAAACGTAAATATTCCAGTTCCAAAAATCACTATAAGACTTAACAGTATAGAAAATATGCTATAAAGCATAAGCAATTTGTAAGGAGCTATATAACGCATAAAAAATGTGCCGACAAATCGCCCTATCATAAACAAAAAGCCCGCTAGTCCTGCGTAATATTTTGCATCTTGACCAGCCATATTTATTGCATCTTCTGCAAAAACTAATAAAAAACTAAATACGTAAACTTGCGCCCCTACATAAAAGAATTGCGCAACAATTCCCCAACGAACCTGCATGTGTCTTAGACTCCTGAAAAAGCCCACATGCTCAGTAGAACCATCCTCCTCTTCTTTGATATCTGGTAATTTGGTCAGAAAAAATAATACGGCAACAACCAATATAATTAACCCCAATACCAAATAAGGTCCTTTCACTAATCCTGTTTCTGCTTGAATGTAGGCTAATCTTGCCCCTTCAGACATGGAAGCTAATTCCTCTGAAGATTTTGGCTCTTCTGCAAGAATAAAAACTCCTCCAACAATTGGTGCTAGTGAAGCTGCAAGACCATTGAAAGATTGCGCAAAATTAAGGCGTTGAGTAGCTTTAGCAGGATCACCCAACACGGTGATATATGGATTTGCGGCTGTTTCCAAAATAGTCAATCCACAAGAAAGTATAAATAAGGCAGTTAGGAAAAAACCATAACTCACTGTGTTAGCCGCAGGTATAAACAAAAAGCAACCCAAGGCGAACAAACTTAATCCAACGAGAATACCAGCCTTATAACCAAATTTTTGCATGATGATTCCAGCTGGAATGGCCAATAAAAAATAGGCAACGAATACAGCAGAATCAACTAAGGACGCTTGGAAATGTGTTAAGCTAAATGCACTGCGTAAATGCTTGATTAATATAGGATCTAGATTATGAATAAATCCCCAAAAGAAAAATAGTGATGTAATCAGTATAATTGCAAAAGTATACTTTTGTTGTTTCGTCATGGTCTTTGTTTATAATTGATTGGAATAAAATTAAAGGTATTAAAGAATAATTACATAAACCAATTTACCTAAAACATAAACTATATTATCTACTTTAGTATTAATTTTTAGGATTTACTTGAATAAGTGGATAATATAAACCGATGATATGAAAAAACTAAGCCTCACAGAAAGTTATCATAAAAACTTACATGTGCGCAGAGATAGCTATCCGCAACACCATAATCTTTGGCATTATCACGAAGAAATTGAATTTATCTATTTAGCAAAAGGTATGGGAACTTTATTCGTCGGGGATTGTATTCAGAGTGTTGCTGAAAACAGCTGTGTTTTAATTGGGTCTAACATTCCGCATTATTGGCTTTTTGATGGTGATTATCTTCACAAACATAATCCGATTGACTGTATTGTGATCCACTTTAAACCTAATTTTTTAGGCGAAGGTTTTTATCAATTACAAGAAGCTAAAAGTATTCAACAGTTGATTTCCAATTCATCAAGAGTAATGTATTTGGAGAATTGTGACGCCATGTTCAACGACCTGTTTGCTTATATTCATGAGAAATCGGATATTCTTAAAATCACCAAACTCATCGAATCCCTTCATTATTTCGAAAAGTATCAACCGCAAATGTTGATTAGCGAAAACTACGAAGTTTATACGCATTCGTTAGATCATAAAAGGATGAATGATGTGATTAATTACATTAAAGATAATTACCGTAATAAAGTGGAATTGGATGCATTAGCGAGCTTAGCGAAGATGACTAAAAATTCATTCTGTAGATATTTTAAACAAAAAACTGGTAAAACTCCAATCCAATTCGTAAGTGAACTGCGTGTCGCTCATGCCTGTAGATTATTAAAATCTTCTGATATGAATCTCAAAGAAATTTGCTTTGAATCCGGTTTCAACAACTTTGTGAATTTTCATAAAATATTTAAAAGTGTAACGGATACTAGCCCAAAACAGTATAAAAAATTAAATACAATCACGACAATTTAATTTTAATACTACGCTTCTTTATATAATAAGGTCAATAAATCTTTGGATTAAATTGTAATTCCTTATTTTCAGCGCATGAAATCTACCACACGTTTTGGCGTCGATATTTTACTTGAAAAAGAATCCATCAATAAAAACTTAAAAATAGGATTAGTCTGCAATGCCGCCTCAATGACTAGTAAGGATCAACATAGCCGATTAGCGTTGAAAGACGCTGGATTTAATATAACCAAACTTTTTGCTCCCGAACATGGATTTGATGGAACTGGAGATGATGGGGCTTATATCGATCACCACATTGATAGCGCAACACAAATTCCTATCATCAGTCTATATAGTGAAAAACTTGCTCCGACGGAGAAAGACTTAGCCGATTTGGATTTGATTATAGTGGATTTACCCGATATTGGAGCTCGATTTTATACTTACTTGTGGACGATGACCCACGTATTGGAGAGTTGCGAAAAATACAATAAGCCAGTCCTATTATTAGACAGACCAAATCCAATAGAGCAGGCTATTCATTTGGCAGAAGGTCCTTTTTTGAATGAGAGTTGTAGTTCATTTATAGGAAGATTTAATATTCCTATTACTCACCAATGTACTTTGGCAGAACTTGCTCAATATTTCAGAGGTAAATATTACCCGAAATTAGATTTACAAATTCAGAAAATGGAAAACTGGAATAGGGCAACAAACACAGACTATCCTTTCTTCCCTACATCTCCAGCCATTCAAAACAGAGAAACTATATATACGTACGCGGGTGCTTGTCTCTTTGAAGGATTAAATATCCAAGAAGGCCGAGGAACAGATTATCCTTTTGCACAATTCGGTGCGCCTTGGATAGATGCTGATCTATTATATAAACAGGTTTCCAAAGAATTAGTTGGCGCGGATATAGAGGTTGTACATTATACCTCCACAATGAGTTTGTATATTGGAGAAGAATGTCACGGTTTGAGAATTATTCCTAAAAATCCAACTGCATTTCAATCCGTTCAATATTTCATAAATCTCATTCAGATTATCTACAGCATGTTTCCAGATCATTTAAAAGAACGTAATTACCATACCAACGTTAATCCTGATGGAAACAAACATTTAGATAAATTATTAGGAATACCAAATGCTTTTAAATATTTGAAACAACATAAAATAAACACAAGAGAAGGCATTGAAGATTGGGAAAAAGAAATAACTCCGTTTTTACTGTATTAAGGAAAAGCCCAATGAAAAAATTTTCATTGGGCTTTTTTAATTTTAAAGTTTGATCTTAAATCTTTCCGACTACCACTTTAAATAATTTATCATAGTCAAAATATCGTTGAGCGATATCTTGCACCTTATCCGCATTCATATCTTTTAAGATGTAAGAATAATACTGGTAATATTCTGTTCCTAATCCAGAAAAGTATACTGCTTTGAACTTATCGACATGCGAAAAAATACTTTCTAAACTTCCTAAAAGCATTCCTTGCATATAATTACGAACCAAGGCAATTTCTTCTTCAGAAGTTTTTTCATTTCTAAGGATTTCAAATTCCTTCTGAATTTCACTCAGCGTATTTTGTGTCACATCAACGCCAACTTCCGAAGCAATAGTTATAAATCCTGTATGACGTAAATTTCCAATGTACGAACCTATACTGTACGTATACCCTTTTTCTTCACGAATATTACGCATTAAACGTGAACCAAAGAAACCGCCAAATAATGTATTTACAAACTGTAATGCAGGGAAGTCAATATGACGGCGATTAATAGTTAATCCGCCTAAACGAACCGCAGATTGTAAAGCCTCTGGTTTTTCTTTGATCAACAATTCCGAAGAATACGGTTGGAATTCCAATGAAGTTTTCTTCACCAGCTCATGTGTATTTTCCCACTCCTGACCAAATAAAGTAGCTATTAAAGACTTCAAATTGGCGTCTATATTTCCAGCAATAAACAAATTACAGTTAGCAGGTTGTATCTGCTTACGATACAATTCTACAATGTGCGCTCGCTCAATAGCATCGTATGTTTCCTCTGTCGGAAGCACACCATAACGCGTTCCTTTGAAGACTTCCTTATAGAAATTACGTCTTGCTAGCACATCATTTTTTTGCAACGAGATTTGTAAAGACTGTTTATTATTGCGTATGTGCGTATCTAATTCCGCTTGTGGAATAATAGAATGCTGCAGGATATCGGCTAAAATTGGAAGTATTTTATCTACATATTTGTGCATCGTATATACAGTCAATGAACTTTGATCAAAACTGTATTCTGGCATCAAATAAGCACCGTAAAAATCAACGGTGTCCGCTATCTGTTTGGATGTTAGACTTTCTGTACCTTCTCTCAACATTGAAGAAAGCACAGGATTTAATGTAGCAAGTTCTTCTTTTAATAGAATATTATCAAAAGTGAATTCTAACTTAATCAAATCCAAATCTGGAGCTTGAAAAATAAATGTTTTCAATCCATTGGCATAAACCATTTTTTCTGGTTCTACCAAGTTAACATCCTTTATTTCTTTGAAATGAGGTGCTACTGTTCTATTCAACATTTTCCTTCGCTTATGATTTATAAAATAATGTAGAAGAGTTTTCTTTCACAAATAGTGAATTGGCTACACGATGAATATCTTCTATAGTAACAGCACTATATTTAGCCACATCTTGATTATAATCTTCTGCTTTGCTTAGCATTTCAAAAAAAGCCAAATTCATCGCTTTATCCAAAATTGATAGTTCAGCAAATAACATGGTTGATTCTACCTTGTTCTTCACTTTCTGCAGTTCATTTTCAGCAACCAGTTCAGATTTTATTTTTTCCAGTTCCGTCCAAATATGTTTTTCAGCATCTTCTAAAGATATATGCGGTAACGGTTTTCCTTCTACCACAAAAAGATTAGTATCAATACTGCCCATCATGTAAGCATTAATTTCGCTGAAAACTTGATTTTCTTTTACCAACGAACGATACAATCTGGAGGAGGAACCCCTTGATAATAAATCAGAAATTAAATCGGTAGCATAATAATCTGGAGAAAGTCTGTCTGGTCCATGAAATGCTATATATAAAGCATCTACTGGAACATCAGCTTCTACACTTTCAAATCTAGCTTCTTCTTGCTTTGGCTCTTGAGGCAAATTACGTTCATAAGCATTACCTGCCGGAATATCACCAAACCATTTTTCTGCTAACGCTTTGACTTCCTCAAGATTTACATCTCCTGCTACCACCATAATAGCATTTTGAGGTGTGTAGAATTTTTGGAAGAATGCTTTTACATCTTCCATTTTTGCTTCTTCAATATGCCTAAGCTCCTTACCAATAGTTGCCCATCTATATGGATGAACTTTATAGGCTAAAGGCCGCAGTTTCAACCAAACATCTCCATAAGGTTGGTTTAAGTATCGCTGCTTAAACTCTTCACAAACTACCTGACGCTGAACTTCTAAACTTTGCTCACTGAAAGCTAAGCTTAACATTCTATCACTCTCCAACCAAAATGCTGTTTCCAAATTATTAGAAGGCAATGTGATGTAATAGTTCGTAATATCATTACTTGTGAAAGCATTGTTTTCGCCTCCTACGGATTGCAAAGGAGCATCATAATTAGGAATATTTATTGAACCTCCAAACATAAGATGTTCGAACAAGTGTGCGAAACCTGTTTGTTCAGGAGATTCATCACGAGCTCCTACTTTGTATAGAATATTCACCACAGCCATAGCTGTAGTATGGTCTTCGTGCACCAAAACTGTCAAACCATTATCTAGTTTGAAACGATTGAAATTTATCATTAATAATTGATAATTATACCCAGGGAATATCTTTCTTCAATAAATCTAAAGTTCTTTCTTCTTGCGATCCTGGTTCCGCTTTGAAATCATAAAACCAGTTAGCTTGTGCCGGTAAACTCATTAAGATTGACTCAATACGACCATTGGTTTCCAAACCAAATTTCGTACCCGAATCATATACTAAGTTGAACTCCACATAACGACCTCTCCTAATCAATTGCCAATCTTTCTCTCGTTGTGTGTAAGATTGATCACGATGTCTATTAACAAGCTCTATATAAGTCGGTGCAAAGATTCTTCCCAAATCACACGAGAAATCAAAGATTTGCTCATAGCTTAATCCTGTCTTTTCAGGAGTCAATTTATCATAGAATACCCCACCAATTCCGCGCGTTTCGTTTCGGTGTTTGATAAAAAAGTAGTTATCCGCCCAAGTTTTGAAATCAGCATAAAAATTAGGATGATGGGTATCACATACATTTTTTAATTGTTGATGGAAGAATTTCGCATCTTCATCAATAACATAATGCGGCGTTAAATCTATTCCTCCACCGAACCAACGAATTTGTTCGTTCAATTCAAAATAACGAATATTCATATGAATAATCGGAACATGCGGATTGTTCGGGTGAATAACAATAGAAACACCCGTAGCGAAAAAATATTCTTCATCAACTCCAAAAGCTTTTTTAATAGCCTCAGGTAATTTCCCATGTACAGCAGAGAAATTTACACCGCCTTTTTCCAAAATATTTCCATTTTGAATAATACGTGTTCTTCCTCCACCACCGCCTTCGCGTTCCCAAACTTCTTCCTCGAATTTCGCTCCCCCATCCAAAGCCTCCAAGGCTTGGGTAATTTCATCTTGTATCTTCTGATAGGTTTCTGCTATATGTTCTTTTGTCATCTTATTTACGACAATTTCTGTGCTAATATATTTACTTCTTTTAATGCAGGGCTATTGTTGTACAATATCTGATACACCATATTGCAAATATGCATATCCAATTGATATTTAGCAATAATGCCTTGAATACAATTCGACGCATAATACCCTTCGGCAACCATATTCATTTCCAATTGAGCAGATTTCACACTGTATCCCTTGCCAATCATATTGCCAAATGTGCGGTTTCGACTGAATTGTGAATAAGCGGTAACCAATAAGTCACCCAAATACGCGGAAGCATTAATATCACGTGATCCTGGATTAATAACTTCCACAAAATATTCCATCTCACGGATCGCATTGGATACTAATACCGCTTGAAAATTATCCCCAAATCCTAGTCCGTGACAAATGCCTCCAGCCAAGGCATAGATATTTTTCAATACAGCACTATATTCAATACCCAAAATATCGTCCGAAACAATAGTATTTATGTATCGGCTCTTATATAATGAAGCTACAATTTCAGCTTTTTCTAAATCATTACAGCCAAATGTTAAATACGACAACTTCTCTTGCGAAACTTCTTCTGCATGACAAGGTCCTCCGATAACAATAATATTTTCTATGCTAATACCGTAAGTAGAAGTCAGATATTCTCCTACAATTTGATTTTCATCTGGAATGATACCTTTAATCGCCGAAACGATGATTTTATTTTGAAAATCTTCTGCGTTTAAATCCTGAAGGGCATCTTTAAGATAAGCCGCTGGGGTATTCAACACAATAATATCACTGTTGTCAAATACAAATTTCACTTTTGAAGAAATATGCTCAAAAGGAATTTTAATGTCTACGGCTGTCAAATAACTTGGGTTATGTTTATAGGATTCAATGTATGCAATATCCTCCCGTTTTCTTACCCACCAATATATTTCCTTTTCTGATTGATTGTCTGTCAACATCTTAATCATGGCCGTCGCCCAACTACCACTCCCGATGACACCAATCCGATTTGAAATGTGTTTATCCATACTTTAATGATTGCCCAAAGATACTTATTAAATATGTTTACCCGATTATTATCGTGAATTAATGGAATAAAAATGACTTTATGTATCTTAATAATATATTTACGTGCAAAATACAAGCCATGACTGAGAAAGATAAAATGATTTTAGGCAAGCCATATATGGCTTCGGACAAAGAATTACAAAAAGATAGACTCGAAGCACAACGCGCCTGTTATCGATACAATCAGATAGATCCTAAAAATTATAAAGAAAGAAAAGCTTTGATACGCGGGCTTTTCGGAGAGACGGATGCATTGTTTTGCATAGAACAGCCATTTTATTGTGATTATGGTTTTAATATTCGCATTGGAAATAATTTTTTCTCAAATTATCACCTTACTATTTTAGATTGCGCACCAGTTACTATTGGTGAAAATGTGATGTTTGGACCAAATGTGTCCATTTATACTGCTGGACATCCTATTCATCCAGAAATAAGAAATACAGGATTAGAATTTGCCTTGCCTGTAACTATAGGAGATAATGTATGGATTGGTGGAAATGTGGTCATTAATCCCAATGTAAATATAGGCGCTAATTCGGTAATAGGCTCAGGTTCAGTAGTTACAAAAGATATTCCTGCAAATGTCATTGCGGTAGGTAATCCTTGTAAAGTAATCCGTAAAATAACCGATGAAGATAAAAAGTATTATTACAAAAATCGAGAAATATAAAAAAACCCTATGCGGAGAGCATAGGGTTTACCAAACCAATTATTAACCTAAATATGAAATTATTGAAAATTTTATATTCGTTAATATATTATCAAATAGCATGCCAAGATTAAGTGGCAATTGTAACAAATAGATTATAAAAAGAAACCCCTACAGCGGAGAACTGTAGGGGTACCAAACCAATTATTAACCTAAATATGAAATTATGAATATTAATTTCTACCCTTAAAACGCAGGTCTAATAAGTTTATTATTTCATATTTTTGATTTTAACACTTTTTAACAAATCGCTAATTCGATGACGGAGCAATTATTTCTACTACTTTCTCCCCGAGTCTAGTAATATCAGATTTCAAACCAAACAACAGGGTCATAGCATGAAAAGGTCGTCCTTGTACTTTAGTAAAATGCCGCATATATCCTAACTCTCCCCCTAAAAAGAAACTTTTAAATTTATAATCCGCTCCAACCCCTACTTTAGCCCCTATAGCAAATGATCTATCGTAGTCGATTTTAACGGTAGTCTCCAATTTTTGAGCGCGAGGTTCATTGACTAAGCCAAAACTTGGACCACCATAGACATACGTATTAAGTCTTTTCATCTGCTTCCGCGTTCCTCCAGCCAAACTCAACATATATATACTTGCATTTCCATTTTCAATTAAATGATTGTATTTATTATCCTCGATTTTCTGATCGTAGTCAAAATTGAACATATACAAGGCAGGATAAAGATAATATTTAGAGTTTTTAAGCGAAATATCTAATCCCATGCTCCCAGCAAATAATTTCGGAGAAAGTACTTCTTTCGTCTTTCCAATAGGTAGCGCCAATCCAGTTCCGGCAAAATAATAGATTTTACGATAGTGAATCGTATCAGCGTCATTTTGAGCAAATGAATATTGAATTGCGAAAAAGAAACAAGCAATCAGTGTGAAATATTTAGTCATAAAATACTTTTAGGCATTATTATTCCATAACAATAAATCAGGTCATTTGTTTTGAAGAGAAATTGTAAGATGAATAAGTATTATATTTTATGAATTAACTTAAGGGTTTTTAAATCATAAATTTCAATTTGACTAAATTCTGATTTATCCAGTTTTCTATTCTGATTCAAGTCGGGAAAGCCCGTTACCGTTAAAGTGCCAGATTGTTTATTGACTACCCACTTCTGAACATAAAAACTACTGGGAGTGAGAAGAGTTTTAGTTTTTCCATCTACAGAAAGCACAAATAGCTGAGTAGGATCCTCCCCATCTATGCCATTTTTGCTATTCCGATCCAGTGTTTTCGCGGAGACAAGAATAGAATTAATGTATAATTCATCAATTTTTATCTGTTCCACATTTAAATAATATCCGCCAACCCCAAAATTAACTTCATGCGTTTTTTTATCATTAGTATTAATAAATAAAAGATAGACAGCCTTTTATTTTCTATCTTATTTCGCTCATCTACCCCTGCAATAACATAAGGTGCACCCTCCACTTCAGTTAATTTATTGAAATGGGTCATATTATATTTCTGACCGAAAATATTAAAGCTGATCGAAGTCAGCATAATTAAGAGAAGTGATTTCATAACTAGATTTTTTTATTCTTCTCTTAAATATACGAAGAAACCTACTTTCCTCTACAAATAGTTTTTGCTTTGAGGACCTTGGTTAAAAATTAAATCTATCACACTCAAATCCGGAAGGAACCCGTGTCTTTCCTCAAAGATTTGGTAATAAGGTTTTGGATTTTGTAAAACTGAACCTTTTTTCGGATGGATCAAACTTCTAAAGTCACTTGATTCATAAGATTTTTCGTAAGTTTCTGTAAAATCAATTGTACGTTTCAGTTTAAGACATTTTAGAATTAACTCCAATTGAGCTACGTTGAAATCAAATAGAAATTCATGCTTTTCTTCGTAGAAAGGTCTGAAATCGTCTTCGTAGAATTCGAAATAAGGCGAACTACGATAAGCAGTTTGTAAACTCAACCAATGTAAGCGTTGCCATTCGTGATCATAAGTAATCTTAACATCTTTCATCGCAATACGTTCTTTGCGACCATGTTGTATCGGGACAATCAAATCCAAAATTCCATTTGCTGTCGCAATCTTTGCACGGTTGCGATAAGTCTGCTTTGGAAAATGCTCATATTTATCAAGGATTACATTTCCGTCATTTTGCGCAATGGCATGAAAATAAGATACTGGAGGAAGATAATTCGCTGATAAAATGATTGAATTTGACATATTTATACTTACTTATTAAAAATTACCGCAAAAATAAGTTAATTTGAGGATATTTGTAGCATCGAAAACAAGTTAGGTTGATGAGTAAAAGCATTCTTAAATTTATATTCTGGAGTCTATCCAAACTACCTTTTAGTGCCTTGTATCTCCTATCGGATGCTTTATATTTATTGATTTATTATGTCTTTGGCTACCGCAAAAAGGTAGTTCTCAAAAACCTTCGTAATTCTTTTCCCGAAAAAACAGAACTAGAAATACAACAAATAGCCAAAAAGTTCTACAGGTATTTCCCAGATTTAATCGTTGAAGCTATCAAAATGGCAGATATCAGCGAGCGAGAAGTTATTAAGCGGATTGAATTACTTAATCCAGAAGAAGTTTACCAACATTTTGATAAAGGTAAGGCTGTTATTGGAGTAACCGCGCATTATGGGAATTGGGAACTGGGAATTTTTCGTCTTTCACTAATGACTGAAAATCCACGACTGGTTATCTATAAGCCACTAAACAATAAAGCTTTCGATGAGGTGTACAATGGCATTCGCACACGATTTGGTGCGACAATGGTTCCCATGAAGCAAATCTTGCGTCATATTGTAAGATTACGCAACACACCGCACATCAGTATGTTCGTAGCCGACCAAACACCCGTTTATCAGGATTCGGATTATTTTATGCCTTTCTTGAACCAAGAAGCATTAGTGTATACGGGTACTGAACGTATAGCCAAAATGACCAACAGCCCTGTAGTATATTGTCATATTGGTCGAAAAGAAAAACGAGGGCATTATTATTGTAAATTTACTACATTGGTAGAAAATCCTGCAGAATACGCAGAACATGAGATAACGCATATTCATAATCGATTTACAGAAAAAATGATTCGTGAGAATCCCCCGTATTGGTTATGGACGCATAATAGATGGAAAAGACAGCGAAGAAATCAAGCATGACACACTATCCAAAAGTATCTGTGGTAATATTGAACTGGAATGGTAAATATTTCTTGGAGAAATTTTTACCTTCTGTGTATAATAGCACCTATCCCAATATAGAATTCGTCATTGGAGACAATGCATCGACAGATGATTCTTTGGCTTTTGTAAAAGAATATTATCCCACCATTCGCATTATTTCCAATTCAGAAAATTATGGTTTCGCAGGTGGATATAATAAAGTGCTGGAACAAGTAGATGCCGATTATTACGTTTTACTCAATTCAGATGTTGAAGTAACGGAAAATTGGATCGAACCTGTCATCGAAATGATGGAACGCAACAATTACGCTGCGGCACAACCAAAAATCAGAGCTTACCATAAAAAAACGCATTTTGAACATGCTGGAGCAGCAGGGGGATATATTGACGCATTCGGTTATCCTTTTTGTCGCGGCCGTATACTTCACCTAGCCGAAGAAGATTTAGGGCAATATGAGGACGAGAAAGAAATCTTTTGGGCAACGGGTGCTGCTTTATTTATTAAATCCCATGTTTGGAAAGAAGCTCAAGGCTTTGACTCCGATTTTTTTGCACATATGGAAGAGATTGATTTATGCTGGCGTTTGAAAAAAATGGGTTATAAAATCGGTTATTGTCCTACAAGTACGGTTTATCATGTCGGCGGAGGAACTTTAAACACAAGCAATCCTAAAAAGACCTATCTCAACTTCAGAAACAACCTTTTTATGTTGCAAAAAAACCTTCCCTTAGCCCAAGCTTTCGGTGTTATTTTTGTCCGTTTCTGGTTAGATTTATTAGCTTTATTAGCTTTTTTGGCTCAAAGAAAACCCAAAGATGCATGGGCTATTAGTCGCGCACATCAGGATTTTTTCGTCAATTTCTTCAAGAATTCCAGAAAACGTAAAAAATATTCTGCTACAGAAAACAAAATAGGAAGATATAAAAAATCCATTATTTGGGATTTTTATGTGAATAAAATTCAAAAATTCACAGAATTGTCAGCAAATAATTTTTAACCCAACACACATCTTAGAATAACCGATTTTTCGAACTATTCTCCTAGCAGTTATAGTTCGTAAAATATTGGTTTCTAAATTATTTTAAGCATTTAAATTTTATTAATTTCGTCGCGTATGTCACAAGATATTCAAGCAAAAATCGAACAATTAACAGCAGAATTAAACGAATATAATTACCAATATTATGTATTGGCTAATTCTGTAATTTCCGATTTTGATTTTGACATTAAACTCAAAGAACTTGAAAAGTTAGAACAAGAATATCCTCAATTTAGAGACCCCAACTCACCTACTTTAAAAGTGGGAGGAGATATTACTAGTAAATTCAAAACTGTTAAACATCGTTGGCCGATGCTTTCATTGAGCAATACGTACAGCGAACAGGAGTTACGTGATTTTGATAACCGCGTACAGAAAGCTATAGGACATCCCGTAGAGTATGTTTGTGAGTTAAAATTTGATGGATTATCTATTTCTTTGACATACGAAAACGGAAAATTAGCGCAAGCTATTACACGCGGAGATGGTGTACAAGGGGACGATGTGACTCAAAATGTAAAGACCATCCGTAAAATTCCACATCAACTGAAAAAATCAGACTATCCCGAAATCTTTGAGATTCGCGGTGAAATCTTTATGCATAAATCTGCTTTCTTGCGCTTAAACAAAGAGCGTGAAGAAAACGGAGAACAAACGTACGCCAATCCTAGAAATTTTGCTTCAGGTACCATTAAATTACAAGATTCAGCGGAAGTAGCTAAAAGACCTTTAGACTGTTTCTTATATTTCTTGTATTTAGAAAATAGAAATAAGTTCTTCTCTACACATTGGGAAAGCTTGCAAAAAGTTAAAGATTGGGGCTTTCATATTTCTGAACACAGCAAATTGTGCAGTAGTATAGATGATGTTTTAGAATTTGTCCATTATTGGGATACTGCCCGTCACGATTTATCGTATGATATTGATGGGATCGTTATCAAAGTAAACGATTATTCGTATCAAGAAGAATTAGGTTTTACGGCTAAATCTCCACGTTGGGCGACTTCATTTAAATTCAAGGCAGAACGAGTAGAAACTACGCTAAATAGTGTGAGTTATCAAGTAGGACGCACAGGTGCAGTAACTCCTGTAGCTAATTTAAAGCCTGTACTGTTAGCAGGTACTACAGTGAAACGTGCTTCATTGCATAATGCGAATGAAATTGAGCGTCTTGACTTACACGAAGGTGATACGGTATTCGTAGAAAAAGGTGGGGAAATTATTCCCAAAATTATTGCTGCAAATCCAGATAAAAGAGCTGCAGATGCTACGCCTATCCACTACCCTACACATTGTCCGGAGTGTAACACAAAGTTAGTACGACAAGAAGGCGAAGCAGTACATTACTGTCCTAATGAAAATGGTTGTAAACCCCAAATAGTGGGTAAAGTGCAACACTTCATTGGACGCAAGATGATGGATATACAAGGTCTTGGCGATGAAACAATAGAAACGCTATACAGAATGAATTTAGTAAGACATATTTCAGATCTGTATACGCTACACGAAAAGCGAGATCTATTAGTTACTATCGAAAGATTTGGTCAAAAATCCATCGACAATATGCTTAAAGGTATTGAGGAATCGAAATCAAAACCTTTTGAAAAAGTACTATTTGCTTTGGGTATTCGTCATGTGGGCGAGACGGTAGCTAAAAAATTAGCTCTTTATTTCAAGAATTTAGAAAATCTAAAAACAGCTACTGTAGAGGATATCGCTTCGGTACAGGATATCGGAATCCGTATTGCAGAAAGTTTATATGCTTATCTGCATAACCAAGATAATTTAGCAGAGCTAAATAAACTTCAAAGCTATGGCTTACAATTCCAGATCGAAGAAAAAGAAATTGTTTTAGCGGGTGATGGATTATCAGGTAAGACATTCTTAATATCGGGAGTTTTTGTGGATTACTCACGCGAGCAATTGACCAAATTAATAGAGTCTCATGGTGGAAAAATGTTGAGCAGTATTTCTGCGAAGCTCAATTATTTGGTGGCTGGAGATAAAATGGGACCATCAAAACTAGCAAAAGCTGAAAAATTAAATGTTCCTATCATTTCTGAAAAGGAACTATTACAAATGATTAATCAAGAATAAATACTATATAAATTAAAAAATCAAAATGACTGAGATTCAAGGAGCAGGTGTAGCATTGGTTACGCCATTTAATGCAGATGGAAGCGTAGATTTTGAAACTTTAGGAAATTTAATTGAGTTTCAAATCAAAGAGGGTATGAATTATTTAGTTTCATTAGGAACTACAGGTGAGACAGCTACATTAAGCTCTGAGGAGAAGAAGAAGATTTGGAAGTTTACAAAAGATAAAGTAAATGGTAGAGTTCCATTGGTAGCAGGTATTGGTGGAAATCACACACATGAAATTGTTGAAGCTATAAAATCTTTTGATACAGAAGGTTACTGCGCTATACTTTCAGTTTCACCTTACTATAATAAACCTACGCAAGAAGGTATTTACCAACATTATAAAGCAGTAGCTGAAGCATCAAGCTTGCCTGTTATTTTATATAATGTCCCTGGAAGAACAGGATCAAATATGACGGCACAGACGACATTGAGATTGGCTAATGACTTCAAAAACATTGTCGCGATCAAAGAAGCTTCAGGTAATTTCGCACAGTTTTCGGAAATTTTGAGAGACAAACCTGAGAATTTTTTATTAATTTCAGGAGACGATCCTACTACTTTACCGATGATGGCATTGGGTGCTGTGGGAATTATCTCTGTGGTAGGAAATGCTTACCCAAAAGAAGTAGCAACTTTAGCCCAATTGTGTGCAGAAGGAAAATATGTGGAGGCACGAAAAATCCACAATAAGCTATTACACATTACAGATCTTTGTTTTGTTGAAGGAAATCCTTGTGGTGTAAAATACATCTTGCAGGAGTTGGGATTCGGAAAAGATGTGGTTCGCTTACCTTTAGTTTCAGTAAGTTCAACCACACAGGATAAAATTAGAGAAGAAATAACTATTTTAGCGGAATAAATTCAGGTAAATGTATATTATAGAGGGCTTCGTTTTAATGATGAAGCCTTTCTTATTTTTAACTCTTCTACAAGGAATGTGAATTTTAATAGGCAAGCTTAGAAACTATAAAAACATTCTGCTATATTTATGTATATCAAATTCTTGTAATATGGCGGAATCATCGTTAAACACAGAAAAGAAAGGTTCAAAATTGAAATCATTTTTTGGTTGGCTTATTGTCGTAGCTCTATTAATTATTAGCGGAATAATTTACTGGAAATATTATTTTGTTTTTGGTGAAGGTGTAAAATCTGGCTATTTAAACTATGCTGTCAAGAAGGGCAATCTTTTCAAAACTTATGAAGGAAAATTAATTCAAGAAGGATTTGGCGGTGGTCGCACGGGAGTTATCACCAGCAATGAATTTATTTTTTCGGTCGAAAGTGATTCTATTTATAATATTTTAGAAACTAATAGCGGCAAATTCTTTGATCTACATTATAAAGAATATAAAGGTGCCTTACCTTGGCGTGGTAATACCGTATATATAGTAGATAAAATTGTAAGAATGAAATAAGCTATTGTTTAAATGATTAAATTTAAATCATTTATTATATGCCTGTTAATAATAACAACAAGTATTAACAGCTATGCACAAAAACGAAAATCTAATCCTGATTTAAGAACTGGTAAAAGCAACTTGATATACGATAATTTTAATTATTCTTCTTATATCAGGACTGTACAATTGAATCATATAGGCAAGGAAAACGAATTTCCAATTATTGATTTAAATAAAAATGAAACTTTAACGATTTCTTTTGATGACTTACGTGCGGATCAGCGCAATTTTTATTATCGGATAGAATATTGTAATGCCGATTGGACATCTAGTCGATTACCTAGTATAGATTATCTCACGGGGTACGAAGAAGATAGAATTTATACTTTTCAGAATTCGCAAAATACCCTACAAGCTTATACGCATTATGCTTTCATCTTTCCAAATGAAAACATAAAACCGAAATTATCTGGCAACTATCTACTCAAAGTCTACGAAGATGCTGATCAAGAACGCCTACTTTTTACTAGAAAGATTTATGTTTTAAAATCAGAAGTGCAACTTGATTCTGAAATTATTCCATCCTTATCTCCTACTAAAAGATCAAAAAATCAAAAACTAAATGTTTCAGTTAATTCCTCTCAGGAAATAAGAAATCCTCATACAAACTTACAGATTCATGTCTACCAAAATCAAAGACAAGACAATTATAAAATCCTCAAAGCACCAACTCAAGTTTCGAGTAATAAGATAACTTACAATAACCCTCAAAGTTTAGATTTTGAAGGGAACAATGAGTTTAGAACCTTAGATTTGCGCAGTGTTAGAAGTGCGTCTTCTTCAGTACAATCAATAGTTCGTGACAGCATAATTTTGGCGCAAGTCAATTTAGACGAGAAAAAGTCAGATAACAAATACATCTACAAACCCGATGAAAACGGGAAGTTTTATATTCGGAATATAGATTTTGAAGAAGCAAACTTACAAAGTGAATATATTAATTCATTTTTTTCGCTAAAAGATTCTGCAAATATTAAAGGAGATATTTACCTTGTAGGAGCTTTTAATAATTATAAGATTGGGTCAGAAAATAAGTTATCCTACGACGAACAGCAAGGCGTATGGACTACCACTCAATTATTAAAGCAAGGTATCTATAATTATGAATACATCACAATAGAGGAAAACAAAATCATAACCGATAAGTATTCAGGATCATATTTTGAAACAGAAAATGAATATCAAATTCTCGTATATTACCGCAAACAAGGAATATATTGGGATGAACTTATTGGATTTAAAAACATAAAAACTACAAATAATAACATATACAGTGGAGGAAAATAAAGAAAAAGAGCTCAAGAGAGGATTAAGCAATAGACATATTCAACTTATTGCTATTGGTGGAGCTGTAGGTACAGGTTTATTTCTTGGAATTGGGAAAGCCGCCATTTTAGCTGGCCCATCCGTTATTCTAGGCTACGCTATTGCTGGTATTTTTGCATTTTTTATATTAAGGCAATTAGGTGAAATGGTGGTTGACGAACCTGTATCGGGAAGTTTCTCTTATTTTGCCAATAAATATTGGGGGCCTTTTGCAGGGTATGCTTCAGGTTGGAATTATTGGATTCTTTATATACTTGTAAGTATGGCTGAATTAACGGCTATTGGTGTTTATATTCAATTTTGGTGGCCCGAAATACCATTATGGGTTTCAAGTTTATTCTTTTTTATTGTAATCAATGCCTTAAATCTTACTTCAGTAAAAGTTTATGGAGAAACGGAATTTTGGTTTTCCATTATTAAAGTTTCAGCCATTATAGCAATGATTATCTTTGGAGGCTATCTTTTAATTTCGGGAGCTGAAGGTGACCAAGCCACCGTACAAAATTTAGTGAATGATGGAGGATTTTTCCCTAAAGGCTGGTTGCAACAAACAGAAGACGGTTCTTATCAAGGGCTATTGGCAGCCTTGGTAACCATAATGTTCTCTTTTGGAGGTTTAGAATTAGTCGGCATCACAGCTGCGGAAGCAGAAAATCCAGAGAAAAATATTCCGAAAGCGACCAATCAAGTTTTGATTCGTATTTTAATTTTCTATGTAGGTGCTTTGTTTATACTATTCTCCTTGATGCCTTGGCGCTCAATTACAGCAAATACAAGCCCCTTTGTAGAAGTATTTGACATTTTGAACGATAAGCAATTTACTGTCTTCGGCAAAACATTTGACTTCATGAGCTTAATTGCGAATGTATTGAATATTATCGTTTTGACAGCAGCGTTATCGGTTTATAACAGTTGTGTTTATAGTAATTCAAGAATGCTGTATGGTTTGGCTGAACAAGGAAATGCCCCAAAATTTTTACGAAAACTAAATAAAAACCATGCTCCTATTGCTGCTTTAATGGTGTCAGCGGTATTGGTTGCTTTTTGTATTGTAATTAACAAAATAATGCCAGAACAAGCCTTAGAAGTATTGATGTCATTGGTTGTATCTTCTTTGATTATTAACTGGATTATGATTTCTTGGACACATTTGTTCTTCAAAAAACAAAAGAATAAAGAAAACAAATCTACTAGCTTTCCAAGCTTATTCTATCCTTTAAGTAATTATTTAACCTTATTATTCTTATTCGGGGTTTTGGGAATGATGTGGTTAACAGGGTTACGAATATCTGTAGAATTAATTCCTATTTGGATATTATTACTCTATATAAGTTACCGCATAGTGAAAGCCAATAAAGCTAAACAAAGCGTATAAAAAACAAAGGCTCGAATTTATAAATTCGAGCCTTTGTTTTTTATACAGTTGATCAAAATTTAATGATCACCCTTAGCCGCTAAGTATCTTTCAGCCTCTAAAGCCGCCATACAGCCTGTTCCAGCTGCAGTAATAGCTTGACGGTAAACATTATCTTGCACGTCACCCGCTGCAAATACACCAGGTATATTTGTGGTTGTAACATTTGGTTTTGTAATCAAATAACCTGTCTCGTCCATATCCAAAATACCTTGGAACAATTCTGTATTTGGTTTATGGCCAATAGCCACAAAGAAACCTGTTACATCTAAGTCTGTTGTTTCGTTCGTTTTATTATTTAGTACACGAACACCAGTAACCACTTGACCATCACCTAAAATTTCTTGTGTTTCCGTATTGTATAATACTTCGATGTTAGCTGTATTCATTACACGGTGATACATTGCTTTTGAAGCTCTGAACTCGTCACGACGCACCAACATATATACTTTATTACACAATTTAGCCAAATAAGTAGCTTCTTCTGCAGCTGTATCCCCAGCACCTACTATTGCCACATCTTGTCCTTTGAAGAAGAAACCATCACATACAGCACAAGCAGATACACCAAAACCATTGTATTTTTGTTCTGATTCTAATCCTAACCATTTAGCTGTAGCACCGGTAGAGATAATAACAGTATCCGCAGAAATAACGGTTTTACCATCAATTTCTACATAGTGAATACTACCATCTTTTGAAAAATCTACTTTAGTAGCATAGCCAAAACGTACCTGCGTTCCGAAACGTTCTGCTTGATTTTTCAAATCTTCCATTAATTCAGGACCTGTAATACCTTTAGGATAACCTGGAAAATTATCTACTTCTGTAGTTTGTGTCAATTGACCTCCCGGAACAATACCTGTATACACTACAGGTTTCAAATCAGCACGCGCTGCATAAATAGCTGCAGTATAACCTGCTGGCCCAGATCCAATAATCAAACAATTAACGTGTTCTGAAACTTGCTCTTTATTCATTATGTCTTTTTAGATTTATTTTACTTACCAAATTTATTTTGCAAACTCGCCAACATATCGCTTGTAATAGGCTTTGGATTTGTTTCTACTTTTACTTTCGGCTCATCCTTTTTAGCAATTTGTTGCTTTTGTGCATTTCTTGCGCTTTTGTATTCATTCCACAATTTTTCTAAAATGCGTTTGGTGTACAATGGAAAATCTCCATTCTGCATCCATGCATAATAGCTTGGTTCAGATTCAAAAACATCTGTTAATCTTCTACCCTTGTGCTTCCCAAAATTGATACAAACCTCATCCTGCTCATCATAGACAAAACGACCAGCAAAATCTACTGGTTTAGTCAGGTTCGTAAACTTATGTAAGGCTTCTACATCATTCACCACTGGGTATGAAACAGCACCATGCTTGTCTGTATAACTTTCATTTTCATATTTTGAGAGTTGTGCTTTAAGCACTTCATATGTTGCACGTACATCATCTTCTGCTTGATGTGCATTGTCTAAAGACTTACCACAGTAGAACTTATACGCAGCTTTCAACGTACGTTGCTCCATTTGATGGAAAATATTTTGCACATCAACAAACGAACGTCCTTCTAGACTAAACTCTACACCCGCTGCTAGAAATTCTTCCATTAACATGGGAACATCGAATTTATTGGAATTATATCCCGCCAAATCTGAATCTCCAATAAACTCTGCAATTTCCTTTGCCAAATCCTTAAATGTAGGTGCATCTTTGATATCTTCATCATAGATGCCATGGAACATAGATGACTCTACAGGAATTGGGATTTGAGGATTGATACGACGTGTATACACTTCTTCCGAATTGTCAACATTCACTTTTAAAATCGAAACTTCAACGATTTTATCGGTTGCAATATTGACTCCTGTTGTCTCTAAATCGAAAAAAGCTAACGGACGTTTTAATTTTAGTTCCATGAATTTATTTTTATACTTTCAGCCCTGAGACCAAAAATTATTAAAAACAAAAATAAGCAAATGCCAACGTAGCAAAAACTTATTTTTGTCACAACTCTATATTATGAGATATTTTCAACAAAAGAATGACTTTGACCAAAAAACAAGGTCTTAATCTTCTTTATTATAACTCCAAGTACGTAATTTTTCTTGCAAAATACGTGAAATTTTATTGAAGTAACGTTTCTGCTTATAGCCCATCACCCACTGAATACCTTGAACCGCATTCGTACAGAATAGCTCATCCGCTTTCTTCATGATTTCTGGACTGATCTGCGCTTCTACGACTGGAATACCTTCTTCTTCACACATATCCATCACAACCCGACGCATTACACCGTCGATACAGCCTTGATTCAAAGCTGGGGTGTACAACACTTTATCGTAATAAACGAAAATATTAGAGGTAAGCGCTTCACACAAAAAGCCTTCTTGATTTAAGATAAATACATCATCGTAATCAAATTTCTTCTTGTAGTTCCCTGCCAAAACGTAAATCAAGGAGTTATTGGATTTCAATTCAGACAAATCGCTATAAGGCTTTTTGATTTCAGAATATAAATCCACAATCAAACCTACCTTTTTATCGCGTACCTGAATATCAACTTTTTGCACCTGTAAAATGTAAGCGGGTTTGTTTGTCTCTGGGGAATAAATACCGCCTCCAGAACGATACACTATCAATCGCACACGCACACGCTGACCTACCATATTATTTTTACGAATCAATTCATCCGTGATTTTTTTGATGAAATATTCATCAAACATGGTAGATTGTTCCAATTGAATTTTTTGCATACTACGTTGTAGTCTTTCTACATGTAAATGCAAAAATCTAATCTCCCCTCCTTGATACAGCATCGTCTCAAAAAGACCATCACCATATCTCAATCCTCTATTTTCAACAGTTAATAGTTTTGAATCCTCAGAAACTATTTCTCCATTAAAATTTATATAATGTATTGGCATAAATTCTCACTAATTAACTTTTAACTTGCGCTGCGTAAGCTCTCCATTTTTCCAAAACCTGTTGCATATCTGCTGGCATTGGTACTTCAAAATCCATCTGTTTTTTCGTCACCGGATGGATAAAACCTAATAAACGTGCATGAAGTGCTTGACGAGGTAAAACTGCAAAACAATTGTCTACAAATTGTTTATATTTACTGAACGAAGTACCTTTCACTATCTTATCTCCACCATACATAGCATCCGAAAATAAAGGATGACCTATAGATTTCATATGTGCACGAATCTGGTGTGTACGTCCTGTTTCGAGTTGACATTCAATCAATGTCACAAAACCTAACCTTTCTAGTACTTTATAATGCGTCACCGACCACTTCCCTTTTTCAGGATCATCATACATAGCCATGATACGACGGTCCTTAAGATCGCGACCAATATAACCTGTCACCGTTCCATCCTCCGCTATATCTCCCCATACTAATGCTATATAACGACGATTGATAGTATGTTCAAAAAACTGTTTAGCTAAATAGGTCATTGCCCATTCATTTTTCGCTATAATCAACAAACCGGATGTATCCTTATCAATGCGGTGCACCAATCCTGGTCGTCCCGTATTACCTGGCAAAGTAGGCAATTGATTCAGATGATAGGTCAATGCATTGACCAATGTTCCTGTATAGTTGTTGTACCCGGGATGCACTACCATTCCTGCTTCCTTGTTAACCAAAAGTACATCATCGTCTTCATAGATTATTTCTAAAGGAATATTCTCCGGATAGACTTCGGTATCGCGTGGCGGATCGGGCAATAACATGGTGATTACATCCAATGGCTTTATCTTATAACTCGCCTTAATAGGTTTATCATTGACACGCACCGAACCAGCATCTATGGCATTTTGTATACGATTACGCGACGTATTCTCTACTCTATTCATCAAGAACTTGTCAATACGAATCGTAGTCACTCCTTTTTCCGCGACAATACGTATATGTTCAAATAATTCCTGATCCTCTTGTTCGATTAATTCCAAATCTTCAGACATGTTACAAAAGTAAAGGAAATAAGCCGAAATCTATTAACTTTGGGCAGTTCTACAACTAAAATCATTGATAATTCAGCGATTATATTTATGGAGCTAAATAATAAAATTAGGAATTAGCGCACATGCACATTTATAGCCCAGAACAAAAGATTGAACATCTACTCTACAAATCCAAAAATGTACAGGTCTATCTCAAAAGAGATGATATGATTCATCCTTTTATCTCAGGGAATAAATGGCGTAAATTAAAATATAACCTGCAAAAAGCACAAGAAGAACAAAAGACAACCTTAGTCACCTTTGGTGGAGCGTGGTCCAACCATCTATTAGCAACAGCTTGTTCAGGTGCAACTTATCAGTATAAAACTATTGGCTTTGTACGCGGTGAAGATATCAATAATCCCGTGCTGGATATGTGTAAGCTTTTTGGGATGAAACTGCGATTTGTTTCAAGAGAGGACTATAAGGATAAGCTAAAGCTTTTCGAGCAATTAGAAAATAAAGAAAAATGCTATTTTATTGATGAAGGCGGCGCTAATTCAGAGGCGACTTGGGGATGCAAAGAATTGGTTGATGAATTAGCAAATACTTATGACCACATCTTTTGTGCTGCTGGAACAGGAACTACAGCAGCTGGAATAGCACAAGGAATTCAAGAACAAAATCTAAAAACGAAACTACACGTTATTCCTGTTTTGAAAAATGGTGGTTTTATCTTAGATGAAATCCAAAAGTACCATGCGCCTATTGATCAAATAGAATTACATCTAGATTATCACTTTGGCGGATATGCAAAAGTAAAGCCCGAACTAATAAATTTTGTCAAAAATTATATCAAAGCTACCGGTGTCATGATAGAACCGACCTATACGGGTAAAGCAATGTATGCTTTGCACGATTTAATTGAAAAAGATTATTTTCAAGAAGGAACCAAAATCCTAATTGTCCATACTGGAGGATTGACTGGCTTATTGGGACAATTAGAAAAGTTTGATAAATGATATTTCTTTATCTTTAACTATATAAATATTATTACTCATGTCAATTAGCAACGAACAAGAGTTATTAGGTATGCAAAAAGCTGCAAATGCAGTTGCATACACTCTAAGGAAAATGGTTGAGTTTACCAAAGTTGGAATGTCAACAAAGGAATTGGACAATTATGGTGCTAGTATCCTTACTTCTATGTATGCTAATTCTGCACCTAATAAAACATATGGCTTTCCTGGATATACGTGTATAAGTGTAAATAAAGAATTTTGTCACGGCATACCTTCTGAAAACCGTATTTTGAAAGATGGAGATTTAATAAACATCGATGTTTCAGCAGAATTAAACGGTTTTTGGGCGGATAATGGTTGTTCCTTTGTTTTAGGAAAAGATATTTATAACCACCAAAAATTAGTAGACGCGTCAAAAGAAATATTGCAAAAAACTTTGGATAATATTCGTGGTGGTGTTAAAATTGCTGATATAGGACATTTGATGGAAACTGAAGCCAAAAAGCGCGGATATAAAGTTATCAAAAACTTAGGTGGGCATGGTGTTGGAAAAAGTTTACACGAAGATCCAGATGAGTTACTAAACTATAGAAACCGTTTTGATCAACGTCGCTTCAAGAAAAATTCAGTTGTAGCGATAGAAACATTTATATCAACAAATTCAACATATGCTATCGAATTAAATGATGGTTGGACAATGATTGGCGACAAAGGAGGCTATATGGCACAACATGAACATACTATCTTAATTACTGACGGAAAACCAATTATTCTAACAGCAGACAATAAGATTTTCAATTAATACAAATCTTTAATCACTTGTTTAGCCCCATTAAACTCAAAAGACTCACCTACAGCCTTTCCTACAAGTACTTTTCCAATTGGTGAAGCTGTAGAAATACTAAATATTTTCTGATCTCCTACGCTTACTAAACCAATACTTGTTGCCAAAAAATAAATCGCTTTATCGGTTTGTATCACTGAGCCAAGACCAGCTTTGTTGCTTTCAACTTTTTGCGTTTTAATACGGTTCAATATTTCGGTATCTTGATTCAGAACTTTCAATTGTTGTTCATAACGATTCAAATCTTGTTGAATCATTTCACGGCTTGTCTCATACTTATCCCCTGCGCTACTTTTGGTATCATCATGTAGACTTTGATTAGCATCCTGAATTGCAAAATTTACCTGATCAATTTTTTGATTCAAGATTGAAAAACACGCCTCAACAATTTGTTCTTTATTCATAGCACAAAAATAAGTAAAGCGCCTATCATTCGATAGACGCTTCACAAAATACTTTAATTATAGATTATTTTAAAGCTTCTTTTAGTTCGTTAGCTTTTTTCTTAGTCTTATCTGCTGCATCCTTAGCGGCTGCTTCAGTTTTGTCAGCAGCATCCTTTGCAGCATCTCCTACTTTCTTAGCTCCGCTTTCGATTTTATCACCTGTTTTTTCAGCGGCATCCTCAGTTGCATCTACAGCATCATTAATACCATCTTTTGCTTTGTCAGCAGCATGTTGCATATCTGCTTTTGCCTTTTCCCAAACAGTTTCTGCATCAGCTAAAGTTTTACGAGCTGCAGCTTCAGCTTCTTTATCTCCTCTTTCAATTGCAGCATCCAGATCAGCTTTAGCTTGATTATAGTCTTCTTCTGCTTTATGATACGCATCATGTGCTGCATCGTTCAAGTGATCATGTGTGTGATCCACATGCTCTCCTACTGAAACTTCGCCGTCATTATTTCTATCTTTTGACGGATTATTATTACACGCAGTAAATGTTAAAGCTGCTGTTGCAACAGCTAATAATGCAATTTTTTTCATACTATTTAAGTTTAAAAATTTATTAACTGTTATTGTTTTACAATTCTTATGCCAAAGAAACTTTAACTATTTCGTGTAGATAGTACCTTTTGCGGCTTCCAAAGTGTTCTTTAATAGACCAACAATAGTCATCAAACCTACACCTCCTGGTACCGGAGTAATCCAAGATGCTTTTTTAGAAACTTCTTCAAAGTCAACGTCACCGTATAATTTGAAACCTGATTTTGTTTCTGTAGAGTTTTCTCTATTGATACCTACGTCAATGACGATAGCACCATCTTTTACCATATCAGCAGTAACGAAGTTCTTTTTACCGATAGCAGCTACAACGATGTCTCCACGCAATACTTCAGTTTTCAAATCTGCAGTACGGCTATGTGTTAAAGTCACGGTACAGTTACCTGGATTGCTATTGCGTGCCAATAAAATACTCATCGGCGAGCCCACTATATTACTACGACCAACGACTACAGCATGTTTACCAGATGTATCAATACCATAATGCTCCAACATCATCATAATTCCATAAGGTGTCGCAGGAATAAAACATGGCAAATTACGTTGCATACGACCCAAGTTGATTGGGTGGAAACCATCAACATCCTTGCGATAATCAATAGCTTCGGTAATCTTATCAGGATCAATATGTTTTGGTAATGGCAATTGAACAATTAATCCATCAATGGTATCATCTTGATTGATTTCTTGAATTTTTGCGATTAATTCTTCTTCTGTAATATCAACGCCGTAACGAATATTAGTAGATTCAAAACCTACCAATTCACAGTTACGCATTTTACTTGCTACATATGTTTCGCTGCCACCGTCATTACCTACTAAAATAGCAACCAAATGAGGCTTACGACCAGCTTTAGCCGTAAATTCTGCAGCTTCTTTCTTAATATCTTCTTTAATCTTAGCGGATACTTCTTTACCGTCTAATAATCTCATGCTTATATATTTTTATAGGTTGATCTACAAATTAATCTAATTTCAACACCGCCATAAACGCCGATTGAGGAATCTCTACGTTACCGACTTGACGCATACGTTTTTTACCTTTTTTCTGTTTCTCCAACAATTTACGCTTACGCGAAATATCACCACCATAACATTTAGCCGTTACATCTTTACGTAAAGCTGAAATAGTTTCACGCGCGATAATTTTCGCACCAATAGAAGCTTGTATACGAATTTCGAATTGTTGACGAGGTAAAAGTTCTTTTAATTTTTCACAGATTTTTTTACCAAAATCGTACGCATTACTACGGTGAATCAAGGATGACAATGCATCTACTGGCTCATCGTTCAAACGAATATCTAATTTCACCAAATCCGATTGCCTGTATCCAATCTGGTGGTAATCAAAAGATGCATAACCTTTAGAAATGGTTTTCAACTTATCATAGAAATCGAATACAATTTCACCCATCGGCATCTCGAACACCAATTCCACACGATCCGAAGTTAAGTATGATTGATTAATAATAGTACCACGTTTTTGGATACAAAGAGACATTACAGGACCAACGAAATCCGCTTTTGTAATGATGTTTGCTTTAATATATGGTTCTTCGATAGAATCCAATTTACTAGGATCTGGTAAATCCGAAGGGTTGTGAACAATGATTTCTTCGTTATCTTTTGTCAAATATGCTTTGTAAGAAACGTTGGGAACTGTGGTGATTACAGTCATATTGAACTCACGCTCCAAACGCTCTTGGATAATCTCCATATGCAGCATGCCCAAGAAACCACAACGGAAACCAAAACCTAAAGCCGCAGAAGATTCGGGTTCGAAAACCAACGAAGCATCATTCAATTGCAAACGGTGCATAGACTCACGCAATTCTTCGAAGTCTTCAGTATCTACTGGATAAATACCGGCAAATACCATTGGTTTTACCTCTTCAAAACCTTGGATAGCTTCTTTACACGGGTTATCTTTTGTAGTGATTGTATCTCCTACTTTTACTTCCCGTGCTTCTTTGATACCGGAGATGATATAACCTACGTCACCTGTTTTGATTACTTCTTTCGGTACTTGATTTAATTTCAATGTTCCTACTTCATCCGCAAAATATTCTTTGCCCGTAGCAACGAATTTTACCCTATCACCTTTACGAATCTCGCCATTTTCTACTTTGAAATACGCCATGATACCGCGAAACGAGTTGAACACCGAGTCAAAAATCAAAGCTTGCAATGGCGCATTTGGATCACCAACTGGTGCAGGTACACGCTCTACAATCGCTCTTAAAATATCAGGAATCCCCAAACCTGTTTTACCAGATGCTGGGATAATATCTTCACGTTTACCACCAATCAAATCAATGATTTGGTCTTTCACTTCTTCTGGCATTGCTCCAGGCAAGTCCATTTTATTTAGGATAGGAATGATTTCTAAATCATGCTCCATTGCCAAATAAAGGTTCGAAATAGTTTGCGCCTGAATACCTTGCGAAGCATCCACGATTAATAATGCACCTTCACACGCCGCGATTGAACGAGATACTTCATAAGAGAAATCCACGTGTCCTGGCGTATCGATCAAATTCAAAGTATATTTTTCACCATCTTGAATATAATCCATTTGAATAGCGTGCGATTTGATGGTGATACCACGCTCACGTTCCAAATCCATATTATCCAAAAGTTGAGCTTGTGCTTCTCTTTGCGAAATTGTGTTGGTGTATTCTAATAATCTATCCGCCAAGGTACTTTTACCGTGGTCAATGTGTGCTATAATACAAAAATTACGTATATGCTTCATACAGGTTTTATGCCTTCAAATTAAAAAGCAAATATACTGTATTTATATCAAGAAATATGCACTAAAATGAGCTGTACAAAGAGTTTTTTACAGCAAAAGAAAAGGGTTATCGATGTTCAATCAATAACCCTCAACTATATATAATGTTTGGTATTACAATTTACTGTTTACGTCAATAGCATTCAATTCCGCGAAAGCTTGTTTTAAGCGCTCAACGAAAGCTTCCTCTCCTTTGCGTAACCATACACGAGGATCGTAGTATTTTTTGTTAGGTGAATCTTCACCTTCAGGATTACCAATTTGACTTTGTAAGTAATCGTGGTTTTTAGCTTCGTAAGCACGAACACCATCCCACATAGCCCATTGCATATCTGTATCGATGTTCATTTTGATAGCGCCGTAAGAGATAGCTTCAGCGATTTCTTCTGGAGAAGAACCCGAACCACCGTGGAATACGAAGTTTACTGGTTTTTCAGCTTCTAAATTAAATTTCTCACGAATGTACTCTTGAGAGTTGTGTAAGATAACTGGTTGTAATTTCACGTTACCTGGTTTGTATACACCATGTACGTTACCAAAAGCAGCAGCTACTGTGAATTTATCAGATACTTTAGATAATTCTTCATAAGCGTACGCTACTTCTTCAGGTTGAGTGTATAATTTAGAGCTATCAACATCTGAGTTGTCTACACCGTCTTCTTCACCACCAGTCACACCCAATTCGATTTCTACAGTCATACCTAGTGGTTTCATACGAGCTAAGTATTTAGCAGAGATTTCGATATTTTCTTCGATAGGCTCTTCTGATAAATCCAACATGTGCGAAGAGAATAAAGGCTTACCGTTTTGTGCAAAGAATTTTTCACCAGCATCTAATAAACCATCGATCCAAGGAAGTAATTTTTTAGCAGCGTGATCCGTATGCAAGATTACTGCAACACCATAATGCTCAGCTAATAAATGAACATGTTGAGCAGCTGAAACAGCACCCAAGATACATGCTTTTAATCCATCGTTATTTAATGTTTTACCAGCATAAAATTGTGCACCACCATTAGACAATTGCACGATAACTGGAGAGTTAACAGCTTTTGCTGTTTCTAGAACTGCATTAATAGAGTTAGTACCTATTACGTTTACAGCAGGTAAAGCAAATTTGTGTTTTTTAGCAATTTCAAATAACTCTTGAACTTGATCACCTGTCAAAACACCTTTATAATCTTTTAGGCTCATTTTTGTATTATTTTTAATGAAGTTATAAAAATATAATTAATTTATCATTAAAAAAAATAATAGTGTAAAAAATACACTATGAAAATGAATTTTTTATAAAATTATCCTAATCCTTCTTCTTTCTAACATTATGAAATAGAAACATATAGCCATCTAAAATTATTGAATATGACTAAACCTATGAAAACCATATCTCGAGATTTTTCAATATAAATGATATAAGTTTACCTATTTTTAACAACCTAAGAATTGAAATAATACTTACTTTTATAGTAATATATTAAGAGCTAAAACGAATAAATATGTTAAACGTCTACGGAATCAAGAATTGTAACACAGTAAAAAAAGCTTTGGATTGGCTGAATGAAAACCAGATCGCTTATACTTTCCACGATTATAAAAAAGAACCCGCTCAAGATTCAAAACTAATGGAATGGCAAAAGCTAACGTCTTGGGAAAATTTAGTAAATAAAAAAGGAACTACTTGGAAAAAGCTTTCTGCAGAACAGCAAGCTGCTGTAGTAGATGAAAAATCTGCCCGTGAAGTTTTATTAAGTAACAACAGTATGATTAAACGTCCAGTTATCGAATTGGAAAATGATATCATATTGGGATTTGATGAAGAAACCTATAAACAAAAATTATCTAATTTATGATAAAGAATATATCTAACTGCCTTTTACTAAGTCTTGCATTATTATCTTCGCAAACTTTAGTAGCACAACAACCGAAAAGCGATTACAATTATAGCGAAGCTTTTGGTCCTAATTTTTATACTTCTAATGGAACAGAATATCGTTCTGCAAGCGGAAAACCCGGCCCACAATATTGGCAGAATGCTGCCAGCTACGACATCAAAGCTACTTTGAATGATAAACAAGATAAAATAAAAGGTTCTTTAACAATAACGTATACCAATAATAGTCCAGAAGCTTTGGACTTTGTCTGGTTTCAGTTAGATCAAAATCTTTTTAATTCCCAGTCACGTGGACAAGCGACTATTCCTTTGACAGAAAGCCGTTACGGAAGTGCCAGTAGCACTTTTGACGGTGGTTATAAATTATCAAATGTCAAAATCAATAATGCAACAACTACGGATTATGTAATTACCGATACGAGAATGCGTATTAATTTACCGAAATCTTTAGAAGCTAAAGGTGGTAAAATCACCTTTGCTATGGATTTTGAATTTTCTATTCCAGAATATGGCGCGGACAGAACAGGTATTTTACCAACAAAAAACGGGAAGATATATGCTATCGCACAATGGTATCCACGTGTAGCGGTATTCGATGATGTTTTAGGTTGGAATACGCATCCGTATACTGGACCAGGTGAATTTTATTTAGAATTTGGTGATTTTAATGTAGAAATTACTGCGCCTGCTAATCATATTGTGGCATTAGGTGGTGAGTTATTGAATCCTGCAGAAGTATGGACTGCTACGCAACTATCCCGCTATAATGAAGCGAAAAAATCAGACAAAACAGTCATGATTCGTTCATTAGCAGAAGTAACAGATAAGAATTCTCGACCGAATAAAAAGGAACTTACATGGAAGTATCGTTTAGAAAATGCGCATGACGTAGCTTGGACTGCTTCTACATCATTCATCGTAGATGGTGCAAAGATTAATCTTCCTTCCGGAAAAACAAGTTTAGCACTTTCCCTATATCCAGAAGAAAGCAATGGCAAAAATGGATGGGAACGCTCTACAGAATACACAAAAGCTTCTATTGAGCATTATTCCACCAAATGGTTTGAATACCCTTATCCTGTTGCCGTAAATGTCGCTTCTAATGTTGGCGGTATGGAGTATCCAGGATTATCTTTCTGTGGTTATAAAGCTAAAGGCGGAGACTTATGGGGCGTAACAGATCATGAATTTGGTCACAACTGGTTTCCGATGATTGTGGGTAGCAACGAAAGATTACACGCGTGGATGGATGAAGGCTTTAATACGTTTATCAATGAGATTTCTACAGCGCATTTTAATAAAGGCGAATACAACAGATCTTTCGGAAGTAAGAATAGTTTAACTCAAGCCACATTCAATCCTTCATTAGAACCTGTGATGAATTCTCCTCAAACGATGAGAGAAAGAAACATAGGTATATTAGCGTATTACAAACCAGCATATGCCTTGCGATTATTGCGCGAAGAAATTATAGGTCCTGAGCGTTTCGATGTTGCTTTCCGCAAATACATAGAATATTGGGCTTACAAACACCCCACTCCAACGGACTTTTTCCGTACTATCGAAAATGAAACAGGCGAAAATTTAAATTGGTTTTGGAGAGGAATGTTCCAAAATAACTGGCAAATGGATCAAGGCATTTCAGAGGTTCGTTATATAGAGTTGGATGAAAAGAAAGGCGCATTGGTTACCGTACAAAATTTAGGTAAACTTCCAATGCCAATTGAAGTGGAAGCTACTACAGAAAGTGGACAGAAAGTAACGACTAAACTTCCTGTAGAAATCTGGGAAAGGAATAAAGTCTGGACATTCAAGTTGAATACTACAGAAAAACTTACTTCTGTAAGATTAGATCCACGTAATGTTTATCCCGACATTAATCCAGAAAACAATACTTGGAGAGCCAAATAAATGATTAAATATATTATTATAACAGTTCTTACTGCGATATCGAGCTTTGCTCAAGCGCAGCACATTAATGGCTTTATCTACGATTTAGTTAGCAGCCAACCCTTGAATAATGTAGAAATAAAAAACCTACGTACCAATGAAATTGCCAATTCCAACCGAGACGGCTCTTTCAAAATTGCGGGCGAAGTAAATGATTATTTGGGCGTTCAAATTTTAGGCTATAATACAGATACTATCTTCTATTATGACGAAGCGGTTCGTCGAATTTATTTGAATAAAGACGAAAACATCCTTCATATTGACGAGGTTTTAGTCAAGAGAATGACGGACAATGTGCTCGCACAAGAACTAGAAAAGGCAAAGAATGCAGGAAAAATTGTAGAAGTTCCCAGAAATCAAGGTGGAGTAAAAATATCACCGTCTCGCCTTTTAGGGCGTGAAGCAAAAAATGCGCGTCGAAGCGTTGATATACTCTACGAAGAATTTCAAGCCAGAAAGATCGATCGCAAATTTACCAAGCATCTAATTGGATCATTGCTACCATTAAATGATGCCGATATAGCCTTATTTCGAGAACGATTTAGACCTACGGTAGAGTTCATTGAAAACTCCAGCCCTGAAGATCTAAAAGTTTATATTATAGAAAGTTATACCACATTTAAAAAAATAAAATAAGTAAGAGCGAATCGATTGATTCGCTCTTACTTTTTAACAACTTTTTTAAGTAAATACTCAAAAACTTCTTGATAGGGTAAAGTTATAATCGTAAATTGACTTAAATCACACTAACCCTAGAATGGAATTTTTAATTAAAATATTAATCTATATCCATGCCTTCTTTGGTGGATTAGGATTGCTATCGGGTGTAGCAAGTCTATATGTTAGAAAAGAAAGAACAAAACACCGAAACTCCGGTCAAATATTTTCCTTTTCTATGCTGATTAGTTCAGGACTATCTTTAGTCATTGCCATACTCCCCAATCATCAAAATACTTTTCTTTTTTTAATCGGACTCTTTACCATTTATTTGATATAATCTGGAAATCGCGCTTTATCATTTAGAGATTCTAATAAATTGTCGGCTAATACCACCGATAAAGTTATCTCTGGAAGTATGTTTCTTATTGCGCTAATAATGCTAATTGTCGCGACTTTCAAATGGATAGCTGAACACGAAGATGCTATATTTTTCTTATTCTTTGGAGCGATAGGCTTATTCTTGGGAATAAATGATTTTAGAAATTACAAATTTTACAGATTCCAAAAAATTGCTTGGTTGAAAAGTCACATTGGTCGCATGATAGGAGCTTTAATAGCAGCTTTTACGGCATTTCTAGTAACAGGGTTACAACGAAATGATATAATCTTTTGGATTACTCCTACTTTTATTGGTATTATCATCATTACTTATTGGACAAAAAAAGTAAGAAAAAGAGGTTTTATAAAAGAAGTTTATAAAATCAAATTTTGTCATTCGATTTTTGATTTTATTTGTGATCTATTAAGTAAAAATAATGTAGCTTGCACGCCAATTATTACGTCATAATCACACTTACACACCTTTACTAATGGAAACATTTATAAAAACATTAATTTATATCCACGCTTTTTTAGGGGGATTAGGACTGTTATCTGGACTTTCAAGCGTATATTTTCGAAAGAGAAATACTTCACACAAAAAATCTGGTAAAATATTCAGTGCAGCTATGATCAGCAGTTCTCTTATTTCGTTGATAATTGCGCGGTTGCCGAATCACGAAAACACCTTTTTATTTCTAATTGGCTTATTCACTATCTATATGATTTTAGCAGGTAATCGTGCGCTCACATTTAAAAGCAAAGAGAAATCCGCCGCAGATACATTGGACAAAATCATCTCGGGGTCAATGTTATTCATCAGTATCATCATGCTTGGATTGGGTGTATTGGGAATCCTACAGAAAATAGAAGGTTCTATATTGTATGTATTCTTTGCGGGATTTGGCTTATTTATGAGCGTAAATGATTTTAAGAATTTCAAAAGATTAACTACGAAAAACATAGCCTATCTGAAAAGCCATATTGGTCGAATGGTAGGTGCATTAATTGCTTCCTTTACCGCTTTCCTTGTCGCGGGGTTACACTTTAATGAAACCATTTACTGGATGGCGCCAACAGTTTTAGGAACAGTTTATATAATTTACTGGATTAAAAAAGTTGATAAGCATAAAGTTTCCACTATAAAATAAGAAAAGGCGAATCTTACGATTCGCCTTTTCTTATTTTATGGTTTTCTATATGAAATTTATCTCGCCAAAAAATTGGGGTTGGTGAAAGTTTGGTTTGGGTAAATCGATAGTACTCCAGGCTAAGAAGTGTGGTTGCGGAAGACCATCCCCACATTTATAAAAGTTTGCATGATACGTCTGACCTTCCAACGAAACTGCATTAAAAAGTGAGGTTGGAATCACCAAATAACTCTCCCACTCTTTACTACCTTTAATATTTTTCACTTGAATGTACGTATCCACTAATTCTATTTGCGCTGCAGATAAACGTGTTCTTTCTGACTTTACTGCCGATCCGTATCCTATCAAACCTGTACCCAATGCGTTGAATTCAAAATTGTAGTAGGTCTCTTTACCATCTAAGGAAAGAAAAAATTCCACACAGCTATCTTCCCATACATTTTCATTTGGTCGAATGTAAGAAGCTTTCACAAACTCTTCTTTCACATCGTAATGTATAAATATATGCTCTTTATCGTAAGCAATCTGAAACTTCACATCAGGTTGATATGGATATTCGTTAGCCCATGGAGCCTGATCGATAGCATGCCATTCCAATTCCTTGAAAACAAATTTTAAGGATTCCATCGTAATGGAGGGAATGTGAATTTTAGGTACTTCTAATGAACTCATTTACTAATTGATAGATAGTGTATTTTTCAAAATATCCTTCAGTACCGTTTCGTGTTGCTCCAATTCCTGAACGAGCTTTATTTGAGCACGAGTACGTACTAAATTGTGGTCAAGATAATGAATTTTGTAGTATAAATCACCATCTATATAATCAGTCAAGAAACGAACTGCCTGCATATAAGGCAATAATAACACCCCATAAAATAAAGATTCTATTTCCTCTTCGGTTAAAAATTCAGCGGCTTCTGCCAAATAACCTTCTGTATAAGCTTGAAACAATGGAATATTTAAAACTATTTTAGATAGGTCTTTTTCATCCTCAGCGGCTGAATTGATAATCGTGCGTATTGCATCACCAAAATCATAAGCTACATAACCTGGCATTACCGTATCCAGGTCAATCACACATTGTACATTATCATTCTCATCCAATAATACATTATTGAATTTGGTATCATTGTGCGTAATACGTAAAGGCAATTCACCATTTTCGGCCATGTGCAAAACGGTACGCATGCGATTTTCACGCGAGTTGATATAGTCTAATATATCTTTTACCTCATCTAGTCGATTAGCTTTATTTTCACGAATCGCATTTTTAAGATTATTCAATCTAAAATCAATATTGTGGAAATTTGGCAATACCTCTACAATTTTACGCGCATCTAGCGTAGATAATTGTTTTTGAAATTGTCCAAAAGCTCGCCCACCAGAGTAAGCTTGCTGATAAGTTTCTACGATATCGTAGCTTTTAACATTGTCTAACAATATAAATACTCTCCAATATTGACCATCCTGGTCTTTGTGGTAAAGCTTGCTGTCCTTGCAAGGAATAATCGTCAAAGTATGTTTTGTTACATCCTCCACACTACCTGCCATCACATTTTTCAAATGATCGGTGACCAATTGAATATTTTGCATCAATCCATCAATATTAGGAAATATATGGTGGTTAATCTTTTGCAATAAATAGGAAGTATCGGCATTATCTATGCGCACTCGAAATGTATCGTTAATATGGCCGGAACCAAATTTTTCGATACTTACGATTTCGCCAGAAATATCAAATTGAGAAACTACATTTTTGAGCTCAAAATAAACGTCATTGGTTAAATTCATGCACTTGATTTTCAAAATAATGACCAATATCAATAATTCATTGTATTAAATAAAGCTTTTTTTTATATCAAACGTTTGCACCATTTTCTTTCAGAATGGAATCATTTATCCTGATTTAATTTATTATATTCGTAATGAAGATTTTTATTTAATATATGATAACAGAAATAGTCGTCATTTTGGTGCTTATGGTACTTAATGGTATTTTGTCCGCCTCCGAAATCGCCATAGTATCCAGTAGAAAAGCACGATTACAATCCATAAGTGATGAAAATGCGGGCGCAAAAAGAGCCTTAAAACTTAAAGATGACCCCAATCAATTCTTATCTACCGTTCAAATAGGTATTACCTTAATTGGTATTTTAACTGGTTTTTTCTCTGGGGGCTCTATTTCAACTTACATCGCTGAACACCTGAAATCGATTCCTTCATTAGCTCCATATAGCGACACGCTTTCCGTAGGTATAGTTGTATTAATAATTACCTATATGTCCTTGGTTATTGGCGAACTGGTGCCCAAAAGAATTGGGATGGCTATACCAGAAAAATATGCTTCGCTCATCTCCAGACCAATGGACATCCTGAGCAAAATTGTAAAGCCGTTTGTTTGGTCATTATCTGTTTCGACTGATTTTATTGTTAAATTATTAAATATCAAAACTTCCAGCAATGCGGTAACAGAGGAAGAAATTAAAGCTTTAGTCGATGAAGGAGTGACTAGTGGCGTTATTGAAGGCTTTGAACATGATTTGGTAGATCGCTTGTTGACTATTGGCGATAAGCGCGCTTTGAATATTATGGTTCACCGCAATGATATTACATACTTGGATATTCAGGATTCCTTTGAGGAGATGCGGAAATATATTCTTAAGTCCAATCATACAGAGTACCCAGTCTGCGACGGACATTTTGATAATATGAAAGGTATTATTTCGGTGAAAGATTTATTGAAAGCCTTTTTATTGAATGATCATCCAGATATCGAAAAATTAATCCAGCCTATTCCATTTGTGAATGAAAACAGCGGAATATATTCTGTGTTGGAGATATTAAAAAGCAGCAGAGTGACACAAGCTGTTGTAATTGATGAGTACGGAACACCTCAAGGTATTATTACATTAAAAGATATCCTCGGAAATCTAGTTGGAACTTTCGATGAAGAAGCGAAAGAAAGTAAATCAAAATTGGTTCGTTTGCGCGAAGATGGCTCATACATCATAGATGGACGTTGTCAGCTTGATGATTTCTTCGAAAAATTTGAAATCCACCTAAGCGAAGATGACGAAGATGAAATTTCAAATATAACGACTGTCGGAGGACTGGTATTCCTTTATTTGGATCATATCCCTGCCGAAGGAGAATCCATCACCTACAAAGGTTACCATTTGGAAGTCATCGACATGGATGGCAACCGAATAGACAAGGTGGCGATGACAAAAATCAAATCACTAAATTCTGATATTACGGATAATATCGATTAGGCAGCATATTGCTGAATAATCGATATTAGATCTGATCTGGTTAATAGACCGCTTTGCCGCCACACCTGTTGACCAGATTTATATAATATCAAAGTCGGAACACCTTGCACCGAAAAACTTCTTGCCAAAGCATTGTTCTTATCCACATCAATTTTAATCACACTTAATCCTTCACCAAAGTGTTCTTTCACTTCTTTGAGAATGGGCGCTAATGTCTGACAAGGTCCACACCATTCTGCTGAAAAATCCACTAAAACCAAATTATTTTTCTCAATCAACTCTTTAAAACTTGCCATAACTTTTCTTTATTAATTAAAAGGGATACTCAATTTTTCCAAGTCTTCTACATCCAAATGATACATATTGAGATCCACAAAACCTTTAATTCCTTTAACGCTGCCTTTTTCCGAAAATTGCCAAATATCCCAATGTGCTTTAGGCGACTCTACCCAAAAATTATAATTAGCAATCCAAAGCTTGTAATCTTTAAATTCTTTCTCTAAGAAATCAGTAAAATAACTATCTCCTGAATATACAATAGGCTTGACTTTGTAATGCGCTTCTACCCGATCCAACCATCTTTTCAAACCTACACGCAGACTATCCATCGATTGCCTTCGCGGACGCTCTTCAATATCTAGAACAGGTGGAAGATCGCCCGGTTTTAATTTTACTGTTTTAATAAAATTATTAGCTTGTTTGATGGAATTTTCATTTGGCCTAAAATAATGATAAGCACCGCGCAGTTTATTAATGCGCTGTACAGCAGACCAATTTTGATCAAATTTACTATCCTTCCCTTTCTCTCCCATCGTGGCTCTTACAAAAACAAAATCTATAGGAAATTCTTCATTGATCAGACTTACAGAATCCCACAAAATCTTCCCTTGATATTGACTAATATCAATCCCAAAAGATTTATCCGAATGAGAATTCATCAATAATATATTACGCGCATCATGTTTACTCTTTTCAGAATCTCCTTTCTTGATTTCCTTATCAAAAAGTACGTGATAATAATACTTAACACTATGCCGGTAATTCCATATGGCAATCAAAACTATTACAGCAAATGGTATAGCAACGCTCCATATCAAATACCGCCTTCTCTCCTCTGCAGCTGATACAACATTTTTCTTGCTCCTTTTCTGATATTTCGCCATATTGCGACTAAAATAAGTTATTTCAAAATCTATATCAACTATAATTAATGAAAGTTTATAACCCGAAAGATTGGTTTCATACCATAAAACATTTGTTGAAATCTGATCATTCGAAAAAGATCTTCCCTATACTTTTACTTGTTTCTGCCTTTTCTTGGGGCGTAGCTTATCTCGAACTCGAATACCTCAATTTATCCGATAAAAGTTGGGTTAAAAATATCACCACCGTACATAATCTACTGGGATTTGTGCTTTCGTTAATTTTGGTTTTCCGTACCAATACCGCGTATGACAGGTGGTGGGAAGCACGCAAACAATGGGGAGCTTTGACGAACATAAGCCGTACCTTGAGTATAAAACTAAATGCTATGCTGCCCGTAGATGATAAAGTCAACCGTAATTTCTTCCGAAAATCCATACCGCTTTTTGCTGAGACATTATTTAGCTTCTTGAGGTCGGATTACACCAAATTTATGTTGGACGAAAAAGATCATCCTGAATTAGCTGATTTGGATGACAAAAAGCATGGACCTAATCAAGTAGCTTCCCTAATATTTAAAAAGGTGAATGCATTATATACAGAAAACAAAATTACGGGCGACCAGCTTCGAATCTTACATGAAGATATCACAGGGATGACTAATGTCTGTGGAGCATGTGAACGCATCAAAAATACGCCTATTCCCATTGCTTACAGTTCATTTATCAAGATATTTATTATCATTTATTCTATCACTCTTCCTGTAGGATATGTTTTCTCTATGGGTTATTTCGTAACGTTGGCGGTTCCGTTTATTTTCTATGTACTAATAACGATAGAAATGATAGGCGAATCCATTGAAGAACCTTTTGGTTTGGACTCTGACGATCTTCCAATAGATAAAATAGCAAATAATATCCGTAAGCATTGCCGCGAAATTCTTGCTCAATAGCCTCAAAAAGTGAATTTTTCTAGGAGAAAATAAAATAATTCACCTCATTTTCAAGGCATAAGCCTATTGTCGCAAAATAAGTTTTGTAGATCTAGTTAGAATTTCTACTTTTGTGGCGGAGAGTTGGCAGAGTGGTCGAATGCGGCGGTCTTGAAAACCGTTAACTGTCACAGGTTCGGGGGTTCGAATCCCTCACTCTCCGCAGAAAAAGCTTCATCAAAAGATGGAGCTTTTTGCATTTATAGCCTCAACAAGAACTCAAATCGGATCATACGGAAAGTTTGGGGGGTAAAGATTTTTAAGCATACAATTTCATCACTCTGTATAGGAAGAATGTTGTATCCCTTACGCCACGAAAGACACTCCTGAAAGCTTTGAGTTTTGTATTGAAAGATTCTGCGGAAGCATTGGTGCTTCTGTTGTCGAAGTAGTGTAGGATGTATTGATGATGCGCTGCAATAGATCGTGCTACGCTCTCAAAGGAAGTAATGCCCGCATTCTCAACCTGATTATGCCACAGGCCTAGTTTGGTAAATGCTACCTTTTTGTCCTTGCATTTATTGAAGATGTCCCCTAAGGCAATTCCAAGATCATAAGCCTGTTTTAGCTTGGGAAACCGCATGAACAACAATTCAGCACGATGTTTCTGGCTTTCGGACCATCGGCTCGGATGCTTGAACAATAGGTGTCTTGATCTAGCCAATAGCTGTTTGAGCGTATCACCATTAGGCAACAATTCTGCTTCATATGGGATTCCTCGCTTTCGCGACTCTATTATCTTCTTGCTTTCTGCATCTAATACTTCCCAACGGTATTTGATACGGAGTTCCTGCACGGCAT